>NZ_JASBOD010000005.1:0-201576 GCF_047459735.1 Corynebacterium sp. c25Ua_89
GCCACACAACGAACAGGCACCATTTGAATGGTGACGGCTCATTATGAGCAAAAAATTTGTTTTTGTCAGGGCCTGTTTTCCTATCGCCGCTTCAGCCAGTCACTGGGTGACTGTGGGGCGCTGTCGGTCGCGCTGACTCACATAAAGTTACACACCACTTTGAAACTTTACAAATCCGCTGGTAAACCCAACTTTTTAGGTCTTTATACCTAGCCATTTTTTAAGGCCTGAGGCGTATGGATTCACGCGGCGCACGTTGGCGGGCAGCAGCACCGCCCATAGCGCGTACGTAACTGCCGCCGCGAGCATCATTGGCACCCCGTCGAGCATCTCCTTCATTCGCAACACGAAGATGGCTGCCGTTGCAGCGGCAATCAGCACCGGCATGTAGACGGTCTTCCACGAACACAATTCAACTGAGACAACGAGTGCGGGCACCAGGAAGCCGAATGCTGCAATGAGCCAAATAGGTTTACCCACAATCAGCCAGCTAAGCCCAACGCCAAGGAGGCTCGCCGCCGGACTGACCAAGCTTGCGATGATGACATGTCGCGCCCAAGTACTTTGGCTGCCGCCAAGCGTGACGAAGTTGGCCAAAGAATCTAGGTGTTGCACAACAGTTGCCATCGCCAAGATGCCCATTGTCATCAGCATGTTTCCGATATTCGGTCCGTTCTCAGGCCATGTGCTGCTGATGAAGGCGTTCGCCACCGCTGCGATACCCAGGACAACCCAGCCGATGAACCAACCGCGAACCAACGGGCGGTAGACCAACTGACCTTCAAGGCTTGCTGGGAAGTGTCCAAAGCTATCATTGCCTGGAGTATCCGCTAGGAGGTCTTCGACCGTCATGGTTTTGGCTTTGGCCTTCCAACAGGTCAGCTTCCACGCGAGAATTAGCGCCGTTATGACGAGGGCGAACCACCATCGCAAATAAATGCTGATGACACCAGCAATTAGGGCTGGCATTACCGCTACGATTCGCCCATAGCGAGTTATAACCGCAGTGCTAAGGCCCAGCGCCTGTGCTTTAGTCTTGTCTGGTTCAGTCGCAAAAATCGCCGCCCAAAGTGCGACGAGGGCGAATGTAGTAATCAGCGGGTCTTCAATTCCGCGAAGCAGGAAAAAGCCGGACAGCAGGAATATCGTGACCAACGAGCTGCTCCAATTGAGCGTGCCGAAGAAGAGTTTCATTGTGCACCTCCTAGCGCCAGCACCGCCTCTTCCAGGGTGACTTCCTGCGCGCGTAGCCCGAATTCTGCCGCCTGGTCGAATACGCACTCGGCGAAGTTGGGACGGGCGTCGATAAGCACACGCTCTGCGTGGACCGAGGAATGGCGGGCCAACACCGGCAACTGCAGGCGCCCCAACGCCCTATCTACTTGTTCCGCAGGGCCCGTCACCGCCACGATGCAGTCGACGAGGCTTTCAATGGGACCAGCCAAGGGGGCTTCGCCAAGCAAAAGCACCGTGTCGAGGTAGCCCTCAATCTCATCGAGATGATGGGTGGACACCACAATCGTGCGTTTGCCCTGTTCCTCCCGGAGGACCTCAAGAAAGCGCTGACGCTTATCGACGTCGAGGCCCAGGTAAGGCTCATCCAGCAGCATCAACTCGCAGCCGGAAGCTACGGCGAAGATAAAGCCCATCGCGGACTTCTGACCGCGGGACAAGCCGGAGTAGTTCTTCTTCGGGATCGCAAATTGCGCGGCGAGTTCTTCAGCCCGCTCCTGGTTCCAGGTCTTCCACCGCGCCTTGCCAATGCGGAAGAGCTTGTCCACGTTCCAGCCATCGAAAAGTGGGTTATCGATGCCCATCAGGATGATGCGATCCATGATCTTCTGGTTGTCAAAGGGACGCTCCCCAAAGACTTTCAACCCCTCCGACTTGAGCTGGCCTGCGATCATGCGCAGCAGCGTCGTCTTGCCCACTCCATTGGGGCCCACCAAGCCGTGGGTCAGGTTATCTTCAAGCGCGAAAGACAGCGCCGGAGCATTTTGCATAGCTAGGTTTTCGGCTTTAATCATTTCGACCACTCCGGGATACGTTGGGTATTTGCGTACAGCGGGTAAAAGTAATGAACGGGCAAAGCAAGGACGATGCAGCCTACACATACGATCGCGCCGGTAGGCTGCGATATTTCTAAGCCTTGAATAATCCCGAGAAGGCCCGGTCCAACCATCGATCCAACGAGGACCAACCACAAAGTCGCATTGCACAACACAAAGAACAGGACATAAAGTCCCACATTCACGAAGAGATCCGCGGGGGCAAGCAGCCCACTTAGTGCAAGCACGCACACCAGCCCGAGCAAGCCCGTGCCTAGGTTGTGGCGACGCCAGGAGCGGCGCGTGCGCCCGAATGCCTGCCACATGTAAAGGGAGTCGCCAAAGAGCCAGCTGCTACCGACGGCACCAAAAAGGATGGGAATTGCCCAAATAAATGGATCCCGCACTGAAGGGAATACGCCGGGGAGCAACTTCTGCCAAGCGAAGAGCAGGCCGCCAACGATGACGGCAGTGGACAGCGTGACTTTCCACCGCGCGCCCTTCGAATCTTTAACGGCGGTGCGCTTGCGCTCACGATCTTTATCACGGATTTGCGTGTATAGATACCAAACGACGAAAAGTGCGATTAGCCCGGTGATTCCCAGCGCTTGCGACAGTGGGATAACACCAATATCGAACACAGCAATGGCTGCGACCACGAGCACCGCGAGGGGAATATTCACACGCAGGAAATCTGCGCGCCGG
Organism: Corynebacterium sp. c25Ua_89; assembly: GCF_047459735.1. Lineage (NCBI taxonomy): Bacteria > Bacillati > Actinomycetota > Actinomycetes > Mycobacteriales > Corynebacteriaceae > Corynebacterium > Corynebacterium sp. c25Ua_89. The sequence goes on from NZ_JASBOD010000005.1 coordinate 2,754, forward strand.
TAGCCAAAGGCCTTGAATGCCTGAAAAGGGACCAAGAGTGCAAAGGCCAAATTGAGACCCAAGCACGAGAACATAACCTGCGAAACTAGGGGGAAGTCTGTCCAGAACCGCGCCGAGGCAAAAATTACAATCAGTACCACCGCGGCGAGACAGCGCCACCAATAGTCGGTGATGTGGTGCCAAAACAGGCTACACATGGGTTTAAACATCGAGCCCTCCCATCGCGAGCTTCACTGCGTCTTCCAAGTTGACCGGCTTGCCTTGGGCGACGCCGCGCTCCACGATGACGCGGGTATTGCCACCCACGGTCTCCTTAGCGAGCGCCGCCTCTTTCAGCTCTGCGGGTAGGGACCCGGTAACGGCGACTTCAACGAGGGCGTCGTCAAGCAGAGCGGCATCAAAAGTACGGACAACGCCGTCGCGCAGCACTAGGTAGCTGTCGACCACTTGCGAAGTCGCGTGCAGATCGTGGGTCGCCAACACCACCGTGCGCGGATGGGCCTCCAGCTCAGCGAGGAGCTCACGATAGAAGGCCTCATGGTTATAGGCATCGAGACCCAGGTAAGGCTCATCCAGCAGAGTTAACGGTGCACGCGCCGCGAGAGCAATGACAATGGCCAGCATGGAACGCTGGCCGCGGGAAGCCGAGCCATGGCGCGTGCTCAGATCGAGGTTGAAGACCTCGATGAGATTCTCCGCCACCTCCTGCTGCCAGTGGGGGTAGCGCTGGGCTGCAACCTTCACAATCGCGCCAAACTTCCAGGAACGCGGGTAGGCGGTGTCCACGCCAGCGAAGACCACCTGATCCATCACCTCGGCGTTATCGAAAGGCGCTTGTCCGAAGACCTCAATTTTTCCCTTGTAACGCGCCTGCCCGGCCAGCAGCGAAAGCAGAGTGGACTTGCCTGTGCCGTTGCGGCCAACAAGCCCGTAGATGCGGCCTTCCTCTAGTTGAATATTGACGCCGTCCAGGACGGTCTTGCGGGAGAAAGACTTGGAAACACCCTGCGCGGTTACAACGGTGTTTGCAGTGATTGCAGCGTTTGCGGCGTTCGCGGTGTGTGCGGTCATGAGTAGAGTCCTCTGCTTTCTGCGACACGGTGGACAAGTTCTTGTAATTGCTCGCGCGTATACCCAAGGCGGACGGCCTCATCGACGAGGGGGGCGACGTATTCGGCGGCGAAGTCATTGCGGCGCCGCTGGCGGATTTTCTCGGTAGCGCCGGCCGCCACGAACATGCCGATGCCGCGGCGTTTTTCTAGAATTCCGAGTTCGGTCAACAAAGTAATCCCCTTTCGTGCCGTGGCGGGATTGATGTTGTGGAAGGCGGCTAGCTCATTCGTCGAAGGCGCCTGCGCTCCTTCTTCCAGGCCACCTTCCACGATGGAGTCCTCAATTAGCGCGGCGATCTGTCTGAACAACGGCTGCGTCGAGTTATCCATGTACGCCTGCACCTCCTCGCTTGCTCAACTGGTTAGTCACTCAACTAACTAACTAAACAAGTACCTCCGATTTTAGGTTTACGCAAGAGCAAAACTTTTCTAGACCGTCTGACCTGCCAATTCCCCCCAAGGCATCGACGTTTAGTGACTAATGGGGCACACTGGAAACCAAAGCAAATTTATTTAGAACTATTAGGAACGGAACTTAGGAGCCATGCTTGAACGAACACTTGTCTTCGTTGACACGTCTTACCTGCTTGCGAGCTTTTATAACTCATGGGAAACCGGAGCTCGCGCGCAACTAGAAATTGACCTCCCAGAGGTCGTAAATAATCTCGGTTCCATGGTGGAGAACCAGCTCGGAAACCGCATTCACCGCCAGTACTGGTACGACGGAATCCCAGACACTGGCCCACACCGCTACCAGCGCGCACTGCGCACCTGTGATGGCGTGCAGCTTCGCACCGGCCAGCTCATCGAGTGGGGCGAGCGCCGCACCCAAAAGGCAGTCGATACCCGCCTCGTTGCCGACATGATTCTCGCTGCAATGAAGCAGCAAGTCACCGACTTTGTTTTGGTTTCCGGTGACGCCGACATGATCCCGGGCGTACAAGAAGCCGTAAACGCGGGCGTGCGCGTGCACCTCTACGGCTTTGGCTGGGACTCCATGTCCTCCGCACTGCGCCACGCTTGTGACACCACGACCATCCTCGATCCGCGCGAAGATTTCGCCGATGCAATGGAGCTGCAGGTTCTGGAAGGCCCACTGCCGCCCACCATCCGCGAGCCTCACAACAGCGACGAAGAGCTGCCGCAGGTGCCTCAAGTAGAGGACGAGTGCGAGCCTTCCGAGGCAGAAGCAGCGTTTACCTCAGCACCGAAGCCCAGCCCCTCCCCTGCCGACCTCGCGCCACAGACGGCCACCACAACGGGCTCGGGTGAAACTGCCGAGACCAAGCCTGCGGCCGCGAACACGCAGGCACCGCAGACCCCGTCTACAGATTCCACCGACGAAACGCAAAGCGCAGCCGAGACTCCGAAGCCAGCTGCACCGAAGCCGTCCATGATGGCACCGCGCCGCAAGCTGCGTTCCAAGTACGTGCCGCTACCCGAGGAGGTCTGGACCTCTGCCGGCTTCCAGTCGCCATTCGACGTCGGCCAGCAATACGCCTCCTGGTGGTTCGAGAATGCCGCCAACGCCGAGCAACGCGACCAAGCACACCTACTCTCGGGCGGCGGCCTGCCGCCGGAGATCGACCGCCCGCTGCTGCAGTTTGCCTGTGAAACTCTGCACGAGTACACGCTGAGCGAATCCCAACGCGTCAATCTGCGCGATGGCTTCCACTCCGGCATTCGTGGCGTCCTCATCGCCATCCGCCGCGAGGAAAGCTAACCTCCTCACCTAAAAAAGGAGGCGGCCACCCCCTTCAGCTCCCTCAGCGTTGAGGAAAGAAGGAGGTGGCCGCCTCTTTTTTCTATTTCTGCCTTAAAAGCCTTAGTGGCTACTTCTGCTCACCGGAACCCAGCTCTTTCTGCTTAGCCATCTCGGCACGGATCTCCTCCAGACGGGAGGTTGCCTTCATGTCATTGCCGGCCGCGGTGATTTCCTGAATACGGCTGCCACCGGAAGCCTGGTGCAGCTCTTGCGCACCCAGTGCATCGGTATAGCGCTTTTCAATCTTTGCGCGCACAGAATCTAGCGTAGGCACGGAGTCATCCGCCTGCAGTTCGTCCATGGACTGCGCGACCTTGGAGTTTTGCTCCTGCATCGCGGCCTGATCAGCCTGCGCCATGAGCTCGTCGACCTGTGCCAGCTGCTCCTTCAGGCGTGCCTCGGACTGCTGCTGCTGAGCCTTAGCCTGCTCTGCAGCCTGAATGGCAGCGGCGTGTTGAGTCTTTACGTTCTCCAGCTCATGTTCCACAGCAACCAGCTGAGAGGCTACGACCTCGGCAGCCTGGTTGTACTCGGAAGCAGCCTGTGGGTCATCCGCCTTATCTGCTAGCTCGAGGGCGCGGCGCGTCTGGTTTTGGTAATCCTCCTGCTGCTTGAGCAGGCGGTTGATCTGCAGCTCGAGCTGGTTCTTGTGACCGATGATTTCCGCCGCATGCTCGGAGATCTTGCGGTGTTGTTCCTTGGCGGCGTCCACAGCCTGCTGAATTTGCACCTTGGGGTCGGCGTTCTCATCGATCTTCTGATCGAAAGAGGCCATTACGTACTTCCAGCCTTTGCTGAATGGATTCGCCATTGAACTAACTCCTTGCGTGTGGAAATAAGGGAAGGTCCCAATAAAAAGGACGTTTTCTAGCGAGTTTAGCCGGACTAGCTAGAAAACGTCCGAGAAAAGAGCTTGAAGGTGGGGGATGAAGCGCTATGCGCCGAACCCGCTGCCTTCCTAGCTCTCGCTTTGTGCGTTCTGCTCTTCAACCTGACGACGGACGTCCTCCATGTCAAGCCCCTTAACCTGCTTGATCACATCCTCGAGGGCTGCTGGTGGCAATGCACCCGCCTCACGGAAGACCAGGATCCCGTCACGGAAGATCATCAGGGTAGGAATGGACTGGATCTGCAGCGCTGCGGAAAGGCCCTGGTTTGCCTCGGTGTCGAGCTTGGCGAAGGTTGCGTCTGGGTGCTCCTCGGAAGCCTTCTCGAATACCGGCGCGAAGCGCTTGCACGGGCCGCACCAATCAGCCCAAGCGTCTACGAGAGTAATGCCCTCACCGGACACGGTCTGCTCAAAGGTCTCTTCGGTTACGTCGATGGTTGCCATATAAATCTCTCCTGTTTTTCGGGGTCTTTCCTATCAACGGTACATGACTGAGTGTTATTCCTTAGCGCACTATTGCAATATACCCCCTGGGGGTATACGGTCAGGTTGTACCCAAAGAAAGGAAAGACAATGAGCGTAAAGAACTACACCGTAGAGGGCATGACCTGCGGACACTGCGAAATGTCGGTACGTGAAGAGGTCGGCGAAATCGCCGGCGTCAGCGCCGTTAGCGCAGACCACACCACCGGCGCCGTCACCGTCGAGGGCGAGGGCTTCACCGACGAGCAGGTTGTCGCCGCCGTTGCAGAGGCAGGCTACAAGCTCAAGGCCTAATTCACTCTTCCCCTTCCTGATTCACTCTTCCCTCTTAAAACCATGACTAATCTCGCCCACCTAGATCTTGGCGTTTCCGGCATGACGTGCACCTCGTGCTCGTCGCGCGTGCAGCGCAAGCTCAACAAGGTCGACGGAGTAACGGCCAACGTCAACTTCGCCACCGAGACCGCCGCCATTGAGTACGACCCGGCCACTGCAAACCCCGAATCCCTCATTGAGGTAGTTCGCGGCGCCGGCTACGACGCTTTCACTATGGGCGATGATTCTTCCGATGCGGAAGGCCCCGAGGATGACGCAGATCCCGCCGCGGCAGCGCGCACCCAGGAGTCCCGTGATCTACTGCGCCGCACCCTCATCTCAGCCGCGCTTTCCACGCCGATAATGCTGGTTTCCATGCTGCCCAGCCTGCAGTTCGACAACTGGCAATGGGCGGCCGCAATTCTGGCGACCATCGTCTATATCTTCGGCGGCGCACCTTTCCACAAGGCGACGTGGGTAAATCTGCGTCACGGCTCCTTCACCATGGACACGCTGATTTCCATGGGAACCACCGCGGCCTATTTTTGGTCGCTGTATGCCATGTTCTTCGGCACCGCCGGCCAGCCTGGGATGAAGATGCACATGGAGCTGATGTCCAACCACGCACAGATGGATCACATCTATCTGGAATCGGTGGGCATGGTCATCACATTCTTGCTATTGGGCCGTTGGTTTGAGGTCAAAGCCAAGGGCCAATCCTCGGAGGCGCTGCGCACGCTTCTGGGGATGGGCGCCAAAGACGCTACGCTGCTTGTCGACGGCGCGGAAAAACGCGTGTCCATCGCACAGCTCCAGGTAGGAGACGTATTCGTCGTTCGTCCTGGCGAGAAGATCGCCACCGATGGCGTCGTGGAAGCCGGCGCCTCCGCCGTGGACGAGTCCATGCTGACAGGCGAGTCGATGCCCGTGGAAGTCAAGGCGGGTGACCGCGTTACCGGCGCCACGTTGAACTCCGCCGGCCGCTTAGAAGTCCGCGCCACCAAGGTCGGCGCGGATACCACACTCGCACAAATGGCCAAGCTGGTCACCGACGCCCAGGCTTCCAAGGCCCCAGTCCAGCGCCTGGTGGACAAGATTGCGCAGGTCTTCGTGCCCGTGGTCATCACCATTGCCGTCCTAACGCTGCTCGCGCACTTGGTCTTTGGGGGCGGCGTCGCACCAGCCTTCATCGCTGCGGTCGCTGTACTTATCATCGCCTGCCCCTGCGCAATGGGCCTTGCAACTCCGACTGCCATTTTGGTGGGCACTGGCCGCGGCGCGCAGCTGGGGCTTCTCATCAAAGGCCCTGAGGTCCTCGAGTCCACCAAGAAGGTAGACACCATCGTCATGGACAAGACCGGCACCGTCACCGAGGGAAAAATGACCGTCGCACATGTACATCTCGCGCAGCAAATGGGAGGCTCTACAGCAGAAGGCAGGCTTCTCCTGCTCGCCGCCGCGGTGGAAGCAGGTTCTGAGCATCCGATTGCCAAGGCCATCGTTTCAGCAGCCCAAGATCTGCCGCAGGCAGGCCGCATTGAGCCCGCAAGCGATTTCCATTCCGTGGCAGGCCAAGGCGTCGAGGGCACAATAGACGGACACCGCGTGCGCGTCGGACGCATAAAGGGTGAGCAAGCAGCACGCGGCGAGCTCGCCGCCACCTTCCAGGCCGCGGAGGCCGAGGGCGCAACCCCGGTCGCCGTCTACGTGGACGATACGCTCGCTGGAATCATCGATGTTCGCGATACGGTGAAGCCGACGTCTGCCGCGGCCGTCGCCAAGCTCCGCGAACTCGGCCTTGCCCCACATCTTCTAACCGGTGACAACGAAGGAGCAGCGCGCGCCGTCGCCAAGGCCGTGGGCATCGCCAACGCGGACGTGACCGCAGGCGTGCTGCCGTCCGACAAGGTGGCGGTAATCAGGCACCTGCAGGAGGAGGGAAAGACCGTTGCCATGGTGGGTGACGGCGTCAACGACGCAGCAGCCCTTGCCCAGGCAGACCTCGGCCTAGCCATGGGGGCTGGCACCGACGTGGCGATTGAAGCATCCGATATCACCTTGATGAACAGCGATCTGCGCTCTGCAGCCGACGCCATCCGGCTCTCGCGCCGCACGCTGCGCATCATCAAGGGCAACCTCTTCTGGGCTTTCGCCTACAACGTACTGCTCATCCCGGTAGCCGCCTTGGGCCTACTCAACCCGCTTTTCGCCGGCATCGCTATGGCCTTTAGCTCCGTGTTCGTTGTCAGCAACTCACTGCGTCTGCGCAACTTCCAATCTTCCTAGCATTTTCCCAGCACACAGAGCTGGACCAAGCTATAGTGCCCTTGTATGCGGACAATAAACCAAGGCCACATTTCACGCGCGGAGCGTCTCGACCGCCTGCCTGTTACTAAGAAACACAAGAAGCTGTTAGCCGGCTCAGGGATCGGCTGGGCACTCGATGCCATGGATGTTGGACTCATCTCTTTCGTCATGGCAGCTTTGGCAACCCACTGGGGCATTAGCCCTACCGAATCCTCCTGGCTGGCTTCAATCGGCTTCGTGGGCATGGCACTCGGCGCGACCTTTGGAGGATTGCTTGCCGATAAGATTGGGCGCCGCCAAGTATTCGCGCTAACCCTGCTGGTCTACGGTTTGGCCACCGGCGCATCAGCCCTCTCGACCGGATTGACGATGCTCCTTGTCCTGCGCTTTATCGTCGGCCTCGGTTTAGGCGCAGAACTGCCGGTGGCATCAACGCTCATTTCCGAGTTCTCCCCGCTTAAAGTGCGTGGACGCATGGTGGTCATACTTGAGGCTTTCTGGGCAGTGGGCTGGGTGCTCGCAGCGCTCATTGGCACCTTTGTAGTCGGGGCGTCGCCTAGCGGCTGGCGCTGGGCCTTGGCGCTGGGAATGGCACCTGCCATCTACGCTCTCTTCGTACGCCTCCGCCTGCCAGAGTCGGTGCGTTTCTTGGAATCCAAAGGCCGGCACGCGGAGGCAGAAGAGGCAGTGGCCTCCTTCGAAGCAGCGGCCAGATCCGAGGGCAAACCTCATTCCTCTGCAGTTACCCCACCGACCTACGGGGAGGAAGACATCGCCTCGACTAGCATTTGGTCGGTATCACTGCGCCGACGGACCGCCGCGTTCTGGAGCATCTGGTTTTGTGTGAACTTGAGCTACTACGGCGCGTTCATCTGGATTCCTTCGCTCCTCGTAGCCGATGGGTTCAGCCTGGTTAAATCCTTCAGCTTCACGTTAATCATCACGCTTGCCCAGCTGCCCGGCTACGCCGCTGCAGCCTGGCTTATTGAATCCTGGGGCCGACGCCCAACGCTCGCCGCGTTCCTAATCGGTTCCGCCTGTGCAGCAGGAATGTATGGTTTTGCATCCACCACGACCTTGATTCTCGTGGCAGGTTGCCTGTTGTCCTTCTTCAACTTGGGAGCCTGGGGCGCGCTTTACGCCATCGGCCCAGAGCTCTATCCCACCCACCTCCGCGGCGCGGGAACGGGTGCCGCCGCGGGCTTCGGTCGGCTGGCTTCCATTCTCGCTCCATTGATGGTGCCAGTGGTAGTCTCGCACGGCGGTACGCCCTGGCTTTTTGCCATCTTCGCCGCCGCATTCGCTGTGGCAACAATTGCCGCATTCTTACTTCCAGAACAACGGGGAAAGGCACTGGTATAGAGATGAATGCACGCTTGCGCGCTGCCGTTGCTCTGGGTGGATATTGCGCGGTCATTTTGTCACTGACCACTCTGAAAGCCTTCTTCCAGATCGGTTATCTCTGGAATCCGGATAATCAACGCGCCAGGGAGCTGCGTCTGATGCCGCTGGATGATCTGTTCTCCGGCAGCTGGTTCAAGCCTGCGTTTGAATACGGCGGTAACTTCGCATTCTTCGTCCCACTTGGAGTACTGCTCTACGTGCAGGTGGGCTCGAAACTCAAGGCAACGATCTGGGGTTTTGTCTTCTCTGGCCTAGTCGAGACCATCCAATACGTCTTTTCGCTAGGTCGCACCGACATCGATGATCTCTTCTTCAACACCCTGGGTGCATTCTTCGGCGCCTGGCTCGCGCAACAGCTCGGAAAAAGATTGCACGCCTTCTGGCAATGGTTGGCCATCGCCACGACCGCGGTATTTATCGTGCTCGTAGTACTCGGCCCGCGCCTAGGCGATCCTGCAAAGGTCAAGGATTTGTCTCTGTATGGATCTGCTGAAGAATCGCTTTCCGCGCAGCTTTCCACTGCGACCCTTCCGGCTTAGACCACGAATAATGCTCCGCGTCATCGAGGAGCACCACGCTGCGGGCTAGGTCGTTGACCACGGGTGCCGCAGAGCGCGCAGTAGACTTTTCTTGGCATTCACCACCAAGGAAGAAGACCACTAAGGGGATCTTTTCGCAGGTAGAAGCTTCTTGGGCGTCACCAAGTATCCATGTTGTCGCGGGTGTGGCAGGTTATTAGCCATGCGCCATGTTGACGAACTTGGAGTAGTGCAGCTGGTGCGCAACCTGGATTGTATCGATAGGACCACCGCGGTGCTTAGCCAGGATGATGTCAGCCTCGCCGGCTCGTGGGTCATCCCGGTCTTGGGAGTCTGGGCGGTAAAGCAGCATAACCATATCGGCGTCCTGCTCCAGCGAGCCCGACTCACGGAGGTCAGCAAGCTGCGGCTTCTTGTCAGTGCGGGACTCTGGGCCACGGTTCAGCTGGGAAATGGCAATCAGCGGCACCTCGAGCTCCTTGGCCAAAAGCTTGAGCTGACGGGAGAATTCCGAGACCTCTTGCTGACGGGATTCAACCTTCTTGCCGGAAGACATCAGCTGCATATAGTCAAGCACGATGAGGTCCAAACCATGTTGTTGCTTTAGGCGGCGGGCCTTGGAGCGAATCTCCATCATAGTGAGGTTCGGAGAATCATCGATGAACAGTGCCGCGTCTTGGATGCGGTTGAGCGTCTGGTCGATCTTGGCCCAGTCTTCAGTGGAAACACGGCCACCGCGCATATCGGATAGCTTTACCTCCGCCTCAGCCGAGAGCAAACGCATCACGATCTCAGAGGCAGACATCTCGAGGGAGAAGATTACGGAAGTCTTGCCATGCTGCAACGAAGCCGAACGCATGAAGTCCATGGCCAGCGTCGACTTACCAACACCAGGACGCGCCGCGACAATGATCATCTGGCCAGCACGCAGACCATTGGTTAGCTTGTCCAAGTCAATGAAGCCAGTTGGTACGCCAGCCTCCAAGCCACCGTTTTGCTGCAGCATCGCGAGCTCGTCAATGGTTGGATCGATAAGCTTTCCAAGAACTTGATAATCCTCGGTTGTCTTCTTCTGCGCCACCGCAAACACTTCTTGCTGGGCACGATCCAAGACAGACTCGATTTCTGCATCTTCGGCGCCTTCAAAACCCAGCTGAACAACGCGCGTACCTGCGTCAACAAGCTTGCGCAGAACTGCCTTTTCCGCAACGATTTCCGCATAGTAGCGAGCATTCGCTGCAGTAGGAACGGTGGCCAAAAGGGTGTGCAAATAGGGCGCACCACCCACGCGCTCCAGATTGTTATAGCGGTCTAGACGGGAAGCAACGATGACCGCGTCAATGTCAGTGCCGGCGGCATAAAGATCGACCATAGCCTGGTAAATCAACGCATGCGCTGGGTAATAGAAGTCATCTGGTTCGAGCTCCTCAATGACTTCCATAACCGTATTCGGGCTAAGGAGCATAGCGCCCAAGACGCCTTGCTCTGCTTCCCTATCTGAAGGCGGCTGGCGGAACTCGCCATAGCGCTTAACGTCATCCTTGCGCCTGCTGCGATAGGGACGGTCTTCTACCTCCGGCACATCGGGCGCCTCTGGTGGTACGAAGTCAGAGTCATCAAAGCTTGCATTAGTCATAGACAATCCATCCCACGATATTTTTATCGGCCGCTAGGCGGCATATCTCCCCTCGGCTACTCTTTCAAGCTTTAAGTCTAATGCAGCGGATAGACATATAATTTTCGCCCCTCCACGCGCTTCGCTTGGGTATAAAACGAAAGTTTTCCACAGGCACTTGTGCAATTCCCAGGTGAGTGCGCACTTTTGTCCCAAAACTGCTGTTAGACCCTGTGGATAACTTCCTCAAGCCACTGACCTGCGATTACTATAAGCGCAGCTCAGGAAGTGTTTTTGCCAATGTGAAAATGTACACAAAACCAGTGGACAACCGCATCTACCTGCGCATTAACGCTTTAACCCGCAGGTTAACGAGCGGTAAAAACAGCCTCCACTTGACAAAAGTTATCCACAGATTTGGAAAGTTATCCACAGTTATCCACAGGCGGGTGAAATCGTGCCTAAAACGCGCAAAAGGCCCCTGGGGCTTGCCACCTCACATGGCAGGCCCCAAGGACCAACTGCGTTGCTGTTGTCATTGTGGTTTCCATGCTTCGGGCATGGAAACCGTCGTGCGCCTTAAATCAGTTTTAGGCAGCGACGACCGAGAAGTTCACCTTGCCGAGAACATCAGCGTGCAGCTTGAGCTCGACCTGGTAGTTGCCGGTCTTCTTGACCAAGCCCTTTGGCAGAACGACGATGCGCTTGTCCAGCTTCGGGCCGCCAGCGGCCTCAATAGCGGAAACGATGTCGTCTGCAGAAACGGAGCCGAAAAGCTTGCCGTTTTCAGAAGTCTTCATTGCAACCTGAACGCCGGAGAGCTGCTCGAGCTGGTTGCGGACCTCGCGTGCGTGATCCAGGTCGCGGATTGCGCGAGCTTCCTGGGCGCGCTTGATGCCCTCGATCTGCTTCTCAGCACCGCGGGTGGCAACGATAGCCAGGCCGCGAGGAAGCAGGTAGTTACGTCCGTAGCCGTTCTTGACCTCAACAATTTCGCCTGGGGCGCCGAGGTTCTCAACGGCAGCGGTGAGGATCAGCTTCATGATCCCTGCCTTTCAATTGAGTTAGTTAATAATTGCGTTTGACAGTGTTTAGAACGGGGGTTCAGCGTCTGCACCGCCGAAGCTGCCGGCTTGTGGTGCAGAATTCCACGGATCATTCGAGGGAGCTGACTGCTGCGGAGCGCCCTGGTTTCCACCAAAGCCGCCCTGGTTGCCGCCGCCAAAGTTGTTACCGTCCTGGTTCTGCTGCTGGCCACCGTAGTTGCCACCACCATTGCCGCCATTGGCGGACTTGCGGGTGACCTGAGCGGAAGCGTAGCGCAGGGATGGGCCAACTTCGTCGACCTCAACCTCAAAGACAGTGCGGTTTTCGCCCTCGCGGTTCTGGTAAGAACGCTGGCGGAGGCGGCCATTAACAATGACTCGCATGCCCTTGGTCAGAGTCTCTGCAACGTTTTCTGCGGCTTGGCGCCACACGTTGCAAGTCAGGAACATGGCTTCGCCATCCTCCCACTGATTCGTCTGCGAATTGAAGCGACGAGGGGTGGAAGCAACGCGGAAGTTTGCTACAGCTGCACCCGCTGGGGTGAAGCGAAGCTCCGGGTCAGCAACTATGTTGCCAACAACGGTGATTGGGGTTTCTCCTTGTGCCATGGTCTGTTCTCCTTATCGGTTACGTGGATTCTTAAAACTCTGAAACCAGTATCCGTTATTTGCTGTCGGTGCGCAGAACCTTGGTACGCAAGATGGTGTCGTTCAGGTTCAGGCGGCGGTCAAGCTCGAGTACCGATGCGGACTCGCACTCAAGGGTAACGACGGCGTAGATGCCCTCTTCCTTCTTGTTGATGGCGTAAGCAAGACGACGCTTGCCCCATACATCAACGTTTTCAACCTTGCCGCCGTCCTTGCGGACAACTTCCAGGAACTTGTCTAGGGACGGGGATACGGTGCGCTCATCCTGGTTAGGATCCAGAATAATCATGACTTCGTAGTGACGCACGGACCTCATCACCTCCTATGGTCTAGTAATTGTTTTCGGCCATATCACCTTTGCGGATATGGCAGGAGGGTACGTTGCGTCAAGCAACCCCACCACAATAGCGCATTGACCGGCCAAAAAGAAATCCTCAACGGGATATTTCCGCTGAGGATTTACAGTCTGTAACCAAGCACACGAACGACCGTGCGCGTGGCTCGCACCTAGCTCCGCATGGTGGTGGCGAAGAAGATTGCACTGCCGGCTGGAATCACCGTCAAGAATAGAAGCGCCAGCAGGCCGAGCAGGATGGGCCAACGCCGGTCGTCGCTGCGCTGATAGAGGTAGTAGGCAGCCATCACGCAGCCGAAGCCGAGGGCGATAGAAATTATGCCCAGGATTGTTATTCCCATTAGGCAAATTCACCTACGAGTGGATCATGTCCTTCGTGTGCTGTGCGGACTTTATCGACGTTCTTCGCCAGCATCTGGCGCACAATGAGCACTCCGATAACGATAATGAAACCGTCACGCGCAATGATCATGATGTCGAGAAGTCCATGCCCGATACCTTTGTTTTCCTCGCCCAGCATATGCCACATGAGCAGAGGCCACACCAAGGCGTCGACAAGCATCCAGCTCATCAGCAGTCGCCAACGTGGTAAAGCCAGCAATGCCGGCACCACTAACCACAGAGAGTACTGCGGAGACCAGACCTTGTTGAACAACAGGAAAGCCATGATGATCAAATAGATAAGTTCAGCCACGCGTGGCGTACGCGCCACCCGCAAGCCGAAGATGCCAATGACTGCGCACGCGATAAGGAAGGCCGGCAGGGTGAAAGCGTTGAGGAATTCCGGGCTAAATTCAATTCCCACCATGCGATTGAGCACCGCATAGATGGTGGTCCACTCCGCTCCGCGTTCCTCGTTCAACCGGAAGAACTCGCGCCAAGCCTCGGGGTACTTCAACGCCACCGGGACGTTGACCACAAGCCAGGAAATTACAGTGCCGCCGAGCATCGCACCGAATGGTGCCCACTTTTTGTTGCGCGCTGCCAGTACAAGGAATGCACCCAAGATAAACAGCGGCCACAGTTTGAATGCAGTACCGCAGCCAATCAGGATTCCGGCAAGCCAGTTCTTGCCGCGAGTTACGGCAAAAAGCGCGCCCACCATGAAGGCAATCGAGGGGATGTCCCAGTTGGTAAATCCATGGATGACAACCAACGGGCTGGCCGCCATGAGAATGGTATCCCACGCGCGGTTTCCGGTTAGGCGGAAGACCATGTAGACGGTGCTAATCCAGATACAGGACATCACCAGAGCGGTAAGACCGAAGTACCAACCGGAATCAGCAATGCCGAACCATTCGCCAACCGGATAGGTAGTACGCGAGAGCCAACCCATGAACCCCTGGAACATGCCGGCCAAGACCGGGTACTCCATATAGCGAGTGAGGTCGCCCTCCTGCCACGAAAAGGCATAGGGAAAACCGCCTTGGTCAAGTCCACGTCCCCCGTACAACGGGATGATGTCGTTGTAGCAAAAAGAGGTGAAATGGCGATTGCCATCCCAGTTCAGGGAGATGAGTCCATCTGCTGCAGTGCGGCTGCCTGCGCAGGTGGCCTTACTAAGGAAGCCGAATGCCAAAAATATCCACGCTACGGAGATAATCGCGCGCAAAGGAGTCATCCAATTGTTGCCGCTGTGCTTAGCAAAGCGCCCCCGAGGACCTCCAAACAATTCGACAATCCCTGATGCAAAAGGCTCAGAGGAGAGAGGCACCAAATGCTGAGTATATGGAAGATTCCTTACCCCGCGTTTCAATGTCGGTGCGCTTAATCGCCGATTAGATGTACTGGACACGTATGTCTCCTATTGGTTAAGCAGATCGGCCAAATCACCTTGACCGTTGATGATGTCCTCAATTGACGGGACGTCCTCTGGCGGCTGAATAGGCTGTGCCGGTCGACCCGGTTGCCCCTGGCCAGGTCCCTGTCCCTGACCCGGCTGGCCTTCCTGCTGTTTCGGCGAAGGCGCCGGCTGCTGGCCCTGATCCTCTGGTGCCGGAGCAGGTGCCTGAGCGTCCTGTTCCGGAGCGGTGTTGCTGTAGCCGCCAGCGGCGCCAGAGTTATAGGAAGAGTCGTAGGAGCCGGTGTAACCCGAACCCCAGCTACCACTACCGAAACGGACGGGGTAAGCCTGCGGGAAGGACTTGTACTCAGCGTTAGCCAGCGAGGTATCCAGAATCTGCTTCCAAATCTGAGTCGGGGAGTGGGAGCCGTACATGATTCCGCCATAGGAGTTGAAGATGGCAGAGGTGTTGTCAGCAGTACCAACCCACACGGCGGTTGCTAGCTGCGGGGTGGAGCCGACCATCCAAGCGTCCTTATTGTTGCCGGTATCGCCCAGCTGGGTGGTACCGGTCTTGGAAGCGGACTCACGGCCGCCGGCCAGAGCACCGTTGGACCAACCTGCGATCGGGAGCATTGCCTTCAAGACATTATTGGCAACGTTCGCGGAAATACGGCGCTCGCCGCCCTTGTCGTCGAACTCGTAGAGAACCTCACCGCCGGTGGTCTCCACCTTCTGAACGAAGTGAGGCTGGTGCCAAACGCCACCGTTGGTCAAAGTGGCCATTGCACTAGCCATATCCAGCGGACGGGACTGGTACTGGCCCAGGACAATGCCCTCGTACGGAGTCCCGCCATTCTCACTCAGGGTCTTATCGATGCCCGGCAGCGACTTTGCAATGCCCAGGGCATGCGCCATGTCTGCGGTGTCCTGCGTACGGTTTTCCAGATCGTCCTGCAGGCGGAGGAAGGAGGTATTGTAGGATTTCTTCATCGCCTCAGCGATGGAGCAGCTGCCGCAGCTACCATCATCATTGGTAACCACCTGGGAACCAGGCAGCTGATAAGGAGCCGAGGAGTAATAGGTATCCAAGCCAATGCCCTGCTGCAGTGCTGCCGCAAGAGTAAAGATCTTGAAGGTGGAGCCGGTCTGCAGACCCGCATTTGCGTAGTCCCAACCAGTTGCCTCGTTGCCGCCGAAGTAGCCGCGGATACCGCCGGTTGCCGGGTCAATGGTGACGGCAGCAGCACGTGCGTCTTCCTGCAGGGAAGCCAGCTGACCATCCACCGCATCGGTGGAGGCGTTCTGCACGTTCATATCGATGGTGGTGGTGATCTTCAGACCACCGGTTGCCACCTGATCCTCAGTGATGCCGACGCGCTCGAGTTCGGCGATGACCTGATTCTTGATGTGGCCAAAAGCGCCCGGCGCCTCGGTGTATGCGGAGTACTCGGAAGGATCACGAGTCTGCGGGAACTGCATTCCCTTACGCTCGGTGGCGTTGAGATCGCCCATCTCGACCAAACCATCGAGAACATAGTTCCAACGCGCCTTGGAGCTTTCCTCATCAACGCGCGGATCAAGAACGGAAGGAGACTGGATAAGGCCGGCCAACATGGCGCCCTCTTCCACGGTGAGATCCTTTGCGTCCTTGTTGAAGTAGGCGTTCGAAGCAGCCTGGATGCCATAAGCATTACGTCCGAAGTAGACCGTATTCAGGTAGGCCTGCAGGATGTCTTCCTTAGACCATTCGTTGGTCATCTTGATGGAGTAGATGAGCTCACGAATCTTACGGACGTAGGAGTACTCGTCACCCACCAGAGTGTTTTTCACATACTGCTGGGTAATGGTGGAGCCACCACCCGCGGTGGAGTCACCGGTAAGCTTTCCCAAGACTGCGCGGCCCAAGCCGGTAAAGGAAAAGCCCGAGTTGGTCCAGAACTCGCGGTCCTCGGCCGAAAGCACGGAATCTTCTACGTAGTCAGGGACTTCTTCCAGCTTGACCTGCGTGCGGTTGCCTTCCGGCGGCACCAACTTAGCGAGCTGGGTGTTTCCGTCACCAGCAACAATGGTCGAAACCTGGTTGGCCTGAAGGTCCTTTGGATCCGGGACCGTGTACTGGGAGTAGGCGTAGCCAAAGAGAGCTGCGGGCACAGCCACGAGCACCAAGGCAACGATCAAAACAATCCAGGGCCAGCGACGCCGTTTGCGCTGGTTCGTAGATTTTTTAGTATGACGCCCAGCTTCCTGTCGGGCGGATTCCTTTTCGGTCACTGCTTCGTGTCCTCGTCAATCATGGGCAGATTTTCTTAAATAAATGCAGCTTACCGGCCACAACGGCCGAGCCAAAAACTAACCTTCATCATAGGCCGTCGCCGCCGCCAATAGGTGATTCCACCGGCACGCCGTACAAACTTCGACTTTATGAACCGTAAATTCGAGGCCTTCGGCGACGAATTCTGCGATTTCCTCATCGCTGCGCGCGCTACCGGCACGCCGCCCTAGCGCCTCGCCATAGACCCATTTAGTAAGGCGCATCGCCTCCCCGCAAAGAGGACATTTGCGCACCATGTCGATGCCATGATGCTTGGCTGCTGCGCGGAGGAGAAAGTCGGCGTCGCAAAGCGCGTCCTTTTCTATAAGGCCCGCTCGATATTTGCGCAGGAGCTGCGCACGCTCCCACTCGTGGGAGATCACGTGTTTGAAAGAAACCGCCACAGTGGTCCTATCCTCCTTTCCTAGATCCAGGCCTGAAGTTGACCAGACACCTAATTAGACAACAGCTTAACCACGCCACCTGTTCCCGCGTGCGAATGAGCGAAAAGTATTTTTCAACTCAAAAGCTAAATTTTTCGTAGCCTAACTACCGTTGCGAGTGTACGGGCGCTACTATTACTTTCCATGAGTGAACAAGCTGCTGAGTCCCCCTCCACCTACGAAGACGCCCTTGACGTAGCCCGCAGCATTCAGCCCGCGCTAAACAAGCTGATGCTCATCTTCCAGCGCACCACCGAAGGTTCCTCCCTGACCACCTCCCAGGTCTCCATCATGAACCAGCTGCGCCTGCGCGGCCCATCCCGCGTGAGCACCATCGCACAGGCAGAACTCATCCGCATGCCCACCGCGTCCAATGCCCTATACCAATTGGAGCGCCACGGCTTTGTGGAGCGCCACCGAGATGACAAAGACCGCCGCGGCGTCCTCGTGGCACTGACCCAACTAGGTGAATCTGAACTGAACATCGTCTCCCGTCAGCGTGCCGCCGCCCTGGCGGAGATCCTGCAGTGGATGGAACCTAAAGACTTGCAAGAGGCTCGTCAGATGAGTTCCCTGATTGCCAAGTTGGCAGACGTCTATCGCCCGACAATGAACTAAAGCCCGCTTAGCAAAGAAACCGGGCATGAAACCGCATGTAGACCAAAGCGACCAGGGGTAATGCGGACCAGGCCCGGATTTCTTTTTCGCCCCTCCCGTGACTAATAATGGGCTAAGAATTACGCCCCCGGACAGTTCACGGGATGTATTGCTGAATGGATAAAAATCATCAACACAGGTCTTTTGCTTCTCTCGCTAAAGACCCTGTGCGAATCCTAATTTCGTGGAGTCCTTCCTCCACTGGCACTGAAGCGATCGATTTTGCAGCGTGGCTCGCCCGCTCCACCAACGTTCGCATCAGGGTCGTTTCCACGCTCTCCGTCCCACTGGCCACCACCGCGCTGAAGAAGCACGGCAATAAATTTAAAAAGTGGTTCACCAAGGAACAGGCCAAGTGCAAAGAACGCGTTCTGGAAGCACTCGAGGCGGCGGGTATCTCCGATTCCCAGCTGGACGAAGAACCTTCCGTTCTTTTGGCCGGCCCCTCCCGCCCGCAGCTGCTGACCGAGATGGCAGAAGAATTCGGCGCGGATGCAATCCTGCTTGGCGCTAACCAATCCGCGCCAAAAGGCCGTTTCTTCGCAGGCTCGACTGCCGACGCTCTGCTGCACTTTTCCCCTATTCCGTTGGGCCTTTCCCCGCGCGATATCAAGCTTTCCAAGCATGGCGTGACCCGCATCAACTTCGCTTTCACCGAGCGCGGTGACTCCGAGGACCCCGCCTTGCTGTGCGCCGCCCGCCTGGCGAATGCATGGAACGTTCCGCTGCGCATCGTGGCCTTTTCTGCCGACGGGCTTCTCGACGCCCAGGTCAGCGGCAACGTCGACGTCGCCTCCAAGCTAGCCAAAGGCTGGCACGAGCATTCCTTGTCCATGCTGGACCGCGCACACGATGTGGTGGCAGAGCGCTTCCCAGAGCTACCGATTACTACCGCAATCGGCACCGGCCATGGCTGGTCTGGCGCGGTGGACTCGCTGAAGTGGAAGAAGGGCGACTTGATGTGCCTAGGTTCTTCCCCGATGGGCCCCTTCGAACGCGTATTCATTGGCTCCACGGCCACCGAGCTGCTTCCGCATGTGCGCGTCCCAGTTCTGGTGCGTCCTTCGGACTCAGCACCTTCAGTCGAAACTGCGGACTAATCCACGGCGACTAGACTTTGGCCTATGAATCTCCAGCCTGAGCATCCGGAAAACGATCTGACAACTGATGCCGACTACGCCAACCTGCGGCGCCCGGAGCCAAGCTCTTTCGATGAGCTCGCGGATGAGCCAGATCCCCTAGCGGTAGCTGCGGCCAACCGCCGCTCTTCCCGGCAGGCTACCTGGTTCATGGTCGCTGTGCTGCTACTTTCCGGCCTCTACGCATTTGCGGTGGCCCTAATTACCCGCTCCCAGGGCGGGGCGCTTTGCGACGCCCAGCTTGCCACCTGGCTGTGCACCGAAGGCCAGCGCCGCTTCTTTGCACTGACCACCGTCATCATCCCGTTCCTGGGAATGGTGGGCACCGCCGTCATCATGGTGCGCAAGCTCAAACGCTATCTGCGCTGGCGCTCCTGGATGGCAATTTTCTGGGTAATGGCCTGCAACTTCATGCTGTGGTGCATCACCGACATTCAAATCTTGTTGGTTCCGCTGGGCTAACCGTTCCCCCGTGAATCCGTGAATCTCGGTTTTCCTTGCGCCTAAGACGCCGAGCTAGAGCCGAAGCCGCTACCCGCACATCCTGCGATGACCAGGCCCAACAGCAGCGCGACGGCCGCACCACCAGCTAGACCTGCTAGCTGCGGCAGCGAGTACCGGCCCACAAGACTTAGGCATCGAAGAGCCATGCGTTGGCTGTGGTTTTGGATTCGGCTTCGGGTTAGGCTCTGGTTCAGGCTCGGATTCAGCCAAGACCTTAACCGCAAATTCGTGCTCGCTGGTTACTGAGCTGCACCTTGCGCCGCAGCCGCGGCTACTTCCGCGCAATCTGGACGCCCACAGTGCTGGGTTTTAACGCTCTGGATGCAATCATCACAGATGAGCACCTGCTTGCGGCAGGTGTCCTCGTTGATGCAGTTATGGAAGGTGTTGGTGGCATTGCCGCAATGCACGCAGTGGCCAAGCTGGATAAAACCTGGATCTTGCAGGCCCTGCCCAAATTCGTGATGCATGCGCTTGTCAAAGACGTAGAGGGAGCCTTCCCAAAGACCGTCGTTGCCGAATTTCTCGCCATAGCGGACGATGCCGCCGTCTATCTGATAGACCTCTTTGAAACCACGATTCTTCATCAGGGAAGAAAGAATCTCGCAACGAATACCGCCGGTGCAATAGGAAACGACTGGCTTATCCTTCATCCAGTCATACTTGCCGGACTCGATTTCCTGGATGAAATCATGGGTGGTCTTAACATCTGGGACGACGGCGTTTTTGAACTTGCCGATCTCAGCTTCCATGGCATTGCGGCCATCGAAGAAGACGACTTCGTCGCCGCGCTCTTTAACCAGCTCGTTGACCTGCTCTGGCTTCAGGTGCACGCCGCCGCCGACGACGCCGTTCTCATCCACCTTCAGCTCACCGGGCGCGCCGAATGCCACGATTTCGTCGCGAACCTTCACGGACAGGCGTGGGAAATCATCGGCACTACCCTCGGACCACTTGAATTCCATCTTTTTAAAGCCCGGGTACTCGCGGGTCTCACGGACATAGCGCTTACAAGCATCCATGTCACCACCGACGGTGCCGTTAATTCCGTGCTCGGAGATGAGGATGCGGCCCTTTAGCCCAAGCTTTTCGCACAGGTTGCGCTGCCACAACATGATGGCAGTGGGATCGCTGATCGGGGTAAAGCAGTAATAAAGGAGAATTTTGCTGAGGCTCACGCCATCGATTGTAGGCGTGAGCTGTTGCTTTTCCTAAATTTCCCGGAAATCTTTGGGTTTAGCGCTTCTGGTAAAGCGCCTGCTTACGTGCAAAAACCGGATCGGAAGTCACGAGCACTCCCAAATTGCGGAAGATTCCCTCATCCACCGAGCCCAAGATGGTGGTGGTGTGAACGTCACAACCTGCCAGCTGCTTTAGTTCCGCCATTGCGCGGCGAGCGTTCTCGTCTTTCGCAGCGGAGGCGGAAAGAGCGATGAGCACCTCGTCGGTGTGCAGGCGCGGGTTACGCGAACCCAGATACTCGGTCTTGAGCTTCTGGATCGGTTCGATGGCCTCTGGGCTCAGCAGGTGGATCTCATCGTCGATGCCGGCGAGATGCTTAAGCGCATTGAGCAGCATCGCAGCGGAGCAGCCCAGCAGCGCAGAAGTGCGGCCGGTGATGATGGTGCCGTCGGCAAGCTGCAGCGCAGAGGCCGGCTCGTCAGTTTCGGCGGCACGCTTGCGCGCCGGCGCTACTACTGGGCGGTCATCAGACTTGATGCCGGCCTTCGCCATGACGACGGCCGCGCGCTCGGACTGCGTGGAATCCAAGCCGAGGCGTGCTTCTTCCACCAAGGCCTTGAAGTAGCGACGAATAATCTCCTGCTTGGAGGCCTCACGGCAGACTTCGTCATCGGTGATGCAGAAGCCAGCCATGTTGACGCCCATATCCGTTGGGGACTGGTACGGGGTGTTGCCGGTCAGCTTCTCCAGGAGGGTCTTAAGCAGCGGGAAGGCCTCGACATCGCGGTTGTAGTTCACCGTGGACTCGCCGTAGGCGCTTAAATGGAAGTGGTCGATGACGTTTGCGTCATTGAGATCGACCGTGGCTGCCTCATATGCCAGGTTCACTGGGTGATCGAGCGGCAGGTTCCAGATAGGGAAGGTCTCAAACTTGGCGTATCCAGCCTGCACACCGCGCTGGTGTTCGTGGTAGACCTGCGATAGTGCGGTCGCCAGCTTGCCTGAGCCTGGCCCCGGCGCAGTGACGACAACCAGGTCACGCGTGGTTTCCGCATACTCGTTCCGGCCAAGGCCTTCCTCAGAAACGATGAGGTCTGTGTTGGAAGGATAACCCGGGATAACGCGGTGGCGTGCAACGCTCAGGCCAAGGCGCTCCAGGCGGTCAATAAAGGCCTCAGCTTGGCTGTTGCCATCTTCCAGTTGGGTCATGACGATGTTGTTAACCAGGAAGCCACGTCCGCGGAAGACGTCGACCAAGCGCAAGACGTCATCTTCGTAGAGGATTCCGAGGTCAGCGCGCATCTTCTGGCGCTCAATGTCCTTGGCGTTGATGCAGATGAGAATCTCGACATCGTCTTTGATGCGCTCAAGCATGGCGATCTTGTTGTCTGGAGTAAAGCCCGGCAGCACGCGGGAGGCGTGCATGTCATCAAAGAGCTTGCCGCCCATCTCCAAGTAGAGTTTGCCACCGATTTCTCCGCGCCGTGCATGAATGTGCTCCGACTGCATCTCGATGTACTTCTCACGGTCAAAACCAAGCAAACGCGTCATTTAAAGGCCTTCCGCCATAGACAATCCCCGCAACCGGGCTGGATCTTTTGGATTGGATTTTACTCGAAAGAACTGGGTTTACTCATACGCCCTGCCACGGCACCACACTGCGCGAATCCGCACCGCAAGAAACCACACTGCAAGAAACCGCACTGACGACGCCGCCTAAAACATACGAGTAACGCCTGGACCCTGGAAAGGATGGGCCCAGGCGTTACCTGTCTCTCTAAGGGTGCGGAACAAACCCCCACCCTCTATAGCCAGGCAGTCCCACCCACCTGGCTATAGCCGCCGCACACCCCTACATGCGCAGCGGTTGGATCTATCACTCACCAGTAGATACATCCATGCGAAGCATATCAACGGCGGTTTCAAAGTCAACGTTTTCAAAGCCAATCGGACAAAAATCTGATAAAGAAATTCATTAACCAATCCTAGCTTTATAAAAATATAGCGCCGTACGCTGGCACTTTCTAGTCCAATTAACCCGGGAGATAAATAAATGTGGAACGGGTCACTATATATTTGGGCCAATCTTTATCAAATATGGTCGCGCTATAGCCTAAGAAACAAAATAGATAAATGTTTATTATCTTAACTTTCACCTATTTAAACTAGACCTTTAAAGCAGGAAATCAACGATTGAGTCTCGTCTTCGCACTTCAATCCCACATTCTAAACGGAAAAATGTCCGTTTTATCCTTAAGCTTTCTTCGCAGCACATGCAATAGACTTATCCCCATGCCCGAAGGCCACATCATCCATCACCTTGCACAGCGCCTCAACCGTGAATTCCGGGGTGGGCCGCTGCGCGTCACGAGTCCGCAAGGCCGTTTTGCGGCGGAAGCAGCCATGCTCGATGGGACGCAGCTCGATTTCGCCGAAGCGCGCGGCAAACATCTCTTTATGCACTTTTCCGCCGATGCGCCAGAGCACATCATCTATATTCACCTCGGGTTGATCGGCAGCTTGCGCTTTGAGCCTTTGGACGATGTCTGGGGCCAGATTCGCCTGCGCATCGAAAGCGATGACCTAGCTGCCAACCTGCGCGGGCCGCAGTGGTGCCGGCTCATCACGGATGCTGAATACGACGTCGCGCTCGCCAAGATTGGCCAGGACCCCATCCGCGAGGACGCATCACCGGCCGACCTTTGGCCGCGGGTGCACAGGTCGAGCCGCAGCATCGGCTCCTTGCTGATGGATCAGCATCTCTTCGCCGGAGTCGGCAACATCTACCGCGCCGAGGTTTTATTCCGCCAGAACATCTCGCCTTTTATTGCCGGCAATGAACTGGACCGCCATGAATTCGATGTCATCTGGGAGGACCTGGTAGAACTCATGCGCGCTGGCGTGCCCACCGCCCGCATCGACACGGTCCGCCCGGAGCACACGCCTGAGGCCATGGGTCGCGCGCCACGCAAGGATGACCATGGCGGCGAGGTTTATGTCTATCGCCGCGCCGGCATGCCTTGTTATATCTGCGGCGAGCCCATCGCAGAAAAGAAGCTCGAAGGCAGGAACCTGTTCTGGTGCCCTACCTGCCAGAACGCTCCAGCCTAAGCAGGGGGTATTTTGGGCGGCATGCGATATGCCTTTCACGTCGACGCCGTCCGCGCTGCCGAGGAGCGCCTGCTTGCCCAGCAGAGCTATCCAGACCAGCTCATGCAATTGGCCGCCCACGCGGTGGCCGATGCCGCCGCGGTGATGCTCGCCGCGCACCCAGGCTGCGTGATGATTCTGGCAGGCAGCGGGGGCAACGGCGGCGACGGCCTTTTCGCCGGCGCTCTTCTCGCCCAGCAGGGACACGCCGTCACAGCCCTCGTACCCGAGACCTGCCACGCAGCAGCCCGTGCGGCGTTCGAGGAAGCCGGCGGCGAAGTTCTAAAAAGTGGGTCCACTCCTAATTCCACCGCTTCCCTGCCCGATGACACGGGCTTGCTTATCGACGCCGTGGCTGGCCTCGGCTCCGGACGCGGGCTCAGCGGCCAGGCGCTGGAGGTCTACGAGCAGGCAGCAGGCATTCCGGTGCTCGCAGTCGATATGCCCACTGGCATTAATGCGGACACCGGCGTAGCCGCCCGCAAAGGCGCAGTGCATGCTGACGTCACCGTAACTTTCGGTTGGGCACGCATGGGTCATGTGCTTGCGGCCGAATGCGGCCAAGTAGTGCTGGCGGACTTAACGCTGCCCGGCGCGACGTCGTTTAGCGCGATGCTCGAATCGCTCGCGCAACCGGCCGGGCACATCGCCAACGAGCCCACCCTGGAATCCGCATATGCGTGGCGCCCCGGCAACATCGAGACCGCCCACGGCATCGCCACGCACCCACGCCCGGTTGGATGTACCGGACCAATCGTTGACCCCACCCCAGGGATTTCCTCCGATAAGTATTCCGGCGGCGTGGTCACCATTGCCGCAGGCAGCGATACCTATCCCGGAGCTGGCATCTTGGCAGCCACCGCGGCAGTGCGCACCAGCCCGGCCATGGTGCGCTGCATCGCAGACCCTGCCATCGCAGGCCACATCATTGCTTGCCTGCCAGAAGTAGTGCTCCACCGCGACCTCGAATCGGCAGGACGCACCCAGTGCTACGTCGTAGGCCCCGGCCGTGGCACCGATGCCGCAGCGCAGGCAGAGCTGGAAGCACTGCTGCGCCAGCCGCTGCCTTTGGTGATAGACGCCGATGCCATCACGTTGCTCGCCACCCATGAACATCTTCGCGAGCTCCTGCGCGGCCATCCCCTTGCCGTACTCACGCCCCACGAGGGAGAATTCGCGCGCCTTTATGAAGCAACCTTCGGCAAAGCCCTAGACCCGGCTCATGGCTACGCGGTAGCCATGGAGGCTCTTTCCCGCGAGCTAGGCTGCATCCTCTTGCTCAAGGGCAGACTCACTCGCGTTACTGCGCCGGGCCAGCCGATCTATGCCTTCAACGCCGGCCACTCTTATTCCGCAACGCCTGGTTCCGGAGACGTGTTATCCGGCATCCTCGGCGCAGTGCTGGCGCAGATGCATCTCGATGAGCAGCTGCAGGAGGAGAAGAAGGCTGACTTCGATCTGCAGGAAGCGCTAATCACCGAGGTCCTGCATGCCGGGGCTATCCATGCCCATGCGGCAGCCATCGCGGCGCAAACGCCGGAGGGCTATGCCATCTGCTCGGCTTCGCAGATTGCCGCGGCGATCCCGCGGGCCATCGCCAAGCTTTTGCGTATGGCTCGCTAAAGCCTATTTGCCACGGCGCGTACGGAGCGGCGCAACAGCCCTTTGGCACCGGCAGCCACCGTGCCGCGGCGCAGCCTACGGGTCTCCCACGGCCACGTCATCGCAGCCCAGGCACTTGCCACGGCGCCGATCTCGGCGAGGATGTACCACGGCCACGACCCCAGCAGGTTGATGATGGAGGGGCTGCCCGGCGCGTGGTTTAAGAAACCATAGTTACCATCTGTCCGGGCATTGACCGCCATGACGCTGGCCATCCACACCGGGGTTACTCCCACCGCAAAGCGGTAACCCTTCCACGTCGGGCGGTAGCCCAAGCCGAAGGTCAACGCCAACGGAATGGCCAGTGCGGTGATGTGGAAGAACCAGTAGGTGGCAAAACGCAGCCAGCGCGGATCGAAGTAATAAATAACATCTGGGGTGATAATCGCCTGCGGGTTCAAGATGATGCCCCAGTAATAGGTCAGCGTCAGCGCATGCTCATTGCCCGTAATCAGACCGAGCGCCAACACTAGGCGCAGAATATCGCACAGGTGCAGCGGCAGAGATTCACGGATGTCGAATTGCGAAGGGTCCAGGGAGACGATGGTCCATGCCGTACCGAGCACCAGCATCACCCAGCCAGTCATCTGCCGATAGAAGGTCTCCTTGGTAGTGCCCCGGATGCGTCGTGCAGCCACGATGAATACACCGCATGCGGCAATGGTCACAGAAAGCATCGTGTAATGCACTCCGGTCCATTGCGCCATGCGGGGATAGGTGGTGGGCGTGACGCGCACCCGCGGATTCTTTTTCGGCATAACGGGAAAACAGAATACTCCGTTTGCGCCCGCTTGCAGGACTTTAGTTACCGGACACCAATTTTCCGTCCTTGACAGTGACCACATTGTCCGCAAAATCCAGCAGGCTGCGGTCATGGGTTACAAACATCGTTGCGGTCTGTTGTTCATCGGTGATGTCACGCAGCAGCTTGGCGACGTCGCGCGAGAGCGCAGAATCCAGCGCCGCTGTCGGCTCATCCGCGAGCAGCACCTCGGGGTCGGCCATCAAGGCACGCGCGATATTGATGCGCTGGCGCTGACCACCAGAAAGCTGGGTGATGCGGCGAGCCTCCATCCCAGGCAGGCCTACATACTCAAGCAGCTCCCGCGCCTTTTCACGGCGAGGTTTTCGGCCTGCCATGTGGTCCACAATGAGCAGTTGATCTAGGGCATTGAGCGAGCTGACCAAGTTGGATTGTTGGAAGATGATGCCGCGCTCACCGCTTACCCGCACGCGACCACTATCAGGCTCGATTAGCCCCGCGGCCACGGAGAGCAAGGTGGACTTGCCGGAGCCGGATTCGCCGACGACGGCCATGAGCTGGCCCGGCTTGATGGCCAGGCTGACGTCATCCAGCGCCACAACGCGATCGCGGCCATCAGGGAAAGTGACCGTCACATTTTTAATTTCCAGCATTAGCCTTGTCCTCCCAACGCATCCAAAGGGTTGATTTTGCTGATTCGGCGGGTGGCCAGGACCGCGCCCAGCATGCCGAGTACCCACATGCCAGCGGCCGGGGCAGCAATCGTGCGCGCCGAGAGCACAAAAGGCACCGTCGATTGCGCGAGCGCGCCCAGGCCCCAGCCCACTGCGGCGCCCACACCAACTCCGAGGGCGAGGATGAGTGCGGATTGTGCCAGGGCGTCGCCAAGCAGGTAGCGCGTCCGCGCCCCCAGCGCACGCAGAATCGAAAGATCGCGGGTGCGTTGCATGGTCCAGATGCTCAAGAAAGCCACCATCACGAGCGCCGAGATTGCATACAGGAAGCCCTGCATGGTCAAAAGCGAGCCGCGCTCCGAGGTGTAGGCGGGCAGGCCGCTTAAGGCCTCGCGCATGCTGACGGACGTGGGAAGCCCGGTGGCAATGCTGTTCGCGTGCAGGAGGGCGGTACCCACGACGTCGGAAGGCGCGTGGCTCAACTGCGCCCAGGTCTGCGTGGAAACCCACAGCACCGGCAAGTGGGAATAGTACAGATCCGGCACGGTGCCGCGAACGGCATAGGTCTCATCCCCAATCACCACGGAATTTCCCTGCGTAATCGCTTGCGAGGCCACCACTCCTGTGGCCGGCACCTGCTGCTTGGTACCCGGAATTGGCTCGCCCGCCGGCAGGCCCAGCACGGCCACGCCGCCGAAGCCCTCCACCTTGGTCTGCGCGGTACCCAAAGGCGCGCTGCCAGGCACCACGTGGTCCGCGTAAATCTCTGACTCCGTAAAAGTTGGCTTCTGGGTGCTAAAGCTCGCCTGCTCATACTCATGCCCCAAGGCCTCCAAAGCCGAGGTGTTTTGTTTGCTAAGGCCCTCCGTGAGTCCAGAGAGCATGACCAAAAGCAAGGTAATGAGCGCGACTACCAACCCAATCAGCGCAAAGCGCCCGCGGGCTGCGCGCAATTCTCTAAGTCCAAGAAACATAGTTTCAAGCATCGCTACCGCGCGCGGATTAGTAATCGGGCCGCTAGTTGAACTTCGAGTCAACCAACTGGTTGATTCCCCGTGTCCCACCTGCGGGTTAGGGTAAAAGGCTGTGAATGACGTGAAACAGCGCTCCCCGCAGACCTTCCATAAGCGCCTTAGCCCCTGGCGCGCCGGGCTACACGTGATGTTCGCGTTTTTGTTGCTATTCGGCCTGCTGCGCGCCGGGATCGACGGGCGCCTCGATGCCCGCGCTCTTGGTCTGGCAGTCGCATTGGCCGTGGTCTACGCACTGCGGCGCGTACTCCCCCGCGCCCTGTGGCTGGTGGGCCTGTGCGTGCTGTGGTGCGGGCTCATGGTGCATGCCCAGGACTTCATGTGGCTGGAATTCCCGCTGGTCTTTGCTTTTCTAAGCTCGCTTCCCCGCTGGCCGGGCATCGCCTGCAGCGGATTGTTATGGGCACTGGCGGCCTTCCTGCCCGCCTGGCAGCATCCGGCGGAATGGACCATCGCGGCGGCCATCGGCCCCTTCATCGGCACGGCCTTTGCCATCGGCTCCTTCCATGCCGGGCGCATGGTGCAGTCTGAGGCGGCGCACCATGCTGAGGTTGCCCGGCAGCTGCGCGCCACCCAGGCCGAACTTGCCGCGAGCGAGCACCAAGCAGGCCGCCTGGAAGAGCGCGAACGGCTCTCCCGGGAAATCCACGACACCGTGGCCCAAGGCCTTTCCTCCATCGTTCTGCTCTCGCGCGCGGCTCAAAAAGATCCTTCCCCAGAGACACTGGCGCTGATTGAAAAGGTGGCCAGCGAGAACTTAAGCGAGGCCCGCCGCTTCGTCAGCGAGCTAGCATCTCCCGCCGCCTCCTTGGAAGAGGCCCTCCAGCAGGTAGTAGATTCGGCTGCCGCGCAAGCCGCGGCGCTGGGTAAAGATACCGTCATCGACCTGGTTGTTTCGGGAGAAAGCACGGTGCCCGAAGCTCACCGCCAGGACCTGCTGCGTGCGGCGCAAGAGGGGCTCAACAACATGCTCAAGCATTCTGGCGCCCGGCGCGCGGTGGTCACTTTAGGCTGTTTTGAAGGCGAGACCACGCTCGACATCGTCGACGACGGAGAAGGCATGGACCCTGCTTCGCCTTCGCAGGGTGGCTTCGGGCTGCGGGGCCTGCGCCAGCGCGTGGAAAGCCACGGCGGTACGCTCACGGTGGAATCTTCCCCGGGCCAGGGAACCGCCCTTGCTATCCGTATGCCGCAAAAAGTGGAGGACCAGGATGCTTAACGTCATGCTCATCGATGATCATCCCGTGGTGCGCGCCGGCCTGCGGGCCATTTTGAACGCTTTCCCCGACATCGATGTGGTGTTAGAAGGCGCGGATGGGGCGGACGTCGCCAAGCTTGCAGCTCCCGATGCTCCACATGTTGACGTGGTCATTTGCGATATCCAGATGCCCGGCACCGATGGCATTGCGGCCACTTCCCAGCTCGCCCAGGCTGGCGGCCCGCCGGTGCTCATCCTCACCACCTATGACACCCAATCCGACATCGTTTCCGCCGTGGAGGCAGGCGCCCTGGGCTATCTCCTAAAGGATGCGCCGGAGCAGGCGCTTCACGACGCCGTCCTGGCCACGGCCGCCGGCAAACGCACCCTAGCGCCCGAGGTGGCAGCACTTTTGGCCGAGCGCATCACCCGCCCCGAGGTGGCACTTTCCGGCCGCGAGCTGGAGATCCTAGAAGCCCTGGCCACGGGCAAATCGAATAAGGAGCTTGCCCAGCGCCTGTTCATCTCGGAAGCTACAGTGAAGACGCACTTGATTCACATCTATCAGAAGCTGGGCGTGGATACCCGCACAGCGGCTGTCACCGTGGCCCGAGAAAGGAAGCTCATTTAAGTGTCCGCGCAGGTTTATGATTGCCTCGTTTTAGGTGGCGGCCAAGCAGGGCTGGCCACGGGCTATTACCTGCGCAGAAAGGGCTTGAACTTCGCCATCTTGGATGCGGAATCACGCCCCGGTGGTGCATGGCTGCACACCTGGCCCTCGCTGACTTTATTTAGCACCACGAGCGCCTCCAACCTACCGGGCTGGCCCATGCCTTTTTATGAAGGTTTCCCGCCGGCGAGCCACGTGGTGGATTATCTAACTCGCTACGAAGAGCGCTACGAGCTGCCGGTGCGACGCCCCTTCATGGTTGAGTCCGTGGAGCACGATGGCGAGTTCTTCCACGTCTACTCGAGCACGGAACGCTTGATGGCCCGCACCGTGGTGGCGGCCACTGGTACCTGGCGTGCGCCCTTCATCCCGTACTACCCCGGTAAGTTCGCGGGGACACAATGGCATTCGGCCATCTATCCCGGCGTTGCGGAGTTCAGCGGCTCCCGCGTGGCAGTGGTGGGCGCGGCCAATTCCGGCGCACAGATCGCGGCAGATCTGCTGCTTGAAGGCATTTCCACGACCTGGCTAACGAGGGGCGAGCCGCGCTGGATGCCTGACGACGTCGACGGACGCGTGCTCTTCCGGCGCAACCGCGAGCGCCTCAACGCCATCAATCGCGGCGAGCCCGACCCCGGCGCGGATACGAACCTGGGCGATATCGTCATGGTCCCGTCGGTGCTCAAAGCCCGTGATGAAGGGCTCCTGCACGCCACCCCGATGCCGGATTCCCTCGACGCCATCGACGCAGATCACCTGATTTGGGCCACCGGCTTCCGGCCCGCACTTCGCCCCATCTCCCGCCTCCTAGTGGACCGCCAGCCCTCCGTGCCGGGGCTCTTCCTCGTGGGATACGGCACCTGGACTGGCCCGGGCTCAGCCACCATCACGGGTGTGTCCCCCTTTGCCAAGCAAGCGGCGGCAGACGTTGCTTCTTTTGTTAAAGGCCAGATTGATTGAGCGCTGCTTAAGCGATGATCCCTGTGGCAATCGCACAGCCCAAAACGGTCAGCGCGGTGGCTGCAATGAATCCCATACGGTGGAGGACTTTGGACTGCAGCTCTTTGCTTATCCGGGCCAAAAAGAATGCGCCCACGGCGGTGCCCAAGGTATTGAACACAAGGTCATCGACGTCGCTGAAGCCGAGGGCGAAGAGGTACTGGAGGGTTTCGATGCTCAGACTCAGCGCCAAGCCGGCCAGGATGGTTCCGCCGAGGCCAAAGCGCACGCGGC
This sequence comes from Corynebacterium sp. c25Ua_89, assembly GCF_047459735.1. Taxonomy (NCBI): domain Bacteria; kingdom Bacillati; phylum Actinomycetota; class Actinomycetes; order Mycobacteriales; family Corynebacteriaceae; genus Corynebacterium; species Corynebacterium sp. c25Ua_89. The sequence goes on from NZ_JASBOD010000005.1 coordinate 33,635, forward strand.
GCAGATTCTGGCCCATCACGATAAGGCTTGCGCCGAGTGGCATAAACAACAAGAAATTGCCGATGGTGTTGGTCCAAGGCCCGTACCAGATGGTCGGATGATCAAAACCGTTGAACATTTGCAGATCTAAGCTTCGCACCGCATGCGCGGAGGCATTGACCACGCCGGGGATCTCAATGAAGGATTTACCCAACGTCGCCACACCAACAACGAGCAGCACGAGCGCCGTGACTAGAAGTGAGTCACGGCGCAGCGTTTGGTGGCGGCGCGGGGCCGCCGGAATACGGCTGCGCGAATGAGTGGTTTGTTCGGTAACGAGCATGTCCGAGAATCTAACAACAAAAGCTGTACTTTTGCCGTGTACTTCGCTGGCAAAACACTGATTCATAATGGGCGTACCATCGTGGGCATGAGCACACTCAAAGTCACGCGAAACGAAGACGGTTCCATCTCTCACGCTTTCGAGGATGAGCCGATTCTGGCCGAGGGCGACGTACTGGTTAACGTTTCCCATTCTTCGTTGAACTACAAGGATGCAATGGCACTCGACGGTAACAAGGGCGTCATGCGCATCAACCCGCTGGTGCCGGGCATCGACGTCGTGGGCACCGTTGCGGAGTCAAACGATGAACGTCTACCTGAGGGCGCCCTGGTGGCCGCTTTCGGCGACGGCTTGGGAGAATTCCGCCACGGCGGCTACACCACTAAGCAGCGCGTGAATGCCAACGCCACCCTCGTGGTTCCGGAGCGCTTCACCGCTGCCGACGCCGCAGCAATCGGCACCGCGGGCTACACCGCCGCCATCTGCGTCAACCAGCTGCTCACCCACGGCACGCGCGAGGGCCATGTGCTGGTCACTGGCGCCACGGGCGGCGTGGGCTCCATCGCCGTCCAATTGCTAAAGTCCCTGGGCTTCGAGGTCACCGCCGTTACCGGCCGCGTTGATAGCGAAAGCGAGTACTTGCAGGCCCTGGGCGCAGACCACATCATTGATCGTTCCGAGCTCTCGGAGACCGGCCGTCCGCTGCAGAAGGCGCTGTACGACGGCGCGGTAGACACCGCTGGCTCCACCGTCCTGGCCAACGTCTTGGCGCAGATCAAGTGGGGCGGCGTCGTAGCAGCAACCGGCATGGCCGCTGGTCCTGACCTCCCGGCTTCGGTACTGCCATTCATCCTGCGCGGCATCGTCCTGGCAGGCGGCAACTCCGTCGACGCACCGCTCAAGGTCCGCGAGGACGCCTGGAAGCTGCTGGACGAGCACCTCGATCTTGAGATGCTGCATTCTATTTCCAGCACCGTTGCGCTCGACGATGTCGCAGACGCCGCCAAGGAGCTACTCGCCGGCACCCACCATGGCCGCACGATCGTAGAAATCTAGACAAACTATTTAGCAGCGCTGGGAACGATTAATTTTCCCAGCGCTGTTACTATTTTCCTATGCGTTCCCGTCTCTCTTTCTCTGCTGCCGCGCTGGTTGGCACCCTCGCTGCCGGCCTCGTCACCCCCGTTGCTCAGGCTGGCATCACCATCGACCCTAACGCTGTGCCCGGGCGTACTCAGGTCACGCTGCGCTACAGCAATGGCACAGTGGTCTCTACTGCTAATTCCCACGAATCTCGCCCAGCGCTTTCCTTGGTCAAGCTCTACTTGGCCTATTGGGTGCTGCAGCACGGCGCTCCGGCGGACAAAGCCCGCGTGGAAAACATGATTCGTTTCAGCGAGGACGGCACGGCCACAGACTTGGACCGCCGCTACCCGCAGGCAATCCCTGAGGTCATCGGCCAGTTTGGCCTGCGTGAGACCCACTACCCAGGATTCTGGGGCAACACCACTACCTCTACTGAGGACCTTGCGCGCTTTACCTCCGCGATTGTGGGCGACCCACTAGCCACGCCAATTATCAATGGCATGCGCACCGCTTCCCCCGTTGCCGCTGACGGCTATAAGCAAGACTTTGGCACCTCACGCGTGCCGGGTGTTGTGGGCACGAAGTTCGGCTGGGACGATAACCGCAACGTCCATGCCACCGCCTCCTTTGGCAATGGCTTTAGCATCGCCGCGAATACTTATGGCGCAGCCTCCCAGCTCACCGGCGACATCTTGGGTGCCGTTCGCATCACCGCTGACGGCATCCGCAATTCGGGCCGCCAGCCTTCCCCGCTGGAGCAGCAAATCCTTAACTTCGTGCCGGTGCAGTTCCATGACCCAGCCCGCCAAGCCATCCGCGGTGCAGAAGATGCAGTGGCCAACGCCCAGCTACAGTTCTGCGCCTTGGCCGCCCAGGCGGGCTCTTCACACTTATGCGCCTAGTTTAGGAGCCAGATACTTCTAAACGTGCGGGTCACGGTCCTGGATTCTCTTCGGAACCATGAGAACACCGATAAGCGAGATGCCGAAAATAACGAAGTAGCCCACGGCTACCTCCTGGTTTCCTGGGCAAGCGGGCCTCTTCGTCGAGCCTGCTCCGGGCCCAGTCCTGGCCAACTACGACGTCCTGACCCTGGTGGAGAAGGCCGACACCATCTACGCGCAGCACTAAGAAGGCGGCCTTGTTCGCCGCTAAACTGGCTGACCATGGACATCTTTTTGGAAACCGTCGACGAGCTCCACGAGGTCGCGCGCTCCCATGAGGACCCCGCGTTTGACGAGGTCCTCTATCACCGCGATCCTTCAGGCATCTGCATCACTGCGATGACCTACGAGGATGAGCAGACCGCCGTGGTCACCTACCGCGGCCCGGCCCAGGAGGGCACCATCTACAGGGCCACGCCTTTCATCGGGGTGGTAGAAACTGCGGGTAAGCGCTTCGCTGCGCTTGTCGACGCCCCCTTTTCCCTCCCCGCCGGCAACCCTGCCGGTGGCGAGGCTTTGCAGGGCACGCTGTACCCCGCACTCTTGGCCACGCACGTGGAACCCGCAGGTCACCACGCTATCGAGGACTTCGAGGCCCCCGACACGGAACGCTTCTACAGCAATTACAAGCCCAGCATGCTGACCCCGCGGGTGCGGGTGACGGGTGAGGTAAAAGACGTCGCGAAGCACGTGCATGAGCTCACCGAAAATGAATTCTGGGTGGGCCAAGTGGCCGGGTTTGCGGTGGTCTTCGAGGAGGAACCGCCCGCGCACGCAGCAATCGACGCCGTGGCGGTCTGCGCTACTCCTTTCTGGGACGAGGCCTAGGCCTGTTCGCGGCGCGGCTTGTCGACGCCGCGCCGACGCACCGCGATGGTAAGCAAGATAATGCCGCTGAGCAGGAATGCGAGCGCGCGGAAGATACCGCTTGTGGCCGCGAGATCGAAGAAGGTCAGCTTGGCCACCGCCACAATGGCAAGCAGCACGCCGATGGCGGTAAAGCGCTGGTCCGCGGCAAGAAGCAGGCGGGCAGCAAGGACCATCCATGCCACAGAAACCAGAGCGTGCGAAGCCAGGTAGGCAGTCTTGAGGCCCGCGGCTCCCGCCACGATGGCAGCTGCCGAGGCGATTGTGCCTACCGCGGCAAGAAGACTGAGCAGGAGCACAAAGAGTAGCAGTGCGGCTGCGACTCCGCGGCTCTCGTAGTGGGGGATACGCTGGCGCAACAGGTAGCCCGCGATGAGGGCCACGGTGAGGACGATGCTCTCGGCAAGTGGCTCCACGCCAGCGAGGGCAGGCGGATCAAAGAGCACACCGCCGAGAAGCGGGGAGAGCACTATGAGCGAACCCAGGAACCAGGCGGCCAGGACGAAAGCATTGCGCATCGCTTGGAAGACCAGCACGAATGCTGCGAAGAAGAGCCCGCTTAGGACAAACGTCAGGACTACAGCCATGGTCCCTGTGGGGGCTGTGCCAGTCCAGCCCGCCATGGTGTCCAGCATGACCAGGGCATAGACCACAGGGATAGCACCAAGTGCGCAATCCCTGATGACGGAGTTGCCAAGCCAGGCGATCCCCACGATGACAGACAGGGCAGCAACGGCCATCCACTCGGCGAGGATGGTGTCCGCGCGGATGAGGGCAGTGACCAGCAAGAAGCCCGGGGCGAGCAGCCCCAAAAACGCAAAGCCAAATTCCGCCTTGGCGGTGGGGAAGTAGACCACTATGGCCACAGCCGCGATGGCGAGCAGGCTGCACACGATGGCGATCCACAACGAGGGCAGACTGAAGAGGGTGCTGCGGGCGGCGACTTCCGTCATGACCACGGCAAGCCCGATGCCGGCGATAGCCCGCAGCACCTCGGCCATGCGCTCACTGCGACACAAGATGCTGTAGGTGGCGGTAACCAACGGGATCACGACAACGAGCATGGCACCGCCGACGTGTGCGGGTGCCACTGCGCTGGAGTAGGAGAGTGCGGCGATGCCTGCGCCTGCGGCCAACCACTCTTGTGTGAATGAGCCCTGGCGGAAACAATGGGCGTAGCCCACGAACCCGCCGTAAATGAGCGCCATGAGCACCGCGCCCAGCCACACCGGCCACCACCCGAGCCACGTGACCACCAGGAACGTCGTGGCCAGCGCCGCAAATAGGGAAGTGGCCACCAAGGCAGTAACACCCGCCGGGGCGGCTTTGTTGCGGAACCACCAGCCCGCGCCGAGCAGCGCAGCAGCAACGATATAGGCCAGAACGACGCGGCCCACTGGCCCCAGCAGTCCCGCCTGAATGGCAAGTCCCACAAGGAAGGCCACGCCCGCCAGGGTAATGACGGTGCCACCGATAGCAACCGCACTGATGAGCGTCTTCTCGCGGTCCCGCGGAGCACGCGGCCGCGGTGCCTGCCACGGGTAGGGAGGCGGTGCCGCGTGCGGCTGGGGCTGGGGCTGCGCCGACGGTTGCGCTTGCTGCTGCACTGGAGGTGGCGCAGGGGCCTGCTGGGGTGGGGTGGAAATTGGCTGCACCTCGGGCACGCCGGCCGTCTGACGTTCGAAATCGCGGAGGCGGGCACGGGCGTCGCTAAGTGCTTGCTCGGCAATGTCGAGCCGGCGCAAAGCGTCCCTGAGCAGCTCTTGGTTTGGATTCATGCTTTATGATTTACCGCGAAACCCTCGTGTCTACTAGCGCACCTAGTATTTCGTTATGCCTTTGAAACCTTTCATCGGCTGGGATATCACCCAATGGCGCGAACATGCCCTGCGGCATGGCCCCGAAGCTGGAGTGGCCTCGGCAAGCAGCACAGATAGGGGAGAGGGCCTGCTCCTAGACGTGGCGCAGGCCCTCGGTTTGTGATGATTTAGCGCTTACTTAACCACCAGGTTGACCATGCGGCCAGGGACGTAGATCTTCTTGACCACGTTCTTGCCCTCGGTCAGCTCGACGATGCGGGCGTCGGCAAGTGCGGCGGAAACCACGGTGTCCTCGTCGGCGTCGGCAGGCACGTTGACGCGAGCCTTGACCTTGCCGTTGATCTGGACTGGAATCTCAATCTCGTCATCTACCAGGTACTTCTCCTCGAAGGTGGGGAAGGAGGAGTAGGTGATGGTCTCGGTGTGGCCGAAGCGCTTCCACAGCTCCTCCGCGATGTGCGGAGCAATCGGGGAGACCAACTGCGCAATCGGCTCGACCGCAGCACGCGGAGCGCCTTCGGCGGAGTTGCCGTAGGTGCGCGTCAGGTAGTTGACGTACTCAATGAGCTTAGCCACCACAGTGTTCAGACGCAGGTTCTCGTAATCATCACGCACACCGGCGATGGAGCGGTGCAGGGCCTTGAGATCATCCTCGGTGAGCTCGGCGTCGCTAGTAGCAAGCTCTCCGGTCGTCTCGTCTACAGCCAGACGCCACAGACGCTGCAGGAAGCGCTGGGAACCGACGACGTCCTTGGTTGCCCACGGGCGGGAGGTATCCAGCGGACCCATGGACATCTCATAAACGCGCAGGGTATCAGCACCGTAGTCGCGGCAGATGTCATCCGGAGCCACGGCATTCTTCAGGGACTTGCCCATCTTGCCGTACTCCTGGTTGACCTCTTCACCGTTGTAGTAGAACTTGCCGTCCTTTTCCTCCACCTCGGCAGCCGGGACGTAAACGCCACGGGAATCGGTGTAGGCATAGGCCTGGATGTAGCCCTGGTTGAACAGGCGGCGGTACGGCTCCTTGGAGGAAACGTGGCCGAGGTCGAAGAGGACCTTGTGCCAGAAACGGGCGTAGAGCAGGTGCAACACCGCGTGCTCGACGCCGCCAACGTAGAGGTCAACGCCGCCTGGATCGCCAGCGCCGTGCTCCTCAGGACGAGGGCCGGTCCAGTAACGCTCGTTCTCCAAGCTGCAGAATTCTTCCGAATTCTGCGGATCGATGTAGCGCAGCTGGTACCAGGAAGAACCTGCCCACTGCGGCATGACGTTGGTGTCTCGATAATACGTCTGAGTGCCCTGGCCGAGGTCGAGTTCCACCTCAACCCATTCGCGGGCCTTGGCCAGCGGCGGCTGCGGGGAGGAATCGGAATCGTCTGGGTCGAAGGAGACCGGCTTGTAGTCTTCTACCTCCGGCAGTTCGACCGGCAGCATGGACTCTGGCAGCGGGTGAGCCTGGCCTTCAGCGTCATAGACGATGGGGAAGGGCTCGCCCCAGTAACGCTGGCGTGCAAACAGCCAGTCGCGTAGCTTGTACTGGATCTTTTCGCGGCCGATGCCCTGCTCCTCCAGCCACGGGATGATGGCCGCGATTGCTTCTTGTTTGGACTTGCCGTTCAGGTCGATGGATTCGTTAGCGGAGTTAACGGCCTTGCCGGACTCAGTAAACGCTTCCTTGCTGATGTCACCACCAGAGACAACCTCCGTAATTGGCAGGCCAAATTCGGTGGCGAACTCGTAGTCACGCGTATCGTGCGCCGGCACCGCCATGATGGCGCCGGTACCGTAGCCGGTCAGAACATAGTCAGCAATAAAGATCGGAACCTGCTTGCCGTTGACCGGGTTAACAGCATAGGTGCCCAAGAAGACGCCGGTCTTTTCCTTGTTCTCCTGGCGCTCTAGGTCAGACTTTGCGGCGATGGACTCACGGTAGGCCTCCACGGCCTCCTTCGGATCATCGTGACCAAAGGTCCAGCGGCTGTCGACGTCGTCGTCATACGGGACGGGGGAGAGCAGGGCGTCGACAAGCTCGTGCTCTGGAGCCAGCACCACGTACTCAGCGCCGAACAGGGTGTCAGGGCGAGTGGTGAAGACGGTGATCTTGTGGCCCTCAGCGGTGAAGTCCACCTCGGCGCCGCGGGAGCGACCAATCCAATTGCGCTGCATGGACTTGACCTTCTCCGGCCAATCCAGAAGCTCCAGATCGTCCAGCAGGCGATCAGAGTAAGCGGTAATGCGCATCATCCACTGGGACAGGTTCTTGCGGAAGACCGGGAAGTTGCCGCGTTCGGACTTACCCTCTGCCGTGACCTCCTCGTTTGCCAGCACGGTACCCAGGCCAGGGCACCAGTTGACGGTGGAGTTAGACAGGTAGACCAAACGGAACTCGTCCAGGGCTGCGACCTGTTCGGCTGCAGTCAGATCGGAGTAGTAACGGCCATCCTTGGTCTTGCGCTTTCCTACCTCGAACTCCTTGACGAGCTCAGACATTGGGCGCGCCTTCTGCTGCTCCTCGTCGAACCAGGAGTTGTAAATCTGCAGGAAGATCCACTGAGTCCACTTGTAGAACTCCGGGTCAGTGGAAGCGACCGAGCGGCGCGGATCGTGGCCCAGGCCCAGCAGGCCCAGCTGGCGGCGCATGTTCTCGATGTTGGCCATCGTGGTGGTGCGCGGGTGGGTACCCGTCTGGATGGCGTACTGCTCGGCCGGCAAGCCAAAGGCGTCATAACCCAGGGTGTGCAGGACGTTCTTGCCCAGCATGCGGTTGTAGCGAGCATAGGTATCGGTAGCGATATAGCCCAGCGGGTGGCCCACGTGCAGGCCCGCACCAGATGGGTACGGGAACATGTCCTGGATGTTGAGCTTTTCCTTCGGAAGGGCGCCCTCGCCCTCCGTGGCTAGGTCGCCGACGGGGTTCGGCGCGTTAAACGTGCCATTGTCTTTCCAGTACTGCTGCCAGGTCGACTCGATCTGGGCCGCGAGCTCCGGCGTGTAGCGGTGGGTGGTGTTATCGCTCGGGTTAGTCATGGTTAGACAGTGTAGTCACCGCACGGACATCTCCCCAGTTAGACCCAGCTAGACCGCATTTCGGTTCCGAAGCACAGTAGTACCTAGGTGGCCTGTGCCGTCGCTTCAATCCGTTCAAGGCGCTTGCGTAAATCCACGATAACGTCGGTCTTGTTGTGAAAGATGTCGACGACAGAGCCCTCTTCATCAAAGGGCGGCTGGAAGATTTCCTCGTAGGCCACGCCACCGTTGTGAACCAGCACATCTACCAGCATCTTGATAAAGCGTATTTGGGCAGCATTGAAAGACGTATTACTGAGAAGGTCTGCAAACTGTTCCCGGACTGCCGCCTCATCAAGGCCCACCAAGCGGCGGATGAAGGCAGGAATGCTGTCCCCACCCATGCGTTCGCGCAGCATATCAATGCTTTCCGTGGAGCCCGCGCTTCCCCTGCCGGCCTGTGCCACCACCGCCTCCAACGCAGCAACATCCTCTGCGTTTAGCGTGCGTGCACTGCGCAACTTGATCATCGCCAAGTCGTTGGCGTGTTCCTGCAGCACTTCACGCAGCTGTTGTTCCAGCTGGGAGGGGTAGGAACCGGTGCCGGGCAACTGAGACGGCATCTCATCATCGATCGTGAGCTCACCCATCTCATCCTGGATGTCGAGGGTCACGGCATTGCGCTTTCCCTTGGGAACGAACTGAATGAGCGAACGCATGCCGATGCGGATGGTCTCGAGGTCCTCCACCGTAACGTTGGTCCACCACTCCGGATCCAGCGCGCGCTCGAGGAAGGACCGCCGCTCGGCCACCATGGGGATGGTGGAGCTTACGGCCATGAGGTCATTGGCCATCCTCTCCACTCGTTGGCGCAGTGCCGCAAACTCGGGGCTGTGATCGAGCAAGCCCACTTGGAGCTTCAGGATCACAAGGTCAAAGCGCTTTGCTGTCTCGGGCTCCTTCATCGTGTTCAGCGGCAGGTGCCCGAGATGGCGGCTCAGCTGCTCAGCTTTCTCCTCATCCACATCGTTCCAAGCGGAGCGCTCGCGGTAGCGCACGAGGGTTTCCTTGTCACCGGGCCGGACCATGATGTGGCCTAGCGGCACAGACGCCGCCGAGGCGTGGAGGGAGTCCGCAAGCCCGGCGCGCATCTCTGGGGCCTTAGCGTGCTTGTCCAGCTGCGCGAGCAATCCCACGCGGGCATCAAAGAGTTTCTCTGACAGCGACCGTGGGCGGCCCGTGGCCGATTCGCGGGCTTCACCCTTGTAGAACTCGTCCACGTTGCCGCAGAAGTCGAAGATGAGGAAGTGCGTCTTGTCCATCCCCGGGCCGAAGAGGTCCGGGCGCAGTCGCGTCCCTCGGCCCACCATCTGCCAGAACTTGGTGGGGGAGTAGACAGGTTTGAAGAACACAAGATTGACCACCTCGGGCACGTCCACGCCGGTGTCAAGCATGTCCACCGAAATCGCGATGTTGACGTCCCCGTCCGGATCTGCGAAGTCGTCCAATGCCGACTGCGCATACTTCGTGTGCGTGGTAATCACGGAGGCTCCAGTACGCGAATACTCCGGGAACGTAGCGTCAAAGACTTGCTTGATGAGCTCCGCGTGACGTTGAGTCCGGGCGAAGATGATGGTCTTGCCCAGTTGGTCGCCGCCCACGCGGATCCCGTTCTCCACCACGGTTTTCAGGACCTTGCGTATGGTGTCCTTGTTGAACAGGTAGCGGTTAATCTCCGCCGAAGAAACCTGACCAGGCGGATCCAAGCGCCCGCCGTCCTCGTCGGTACCCCAATCGGACGTGTCCCACGCCAGCTGCTCCTCGGGGGAAAGCTCGTCATAAGCCATGCCCCGCCGCAGGAAGAGCGAGTCCTGCCGAGCCGTCTTGAAGGGGACAAGGTTTCCGTCTGCCACGGCTTCATCGAGGCTGTACTCGAAGGACGGGGTCTTATCCTCCATCTCAAAGAGTGCATAGGTGTCATGGTCAATCTCGCTCTTCGGCGTCGCCGTCAGCCCCACTACGTAGGCATCGAAGTATTCCAAGATCCGTTTGAAGCGGTTGTACACGGAGCGGTGAGCCTCGTCCACGATGATGAGGTCAAAGTCGAAAGGCTCGAACTTTGCTGGCGTGTCGCCGTCATCCCCAATCAGGTTCATCATGGTGTTGTAGGTGGTCACATACACATCACCCACCTGCTCAGGATTCTTGATGAGGTTCACGGGCGTGGACTCGGCGTACATGCTCACAAAGGCTTTGTGTGCCTGATTGACCAAGGCAGTGCGGTCTGCCAAGAACAGCACCTTGCCTACCCAGCCGGCCTGACGCAACAGCTTGGCAGTGGCCACGGCCACACGCGTCTTACCAGTTCCTGTTGCCATGACCAGCAATGCTTGACGACGCCTCCGCGCCTCCAACGTCTCCGTCACCGCACGGATGGCCTCAAGCTGATACGTTCGGGCGCCACCACCCGCAATCTCCGTATCAACCGGTGTCTCGCTCAACAGAGCGCGCGTGGTGCGCCGCCCAATCATGCGGCGCAATTGCTGCGCGGTGGGGAAGCCCTCGACCTCGCGGGCGGGATAGCCCACACCGGATCCAGGAAGGTTAGCGGCATCATCGATCAGGTCAATGTGATAGCCGTTGGTGCACAACATGACAGGCCGTATTCCGTATTCGCGCTCGATGCAGTCCGCGTACAGCTTCACCTGGTGGGAGCCCACGCTCATGGACTCCATGGACTTCTTCGCCTCGATGACGGCCAACGGTGTGCGGTCATCATCCCACAGGACATAGTCCGCATAACCGACACCGGACGTGTTAGGCATGCCGTGTAGCTCAAGCTCCCGGGTGACGGAGTCACCACTAAAACCGGCCACTTCCAGCATCGGGTCAATGAGCTGTCGGCGAGTCTCGGCCTCACCGATCGCCAAAGGCGCAGCCGACGGTGCTCCCGCCCCGGCGCGCTCGGCTGCGGCCGCTTCCTGCTCGGCTAGCTTCGCCTCAAGCGCCTCAATTTTGGCAGCAAGCTTCTCTTCAACATTCTGTGCAGCCGCACGCTCTGCTTCGGCTTGTTCCTGCGCATCGGCGAGATCCGCCTTCGCACGAACCTCCGCACTCCGACGCTTGAGCTCAAACTGGGCCGCCTCACGAAGACGCTTCTCCTCCGCCTCACGGGCAGCTTCCTGCGCCTCATCGAGCAGCAGCCGGTTCTTCTTTAGCTCCTCATCCTGCTGCGCCAGCTTCTTGAGGTACGCGGCGGTCTGCGCTTGGGAGCGCCCAGCAACGTGGATGCCTGAGGAATCAGCTGTGGCCTGGCCCAGCAGGTTAGTATCAAAAGCCGCCTGCGGACCCGGCGCAGCCTTCGGGTTAGCCGAGTGGTACCGCACCGCCCACGCCATGAGGTCATACAAATGCGCTACTACTGCCCGCGCCTTCTGCGGGGTGGCCGGCGCTTGCTTGCCCTCCATGTCATCGGCATGCGCGGCGTCGTTGCCGCTTTTGCGCAAGATGGTCATCTTGCGCAGCATGGTCTCGTTCTTCACGCACTGAAGGAAACCACGGTCCCTGGTCATCTCCGCCAAGCTGAGGTACTGAGTATCGCCCAAGCTCCGGAATGCCCAGATGTGGTTGACTACTCGCTCTAACACCTTGCGCGCATAGAAGCAGGAAATCACCGGATCCGCGTCCACGAACCGCTCTACCTTCAGGCACTCCTCATACGCCGTGGGCCAGACGTAGCGCACAAAGCTGAAGTTAGTGCTGCGGACTGGTCCGCCTGAAGCGGCTCCGCGGAAATCACGGGGTGGGGTAGGAGCATTCATTTTGGTGTTCCGACTTTATTAGGTAGAGCTTCAACATCACAGGGTGCTGACAACACGGGCCGACATCACGTCTAGCTTAAAGGTTAATCCCGCCTCATCAATGCCAAAATAACACTTTCACCACACCGGGAAAGCCATCATCGGGCTTCACTTATCGCACTCGCCACAAATGCCTTCGAGCCTCAGACGTGAACCCTGGGAGATTCAATCGCTCGAGACTGCCTAGAAGTTCCTTTAGTTGTACGGGTGGATAACGCAAGGCATGAGCTTGTCGGACAAGGCAATCTAAGACTTCATCTGGATCGAGATCTAGTTGGTTGAGCAGGAATTCATCCGGTGTCTGCACATCAATGCCAAATCGCTGGAGCTCATCCCGCGGAAAGTCTTTGACGTTGAACGTGACAATGACATCCGCCCGACCTTGGATGGCAGCTGCCAGGACATGCGCGTCATCAGGATCTGGCAAGGAAACTACGCTTTCGAGTACTTCCCAGTCGGTGACATTGGCGTCATCAAAGAAGTCTTGCATCTCGGCCATTCGCCTCTCGACGGCCTCTGGAGGAAGTTCCGGATGAATTCTTCTCACCGCAAGGCTCACTTCCTCCAGAATGCGGTCGCTCCATAGTGGGCGATAAAGCCCAGCTTCCGCCAACGATAGGAAGGTGTCTGCTAGCGATACCGGCACCAGCGTGCACGCATCCAAAAGCGCCGAGAGTTTAGCCACGCCGCTCCTTCTCTGCCACTTCCTTGCGAACGTCCTTAAGGATCTGCGCAATGTCAGCTGCGTCTGCGGCATTTACGTCATAGGCCCCTGCAGTTTGGGCCTCAGACGCTATCTCTCGCAGTGTTTTACGACGTTTCGTCCGCTGCTCATCCCGGTACTGCAGTAAGTCAACGAGCCGAACTCGCCTATGCCTGCCTCCTGAGGGACGCTCGAACGCTATCGACCCGTCCTCGAGCTTTTTCACCAGTGTCGGCCTACTGATGCCCAGGAAATCTGCTGCTTCCTGGGTTGTGAGCAGCTGGTCTACAGGCGCAACGGTAATGCCTTTTCCTTGCCGCATCGCATGGACAACCTCTGCCAACACGCTAAATGCTTCCTCAGGCAGCGCTACTGCTTGTCCGTCGGGCCCTACCAACGCAGCAGGCCCCTCCAGTTGCTCTAGGAACCTGCTCACGTCGAGCATGGCTTCTAGATCTTGCGGTGGGAGAGTCGTGCGGGGGCGATTCCGTACTTCATTCATGAGCCCATCATAGAGCAATTCGAAAAATTCGAAAGGGCGAACACAGCCCCTGACTACTCAAAGTAATCCTCGTCCACCTCAACCAGCGTCACGGTCCTCTTGACCTGCACGCCCACGCCATAGCGGATCATCAGTTCCGCCAGCCTGTCTCCATCAATCAGGACAACACGTGATGCCACCGCATCCGCATACTCCTGCGCAGCCGCAGAGAACTTCGCCGTAGTCAGAAACACCCACGGTCCGCCTGTGCCCCCTGCAACGCACCCACGAATCCCTGAATATCCGGACGACCAATGCTCTTGTCCAGCCCATACCGCTTCGCCTGCACGTAAATACGGGACAGCCCCAGCGCATCCTGGTCAATAATCCCGTCGATGCCACCATCATTGGATAGCTGAGTCCGTGTGGCCTTGCCCTGCGTACCTCCATATCCCATGGCCATGAGCAGGTCCAATACCGCCTGTTCAAAGAACGCCGGCTCATTCTCATGCAACCGAGTAAGCAGCTCACCAGCCACAAACTCATCGTTGCGAGACACACCGGTTTCCACCTGCTCTACCGGATCCAGCTCGCTCTCGGATTCTGGAAGGGCGCTGTGCTTATCGGCGTCCACCTCGTCCCCAGCCTTACTTCCCCGATTCCGGCCCCGCCACGTAAGTGCCGCTTCCGTGCCCGCAATCTCTCCCAACAGCTGTTTCTCCGTCATCCCTTCCGGATAACGTGCCAACAGATCACGACCAAAGTCTGTAATTTGAAAGCGTGCCCGCGCAGGCGAGGTAATGGCATTCGCCTTCTTAAGGAACGTCAACGCCCATCCAACACGGTTTTCAAAGCGCGACTGCCCGGAAGCTATGGTCTCAAGCCTCTCTTCGTCAGTAATGCCCGCATAGGACGCAGCTATCTCGATGAGCTCCCTACGTCGGAGCTCAGCTCCATTTGCGTTAAGAGCTTCCAACACCGATACCCAAGTAGGCTTCCCATCTTTCGATAGCCATTAGAGCTCCCCTTGGAATGCGCGAGTGGATAGAGCTTGGAAGAGAGTCATCGAAGTCTCTTGCCTTCTGCGAATCTGCTCCTGCATGTCTCTAATTTGTTCCAACACCCGTCGTACTTCGGAACCAAATTCACCACTAGGATCAGGAACCTCAAGTTCATTCAAGTGCCGAAAATCCAGTTTCTTGGTCCCATGAGCAGAAGATGAAACCTTGGAAAGTAGTTCCTTTTCCCTGAGCTTAACCAGATAAAAGAGGACGTCACGATCCTTACTTTGGTTAGGCACAAATGCCTTCAAATCTTGATTGACTGTCACCTCACCAGGAATGCAACTCATTGGGAGGCGGTGTGCAAGAGACATTCCTCTTAGAGAAAAAGCAATGGATGGCTCTCCAATTAGCGATGCCGAAGTCTCGTCGAGCGCGCGATGGGTTATCCGATCTTCAGATTCGTAAACTTCCGCAAACTTCAGGTCCTTGGTTGTAAACCAGGGGACGTCACCTCCCCAGTATTCAGAATTCTTCTTAGAAGGAGTCATTCCGCCTCGAAAGGTACCCAATTCCGAAAGCTTCATTCTTGGAATGCTCTGCGAGCGCAACGACAACCAATTCGAAGTCATCGTGCCCAAGAGCGTTCCTGCACCCGCGTACTTGTCCCTCTGCCCCCTCGCCTCATCCAAAATCGCCGCGATACGGCGCTGCTCATCGAGAGGAGGGAGAGGAACTGCCAACTCTTTCAACAGTTTGAAATGCCGTGAATATCCGAGTTCTTGAACAGGATGGGCCTTCAAGTAAAAGTAGAGAAACTTTGGGGCGATTCCCTCAGCAGGTTTCAGTACTTTAACGCCGTCGGCCCCTGGAACAAACGGGAAGTCTATGTACTTCAATTCCCGCGTATGGTCACCGAACACGATATAGGGCGGAGATACCAAGGTCGGGACTTCATCGGTATATCCACAAATGAAGTCCATCGATTGATCGACAATGGGTGTTGAACCAACCTCTTCATAGGCAGATTTCGGAACCTTTTTATGCCCCCTTGTCACATCGTCGGCCGTTTCCAATAGCGGCACCATCGGCCAGTCATGCTTCGCAGTGCTCGCCATGTTATTTCCCCTCGCTGAGCATGGCCTTCAAGTTGGCAAGGCCTTGCGTGATGTCACGGTCGAGGGCTTCGATTTCGGCGATGATGTCCATGGGGTCGCGGGTTTCTTGTGCTTCGAGGACGATCTCCTTGTAGCGGTTCATGGAGAGGTCGTAGTCGGCTTGGGCGATCTCGTCTTTCGGCACGGTGAAGGAGTAGTCGGTGCGGGCGCGCTCACGCTCGTCGGTGGTGCGGGAATGCCAGCGGGCAACAACGTCCGGAAGGTTGTTGAGCTTCAGCTGCTCGTCGGTGAGGGTGACGGGAGTGGGGTCTTCGGCAAGCGCAGGATCGCTAAGGTCCTGAATGTGGGAGGCAGGGGAGGGGCCGAGCAGAGGGGCATCGAGAAGCGGAGTGCGCTTGTCATCCAAGGAGTAACCATCCGCGGTGACGTCATAGAACCACACCTCGTCAGTGCCGCCGGAATCCGTGCGGGTAAAACACAAGACAGCGGTGGAGACGCCCGAGTAGGGCTTGAATACGCCGGAGGGAAGTTTGATGACGGCGTCCAGGCGCTGATCCTCAACCAAGGTTTTGCGAAGAGCCTTGTGGGCCTTGGTGGAGCCGAAGAGAACGCCTTCAGGGACAATCACTGCGGCGCGGCCGCCCGGCTTGAGCAGCTGCAGGAAACGGTGGACAAAGAGGATCTCCGTTTTCTTAGCCGTCGTCACCGACTTGAGCTTGGGATCGATGGCATCCTTATCCAGGCTGCCCGCGAAAGGTGGGTTGGCCAGGACGAGATCGAAGGCCTCATCGTACTTCGTAGGCAGCTTCTGCAGGGAGTCGTGGTGGGAGATGTTGGGTTCTTCAAAACCATGCATGAACATGTTCATCGCCGCGATGCGCACCATGGTTTTGTCAAAGTCGAAACCCGTCAAGCCCTCTTTGATGAACGTTGTGCGGGTGTCCTTGTTGTAGAGATCCTCGCGGTGATGGTGGACAATCCAATCATTGGCGGCCACCAGGAACCCGGCAGTGCCACAGGCCGGGTCGATGACGCGCTGCTGTGGCGTCGGCTCCATGAGCGCGACGAGGAGCTCGATGATGTGACTAGGCGTGCGGAACTGGCCGTTCGTGCCGGAGGTGGACAGCTTGTCCAGCATGTACTCGTACAAGTCGCCCTTCATGTCTTTGTTCTGAAAGCGCAGCTGGTCAATGAGTTCCATGACGCGTGAGAGCGTGGCCTCAGATTCGATGTCGAAGGAGGCGTTGGCCATGTGCTCCTGGAAGCCCTTGCCGCCCATCGCTTTGATGAAGGGGAAGACCTTGTTGATGATGGTGGCCTTGCGGCGGGCAATATCGCGGTCCTCAATGAGGTTGCGCCACCGCAGATCCTGTTGGCTGGCGTCAAAGATGTCTTCCGTCGCGGTGGGATCCCCCAGCTTCCGGCGCTTATCAATTTGGACCTGGCGCTCGTCGAGGTCCTTGATAAAGAGCAGGTAGGTGAACTGCTCGATAACGGAGACTGGGTTGGAAATGCCGCCGGACCAGAAGGTGTCCCAGATGCGGTCAACGTTGTTTTTGAGGGCGCCGGTAATCATGTAATTAAGCGTAACTGTCGTGGGGATCCGTGCTGGCTATTAGCTCGCGGTAGGGAGTACCTCCTACTCTGCCCCACGCAGGTTTTAATACTAAACCTTCTTCACCACCGCAGGCTTGAGCTTCATCGCGCCGAAACCATCAATCCGGCAATCAATGTTGTGATCTTCCTGGCCGGTGCCGGCGTCGAAGTTCAAGCGGATGCCGCGCACCTTGGTGCCAGCTTTTAGCGGCTGTTGCGCACCCTTGACCTTAAGGGTCTTGGTGATGGTGACCGTGTCGCCGTCGGCAAGCGCATTGCCCACCGAATCCACGATGACCGTCATGGACTCGTCTGCTGCTGGGCCACCAGGAGCATCGGCGGAGAACTCGTGCGCGCACTCCGGGCAGACAATCAGCGGCGGCATTTCGTAGGTGTACTCGGAGGAGCATTCGGGGCAGGGCGGCAAAGTTGCGGCCGAAGTATCAGACATAGGGGAGAGTTTAGCCTGCGTAGCACGAAAAGATGATCCTTCTCTCATTCTATTGATGGATACCCCAGTGGGGTATAGGCTTGAGTAAACATATTCGGACCCATTCGGAAGACTTATGAAGCGCCTCATTTCTCTTGCGGCTGTGTGCGCCGCAGCCATCACCCTGTCCGCCTGCTCCACGGAAAGCCCCGTCCCGAGCGAAGCTTCGAAGAGCGCCGCCTCCAGCGCCGACATCGAACAGGTGCCTGCCGAGGAGATCCTCGCCGAGTTCGACCTCGAAGGATTGGATGGCCCGGAGATCATCGACAAGCTAGACCACATGCCCAAGGGGGAGCGCAATAGCAATCTTCACGCCTCCGTATTGCCGAACGAGCTGGTCCTCACCGCTGAGCAGGGCCAAGCATCCCTGCCCCTGCCGAGGGACAAGTTCTACGTCTCCATCGCGCCATACATGACCCAGACTCATGATTGCTTCAACCACTCCCTGACCACCTGCACCGGCGAGCTCAGCAAGGAAGACATCCACGTCAGCATCACCGATGACGGCGGAAAAGAGCTGGTCAACGAAGACACTACGACCTTTGACAACGGCTTCATTGGATACTGGCTGCCCGCCAACAAAAAGGGCACCATCACCGTCGAGAAAGACGGCAAGGCCGGAGAGGTACCCCTGGACACCACCGAGGAGGGCGCTACCTGCGTGACCACACTGCAGATGACCTAGCCAACCGTGGCCACGCTGAGCGGTGCGTTACATGTGAGGGACGCACCGCTTGTCGACGATCCACTTTCCTCAGGATCGTTCACCGCCACATAAAGTATCCTTTGATTTAATTTTCTCCTTCCCCGAACCGACACTTGCGCTTATTACGGTCCCAGAGTGGATTCCGGCCATGCGAACAATGGCCCCAGTCCGTCTCTTTTCTTGCACGCTCTTTTCACTTTAGAAAGCTCACTAATGCGTATTTCTTCTCGTGCGCTGCGCACCTGCGCGGCTGTCACCATCGCTTCCCCTTGCCACCGCTGGTGTCGTCGCTCCCGCGCAGGCCGCAACCTCTGGCCCGAAGAATGTCATCTACATGATTGGTGATGGCATGGGCTACAACCACATCGCCTCCACCAACCTCTACGAGTCCGGCCAGTCCAAGTACCTGGTTGAAGGCGCATTCGGCCCGGACACTGCGAAGGAGCTCGAAGGCGAGTCTGTCCAGGCATTCGAGGACTTCAACCGTCTGTCCATGACCACCTTCCCGCACGGTGGCTCCTACGACCCAGCCAAGGCATGGTCTGACCACGAGTACATCAAGCAAGGCCCTACCGACTCTGCTGCGGCCGGCACCGCAATGGCCACCGGCTCCAAGGTTGATAATGGCACCCTGGGCGTCTCTTCCTACGGCCACGAGATGGAAAACCTCTCCGAGCGCGCCATCCGCGAGGGCAAGTCTGCTGGTGTCGTCACTTCCGTACCGTTTGACCACGCCACCCCAGCGGCGTTCGCGGCGCACAACAAGAACCGCAACAACTACCTGGAGATCGGCGATTCCATGATCAACTCCGATCTCTCCGTCATCATGGGTGCGGGCCACCCTGAGTACAACGATGACGCGCAACAGCGTGCGGCAGGTTCTGAGGACTACTCCTACATCTCCAAGGAGAACCTCGCTGCGCTTCGCGACGGCTCGAAGGGCTGGGAGTTCACCGATAACACCGCCGGCTTTGAGTCCCTGGCTGCTGGCAACGTAGAAGAGGGTAAGAAGTACTTCGGCCTGGCACCAGTTGCTACCACCCTGCAGCAGAACCGCTCCGGCGATGCTGAAGCGAAGGAGCCAGGCACCGACCCGAAGAACGACGTGGTTGATCTGCCGACCATGACCAACGGCGCACTCAACGCCTTGGGCCAGGACGAGGACGGCTTCTCCCTCATGATTGAAGGCGGCGCCATCGACTGGTCCGGCCACGCTAACCAGACCGGCCGCGACATCGAAGAGGTCCAGGACTTCAACGCGGCTATCGACGCCGCCATCGCCTGGGTTGAGAAGAACTCCTCCTGGGAGGAAACCCTGCTGATTGTCACCGCTGACCACGAGACTGGTTACCTCTCCGGCGAGGATGAAACCGACGCTTGGAAGCCACAGACCGGCACCAAGGGCAGCGCTCCGACCCACGAGTGGTACTCCACCAACCACACCAACCAGGTAGTACCGTTCTTCTTCAAGGGCGCTGGCTCCGAAGACATCCAGGCTAAGGTTTCTGGCACCGACCCAGTCCGCGGCGAGTACATCGACAACACCACCGTGGCCAAGCTGGCCCTGGACGAGTGGTGGTTCAACACCGCTGAAGACGACACCGACAACCCCGGCGACACCGATAACAAGCCATCTAGCGACGGTTCCTCCAACGGCTCCTCTTCTGCAGGCGCTGGCCTGGCTGGCGCCGGCGTGATGGCCCTGATCTTCGGCATCATCACCGCTGCCGCTCAGGCCCTTGGCCTGGTCAAGTTCGACTTCAAGGCTCTGCAGGACCTCATCAAGCAGTTCGCCTAATGCGCTAGCCGACGCCCCGCCACTAGGCCGCGGGCAAGCACCAGCCCTCGTCTCCCCACAGACGGAAACACCGTCACTTTCTAGGGGATGACGAGGGCTTTGGACGTTTTCACCGCTAAAAGGACGCAGTCAGAAGACAGGACGGAAGGAAAGCTCTTAAGTGCCCAAGCAGTTTCAAAAGCACACGACATCGCTGAATTTTCAACAGACAATTCTACTATCGGCGCTCACCTCAACGTTCGAACAATTTTCCGAAAGTCAGCTAGACGTGTCCAGGCCAAAGACTATCGTCACCAGTATGGCTCCTATTCCCAGCACATTCACTAAAGACACTCCGTCTAGCGCACCGCGCTAGACGCTTTCACCAATTCGATAGAAACATCAACTATTTAATTGAATGGGATAAAAACTCTGGGAAATTTTCCTATGCCCAAATGATCTGCGCACTAAAGTGAATTTTAGGCTCACACTGAAGAAAGAAGGTCTCGATGACATCAGAGAGTCCAAACATCAATTGCCTGACAAATGTCGAATTTCTGCCGACATCACAAGGCCGGCTAAGCGTACGTGATGCGCTCCTTAGGGCCCACAAACACGATTTCGATATCAATTCTTCACAACCCGGTTTTCATTTCAGCTCTCAGGTTCGACTTTTGGCAGGCATTACTGCAGTAGTACTACGGCATGAGGTCAAAAACCCTAACGAATTACTCAATCTCGGCCTATCTGAAGCGGCCGTTGATAAGGCTCTCGAAGAGCTCAGCGCTGGTGCTTACTTGCACGACGCGCAATTCCCATTCATGCAACGACCGGCAGTTAACACGTCCAACCCCAAGGACAAAGCAACTTATGTTGGCCCCGGGACTCATCCAGTCAAGAAACTGTCACCGGCTATGCCACCCAATGAGTCGGAAGACTTTGCCAACCTTCTCACCGCTAGCCAGGAACGGTTATCTCTAGAAGATGCAGTGATGTGGCTCGTGACTTATCATCACCTATCCGTAGCAGGCAACAATGCGTACTGCGGTGACAAATGCGTTTCTGGTTCCCCGGCGATGCGTTTTGTTGGTACTGAGAATTCGGCAACAGAAGTGCTGTGGCATGGGCAATCATTACTAGAAACCTTGCTCATGGCAATTCCACAGTCATGGGTCAAGGGCACAGGCCTTCCCGCATGGGCTGACCGCACCTGCGCGTACTCGCGCCACGACGGGATAGTTCACCCGCTATGGTCGGCCACGTGGACTTCTAATTCCCCTGCTACCGCCTGGGAAGCATCAGAGCTTGTTGGTGTCCGCACCGGCGGTGTACCGCCTGAATGGTTCCTTACCGAGATGGGCAGCAAAGATCAGCAAAAAGATTGGTGGACGCTGCGCAATCAAAAAGACCCGTTCTACCTGTACATCAATAATGGCAAAGAGCTAAAACTTCAGCGTCTAGATCTGGGTAAAGATGCTACTGCTTTGGCCATCAACTGGGCTGCACAAAATAAAACTGCGGAGTTTGAAAAGGCCAGCTCATCCCACATACTTCCTCCAACAGCTGAAGCACGCCTAGTGTTCATCCGGCACCGCATGGAGGGTACCGCTTCTAGCCCCAATATTCGGGCTTCCGACATATTCTTCCCTCGTGATGAGGAGTGGGCCCACGACACCAATCCTGGTGTGCAAGCTGATATCAGACTTGGTGCAAACTGCATCGACAAGCTTCATAGCACCGTAATCCGCCCATTCCGCCGAGAAAACGCTAACGAGCGTGCAGGCGGCAAAGTACCGCTAGTTTTGGATTTTTTGGAATCCAGCCGCGGAGATGTAAGCGAAGCCTTTTGGCGCAATATGTCCCACAATTTCTCTTTGCTGCTCAAAGAGTGCCGTTCAGCCAAGAACGAGTTCATCGCTTCCCCGGAGCTGCGTACCGGGCTACACACCGCTTCCATGGCCGCTTTTGATTCAGTCACACAACCATATTTTGGTCAAGAGCCCGCACGGATTGCCCACGTTCGAGCCGGGGTCGAGTACTGGGTAAGACGGCACATCAAGGATTTTGTTGCCGAGGACCCCGACGACCCCACCACCTAATTCTTAAGGAAAAGGATGAATCACACACAATCTACGCCAGAATGGCAGCCACTTTTGACCTGGCTGACTCAATCTGTGCGTAATTACCACGACAAACCCACTTCCCATTCCGGCAGTGAATGGCGCCGCACCCGTGCTTTCCTTCGCCGCGGTAATTCGCAGTCTACGGAGCACTACGCCTATCCATTCATTCTTCCTCTTTTGCCTGCCGATGCCAGCCCCACCACCCGCACAGTAGCGCTTCGCCTCGCAGCTCTGGTTGCGGAATTCGATGCGGTACCGCACATTGATTCCCAAGAAACGGGTTTCCGATCACTCGGACAATGGTGCAACCTCATCTCTCGCAAATTGGCTCCAGAACAAGAAACGCTAGATCCTCGCCATCCGGATGCTGTAGCCAGCAGGCTCGTCTCATTACATACGCAAAACGTGGATGAAGCTATCACTACTATTCGTCGTATCGCCGCACTAGCAGGGAACACGAAGGACACGCCTCCGCTACCTGTGTATGACCTTTTCCGGATTTTCTTCCGATGGGGCAATGGCTTCACAGAAAGCTCACAACGCGTTCGCCGCAGCGTGCTCCAGAACTACTACTCCGGTTTTTCCACCTCCGCTTCTTCCTAAACCACAACCTTAGAAAGGATTTTTCTCATGTCGCGTCACCTCACTATCAATA
The DNA here is from genome assembly GCF_047459735.1 of Corynebacterium sp. c25Ua_89. NCBI lineage: Bacteria > Bacillati > Actinomycetota > Actinomycetes > Mycobacteriales > Corynebacteriaceae > Corynebacterium > Corynebacterium sp. c25Ua_89. Next base: position 56,193 of record NZ_JASBOD010000005.1, read on the forward strand.
TTCTGTCCAGCATTCCATTCTCCAACCTCAATCGCGATGACACCGGCGTTCCAAAGCGCACGATGCATGGTGGAGTTCTCCGTGCCCTGCACTCCTCGCAGTCCATCAAGCGCGGCGTCCGCCTGCGCTACGAAGATGCTTCCGGCAACATTTCCATCCGATCTGGCAAGTTGGCAGATGAGATTGTCACAAAAGCTGTAGAGCTAAACCCAGAACTGGATCAGAAAGCTGCACTAAAGGAAGCCAAGAAGATTATTGGCACGTTGACCAAAGCAACGGCTTCTGAGGGAGAATCTGACCGTTCGACATGGTTGTCTGGTGAGGAACTCCTCACAGCAGCAACAAAGATTGCTGGTAACCAAGAGTCTGAGGACTCAGGCTTCATTAACGGCACTAAGACGGGCTCCCTGGCAATCGCCGCATTTGGCCGTATGTTCGCCAACGCCCCAACCAGCAACACCGAAGCCGCAATCAGTGTTTCTCCGGCAATTACTACCCACGCCGCTACTATCGACACCGATTATTTCTCCACGGTCGATGACATCCGTGAGCGTAACAATGACTCCGGAGCGACGTTCCTAGGAGTTAGCCAATACACCAGCGGCATCTTCTATCGGACCGTAACGATTGACAAAGTGCAGCTAAAAGAAAGCTGGACCGGGTTTGACTCTGAAGACGCTGCGCAAAACCTCAGCGAACTACTTCGTGCTATCGTCTACGGCCAACCACGAGGTAAAGAAAACAGTACCGCACCTTACACGCTCCCAGCTGTTGTCTTCGCGGAAGAACAGCGTTCCCGCGTCGCATATGACTTTGAACAGCCAGTTACTCCACAGGGCGATGGTGGTTTTCTCATTCCTTCAATTGAAGCTTTGGCGGAACAGTACCAACAAGCTCGTTTCTTTGACCCTGCCAACTTTGGCCCTGTTGAAGTACTGTCCGGCACGCACAAGGATCTTGACGGCAAACTAGGACACCTCTCGCCCGTCTCTCTCGATGACTTCATTACCCAGGTTGTGGAGTGGATTCTCGATGCCTAGTTCCACCTATATCCGTCTTGCGGGACCCCTCCAGTCGTGGGCGGGTCTGGCTGTATCGGGAAATTTTGTCCGTACTGAGCCTCGCCCTACGCTCAGCGCGCTCCGTGGGCTACTGGCTGCGAGTCTAGGTGCGAAAAGAGGGCAGTGGCCAACGTGGATCGATGACGTGCATTTCACCTTGCGGGAGGATAAGACTCCAAAATATGTTGATGATTTTCACACCATCGGTGACAGGGAAGATGAATTTACTTTCCGACGGCGCCTTGCGATCATGCAGCAAATGAAGGCTACCTCTGTGAAGCAGCTTAAGTTCACCCCTGCCGTGGGTGCGACTTCTATCAGCCGACGCACGTACCTAGCCGAATCTGAATTCATTGTACGTGCCACTCTGGAAGGCCACACGGAGGAGATAGATCAGTCTTTTGCCAGCCCTGTCTTCTCTGTTTATCTAGGTCGAAAAGCTTTTCCAGCAACGTTCCCGTTCTATCTGGGAACTGGGCCAGCAGAGATGCTGTCGCTCATCCCCGCCCTTGCTCCTAACGCGTCGAGTAAAGCGACTGTGCGAATCTTTGAACCATCGCTCGGTTCCGGAGTGTCCCCAGAGAGCATGAGTGTTCCCGCTGTTGCGACCCGAACGGACTGGCTCAAAGGCATCAAGGAGCTCAGCCTGCACCGCCACTCCACCATTCAACGGTAGCCAAAAGCGGTAGGCCTTGTTGACCTACCGCTTCGCTTGCCTCCACGTATCGCGGAGAAGGTGGTTCCAATTCAATGAAATATGAACTACCTCCGCATCAGCGGAGAGCCACTCTGAACAAATCTAACGTATTCCCGACGAAAGATGAAGAATATGATCACCACTCGGTATCTAACCAAAGCACCTGCACACGCTCTCTTAAGTGTGGCTGCGAATAGTGCTCGCCGTGTGAGTCCCGCAAGTCTTAATAGCCCAACATTTCGTCATCGCGCAGTCATGGGTCTTTTCCCTGCATTCGACGACGCCAATCCACGTTCCGCTGCAGAAATTCTTTTCCGTTTAGAGACCCCGGCAGGACAGGCTCCGTATTTTCTTATCCAGTCTGCTACAGAGCCCACTGTCTCGAACTGTCCAGACATTGTGACTAAGCAAGTTGAGCTTCAGGCTCCGCCTACTGGAACTTCAGTAAGTTTTCGCATTAGTCTCAACGCTATTCGTCGCGAGACATTCACTAATGCTTCCGGTAAGCGTTCGTACAAAGTTAAGCCCATCCCGTTGGATCATGAGGATACGGAACGAACCACATTTGGCCCCTGGCTGGCACAGAAGTTATCTCCCGCCTTAGATGCTGTGGAGGTTACCAACCACCGGCGCGCTGTACTCAAAGATCCTAAGACTGAAAAGGGGCGTATGACGCTACAAATAGATGCTGTAGATGGCATCGCCGTAGTACGCGACACCACAGCACTCGTATCCATTTTGACTACTGGCCTCGGCCGAGAAAAGGCTTACGGCTGTGGTCTACTATCTATCCGCGCTCTAGGTTAGGAACCCCATGCCTGCCACCCATTCAACGTTTTCTTCCGTGTGGGCCAAACAACATAGCCTCGAAGAAAGCTACCCTTTGCTTGCCCATATGTGTGATGCCGCTTCTATGGCAGGACAACTCTTCGATCACTGGTTGAGGCCAGGTTTGCAGGGCTACCTTCGCGAAGAGCTGGGGCCACAGGCACGTGAGATCGTAATGTGGCTGGTTGGCACGCACGACATCGGCAAAGCGAACCCCTTCTTTCAAGGCCAACTACTTACTCATGCGAGGCAGCGTCCTGAAGAACGCGAAATCTGGGCTTCTGTAAGAAACCGGATTGTGGAAAACGAAGAGTTGGGTTTTAAGCTCCCACCACGTGCTTTGCGAGGACTTCACGATGTCGCCGCATTTAGACGCCATGAGCAGGCTTCAGCTTCCTACCTCCTTGGCAACCTCACGGTGGATGCTTCAGCATCTCAAGCCTGGCGCTGTATCCCAGCTATGGGCCATCATGGAAGGTTTGATACTCCAGACTTTGGCGGCGATCGCACAGGTACAAAAGAAGCGCTGTGGAACACGGCTCTAGCCGACAACGGGTGGAATACTGCCCAAAAAGTTTTAGACCACGCGCTTCGCGAAGCCTGCGGAGTAGCAATGTTCCCCGATGAAGTTCCAACGTCGGCCATGATTCTGATTAGCGGACTAACCGTTGTTGCCGACCGCCTAGTATCAGCCCACGAATGGGTCAAACAGTCTCAAGCACGGTGCCAAACAACCGAATTAGACTTGACACAGCCGAAGGAGTGGATACTCACACAAGCTGAACCTGCTCTAGCTCGTATTCGAGAACAACTTGGTCTCTATTCCGATTGGCCCAGCGCTGAAGACGCGCTAGAAGCAATTCTTCAAGGCTACGAACCACGCCCTGCACAGCGAGAAGCCATGACCGATCCTGATGGTCTATTCACGATCATGTCAGCTACAGGTTCCGGTAAGACTGAAGCCGCTATCCTGCGCCATGTGCAACGTAAAGAACGCATGTTGTTCCTACTACCCACGATGGCGACCTCGAATGCATTGATGAAGCGTGTACAAAGAATCTTTAGTTCGACTCAAAACACTGCGGCGCTCGCACATGGAATGGCCACCATTGAGGATTTCTACTCCCGCCCCGTCACCACCTTCCGCGACAGTAATCCACTGGAAGACGTCGGCGGACTCGTACCAGCTGAGTTCGTGCGTTCAGGAATGGAACGCATGCTGGCCTCTATCACGGTAGGCACCGTGGACCAAGCGCTTAAAGCAGCACTTCCGATGAAATGGACCCATGTCATTCTGTTGGCGCTAGCAAACGCGCATGTAATTATCGATGAGGTCCATACGCTAGATCCTTATCAAGCACAATTGCTCAAACCATTGATGCAATGGCTAGGTACCGTGCGAGCACGCGTTACCCTTCTCAGCGCCACGTTGTCGCAAGAACAGTGCAATTCACTCGCATGTGCCTACACCGGGTACCCGCTGGAAACAAACATTGATTTTCCCTCGATCCTCAGCCACAGCTCCAGTTCCTATGCAGCCACTCCGTTGGATTCAACGCCATACACGCTCACTTACGACATCACCATCGCAAACCCGTCTCAGATAGACGCACATATCAACTGGGTTCGACGCATGCGTGCGGAGTATCCGATTGCTCGCATCGGGGTCATATGCAACCGAGTTGACTGGGCACAAGAGATATCCCGCAGACTTGATGAGGAAGGCGAAGACGTCCTGCTTCTACACGCTGCGATGACTGCGGGACATCGCCAAGCTGCTGCCGATACGCTACTTCGCACGATTGGTCCACATGGAAACGGTGAAGGGATATGTATTGTAGGTACACAAGCCATTGAAGCATCATTGGATATTGACCTTGATCTACTCAGCACCGACCTATGCCCGTCAGCTTCCCTCATCCAACGGGCCGGTCGTGTCTGGCGTCGAAGAGACCCACAACGCAAGCACCGACTTCCTGGGCGTGACCACATGCATCTGCATATTGTTGCCCACCAGAATTACGAGCACCGTGAGAATCTGCCCTACATGGAGGCTCTACTGAGCCGTACGCAACGCTGGCTGAATTCTCATAACGGAAGAATTGAATTCCCAGTCGAGTGTCAAGACTTTGTCAACACAACGTCAATTACTCTCACAAATATCAACGATGACCAAGACATTGAGGCCTTTGCCCAGGATTCCAGGAAGCACATGGCAGCGTCGAATATTCAAAGCAACCTGGAAGCCGTTCTAAAAGAAAACGTTCGCCTAAGCGAGCTAACCAAGCTCACAGAAGCAACTACCGCACTAGAGGATCTCCGTACACGTTACGTAGAAAGCGAAACTGTACGTGCTCTCGTTCTCGATGACACTGGCACAATCCCGGGTGCCATAACCAGTATCGATCTAGAACTCACAAAGCCCACTCAGGAGGATCTGAAACGTATTCTCCGCTCAAGTATCAACCTACGTCAAGGCTCTTTTCCTTCCGAAGATCCGCGTTTTCTCTCGAACCCGTGGGAGACTTCCCTACTGCAGTATTTCAGAATCGTTGATCTCTCCGACAACTACGATCCAGCCCTTGGGCTCATCTACGGAAAGGCAAACTCCTAATGGCTTACTCCGAAGACGCCATTACGTTTTCCACCATTCCAGCAGACCACCAAGTCCGCTTGGAAGACCGTGTCAGCTTTGCTTATGTGGAACGCGCAGCTATCCGCCAGGACCGTACTGGTGTCGTGGCCTACTCGGTTGTTGACAATTCAGAATTAGAGCAACGCATCCAACTCCCTGTAGGCGGACTCGCAGTTCTTATGCTCGGACCTGGAACCTCCATTTCTGCAGCTGCTGCTACCTCATGTACTCGTTCAGGAACGACCATCATGTTCACTGGCGGTGGTGGAGTACCAGCTTATACTCACGCAACCCCACTAACTTCCTCGGCGCGTTGGGCAATTGCCCAGGCAGCTCTCGTCTCTAATGAAGCACACCAGCGAAAGGCTGCAATCAAGCTCTACCAACGGCAACTAGGCATCGAAGAAATTGCTGATGCCCCGAGCATTTCCATCATGCGCGGGCTTGAAGGCCGCGTGATGAAACAGACTTATCAAACCCAGGCGAAGAAACACGGAATCAAGAATTTTCGGCGCAATACTGCTGACGACGACCCAGTTAATCAGGGACTCAACCTAGCGAACTCCATGCTCTATGGATGTGCCGCTTCTGCGTGCGCGGCAATAGGTGTCAATCCTGCCTTGGGCATCATTCATCGAGGCAACGCTCGTTCATTGCTCTTTGATCTGGCTGATCTGTACAAGCCCACAATCTCAATCCCGCTGGCTTTCGCCTGTGCCAATGAGGAAGATCCATTGCCAGAGCTAAGGAAGCAACTACGCCGAGAGATCCATCGGAAGAACTTACTCGTCGACATGCTGGAAGTTCTCACAGAGGTACTCACGCCCCACTTACCTTCACGTGATGACGATCGACTCGTCTCTGGGCGCGGCGATGAAGTCGCCGGACATACACAATATGGACGGCGCTGAATGTTTCTTGTAATCACAACCACCAGCCTCCCGGACCACATGCATGGCTACCTTTCGCGTTTCCTTTCGGAAGTAGATACCGGTGTTTATGTAGGAAACGTTTCCCGTCGCGTCCGCGATAACCTGTGGCGACGGCTTTCCAATGCCATCGCCGACGGCAGCCTAACCATGATCAACGAGGACCGGACCCGCGAACAGGGCTTTGCAGTCAACACTATGGGACCGCGACGCCGTACAATCATTGACATGGACGGACTTTTACTTGCGTGCACGTTTTCGCGAGAACATACGCAAAACCGCACCGAGACGAACTAAAGTTGCTGTTCAGGAAGTCTCTTCTCCGCGCACGCGGAGGTATTTCCGTGAATGTACGGCTTTGGAAATAGTCGCAGATCTCTTCTCCGCGCACGCGGAGGTATTTCCCGGAAGAAGGTAGCCCTCGCACAGCTTGAGGGCTCTTCTCCGCGCACGCGGAGGTATTTCCTCCCGCAGCATCGGCATCGAACACGCCAACATCTCTTCTCCGCGCACGCGGAGGTATTTCCTGGTACCGGATTGTAACCGGCTGTAAGTTTCCCTCTTCTCCGCGCACGCGGAGGTATTTCCAGGGCGTGCACTCCAGGCGCTGATAGCCACTGCTCTTCTCCGCGCACGCGGAGGTATTTCCGACTTCCGCGACCTCATGGGCAACCAACAGCCCTCTTCTCCGCGCACGCGGAGGTATTTCCGCGAAGCCTGCAACGAGGTCATGGGCGGCGTGCTCTTCTCCGCGCACGCGGAGGTATTTCCTGGTCACGACCAATACGAATGTTCGGGTCACGCTCTTCTCCGCGCACGCGGAGGTATTTCCAACAAGCCACGCCACTATAACGAGATTCCGCACTCTTCTCCGCGCACGCGGAGGTATTTCCGCGGTAGCCACGGAGCTACAGGAGCAGCCATGCTCTTCTCCGCGCACGCGGAGGTATTTCCACTATTCCCCCGCGACGTGTTCAGAGTCGTTGCTCTTCTCCGCGCACGCGGAGGTATTTCCGGTGGAGGTTGATGACTGATGGCTGTGCTTGACTCTTCTCCGCGCACGCGGAGGTATTTCCGATACCTTTGCTGAAGCAGTGCTAATCCGCTCCTCTTCTCCGCGCACGCGGAGGTATTTCCGTGTCCACCTATGATGCGGAAGAATTAGTTAACTCTTCTCCGCGCACGCGGAGGTATTTCCACCAATCACTTCGGTGACGGCCAGCACCCCGACTCTTCTCCGCGCACGCGGAGGTATTTCCTGGAGCGCCGCGGCTACCATTGCCCGGGCGTGCTCTTCTCCGCGCACGCGGAGGTATTTCCCGCGGCGGCGGCCGAGTGCCTGGCCACGCCCGCTCTTCTCCGCGCACGCGGAGGTATTTCCAAAGACTTCCGCGTGCCAGAGTTCATGCACTTCTCTTCTCCGCGCACGCGGAGGTATTTCCGCTTATGACCCCGGCCTGGTGCCGGACCGCATCTCTTCTCCGCGCACGCGGAGGTATTTCCAGGTCTATCTTATGGCATCCATCAAGAAATATGCTCTTCTCCGCGCACGCGGAGGTATTTCCTCATCGAAAATGGTGAAGTAATCCAGGCCACCCTCTTCTCCGCGCACGCGGAGGTATTTCCCAAGCTAGGCTGGCGCGTCTTCTTCAAGAAAGCTCTTCTCCGCGCACGCGGAGGTATTTCTTTGTTCTAGGAGTTCGAGGCAGTCGCCGTGGTCTCTTCTCCGCGCACGCGGAGGTATTTCCGTCCCCGTAACTGTCACGGTTACCGAATACAGCTCTTCTCCGCGCACGCGGAGGTATTTCCGATGAGGATTGGTAGGCCGTGGCGCCTTTGGTCTCTTCTCCGCGCACGCGGAGGTATTTCCATCATCACCAGGGAAATGCACGCGAGCACCACCTCTTCTCCGCGCACGCGGAGGTATTTCCAAAATACGCCTATTAATGTCGGGCATATTCAGCTCTTCTCCGCGCACGCGGAGGTATTTCCGACTAATTCACCGTGATAGCTTTCTGCTTCACCTCTTCTCCGCGCACGCGGAGGTATTTCCAACGGAATCACCCACACCACCGCAAACATCGACTCTTCTCCGCGCACGCGGAGGTATTTCCTATCAATAACGTGACCGTCGTCGGCAATATTGCTCTTCTCCGCGCACGCGGAGGTATTTCCGTGAAGAGCTTGGCTGCTGCCCTGTTCGATGTCTCTTCTCCGCGCACGCGGAGGTATTTCCGCCCCTAGCCCACCTAATCGTCTCCCATAATCCTCTTCTCCGCGCACGCGGAGGTATTTCCATGACGCCGATTTGTTCCGCCGCCAGGGCGTACTCTTCTCCGCGCACGCGGAGGTATTTCCTACTCTTACACGCTGTCTTTCACCACCTATCACTCTTCTCCGCGCACGCGGAGGTATTTCCTAGGTAGTCTTTGCGGAGCCAGTGATTCTGCGCTCTTCTCCGCGCACGCGGAGGTATTTCCGGCGATCGATTGGCTCCGCGATTTTGGCGACTCTCTTCTCCGCGCACGCGGAGGTATTTCCGAGATCGGTCGCTTCTGGGTATGCGCTGATAATCTCTTCTCCGCGCACGCGGAGGTATTTCCTACGCCGGGAACTCAAGAAAGCCGGTGGCGACCTCTTCTCCGCGCACGCGGAGGTATTTCCAAGTTCAATCAGACGGTGCAACTGTGGACCGCCTCTTCTCCGCGCACGCGGAGGTATTTCCATATGTTGCTCGCCACGATGGTGCCCGACGGCGCTCTTCTCCGCGCACGCGGAGGTATTTCCTTTGCAGAGATTATCCTCCAGGGCACCATCGCCTCTTCTCCGCGCACGCGGAGGTATTTCCCATACTCTAGGCCGTGCCCTGCCAGCAAAGGTCTCTTCTCCGCGCACGCGGAGGTATTTCCAAGAAAGCCTGTGAAGATGGGCTATGCGCGTGTTCTTTCTGGCTCGGAGAACTGCTCGTTTGCGCGATGCTTGCCTCTCGCGGCCCTGTCTACTCCGAGGATACTGTTACTCGTCGTCGGGATGGCAGGAAATATCACGACCACTGCGATTGCCAAGGTGTTCTTGTTTTCCACGGTTACGGGTGGGAGGGCGAGGAATCCTACAAACGTCTGGAGGCCGAATGGATGGCAGCAGACGAGGGCGACGGTTCCGCAGCAACGCTCAAACGGTTCGCGAAGCGGGTGCGCGGTGACCGAATGCTGTCGTCCTATTCAGAGCAGCTTCCAGGTATTGGGGCTGTTCGTGCACCATTGAATCAAGATGGAACGTACATGCTGAAAGCACCGTATTTCGATGATGAGTACTTACCCAATTTGTCAGATACGGTTAAGCACTCGATTTGGGGCTGGCGTAGTCAGGAAGGGAGCCTTACCGGTGACCACAGGAGGAACGGCCACACTTATGATTCCATGCGAGAAAAGGGGTCGTTCTTTCCAAAACAGTGGTCAGATCTCGATATTGCCAACGCAATCGTCAAAACAGTAGAAGCCCCTGACTATGTAGCCTCCGCCAACGTCAGACGCACCGTCTATCGAGACATCGACGGAGTGATGATGAAAGTCCAGTGGAATAAGTTGCCGTCCGGTCAATTAAAAATTGACACGGCATACCCAATATTCGGCGCCGGAGTAGAATGGTACTCCCCAGCTCAAGAGCGAAGGATAGCCCGAGTAGAAGACGTTGAGAACGAGCTAAAGAAAGCGAGGAAAATTTGATGGAGAACTACGACGATGTTCGCTTCGAGTCTTTATGCAATGACTTTCGCTTTCGCGGAACCCTAACGAAATCAGATTTCAACTATGGAGAAATTGGTTCGGCGGCGATGAGCATCGCCGATGAGGTGATTGGAAACAAAGTTCCGCTTTCTTCGGACGAAATGAAGTTACTAATTAGTGCTTTTGCCGAGCACGAGAACGAGGTCGCCGACGTCGACGGATGGCGTGAAATCACAGCATTCTATGTTGCTGAACTACACCGCATGAATTTTCTAAGCATGAAGTAGTCACGCTTGCGGGGTGCGAGTCCCCGCCATGCTACTACCCCACACCACTGGTTGGTGGCGGGGGATTTTTTATGCCCAAAAACTAACCCAGGAGGTTAACAATGGCAGAAGAAGCAACCGCCACCACCGAGGCCACCGCCACGGAGGTGGCAGAACAGCCTAACGCCCAGGAGGCAAAGGCTAAACCTTCGCAGGAGCGCACCGCTGAATCGTACCAGCGTGAGCTTGAGAAACTTCGTAAGGAATGCGCGAAGTACTGTACCGAGCGCAATGAATTCCGAGCCGATGCTGAGAAGTATCGGAAAATTCAAGATGCAGAGAAGACTGAACTGCAGCGAGCTCAGTAAGCCCTGGAGGCTGAACGTGCTAATGCCAAGCAGCACCAGATGCAGCTTGCACGTACTCAGGCTCTTGCAACGTAAGGAATCTCCGAAGATAACGCTGACTTACTTGGCGATGACCCGGAGAAGTTCGATGCAAATGCGCAGCGTCTTGGGGAGCTTCAAGCGCAAGCGGCAAAGCGTACAGCTCCACCGTCTGACTATCCCATGGAGGATTTGAAACCTGGCGTATCTGATAAGCAGAGTGCTCCGGATTTCGCTTACCCATCGAATTGGGCTGTCAAGGGGCCCTTTGCAAATAAGTAAAGGAGAAGAAGTGGCTACTACCACCGTTCACTATCTTCCGGCCCAGAATCCCTCTTCTCCGCGCATGCAGAGGTATTTCCTTACCAACAACGGTATTTACCCCGAAGACTCCTCCAGGCAGTCTTAGGGGAAGTCCATCAGCGCGGTGGCGTCGTCAGTACTAAATAGCTCATTGAGCACAATGTTGAATTCGAGGCGACGGGCGTTTGGGATGTTCAATCCGCTGCATCCCGCGAACATGAGCATCCCAGAAGCCATAAGCCGGGCTGTTCGCTTATTGCCGTCGAAGTAGAAGTGGCTACGTGTGGCAGAGCAGAAGTAGGCCAGTCCACGTTCAATTGGGCATCAAGCAACGCCAGGGAGTCGAGCAACTCAGCATGTGCAGCATGCAGCTCCGCAGCTGGATCAAACTCAACAAATCCACCGTTCATGAGGCGCACTCCACCACCGTCACCAGCTACTGAACCATCACCACGAAACAGCCCGACGCAGCCGACAAATCCAAAATCTGTTGCTGCTCAGCTAGGTCCTTTCCGCCGACGGTTACGCCATCGAGTAGCGTGCGCTCCTCCGGCAACGTAAAAGTATTTCCCGCCAGCGCGGTTGCATTTGGTCCGGCAGTTGCCGTGTGAGACGATAAATCGCACGCTCAGTACCCAATCACGGATTCGAGGCCCAGGCGTCGTGCTTCAATGTGCAGTTCATAGCCCAACACCGTCATGACCTCACGCAAGCCGCCACAGCCCGCTACCAGCGCACTACCAACACGCTGCAAATTGTCCTATTATGGGGCAAATGAATGCGGAGACTCTGTGCTTGGAAACCACGGCAATTGAACAGTCCTCTTATCTCGAACAGGCCCCTCGCCTAAGCCTTGACCCAAAGACTCGCATCCTGGATATCGCACTGCCAGACCTCACAGAGCACGAACTGGAGCAACCGCAGTGGCGCGTCGAATCCCACTTCATCGATCGCCCACACTCCGTCCGCGTCTTCGAAGCCGGCGAGCGTCTGCGCGTGGGCATTCCCGGCCCCTTCAAATCCATCCAGGTAACCCTCATGGACGGCGAGGAACCACTCGCGCCGGAGTTTAACTTCACCGGCATCAGCAGCGATGCGCCGTTTATCATCCACGATCAGTCCACGCTGCTCGCCCCACAGGGCACCCTGGAGGATGCCACGCCGCTAGCTATCTGGGCGGGCTGGGAGTTTGGTCCACTGCCACAGCGCGTAGAGGTGCCACAGCGCGAGCCGGTGGACATCGATAAGCAAGTGTTCTTTGAGTGGGACTTTTCCGTCAAGACCTTGCCCAATGCGCAGGGCCTGGACGGCGAGCCGATTTATACGCAGTCGCCGAAGGTAACGCTGTACAAAGAAGGGGAGTGGCGCCTCGATTTGGTCTATGCGCCTGTCGACGGCGAGCAGGAAGAGATCTCCGAGCAAACCCTCGGCACCGGCATAGCAGAGGCGTTCCCCTCCGATCTCTACGAGGATCCGTGGGTCGGCCGCTACGAGGTCTCGCTGTACCACGAGGACACGCTTGTCGACGTCCGCTTTATCTCCATGGCCGAGGGCCTGCACATGCGCGCAAGGAACGAGGGCCCGCGCGGTACCGACTTCCGCTTCATCGATGCTTTGGGCAAGCACTCCGCGTTTGGTTACCTGCTCGCCTCGCCGCCGAAGAAGCCCATCGTGCTGGATAAGAAGGCACGCACTTTCCAGGAGACGGAGGTCTCCCGCCGCGAGGTAGTGGCCAGCGAGGCCGGCTACGAGCTGGAATTCGACGTCATCCCGGAGGCCCTTTTCACCCGCGTCAAACGCATCGGCTTGGAGCCGACCATCCACTACGAAAAGCCGGTCATCCTGGCAGGTCAACTGGACCAGGACGCCCAGTTCAGCGTCCATTCCCCGCGCCCGCTACCGCTAGCGAAGTTCGTCACCATCGACTCCCGCCAAAAAATCAAGGAGCTCGCGCGTACCTCCCGCACCACTCAGCCGGTGCGCAACCTGTCCGTGCCGAATGGCGCTTTGGTCAGCGCCGTGCGCAAGCAGGCTTCCTGCGAGCTGTTCCTCATGTGGTCCACGCTGTCCTACGAGGATTACCTCGCCGAGCTGCCTGAGAAGGAGCGCGCCGCGCACCTGAGCCGCAGCATGGAGCGCCGCGTGCTGGAGTATGAGGCATCGGCTTCCTCGAGCCTCATCTATGCTGCGCTGGCTACCGTCCGCAAGTCCCCATTGGCCAGCCGCGGCCTGATTGGGGAGGGCATCGAGATCGAGCAGAACCTCGAAGAGCCCGTTGACCTCGTGGGATGGGCGTGGCCTTTGGCCAACCCAACCGTTTCCCCAACCCGCCTTGAGCCAAACGAGACCGGTTTCGAAGCTCCTGAGCTCGAGGGCACTTTGCTTGTCGACGTCCGCGAGCTACAGGCTTCCTCCAACCTCGCCGCCCCGGCGCGCCCGTCGAGCGCCTCGCTCGTAGTCGGTGCCGACGCCGCCGAGCCAGCCTTGGCCTCGAAGGAGTGGACCCCGCTCGAGCTCTGGGACGCTTTCCGTTCCCTGCACGTGCTCTCGCAGCGCAGCCCGAACCCGCGCCTGCAGGCGATGTTCGACAGCATCATCGACAATCTGCGCCTCGACCCAGCCGCAGCCGTGCAGGCACTGGGCCAGTCTGGTGTGAGCGTTAACCAGCAGGCTCGTTCCCTGGTGCGCACCCGTTTGTTCCACATGGACGTCACCAGCGATAACCCAGCAACGGATAACTACCCTGGCCTTTTGGGCGCCGTCACATCCGATGCCGCACTGCCGGAAGAGCTCGCCACAGTGCGCACCTCGGGCGTCGACAGCCTGACGCGCCCGATGCTGCTCGCGGCCGCCACCACACCGAGCCTCTCGCCTGAGGTAGATGACCTCACCAGCGAGGCCGCCCGCATCGTCGCGCTGCGCGAATGCTTTGCCAACAACGGCCCGCTCGACGCCCTGGGCTCCGTAGAGAAGCTGCGCAAGGATGCAACGGCCCTGACCTCGATTGTTCAGGAAGCCGGCGTGGACATGTCCGTGAGCCACACGCTCATCGCGCTGAGCGCCTTTGGCAGCGGCAACACCGCCGACGAGCTCAACGCCGCCGCGTGGATGCCGTATATCTCCTACGCCTTCGCGCTGGCTTCCCGCGCGGTGGCCCACGGCGCCATCCCGGAAAACGCCCTGCTGAAGGAGGACATGCCCATGCTTGCCGACGTCATGCCGCTCGCCCCCCGCCTCTTCTTCTACGACCTCGTGACGGCCGAAGCTCTCTTCCGCGATCGCGACATGTGAGCGCGTGAGGTGTGCCACAATAGGTGAGCATGAAGGTTATCTCCACGAACGTCGCTGTCCGCCGCCCCGAGCCGCATGGGCGACACGAGTACACGGGCATCGATAAGCAGCCACGCCCCTTCCTGGACCTGGAGATACCTGGGCCCAACTACGGTGACGGCTCCGGCGTGGTGGGGGATTCCATCGGTGACCACGCCCACCACGGCGGTGCCGAGAAGGCCGTCTACGCTTATGCCCGCGAGGAGCTCGACTACTGGGAGGGCACGCTCAACCGCGTGCTGCGTGATGGCTACTTCGGGGAGAACCTCACCACCGAGGGGATCTCCTGGCCGAATATGCTGATCAACCAGCAGATTCAGGTGGGGGAGTGCGTGCTCGAGGTCTCCATTCCGCGCACGCCCTGCGCCACCTTCTCCGGCTGGATGGACGAGCCCGGCTGGCTCAAGTCCTTCACTGAGCGTGGCGATTGCGGTTCCTACCTGCGCATCATCGAGCCCGGCCGCATCAACCCAGGCGATGAGATTACGCTCATCGGCCGCCCCGACCATGACATCACCATGGGCATGGCCTTTGCCGCCAAGATGGGGGACAAGGAGCTAGCACGGCGCGTCGTCGACGCCGGCTGCCTTGCCGCAGTCCACCACGATCAGCTGGTTAAGCGCCTGCAGCCCCGCGGTTAGCTAGCCATTCATAGGTTGTCGCTTGTGAACCGCGCGTGCCATCCATACGCACGAATCGTGCCTTCACCAGTGACTTCAGCGCATATCGGACCTGCGCTCGAGTAAGGTTTGTGGCTGTTTCTATTTCGCCGATAGACAGCGGTTGTGCCGCCGTACGCAGCGCCTCCGCTACGCGCGGGGCGTTAACACCCAGGCGTTCCAAGGTCACTGGTGCATCCACTCGTCGTTCCGGGCCGGTGCCTGATTCCTCCTTGCGTAGTGGCTCCCAGATACGGGCCTCTCCACGAGTGTCCGGCCGCCACATCTTCACCGTAAATTGCACGCCAGAATCTATCAGGTCAGGCTCCGGTAGTCCTTGCTCTCGCGCGGCATCCAGCATGAGCTGCACGCCGCCGCCTTCGCCCTCAATAACAAAAGAGCCATCGTCTGCTTTGAGATATCGGCACAGCCTATAGAGCCGCTGGTTAATCTCCTGGCGCGCCAGATCTCTCGACTTGAGCTGTTCAACCGTCAGATCCCGTAGGCCTCCTGGACTGGAGATAACCATCTTGTCCGGTAGTAGGCGGACATCAATCGATTTACCCGCACCCAACGTATTTGGCCCAAGATCACGGTGCACCAATGCATTAGCCACGGCCTCTCGAATGGCCGGAAGGGGAAGTTCAGGAACTTCCACCATTGATCCGTCCTCTCGATATCGCCGTACGGCGGCTAAACGTTGCCTTGCCCATCCCATTACCGAGTTCAACAGCACCGGAACGGGCCCCTCAAAGGTCTCCAACCCCAGCACTCGCCCGTGCTTCGAACCATTTGGTAGCCTTTGCGCCACCGTTACTGCTAAGGAGGGAAAATGTCCTTGGGGATAGAAACCCAGCGCATACAGGCCAGCAAGGGTCAGCTCTCCAGTCGCGGTCGTCACCGCTAGCGCCCGTAAGACGTCCTCATCTTGAGTAAGTCCCGATAGTCGCCGATTCTTTTTCCGCGCCTGAACCAAGAAATCTTGCACCACGTCGCTATCTAGGTCTGCAAGGCTCGTGCCTTCCACAATCGTCGTGTCATAGGACACTGCCTCTTCGGCATGCAGCTTTGCCACGTCCATCATGCGCAGCTCCGAGGCACTCATACGGTAGTCCCCATCAGCCATTCGAAGATACGCTTCTCCCCTGTAGATAGCAGGCTTATCAATAATCGGAAGACCCGTAACCTCCGCAATCACGACATGCGTGCCATCTATTGCCACACTGTCGGTATGCACTGTGACTGGAGGGGTGATGGCATGACGCGCCTGCGAGGCCAGAGCAGCCTCCATCTCCGAAGGATTCTCAATGCCAGTGACAATGAATCCTTCCTTCTCATTGACACCGAGAATGATAAGGCCGCCACTCGGCATGTTTGCGAACGCGCACAATGTCTGCGGTAGAGAGTCCGGAATGCCCCCTTGAGCGGTTTTGACCTCGACTGTTGTTGAATCGCCGCCGCGCAACTCAAGCTCAGCCAATAGCTCTCTCAGCTGATTCTCGGACCAATTGTTCACGATGAATACCCGCCCTCAATGTTAACAATGACGGCTCAATGCTAACTTCATTCCTCTTCAATGACAAGAGTTCTCATTGATCTTCCCATTGAGGTGTCATTGACATTCTCATTGAGGCCAAAGTATGGCCCTGAAACCCCGTATGTTTAAGCTTTATCTAGCGCATAAACCGCAATGAGTGGTTGGATAAGAGTTATCCAACCACTCATTTGCTGTCTGACGAATGGATAGCCTCTACAAGCCTCACTACGTTACCGAGAGCTGGATCCCCGAATCAGGCTCCGGCACTCCCCGGCGCGATAAGGCCGGAGGCCCTTTTTAGGTCTATGTCCCTGACCATCTTGTAAGTAAGGCATGGAGTTTTCCCCAGAGCTCACCAGCCGGGCAGCACGTATCGAGCGAGAGATCTTGAATCTCAACCGTCATGCTGCTTCTGGCCAGTTGGAGTCTGTGGCCCGCTTACTCATGCGTTCTGAGGCGATTTCTTCCTCACGCATTGAAGGTATTGCGCCCAACGTCGACAAGGTTGTCCTCGCGGAACTCGCCCAAAAGGAGGAAGTCCGCGGCTTTAAGGAAAGCGCGGAAGAGGTTGCGCGTAACCTCACCGTTCTGTGTTCCATTGAGAAGAGCTTTGCCACCGAACCAACATCTCCATCGGCCTTCTTGAAAAGCTCCAAAGAGAGTTGATGGGGGAGAAGGGCTCTATCCCCACTGGTCTTCGCACTATTCAGAACTGGATTGGTGGAAGTAACCACACACCCATTGGGGCCGAGTTCATCCCAGCGCCCCCAGGCCTAGTCCATGACCTCGTGGACGACTTATGTCTTTACCTCGATGGCGCTTCGCACGGTGCTCTCATCCAGGCCGCAATTGCTCACGCTCAGTTTGAAACGATTCATCCCTTTGCAGACGGCAACGGGCACGTTGGCCCTGCTCTCATTCATGGAATTCTTCTGCGCCGCGGGCTTACGAAGTACACCATTCTGCCGGTAAGCCTCCTCCTCGGTACGCGGTCCAAATCGAAAGCTACCTGCCTTTTCGCACCATCGAGCGTTGTAAAATCCTCACCATGGAGCGCACGTATAAGTGGGAGCATGTCGAGACTCCCCTCATCCGGAACGAGGCCGCAGTTCATTTTTTAGGAGCCGGTTTGACCGCTTCCGGAGTGCAATACGGCGATGGATACGAGGCCACGTGGGAGCTGCGCGCCGCGGAGAACTGGATGACCGAACGTGTGTCGGTGAACGTTGAAGGCGACGGATGGGGGCGAAGCCTCGAGCTGTTTAGGTCCGAACAAGGCGTGTGGTCGGCGGAAACCAATGAAGAGGGCGCCCAGCCTGAAGAGCTGCCTTCCCCCGGTATCGTCCAGTCAGCCGACCTGAAAGCCGCACTCGATTGCGATCTCGGTCTGTGCCCTCTCACCAACACAATGCCTATTCGTCGCTTGACGCTGCTTGAGACTCAGGTTCCGAAAACGCAGCTGATCATGGCTTGGATTGATATACCGTCCCTCCAGGTGATCGCATCAGACCAGTACTACAGCTCCGTCGATGCTGAAACTGCCCGATATGAAAGCGGAACACGGGGAGTCGACGTCGAGTTGGAGGTCGACGGTGGCGGCGTGGTCGTACACTACCCTGATCTCGCACGGTGGGTCTGATCCGGAAGCAACTCTAACTAAGCTGGGCGGTATGAACGACCTGACCATCGCGCCTGGCCCAGGGATCCCCGGGGGTCTGGTCATCGTCGCCGCCGACCTGACGGAGCGGTTCGCGAAGTCGTCGGGACCAGGTGGCCAAGGCGTCAATACTACGGACAGCAAAGTGCAGCTTTCCGTCGATATCGCTACGTGCTCATCGCTTTCCGACGCCCAGCGTCGCCGCGTCCTTCACAACCTCGAACACCGCCTGGACGGCACAGTGCTCACCGTGAGCGCGTCGACGCAGCGCTCGCAGGTCCGTAACCGCACCGAGGCGCGAGAGCGCATGGCCACCCTCTTGCGCGAGGCGCTCGCTCCGCTTCCTCCTCCGCGGCGCAGGACCAAGCCGACGCAGAGCTCGGTGCGACGCCGTCTCGAAGCGAAAAAGCGGCGCTCGGAACTCAAGTCCACGCGACGGCGGCCCCAAATTTCCTAGTTCGAACCATCCGCGTGCATATCCTCACGCTGACGGACCTGGTTCGGGTAACCGCTACGCTGAGACAGCTTGGACCGGTTGAATCCGCTCGATTTCCGAGAGGATCTTGTCTTCCGCCACGTCCAAGTCATATTGAGCCTGTAACCCGAGCCAGAACTGGGGGCTCATCTCGAAAAACTTCGCTAGACGAAGGGCCGTGTCAGCGGTTACAGCGCGCTTACCGTGAACAATTTCGTTGATCCGGCGGGGCGGAACGCCGATGGAGACGGCGAGCTTGTGCTGGGTGAGCCCCATTCCTTTGAGAAAGTCCTCCATGAGGACCTCACCGGGGTGAACCGGAGGGAGCTTGTCAGTGGTAGTCAACGATCTCAACCTCCTCTGTCCCCGCGGCGGACCACCGAAAACAGATCCGCCACTGGTCGTTGATGCGAATACTATGTTGACCCCTGCGATCGCCTTTGAGCGCCTCAAGCCGGTTTCCCGGGGGAATCCGTAACTCATCAAGAGTCTGCGCGTACCCAAGCTGGCGCAGCTTCCACATACGCTCAGTGTCCTTGTCAGCGAACGACTGGATCCGGCTTGACCCTATCCCCCATAACGCGAAGCGTCAATAACGCTATACGTTAAATTTGAACTCCACGGTATGTAGTTGCAAAGTTACTTTCTCGTTAGCCTGCAACAATCAGAAAACTGTAATTACGTCAGCACACAGAGAACATATGGGCACATGGAAACACGTAAAGGTTTTGCGGGATGGCGTGGACGTCAACGTGAAGATTCTGGAGAACCTCGCCGCCCACGTCGCTCCCGCGTTGGGTGGCAGCCGAACCACAAAGGATCAGTCATCTGCTATCCCATCGACTAATTCTTGCAGGTCGCAGGACCTTCGCGCAACCGTCAGTTCAGTGCATTTTGAATAGTTCAGCACACGTTGTATTGTTCAGCACATGCTGACTATTGCTTCGCGCCTCGACGTCATGAACCGGCTCGGCCGGGCCATGGCTGATCCGACGCGCTCCAGAATCCTGATGACCCTACTCGACGGCCCGAGCTACCCGGCTGTGCTTTCGCGCGACCTAGACCTGACCCGCTCGAACGTCTCGAACCACCTGACCTGCTTGCGTGACTGCGGCATCGTCGTCGCCGAGCCGGAGGGCCGCAAGACACGCTACGAAATCGCCGATCCGCACCTCGCGACAGCGCTCAACGCGCTAGTGAACGCGACGCTGGCTGTCGACGAAAACGCCCCGTGCATCGACCCTGAGTGCTCGGTGCCCGGCTGCGACGGAAAAGGAGTGGACGCATGACTTCAGCGTGTGGATGCGAACACGAACCAGCCACGGAAATCGAAGATCTCGATCGGCCATGGTGGAAGGACCCCGAGTTGCTACTGCCGATCTTCTCCGGCATAGCCCTCGTCATAGGCCTGGCGCTGGACTGGTCTGGGCTAGAGACACCCGCGACAGTACTGTTCTGGGTCGGCCTGCTGCTAGGGGCGTATACGTTCGCGCCCGGCGCTATCCGGAACCTTGCCACGAAGCGCAAGCTCGGCATTGGCTTGCTTATGACGATCAGCGCGGTCGGCGCGGTGATCCTTGGTTTCGTCGGAGAGGCCGCGGCGCTGGCGTTCCTGTACTCGATCGCCGAGGCGCTTGAAGACAAGGCGATGGACCGGGCCCAAGGCGGACTGCGGGCACTGTTGAAGCTGGTACCGCAAACCGCGACCGTGCTGCGCGACGGTACGACGGCCGAGGTCGCTGCGAAGGACCTTGGGGCTGGCGAGCTGATGCTCGTGCGCCCCGGAGAGCGGATCGCCACGGACGGCATCATTCGGTCCGGACGCTCCAGCCTTGACACCTCAGCGATCACCGGAGAATCCATTCCGGAGGAGGTCGCACCCGGCGACGAGGTACCCGCGGGAGCGATCAACTCCGCCGGTGTGCTGGAGGTCGAGACGACCGCAGCTGGAACGGACAACTCGCTGACCACACTCGTCGATCTCGTCGAGAAGGCGCAGGCGGAGAAGGGTGACCGCGCCCGGATCGCCGACCGGATTGCCCGACCCCTAGTGCCCGGGGTGATGATCCTGGCGGTGCTGGTCGGTGTGATTGGCTCGCTGCTGGGCGACCCCGAGACGTGGATCACCCGTGCGCTGGTGGTCCTGGTCGCAGCGTCGCCGTGCGCGTTGGCAATCTCCGTGCCGCTGACGGTCGTGGCCGCGATCGGCGCGGCCAGCCAGTTCGGCGTGGTCATCAAGTCCGGCGCGGCGTTCGAGCGGCTCGGCGGCATCCGTCACCTGGCGGTGGACAAGACCGGAACCCTTACCCGCAACCAGCCCGAGGTTACCGGAGTGGTCCCGGCAGACGGATTCGATCGGGCGCAGGTGCTTTCCTTCGCGGCGGCGGTTGAGCAGCAATCGACGCACCCCCTCGCCGCGGCGATCGTGGCAGCGGAGCCCGAAGCGCCCACCGCCTTGGATATCAGCGAGGAAGCCGGTCATGGCATCGGCGGCACCGTCGAAGGCCGACGGGTGCTGGTCGGCAGCCCCCGATGGATCGACGCCGGGCCACTGAAGGCGGACGTTGAGCGTATGGAGTCCGAAGGCCAGACCTGCGTCCTAGTCACCGTCGATGACGCTCTCGCCGGGGCGATCGGGGTGCGCGACGAGTTGCGGCCCGAGGTGCCCGATGCCGTGCAATCCCTGCACGACAACGACGTGGAAGTGAGCATGCTCACCGGCGATAACACTCGCACCGCCCGGGCGCTGGCTGAAATCGCTGGAATCGACGACGTGCGCGCCGAGCTGCGACCGGAGGACAAGGCAAGCATCGTCGCCGATTTCTCCTCCAAGACGCCGACGGCGATGATCGGCGACGGCATCAACGACGCGCCGGCACTGGCGGGCGCAACGGTGGGCATTGCGATGGGAGCGACCGGCTCTGACGCCGCGATCGAGTCCGCTGACGTCGCCTTCACTGGCCACGACCTCCGGCTGATCCCGCAGGCGCTGCAGCACGCCCGCCGAGGCAGCAGGATCATCAACCAAAACATCGTGCTGTCTCTGGCTATCATCATCGTGTTGATGCCACTGGCGATCAGCGGTGTACTGGGCCTGGCCGCCGTCGTGTTGGTACACGAAGTCGCCGAAGTCATCGTGATCTTGAACGGCCTGCGGGCTGCACGAGCGAAACGCTGAGGCTGTGACCGGCAAGTCTTATAAGGGTTAAACCACGCGCCGAGCGCACACACACGTTGGACCAGGCGAGTCATTCGAGTTCACCACCTGGTCCTTCTCGATGCGTGCAGGCACGGGAACTGTGGGTGAACCTAATAGTTCAACGGCCCGATAACGCTTGCAGATTCTTCACACGAGGTAGCGGAATGGACCGAGGCCGAACGAAAACCGGAGTTAGAGACAGCGCTCTTCAACCTACCCCAATAACGCGAAACGTCATTAACGCCTCGCGTTACACGTTGAACTTGAACTCGACGGAGTGTCGTCGCTATTTAACGTGTGCGAGGATCATTTCTGGACCCCACCCCACTCGCTGGCATGAACCTTGCACACAGCCACGGCGATGGTCCCTGTACGGCCTTGCCGACTGAGCGCCCGGCACCCCCATCACAGACGTTCGTGCTCCACATCCTTCGCTCAAAGCAGACTGCTATTCCGTAAACCGATGTAGTCACCCCTCCAGGACGGTAGCCTTATCAACCCAGCGAGCCAATAGACTGAAAGCCGCGAGCTGCTCCAACGCGACTTGCTCCTCACCACCGTCGTGTGGAACATGCATCCCGGGATTGCGGATAGCCGCGTACAAGCCCTCTGCAAAGGCGCGGGCGCCCCGATGTAGGTTCTCAAACGTCTTACTGCCATCATTTTCCATAAGCCGAAGGCGCGGCACATTACGCTTCGGATCATGGAGTGAAAACGCCTCATTGAAAAGTGCTGTTTCAGATATGTCTAGGCGGTTCAGTTTCGCTTGGGTCTCTGCATTGATGCGGATGGCAGCCTGCATCACGGCTTGATGATAGTGCCCATGATTCCAGTAACCCTTGCCATTCTCCCACGCCCACGGATGCAGATTGGCGGCGTCTAAGTCTGGCGTGTTGTCTCCGAGCTTTTCAGCGAGTTCAGACCTACGTTCAAGCACTGTCTTGGCCCGGGAGGCTTGGTCCCTCAGCCAGCTATACTCCTTGTCCTGGACTGGGAGTCCTTGTCTCCACCCGGGAAGCGCTCGGTCAAGGATCATTTCAACGACGTGGGCACGTGCCGCAGCCTCAGTCGGCGATCCGCTCATAACGGTTCCAAGGTAGGCGATGCCCGGGCCCATGTCGGGGACTACCTTCTCTGTGACTTGCAGGAACGCGTCTATCTCATTGATCGCCCACTCGGGGTCTAGCTCGGCCATGCCTCCATTATGACGTATGGGGCTGACATGGCCGGAGAGAACTGTTCTGATACCCCAACCAGAAACACCCCTCGTTATTGCAGGCGCGCTAACGCGCGCCCACAATGGAAACCATGAGCGACGCCAACTTCATCATCCGCCAAATCACCTTCGACTGCCACGATCCGTCTAGGCTCGCCGAGTTCTGGGCGGTCGCAACCGGCTGCGAAATCGCCGCGGATTACGGCGATTTCGTGATGGTCGATTCGACCCCGGCGCTAGGGTTTCAGCGCGTTGAGGATCCCACGCCTGGCAAGAACCGCATGCATATCGACGTTGGCGGGGCGGAGCGCGAATCCTTGGTAGAGCGCCTCAAAGACCTAGGCGCTACCGAACTCACCACCCACGAGGCGCCGGGATTGGTGTGGACCGTCATGCAGGATCCGGAAGGCAACGAGTTCTGCGTGGGCAACCTCGGGGCCTAGCTACAAATTGAACTTAAACTCGACGGAGTGGCGAAAGAAGGCTACCTCACTCAGTTGCAAGCGATTCGAGAAGCCGAAAAGTGTGCCGCAAGGCGTTTCCTGCTCGGAAAGGCAGCCTCCGCAGGCTAGATCGTTCCGCGTCATGAAGAGCTAGCACCGCCGAAGTCCCCCTCAAGTCAGATTCGGACTCATTCTCACAGTCAGTCGCGGAACGAAAACCAACTTAGTACGGTCCCGACTGCAACTAAAACTGTTCCTCCGAAGCTAAATACCATCTTCTAACCGCTGGCGAAGCACGACTTCCTCTTCATCGCTGAGTCCAGCAAGTCTTTCACCCTGCTGTTCTTCTTCGAATCGCAGCGCATCCGCCAATGTTTCCTTCAACGGACGAATCCGCAGGCCAGCTTCGTAGGCTGCGGCGCAATCGAGTAGCGCGATGTTGCGAAACTGTTCACCTGGTACCCACAACGGCAAGGATTTTGGACCCATCCACGGGGTTACATCATTAGCGAGAAGCAGTTCATCAGAGTAAGGTCGCTCCGTAGCCTCCGATGCGGTTAACTCACGCGAAATCTTGAACACATCAGACAAGGAAGTAGCAAACCCCGTAGCGTTAAAGGTTCCGAAAGTCCCAACTTCTGCAGATTCAACTATCCAGCCTGCAAGGTCTTTCACATCAATCATAGCGACGGGAAACGCTGGGTCTGGGACGATAACGTTCTCACCCGTGGGATGCGCGAAGCGATACGGGTAGTAACCACTGCGCCCTGTTTCGTCGCCGTAGCCGGCGATCAGACCGGGGCGAACTACCATTACCGACCGATTTGTGCTGCGATATATCGTTTCGCAAGCAGACTTTGCGGCTGGGTACTGCCCCATGTTCTCCATGTAGTCAATTTCAAGCGGAGTGACTACGGAATCAGACTCGGAAGAAATACTTCCTTGGTCCTCATATACGCTGCTCGAAGACACAAATATACGATGCTTGGCCTGGAGTTTCGTCGCCGCATCCCGCGCATGCTTCGGCTGACTCGTCAGATCCACAATGGTGTCCCAAGTTTTCCCCGCAACCTCATCGTACGCACCGTCACGGTCACGGTCTGAACTCACAAATTCGGCTCCGTTGGGAACCTTCCCGTTACCCCGCGCGAGGCAAGTAACTTGATGTCCTCGGTCGATTGCTGCCGCCGCAATGTGTCCTCCAAGGAAACCGGTACCACCGAGCAATAAAAAGTTCATGTCACTAGTTGTACACGAAACCTTCTCACACGTGACCAGTCCTAATCCCAGCGCATCCAAGCTGGAATAAGATGTCAGAGCAGGATTACCCCACCATCTGTCAGAGCTTCTTATTCGGCTAACCTACACATTGAACTTAAATTCAACGCAGACGACATCCTCAGCCTGCTCGACCTCGCAGACCGCTAGCTCGCCAGCAGCCGCTTTGACACGAAGCTCTCACCGCCTACCGGGCGCGCAGTTCCACGGGCACAGCCTTAAAGTTTGCGGATACGCTCTGCATCAGCCACGAGGTTGTGCGTGAGCTTCTCCGCTTCAAGGCCACTCAAGTCGCAGCTGTCGAAGCGGGCCAGCCAATCAGCACGAATGGCGGGGGAGTCGAACCAGGTTGCGCGCTCGGCTTCAATATCCTCGATACCGCTCAAGGTGCGGCCGTCGCGGGTGCGGATCTCGAGGTCGTCGACAAGCGGGGCAATCGCTTGAAGCCCTGGGACGATGGCCTTAAAGCCCGACGTATGGGAAACCTCATTGGTCCAGCGCGGGTAGCGGCTCACGCGCTGCGCCTCCAGGTAGCGCTGGACGACACCGAGCCTGGAGACCTCCTGCGCCACCGCCAAGCCCACGACCCTCACGCGGAAACCCGCGGAGCGAAACTTGGCTATCTCACCCGCGATGAATTCCGGGTTGGACAGCGTGTTCTCAATGATGAGGGAGTGGCCGTGCTGCCGGCCATCCTCGATCAGCGAGGACATCCAATAGGGGACCGGACCGTTGGTGAGCACATCCATGCGCAGGGGGTCGCGCTCCATGATTTCGTCGAGGGCGGGGTGATACTTACGCAATTCATCCGAAGCTAGGACAACATGGTCGTGCGTAAGCGTCTCAATCACCGAAGACTTTCCCGATGCTGGTTGTCCTGCTAGGTAGATGACCTCAGGTTCCGCGGATGGCTGGCAAAAGAGATACGCGATACGCCGCTCAAGGACGCGGCGTTTAAAAGCATCATCGACCGGAAAATCCGCAGCCTTCAGCACTGTCACGCCACCTTTGCGCGGGTTTCAAGCTCATCGAGCAAGCGAGCAAAGAATTCCGCTGCGGCACGGATTTCCTCAAGGTCGGTGTTATCAACACCACTCACAATGCGCTGGACAAAATCCTCTTGTGCAGTCCAATACTTAATTTCTAGCTCACTGTCGGTCGCAAGCTGCTGGTGGAAATAGGCAGCTTTCAGCGAGGACGCAACCTCCTTCATTGCGTCGAAGGCTGCGTACTCGATCTCCGGGACGTTGGCGGTGCTCATGGCGCTTAGAAGAGCAGCGCCACGGCGGTTTTAGCCGTTGATAATCTGCGGGTAGGCCAGGCCCTTGAGGCCCTCGGTGCCAAACTCCACGCCGTAGCCGGAGGACTTGATGCCGCCGAACGGCACGCGCGGATCTACGGCACCGTGGCTGTTGATCCACGTGGTGCCAGCCTCCAGCTGCGCGGCAACTTCCAGAGCGCGCTCACGGTTGGAGGACCACACGGAAGAGCCCAAGCCCACGTCAAGCTTGTTGGCCTGCTCGATGGCCCAATCCAGGTCTGTGTACTTCACAATCGGCAGTGCCGGGCCGAACTGCTCCTCGACGACCAGCGCGTTATCCGGGTCGATGTCCGCCACCAGGGTGGTGGGGTAGAAGTAGCCCGGCGCGTCATAGTCCGGGTCACCGCCCAGCAGCACGCGGGCTCCGGAGTCCTTGGCGGCGTTGACGAGCTTGTCCACGATGTCGAACTGCTGCTTGTTCTGCAGCGGGCCGAGCACGTTTTCTTCTTCCAACCCCACACCCATCGGCGAGGCCTTGGCTACCTCGACGAGGGCTTCGCAGACGGCGTCGTAAAGCGATTCCGGCACGTACAGGCGCTTCATAGCCGCGCAGGTCTGTCCAGTGTTGATGAACGCGCCCCAGAAAAGGTCGCCGGCGATGGCGGCTGGGTCGGCGTCGTCAAGCACGATGCCCGCATCGTTACCGCCGAGCTCAAGGGTGAGGCGCTGCAGGTTCGCGGCAGAGGACTCGACGATCTTCTTGCCGGTCGCAGTGGAGCCGGTGAACATGATCTTGTCGATGTCCGCGTGAGTGGTCAGCGCTGCGCCTACCGCGCCGTCACCGGTGACAACCTGCAGGACGCCTTCCGGAAGCACGGAATTAAAGACCTTGATGAGCGCCAGGACGGACAGCGGGGTGTACTCGGAAGGCTTAACCACCACGGCATTACCCATGCGTAGGGCCGGGGCAATCTGCCAAATGGTGATCATCATCGGCCAGTTCCACGGGCCAATCGCACCGACGACGCCGAGCGGACGGTAGTGCACGGTCGCGGTGATGTCATCATCGACAGCGGTGTAATCAGGGGACTCGAAGGACGCCGTCGCGCGCAGCCACGCGGAGCACGCACCAACCTCGAAGCGAGCATTCGGGCCGTTCAGCGGCTTGCCCTGCTCGCGGGAGAGCAGCTCCACCAGCGGCTCCGCGGAAGCCTCAATGGCGTCCGCAGCCTTGAGCAGGAGGTCACAGCGCTCAGAATCGCTGAGCTTTGCAAAGGACTTCTGCGCCTGAACCGCACGCTCGACCGCCGCATTGAGCTCCTCAACGTTGCCTTCCGGCGCGACACCCACAACCTCTTCGGTGGCCGGGTTGATGATTTCGCGGCCCTCATCAGCGGTGATGGTTGCGAGAAGATCTTCATAAGTGGCGAACTGCGACATTTATTCTCCTTGGTCGAGGTGTGCAAAGTTTCGCCCATTGTTACCTACAACACAAAATTCCACTTGACTTTAAGTGCACAAAACTTGTTCAAAAATGTGCTTGAAGTCACTGTATAGTACTAATATGCCCAACACTTCCTCGCACTATGACCTCGCGGCCTGGCGCGCGGCGTCTTCGGAGACCTTCGGCAAGCTGGAGGTTCACGCACCCGAGGCGAGCACCTTTTGGGCCCAGCTCACCAGCACCAGGGTGGGGGAGGTCTCCCTCTTTGACATGCACACCGCGCCCCATTCGGTAAAAAGGGAAAACGCAGCGCTTGCCGACGCCCCCTTTTGCAAGCTCAGCCTTCAACTTTCCGGCCGCTCCACCATGGCTCAAGATGGCCGAACCTGCGAGCTTCATCCCGGTGACTTAGCACTGTATGTCACTCAACGGCCTTATGTTCTTGAATATCCCGTCGAGCAGCACACTCTTATCGTTCACTTTCCACAGAGCCTACTTAGCCTCACACCGGCGCAGATTCAGCAGCTAACTGCGAGCCCAGTTTCCCGTGATCATGGCTTGGGCAAGGTGGCAGTGCCGCTTTTCGAGCAGCTGGCCAATAACCTCGACGTGCTCGAAGGCCCGCACGCCCCGGCCCTTGTTCACTCCGCCTTGAACATGTTGGTCACAGTGTTCTCTTCTGAAATCGACACCGCTTCTGACTCGAAGAATTTGTTATTCAACCAGGCCACCTCATATATCGAGGAGCATTTGGGTGATGCAGATCTTTCCCCAAGCACCATCGCCACGGCGCTTTTCGTATCCGTGCGCCATCTCCATTCCCGCTTCGCCGCACAAGGCCTGTCAGTAGGCTCCTATATCCGCAGCCGCCGACTAGAGAAAGTACGGGAGGAGCTAACAAACCCCTTAAATGCCAAGGAATCCATTGGCACCATCGCCGCGCGCTACGGCCTGCACGATCCTTCGCACTTTTCACGGGTATTCAAAGCTGAATTCGGGCTTTCTCCCAGCGCTTATCGCGCCCGTTTCGCAGTCCATCCCTTTAAGACTTCTAAATGGGGGTAAATCTCCCATTTAGCCTCTCTACGAATCTGCGTAATAGCATAATAATTTTGTGAAGAAGAAATCTCTTGGCCTACTGCTTGCAGCGGCCCTCTCATTTGGCGCTATCTCTCCAGCGCAAGCACAAGAAGTTAACGCTCCGGTTGCCTCCGAAACGGGCGCTACAGCCGAACAAGATACCGCCACCGACTCTCAGTCCTCTGAACCTGATACCGGGGTAATTGTTGGCTCTGTCGTCGGCGCTCTCGCATTGGCCGGCCTCATCGCGGGCGGAGTCTATTGGGCTGTTCAACAGCGCATGATCCCCAATCCACTGCCTGGAATTATTCCGAATCCTCCAGCACCAGCTCCCGCCCCTGCGCCAGCACCGGCACCAGCTCCCGCTCCCGCCCCTAGGCCAGCTCCCGCCCCACCTCGCGTGATGGCACCCGCCCCGGCTCGCGTCACCGCCAGCTATGCAAACTGCACTGCTGTGTGGAACTCCATTGGCCGCCCAATCCGCTCTGGCGATCCTGGCTTCATGTCGAAGTTTGATCGTGATGGCGATGGCGTTGGTTGCGAGCGCGACCCTCGTTAAGACCTAAAGCAGCCACCCCATCGGAGTGGCTGCTTTTCTTATATTCCTTATCAGTTGGCGTATGGGTTACGCACACCGATGTACTGCAGCGAGGTGTACTCCTCGATGCCCTCGGCGCCGCCCTCGCGGCCCATGCCGGACTGCTTGACGCCACCGAATGGGGCAGCGGCGTTAGAGATGACACCGGCGTTAAAACCCATGAGGCCAAACTCTAGGCCATCGCCCAGGCGCCACATACGGTCGGAGTCCTCCGTGAACACATAGGAGGCCAGGCCATACTCGGTGTCGTTGGCCAGTTCGATGGCCTCGGCTTCATCGCTGAAGGTAAGGATCGGCGCAACCGGTCCGAAGATCTCCTCCTGCGCCACGCGTGATTCACGTGAAACATTAGTCAGGACGGTGGGCTCGTAGAAGTAGCCAGCACCCTCACCACGGCTGCCGCCGACGAGGACTTTGGCACCCTTGGCGACGGCGTCTTCGACGAGCGCGGCGACGTTGTCCTGAGCCTTTTTCTCAATGAGCGGCCCACAGGTAACACCCTCATCCATGCCGTTGCCCACCTTGAGCTCAGAGATCTTGGCTGCAAACTTCTGTGCGAACTCTTCAGCCACGGACTCGTGCACGATAAACCGATTAGCTGCGGTGCAGGCCTCACCAATGTTGCGCATCTTCGCGCCCATCGCACCCGCTACAGCTTGATCCAAGTCTGCGTCCTCGAAGACGATGAACGGCGCGTTGCCACCGAGCTCCATGGAGGTGCGCAGAACGTTGTCCGCAGCAGCCTTCAACAAGGTCTTACCCACCGGAGTAGAGCCAGTGAAAGACACCTTGCGGAGGCGCGAGTCAGCCATGACCGGCTCAGAAATGGCGGAAGCTGACTTGCCCGCCACGACGTTCAGAACGCCCTCCGGAAGACCCGCGTCAATCATGGTCTGTGCGAAGTACTGAGCGGTCAGTGGAGTCAGCTTCGCTGGCTTGAGCACCATGGTGCAGCCCGCAGCAACCGCCGGCGCAACCTTGCGGGTAGCCATGGCGAGTGGGAAGTTCCACGGGGTGATAAGCAGGCACGGGCCCACCGGCTTACGGCGGGTCACCATCTGAAGGGTGCCCTCCGGTGCAGGCAAGCTGCGGCCATAGTCACGCACGGCTTCCTCAGAGAACCAGCGCAGGTACTCCGCGCCGTAAGTGACCTCACCGTAGGCCTCAGCCAGAGGCTTGCCCATTTCCAAGGTCATCAACGCAGCGAATTCATCCTTGCGCTCGGTAACAAGCTCGAAGGCACGACGCAGAATGTTAGAACGCTCGCGCGGGGTTGTGCGCGCCCACTCGTCCTGGACGACACAGGCGGCATCCAGCGCGGCCACGGCATCCTCCGAGTTACTCGAAGCCAATGTGGCTAGTACCTCGCCGGTGGCGGGATTCTCTACGTCGAAGGTCTCACCTGACGCAGCATCGCGCCACTGCCCGTTAATCAGCAAGCCGGTCGGAACCTTGGCCAACAGTTGCTCAACATTGATGGTCATAAAAGTTGCTAACCTTTCTTCGAGAATTTGTCCGCCAGCGTACGCGCCGCACCGGACAACAGCTGGACATCAGCTCCTACCAGCGCGAACGACGCACCTGCGTCGAGATAACGCTGCGCCTGCTCCAGATTGAAAGCGTTGACGCCCACCGGCTTGTCCGCGGCACGAACCGCATCGAAAGTACGCTGCACAGCGTCCAGCACGTCTGGATGAGCCTGCTGGCCCAGCAGCCCCATTGAGGCCGCCAGATCCGATGGGCCGACAAATACTTGGTCAACACCATCGACGGCCGCGATCTCCGCCGCGTTCTCCACAGCGGTGAAGGACTCAATCTGCACGGTTAGGCTGACGGTCTCAGCGGCCTTCTGCAAATACCCCTCCACACCATTCCAGCGGGAAGAACGAGCCAACGCACTGCCGACGCCGCGCACACCGCGCGGTGGGTAATACATTGCCGCTACAGCCTTCTCGGCCTCGGCTGCAGTATCGACCATCGGCACCATCAGATTCTGGGCACCAACATCTAGGTATTGCTTGATAAGTGCGGTGTCATTAACCGGAACACGCACCATGCGGGTTGGCCCATACGCATCCGTGGCCCGCAGCAATTCTGCGATGGTCTCCAAGCTATAAGGGGAGTGCTCACCATCAATGAGCAGCCAATCGAAACCGGCGGAAGCAACAATCTCCGCCGCCACCTGGGAGCCGGAGCAGATCCAGGCGCCGATCAAGGGGGCGTCGTCAAGCGCGCGCGTGAAGGTTGGCGGAAGTTCTACTGGAATCGGCATGTGATTGCTCCCAACTTTCCATAATCGGCGTGGACCGTATCGCCCGGCTCCACCCACATCGGCTTTGTGAAGGAACCGGCGAGGATGATGTCGCCCTTCTTCAAGGTGTCGCCGTGCGCATGCAGCTTGTTCGCCAGCCAGGCGACGCCCATCGCCGGATGGTTGAGCACCGCCGCGGCGACGCCGGTGTCTTCGATGGATTCATTGCGATAGAGGAGGGCGGAGACCCAACGGAGGTCAACGTCTTCGGGACGGACTGGGTTGCCGCCATAAACCATCGCACCGAGCGCCGCGTTGTCAGAGATGGTGTCCACGATGGTGCGGCCCTTCATCTCAATGCGGGAGGAGAGGATCTCCAAGGCTGGCACCACGTAATCGGTCGCGCGGAGCACGTCAAAGATGCTGCAGTTAGGCCCCGCCAGGTCCTCCTTGAGAACGAAGGCAAGCTCCACTTCGATGCGCACATTCGAGAACTGCGCGTGCTCGATAATGGAACCGTTCTCATAAACCTGGTCCGCAAAGATGGCACCGTAATCCGGTTCGGTAATGCCGGTTGCCTCCTGCATTACCTTGGAGGTCAAGCCAATCTTGCGGCCAACGAGGCGTCGCCCACCGGCGATGCCGCGCTTTACCCATTCACCCTGGATGGCATAAGAATCCTCCACACCCATGTCCGGGAAACGAGTGCTCAGCAGAGGAATCATCGTGCGGTCGCGCTCGGCCTGCGCTAGCTCATCCGCGATGGCTATATGTTGCTTGCTATCTAACATTGTCGCATTCCTTAGTTCGTTGTTTCACGTGAAACATGCAGAAAAGCTGGACCGCATTTCTGGGTTTTAATCAACCTTGAAATCACAGTCCAGCATCCATGAGAGCTTTAGAGCTGGTTGCCGAGCTTGAACTCGCCCTGCTTCCACTCCGGCATCTCCTCGGAGTCTTCCTTGCGGGTGTAGGAGAAGCCATCCGCTCCGATGGTCTGCGCCATCTCGGACTCATCAGTGCGCTCGACCAGCGGAACCGGATTGCCATCGAGGTCGAGGACGGTGGAGCCGTCGCGGTACCAAGAAGGAACAACCGGGGTACCCCACCAGTCGCGACGCTGATTGTCGTGGACGTCCCAGGTGACAACCGGGTTGTCTGGGTCGCCGGTGTAGTAATCCTGGGTGTAAATCTCCACGCGGTGACCATCCGGGTCACGCAAGTAGAGGTAGTAGGCATTGGAAACGCCATGACGGCCTGGGCCGCGCTCGATAGCGTCAGACTCGCGGAGAGCGCCAAGCTTGTCGCAGATGGCGATGATGTTGTGCTTTTCATGGGTCGCGAACGCGATGTGGTGCATGCGCGGGCCGTCACCACCGGTCATTGCGGTGTCGTGGACGGTCGGCTTACGGCGCATCCATGCGGCATAGACGGTGCCCTGTTCATCGCGGATATCCTCAGTGATGCGGAAGCCAAGATCCTCCATGTAATCCACGGCCTTCGGAACATCCGGGGTGATCTGATTGAAGTGATCCAAGCGAACCAACGCGCCCGGGATATGAGCGTCATAGCTCCACGCCAGACGCTCGCGGTGCTCTACCTCGTAGAAGAACTCGTATGGGAAACCGAGCGGATCCTGCACACGAACGGAATCGCCGACGCCCTTGACAAAGCCGTCCTTGTTTCGGCGAACCTCGCAGCCGCGAGCCTTGTAAAACTCCTCAGCACGGTCCAGATCTTCTGGGCTACGCACGCGGTAAGAGAAGGCCGCCACTGCCGGAACAGGCCCCTTGCGCAGCACCAGGTTGTGGTGGATGAACTCCTCATAGGTGCGCAGGTAGATTGCATTGTCATCTTCCTCGGTCACGACGAGGCCTAAGGTATCCACGTAGAACTTACGGGAAGCCTCAAGATCGGTAACAACGATCTCCATGTAGGCGCAACGCAGGATATCCGGTGCTTGAACGTTGGTCATGATGTGCTCCTTGGGTGAAAAGTAGGTGAGAGAAAAGAGATTTAGTCCTGCTTGCCGAAGACCGGATTGTGAACCTTGTCGAGGTTGATGTGGACTGCCTGCTGGTCGGTGTAGAAGTCGATGGAACGGTAGCCACCCTCATGACCCAGGCCGGAAGCCTTCACGCCGCCGAATGGGGTACGCAGGTCACGGACGTTATTCGAGTTGAGCCAGACCATGCCGGCCTCCACATTCTGTGCGAAGTTGTGCGCACGCTTGAGGTCGGAGGTCCAGACATATGCGGCCAGACCGTACTTGGTGTTGTTGGCCAGCTCGAGCGCTTCCTCGTCGGTGTCGAACGGGGTGATGGCAACGACCGGGCCGAAGATTTCTTCCTGGAAGATGCGGGCGGATGGGTCGACGTCAACGAAGACGGTCGGCTGCACAAAGTTGCCCTCTTCGAAGCCCTCTGGGCGCTCGCCGCCGGCGGCCAGCTTGGCTTCCTGCTTGCCAATCTCAATGTACGAGGTGACCTTCTCGTAGTGCTCTGGGTGAACCAGGGCGCCAACCTCGGTCTTCGGATCGGAAGGCAGGCCCACCTTTACGCGCTTGGCGACGGCGGTGTAGCGCTCAACGAACTCATCGTAAATGTCGCGCTGAACCAGGATGCGGGAGCCGGCGGTGCAGCGCTCGCCGTTCAGGGAGAACACGCCGAAGATGCAGGCGTCGATTGCGGTGTCGAGGTCCGCGTCGGAGAAGACGATGGCAGGGGACTTGCCGCCCAGCTCCATCGACAGACCCTTCAGGTGCGGTGCCGCGTTCCCGAAGATGATCTGGCCGGTGCGGGACTCGCCGGTAAAGGAGATCAGCGGGACGTCTGGGTGCTTGACCAGTGGGTCGCCCGCGTAGCCTTCCTCGCCGAAGCCGTTGACTAGGTTGAAGACGCCCTTCGGGAGGCCAGCCTCCTCAAAGATGCCTGCCCACAGCTGTGCAGAAAGCGGGGTGAACTCAGCCGGCTTCAGGACAACGGAGTTGCCGGTTGCAATTGCCGGAGCAAGCTTCCAAGATTCGAGCATGAACGGAGTATTCCACGGGGTGATAAGACCTGCGACGCCGATTGGCTTGCGGTTGACGTAGTTGATCTGGCGGCCCGGAACCTTGTAGGCGTCGTCGGCCTGCGCAACGATGAGGTCAGCGAAGAAGCGGAAGTTCTCCGCCGCGCGCTTGGCCTGGCCGTTGGCCTGGGTGATGGGCAGGCCGGAGTCGAAGGACTCCCAAGCAGCCAGCTTGTCCGCGCGGGTCTCGACAATGTCTGCGATCTTGTTGAGGACGCGAGCACGCTCGCGGGGGAGAGCCTTGGACCACTCGCCGCGCTCAAAGGCGGCGCGGGCAGCCGCAACGGCCTTGTCGATGTCGGCCGGCTTGCCGGAGGCGGCCTTGATGTAGTTCTGGTTGGTTACCGGATCCAGTACGTCGAATTCTTCGCCGTCGATGGAGGAAACGAACTCACCATCGATGTAGTGGAGGATCTTCTCTGGCAGGTCGTTTGGCTTCGCGGCGTCGTTGTTGATGCTCATGGCTTTAGGGTTCTCCTTTAAGTCTGGGTATCTAGGTTGCGTTTGCAGTGTCTGTTTCGGCGTTTTTTGCCCGATAGCTCCGGGAGGTTTGCAAGCGGTGTTCCCGTGCAACCTTTTCCACGTATGCTTCCTCGGCGCCAATCTCAATGAGGGTGACTAGCTTTTCGTGTTCTTCCACCGAGTCCAACGCCCGCTCCGGGATGTAGCGGAAGGTCGAAACGCGGTGATATTCCAGTTGGTCCCATTGCTCGTAAACCAGCTTTACAAGCCTTTCGTTGGGGCACTTGGCAAAGAGCACGCTATGAAATTCTTTGTTGAGCTTGGTGAACTCGTCTGGGTCGTGGGTGACATCAAGCTCCCGCATCTGCTGATTAAGCTCTCGCGCCTTGGCGACGTCCGCGGCTTCGAGGAAGGGAGCGGACTGGGCGGTTGCCCGGGCCTCGAGTGTGGCCACAATCTCCATGGATTCGTAGTAGGCCTCGCGGTTGTGGGTGGTTACTCGCGCGCCCACATTGCGTTCGTAGGTAACCAACCCTTCGGCCTCGAGCTGCCTGATGGCCTCGCGCACCGGCACGACGCTGACATCGAGTTCTTCTGCAATTGTTGTAAGAACCAAGCGGTGGCCTGGCTCGTATCCGCGGGTGCGGATCTGCTGGCTTATCCAGTTATATGCCTGTTGGGATTTGCTCTCCGCGAGGCTCATTGACCACCCCCATTCTTGAAGGCGAGGTAGGCCTCCTTGTTGGCGCCCTTTGGCGGGAACATCCCGTCGAGGCTTGCGCCGGCCTTGACCTGCTCGGCCACCCACTCATCCTCGTGCTCCTTGGCAAGCGCAGCGTCTGCTACCTCCTCAGCCAGCTCGCGCGGGATGGCGATGACGCCGTCGTCATCGCCGACGATGATGTCTCCCGGGATAACGGTGGCGTTGCCACAGGAAACAGCAATGTCGCTATCCCACGGAACGTGCTTGCGGCCGAGCACGCATGGGTGTGCGCCTTGGGTGAAGACGGGCAGGCCGATCTCACGGACCGCCTCGTAGTCGCGCACACCGCCATCGGTGACAACACCGGCCGCGCCGCGGGTCTTCGCGCGCAGTGCAAGGATGTCGCCTAGGGTGCCAGACCCCGGCTCCTGGCGAGCCTCGATGACGATTACTTCGCCTTCCTTCACGGTGTCGAAGACTTTCTTCTGCTCGTTGAAGCCGCCGCCGTGGCTCTTGAAGAGATCTTCGCGCCCGGCAACGAAGCGCAGGGTGCGGGCAACGCCCACCATTTTGGTGCCCGGAGTCTGTGGATAGACGCCTTCGATGACGGACTGGTTGATGCCGCGATTTCGTAACTGTGCCGAAAGTCCGGCGGTGGGCGCCTCCTCCAATTTCCGCTTCAATTCCGCGGAAAGTTCGGAGGAAGAGGAAGAGGGAAGCGGCGGAAGCCCAGCGGACTCACGGTCGCCGTAGGCATCCTCGCGCTGCTTGTCATCGACATTCGGCAGGTTGCCCAGAGCCGAATCGAAGGAAGCCGGGATTTCTACGACTGCCGTCTTAAGACGTCCGGAGGTCTCGCCACCTGGTACGTCAACCTCGACCTCGACGACATCGCCGGGCTTGATCACGGTGGAGCCCGCCGGGGTGCCCGTCAGGATAATATCGCCAGTCTCCAGAGTCATGTGCTGGGAGAGGTCCGCGACAAATTGCGCGAGAGGGAAGATCAGGTCCTTCTCAGACGAGGTACCCTCCTGCGCCAGCTCGCCATTAACCCAGGTGCGCAGGCGCAACGAGGCGGGGTCGATCGTCTGGGCGTCGATAAGCATGGGCCCAATCGGCGTATAACCATCGCGGGACTTGGAACGGGTATTAGATCCCTTATCCTGCGCGCGATAATCATAAAGACCCAGGTCATTGGAAGCAGTTACATAGGCGACATGACCCCAAGCCTCATCCAAGGTGACATTGCGAGCCGGCTTGCCAATGATGAGCGCAATCTCGCCTTCAAATGCCAACAGCTCAGTGCCCGCCGGACGCTCGACGACGCCGCCGGATTCCGCCAGGGTACTGGTCGCCTTCAGGAAGTAACTCGGGGTCTTGGGCCAGCGACCACGTTGAGCGGCACGGGACTCAAAAGCCACGTGCACGGCAATAATCTTGCCCGGTTTCTCAGGCAGAAATTGGGGTACAGCCATGAAAAATCCTTCTTTTCTCTCAAATGTTTGCCCAAATCGTATATTATCCCTACCAACGCCGCAAGTGGTTCAACTCACAATAAGTGGTTAGGTATACGACAAGCCACAACTAGAAAGGGAAAACATGTCGCAAGCAACTGCCGCCCCGACAATCACGACGGCCGAACGCCGCCGGGTTGTCGCCGCGACCACCATCGGTACCGCCATCGAGTGGTACGACTACTTCCTCTACGCCGCGGTAGCTGGCCTCGTATTCAACAAGCTCATGTTCGGCCCGCTGGAAGGCGGCCTGGCCACCATCATCTCCTTCCTTACGGTTGGCCTTTCCTTCCTCTTCCGCCCAATCGGCGCTTTCCTCGCCGGCCACTTCGCCGACCGCTTTGGCCGTCGCGTGGTTCTCATGGTCACCCTCTTTGCCATGGGCGGCGCCACCACGCTAATCGGCGTCCTGCCCACCTTCGATAGCGCTGGTGTTTGGGCGCCAATCCTGCTCATTGCCCTGCGCATCATCCAAGGAATTTCCGCAGGCGGTGAGTGGGGCAGTGCGGTGCTGATGGCGGTGGAGCACGCACCCGTCGATAAGCGCGGGCTCTATGGCGCCGGACCCCAGGTGGGCGTGCCGGCCGGCCTGCTGCTTTCCTCCGGAGTTCTTTCAATCATGAACACCATCGCGCCTGGCGACGCCTTCATGGCCTGGGGTTGGCGTGTACCGTTCCTACTTTCCTTCGTGCTGGTTTTGGTGGGGTACCTAATCCGCATGGGCGTTGACGAATCTCCAGTCTTCGAGGAAATCGCCGAGCGCCAAGAGGAAGAAACGCCACATCCTTTCGCCGTTCTGTTCAAGAAGTTTTTCCCGCTGGTCTTCACTGCGGCACTGGTTTTCGCAGGCAATGGCACCGTGGGCTACATGACCACGGGCGGCTACATCCAAAAGTATGCAACTGACCCGGACGGTCCTGTTGCGCTCGCGCGCGGCGACGTCCTGAATGCCGTCACGCTTTCCGCGTTTACCTGGGCACTTTTTACGTTGTTTGCCGGTGCCATCTCCGATCGAATTGGTCGCCGCGCGACTTATCTCATCGGCTTTATCGCTCAGGCGCTTGGCGCCGCAGCGCTTTTCCCTCTGGTTAACACTGGCGATCTCAAGCTGCTCTATCTGGCTCTGACCTCGCTAACCTTTGGCCTGGGCCTGACCTACGGCGCCCAGTCCGCCATGTATGCCGAGCTTTTCCCGGCATCCATCCGCGCCACGGGCGTTTCCATCACCTACGCCATCGGCTCGGTCCTAGGCGGAGCTTTCGCCCCGATGATTGCGGCTTCCCTGGTCGAAGCAACGGGCACCACCTTCGCGGTATCCGGCTATCTAGTCACGGCTTCGCTGGTTGGCCTCGTGTGCACCTTCATCCTCCGTGAACGCAAGGGAATCCCTCTTGGCCCAGAGCACGAAGCCGCGCAAGCGCGCGGGCACTTCATCTTCAGCAAGTAAATCCCCAGCGTTTCCACGCAAATCTGAATGCTCATTGTAGAAAATCGCGGCATCATATATGATTCCGCACATAGGACTTAGATCACACTCCCTTCATGCATTGAGTTAAGTCACCCGCATCCCATCCACTTCATCTTGGCCAACAAGGAGATCACAGTGCAGTTCCACCACAATGGTTATGTTTCCCAAGACCCCCGCGTCCTCGAGCCCGCAGGTTATGGCGTCGACCGCGCCAGCGAGCTGCCAAACACCATGGACGTTCTCATCGTGGGCTCCGGTCCGGCGGGCATGATCACGGCTGCACAGCTGGCAATGTTTCCGAGCGTCAACACTCGCATCATCGAGCGCCGCCCGCACCGCCTCATCCTGGGCCAGGCAGACGGCATCCAGTCCCGTTCCGTGGAGACTTTCCAGGCCTTCGGCTTTGCCAAGGAAATCACCGAAGAGGCCTATGAGATCACCGAGATGTCCTTCTGGAACCCGGATCCAGAAAACCGCGAGCACATTATCCGCGGCGCCCGCCCCGTCGATGACGAGGTTGGCATCTCTGAGTTCCCACACCTCATCGTTAACCAGGCCCGCGTTCTGGATTACTTCGCCCGCTTTGCCCACCGCGCCCCGGGCCGCATCGAACCAGACTATGGCTGGAAGTTCATCGAGCTCGAGGTAGGGGAGGGCGAATACCCCGTTGCCGTCAAGCTCGAAGATGAGAACGACAATCCCCGCACGGTTCACGCCAAGTACGTCGTCGGCTCGGACGGCGCCAAGTCCCGCGTGCGCAAGTCCATCGGCCGTTCCTTAAACGGCGATCAGGCTAACCACGCGTGGGGCGTCATGGACGTCGTGGTCGATACCGACTTCCCAGATTGGCGCACCAAGTGTGCCATCCACTCCAAGGCTGGCTCGATCCTCCACATCCCGCGCGAGGGCGGCTACCTCTGCCGCATCTACGTCGACTTGGGCGTCGTCCCAGAAGGTGACAACGGCAAGATCCGCGAGACGCCAATCGAGAAGATCATTGAGAAGGCCAACGAGATCTACTCTCCTTATTTCATCGATGTGAAGATGGTGGCTTGGCACTCCGTCTACGAGGTAGGCCACCGCCTGGTCGATGCCTTTGATGACAACAACGATTCCCCGCGCGTCTTCCTCACCGGCGATGCTTGCCACACCCACTCCGCGAAGGCGGGCCAGGGTATGAACGTTTCCATGCAGGATGGTTTCAACATTGGCTGGAAGCTTGGCCACGTCTTGGATGGCCGCGCCCCGGTGGAGCTACTGAGCACCTATCACGGCGAGCGCCAGCCAGCCGCACAGAACCTCATCAACTTCGATAAGGAATGGTCCACCCTCATGGCCACCCCGCCGGAGGAGCTTGAGGATCCATGCGCGGTGGAGAAGTACTACGTCGCCGCCGAGGAATTTGCCGCCGGCATGATGACCCAGTACGAGGAGAACATCATCGTCGGTGACACCCAGCATCAAGATCTCGCCACCGGCTTCCCGGTGGGCAAGCGTTTTAAGTCCTTTGAGGTTCTCCGCCGCTGCGACGCAGTTCAGCAGCACCTGGGGCACCAGCACTTCGCAGACGGCCGCTACCGCATCTACGCTTTTGCCGACGCCCCGAAGGCCGGCGAGGAATCCAAGCTCAGCGCCTGGGCCGAGCGGATGAAGGAGGTTCTGGCCAAGTTCACTCCCGCTGATGCCGACGAGAACACCTACTTCGACATCAAGGCCATCTACCAGCAGACCAACCACCACGATTACGAGATCTTGGACGCCCCGCGTCTCTTCCGCCCCCTTAACGGCAAGTTCCATATCCCCAATTGGGAGAACGTATTCAACGCCCTGCCTGGCGAGCGCGACATCTTCGACGCCCGCGGAATCTCCCGCGAGGGCGCCGTTATCATCGTCCGTCCAGACCAATACGTCGGTGCGGTACTGCCGCTTGATAACGTCGCGGCGGTCGAGGCTTACTTCGACAAGGCGCTGTTGCCAACCAAGTAAGCAACGGCTCAAAAAGCAGCCACAAACAACGTCCCGCCTAGTGTTTCACGTGAAACACTAGGCGGGACGTTTAGCGTTAGCAGCGCCTAGGAGTGCTTAGCCAGGAGCGCTTCCAGACACTCCGCGAGCGGCTGGCGGTTCAGCTCCGCTTCCTTCTCGCGGAGATCGGCAGCTTCAAATTCTAAAAGGACCTTATCCAGGACCTCGCTAGAAGATTCTTCTGGGTGCTTCAACGCGCGATAGAAAGCGGCATGCAATACGATTTGTTCCATCACCGCTATGGACTTGCCCGGAGCATATTCCGGAGCATCGGGCTCAAAGTCCCAGACCTGGACCCAGTCGAGGCCGAAGAACTTGGGACAATTTCCTTCCACGATTTCGCGGGCGAAGGTGCGGGGAAGGGCAGCGCTACGGCGGGCCGGATCGAAGATACCGAAGACTGGCTCGCCATCGTTCTCGCCAACCACGAGCCAATCGCTGCCGTGGTATTCCACCAGCGATTGGCCAAGCACAAGCTCAACCTCATCGACACTGAGCTTCGGAGCGACCTTACGGGCGAAGGCGTCGACATATGGCGCTTGCCATGTCTTGTGCTTCTTCAGCTCCTCATCGTCGCCGTGAACTTCCATGAAACGCTTGAAGGACTCGGCCGCTTCCTCACGGCGCTTGGTTAGTTGTTCCGAGTACTGTTCCTGAAGTGGTGCGAGTTTGGATTCAAGTGTGCTCATGCTCACAACCATACATCGGAGCATTCATTTTGTTCGTGCATAAAATGTGCTCGAAACCACACACGTAGCACACACTCATGCTATGGTGTGTCTCATGCAACTTCTGACCAACAAGACCCAGAACTGGTGGTGGCTCGCGTAACTGCGGGCCGGTTCACTCGAACCCAGAAGGTTTAGGCTCGCGCTATGCGGGCCTTTCGTGGTTTTATAGCCACCACGGCGCACGCGGCGCGAATCTAAAGCTTCAAAACTTTAAAAGCTACAGACAACATTTAGCCGCGAAAGGCCACCACGAATGCCACCAACCCCTACCTCCGGAACGGTCTTCCATACCGCCTCCCGAGCGATACCTTATGAGCAGGATGCATCCCTACTTTTCCAACGGCTCGCGCAGCCGAAGAATAGCCTCCTCCTAGAGGCCGCCGACATCGAGTCGAAAAAGAACCTCAATTGCATCGCAATTCTCCAGGCCGCATTGAAAGTTACCTGCCGGGGACAGCGTGTCACAGCCTCGCCACTGACTAAAGTGGGCGAGGCAATGATGGAGCGCCTCAAGGATCAGCTTGGCGAGTTCTTCGATGGCGAGGCGTTCGCTTTTAGCCTTTCCGCGAAGAGCGACGAGCGCGAGCGCCTCCGCGACGTTTCGACCGCCGCCGTACTTCGTGCCCTTCAATTAGATGCCGGATACTCCACGCCGGATGGCGCCCTTCCATTCGTCGGAGGCGGCTTTGCTTATGACTATCTCGAGACCTTCGAGAAACTGCCCGCCGTAGGGGAGGGGCTGAACGATTATCCGGATTATGAGTTTCTCGTCGCACAGACTCTCCTCACCATCGACCACGCCGCAGAGACCGCCGCGTTGCATGCGGTCGACCTGAGCGAGGAAGCGGCGTCGGCAAGCTCGGCAGAGCTCGCATCCATCAAGCCGCAAAGTCTAGAACCCGCGCCGGAACGTGATCGCCTCGTTGCGGAAGCTTCGATGCCCGACTCCAAGTTCCGCGCAATTGTGTCACAATTACAAAATAACGTGACTTCGGGGGACATCTACCAAGTGGTGCCCGCCCGCGCATTTTCCCTCGAATGCCCCGACGCCTTCGCCGCCTACCGCCAACTGCGCGAGACGAACCCTTCGCCATATATGTTCTACGTGCGCGGCGCGGACTACGAACTTTTCGGCGCCTCACCAGAATCCAACCTAAAGTTCGACGCCGCCAGCCGTGAGGTTCAGCTTTATCCCATCGCCGGCACTCGGCCGCGCGGGCTCAACAAGGATGGCAGCATCAACCACGAACTCGACATCCGCAATGAGCTCGAAATGCGCACGGATAACAAGGAAGTTGCCGAGCACACGATGCTCGTGGATCTGGCCCGCAACGATCTCGCGCGCGTGGCCGTCCCACAGACCCGCAAGGTCGCCGAGCTCCTCCAGGTGGATCGCTACTCCCGCGTGATGCACTTGGTTTCACGTGTAACCGCCACCCTCCACGAGGACTACGACGCCCTCGACGCCTATCGCGCATGCATGAACATGGGCACTCTCACCGGCGCCCCGAAGCTTCGCGCGATGGAACTCATCCGCGAAACCGAGAAAACGCGCCGCGGTTCCTACGGCGGGGCAGTGGGATACCTGAAG
This sequence comes from Corynebacterium sp. c25Ua_89, assembly GCF_047459735.1. Taxonomy (NCBI): domain Bacteria; kingdom Bacillati; phylum Actinomycetota; class Actinomycetes; order Mycobacteriales; family Corynebacteriaceae; genus Corynebacterium; species Corynebacterium sp. c25Ua_89. The sequence goes on from NZ_JASBOD010000005.1 coordinate 99,014, forward strand.
GGCGATGGCTCCATGGATAACTGCATCGTCATCCGCTCCGCCTACGTGAAAGGCGGGGTAGCGGTGGTTCAGGCTGGCGCCGGCGTTGTCCGCGATTCCGTGCCGCAGGCCGAAGCCGATGAAACCTTGCACAAGGCCTATGCCGTGCTGCACGCCATCGCACTCGCTCATAACGCAAAACTGGAGGTTGTCCGGTGACTCATTCCCCGCACGTGGTGCTCATCGATAACCACGATTCCTTCGTCTACAACTTGGTCGACGCGCTCGCCGGCTACCGCACGACCATCTTCCGCAATACCGTCTCGGTTGAAGAAATCCTGGCTGCGGAACCCGACATCATCTGCCTCTCCCCAGGCCCGGGCCACCCGCGCGAGGCCGGCTGCATGATGGAACTCATCGATAAGGTGCTGGGGAAGATCCCGTTGTTTGGCATCTGCCTCGGTTTCCAAGCGCTGCTGGATCACCACGGCGGCACCGTCGAGCCCTGCGGCCCGGTACACGGCAAGTCGGTCCGGATGACCCTAACTAAAGCTGGCGCGAAACATCCCATCTTCACCGGGCTCGCCGTCGACTCCGAGCCGGATAATCCGGATTACGTCGGCACCCAAGTCCCAGTGGCGCGCTATCACTCCCTGGGCTGCAAGCAAATCCCTACAAAAATGCGAGCGCTGGCTACCACCGAGACCGCCATCGGAGACGTCGTCATGGCGGCCGAGACCGAGGACCAGATGGCCTTCGGGGTCCAGTTCCACCCAGAGTCCGTACTTAGTCCCACCGGGCCCATCATGCTGGAAAGCTGCATCGAGTATTTGTCCGCGAAGTACCTATTTGGAAAGGCCAACTAAATGGAAGACAAGAACGCACTGAAGCTCCTCCAGGAGTACTTGAACACCGCCGAACCCACCCTCGAACAGGCCGGGAAGGTCTTTACTTCGCTGACCGTCGGCGAGTACGACGACATTCACATCGCCGCTTTGCTCACCCACATCCGCACCAGGGGCGAGACGCTTGCCGACGTCGCCGGTGCCGCCCATGCCTTCCTGAAGGCCGGCCGCCCTTTCCCGATCACCGGCGAGGGCCTGATGGACACCGCGGGCACCGGTGGTGACGGTGCGAATACCATCAACATCACCACCGCGGCGTCGCTAGTCGCAGCCTCCGACGGGGTGAAGATGATCAAGCACGGCAACCGCTCGGTTTCTTCCAAGTCGGGTTCGGCCGACGTCCTCGAGGCGCTGAACATTCCGCTAGACCTCAATCCAGAGCGCGCCGTGCGCCAGTTTGAGGAGTCCAACTTCACCTTCCTCTTCGCCCCAGCCTATAACCCGGCGGTGGCACACGTGCAGCCGGTGCGCAGAGCACTCGGCATCTCCACCATCTTCAACACCCTCGGTCCACTGCTTTCCCCGGGTCGCCCGGAGTTTCAGATCATGGGCATCGCCAACACCGCGCAGGGACGCCTCATCGCGGAAGTCTTCAAGGAGCTAGGCCGCACCCGCGCGTTGGTGGTCCACGGTGCGGGCACCGATGAGATTGCCGTCCACGGCACCACCCACGTGTGGGAGCTAAAGGATGGCGAGATCAGCGAATATGACGTCACGCCAGAAAGTCTCGGCATTAAACGCCACGAGCTCGCGGACCTCGTCGGCGGTGACGGCGCGGAGAATGCGCAGCTGCTTCGCGACGTCTTCGCGGGGGAGGGCAAGCCCGCACACCGCGATGCCATCGTCGCCGCGGCGGGCGCGATGTTCTATCTCTACGGCAAGACCGCAACCATCGCCGAAGGCGTCGCCCATGCGAAGGAAATCATCGACTCCGGTCAGGTGGCCGGGTGGTTGCGCACCCACGAGGAGGCCAACTATGCCTAAGCTGCCAACGGTGTTGGAAGGGATCGTCGCGGGGCGTCGCACCCATCTCGCGGAGATCCGGGAGCGCATCGCCCACGTGGATCTGGCGAAGCTGCCGAAGTCGGAGCGTTCGCTTTACGACGCCCTGGATGGCACCAATCGCTTCATCATGGAGTGCAAGTCCTCCTCACCTTCGCTCGGACTTATTCGCGAGCACTACGAGCCGGGTGCCATCGCGCGCATCTACTCCCGCTATGCCTCGGCAATTTCGGTACTGTGCGAGCCCGATAAGTTCGGCGGCGATTATGATCATCTGCAGACCGTCGCGATGTCCACACATCTGCCGGTGCTGTGCAAGGACTTCATCATCGACCCGATTCAAGTTTATGCCGCGCGCTACTACGGCGCCGACGCCATCTTGTTGATGATGTCCATCGTCGACGACGAGACCTACGCGGAGCTGAAGGCGCTCGCCGATTCTTTAGGACTGGACGTACTGACGGAGGCGATTACCAAAGAGGAGGTCGACCGCGCCGTCGCCTTCGGCGTCGACATCATCGGCATCAATAATCGGAACCTCCACGATCTGAGCATCGACCTGACGCGTTCGGAAAAGCTCGCGGAGTATGTTCCGCAAGGCAAGATCATTGTCTCCGAGTCAGGCATCCGCGCTAACCAAACGGTGCGTCGCATCGGCGGCCACGCCAACGCTTTCCTCGTCGGCTCTCAATTGACGAGCCAGCCGGACATCGACCTAGCCGCGCGCCGCCTCGTCTACGGAGACACTAAGGTCTGCGGACTCAGCACTCCTTCCGCGGCGCAGGCGGCTCGTGCGGCCGGTGCCATCTACGGCGGACTCATCTTCGAGGAGGACTCTCCGCGCAATGTTTCACGTGAAACTGCGGAACAGATCATCAGCCACGAGCCGGGGCTGCGCTACGTTGCGGTCTCGCGGCGCACCTCCAACTTCGCGGAGATTGCATTCGACGGCATCCACGCAATCCAGCTGCATGCCCCGTATCAGGGGAGCGTCGAGGCCGAGCGCGCGCTCATCGCGGAGGCCCGCAAGCATTCGAACTTTGTCTGGCGTGCCGTCGACATGACGGCGCCGGATGCCCCGGACTTGGCGCGGGCGCTTGCCGAAGACGCGGATCTCCTCGTTCTCGACACCGGCCGCGGCGGCACGGGGCAGACCTTCGATTGGTCCACGGTTCCACGTGATGTCCCGGCCCTCCTCGCTGGGGGACTCAACCTCGAGAATCTGAAGGAAGCGCTCGCCGTCGGCACCGCCGGCCTCGACCTCAACTCCGGATTGGAGACCTCCCGCGGCAAGGACTCTGGCCTCATCGCCCGCGCTTTCCAAACCATCCGCAACTACACAAAGCCCTAAATAGACATCTCCCCAACACCCCAACACAGGAAAGAACATGACTGAAACACAAGAAACCAGGGAAACCTTGCTCCCGGCCTACTTCGGTGAATTCGGCGGGCAATTCGTGCCAGAATCCCTCATCCCAGCTCTCGATCAGCTTGAGCAAGCCTTCGTAGATGCCCAGAACGATCCCTCCTTCCGTGAGGAGCTCGCCGGCTACCTGAAGGATTACCTCGGCCGCCCGACTCCGCTGACCGAGGCAACCAAGCTCGGCGGCAAGGCCCGCATCTTCCTCAAGCGCGAGGACTTGGTGCACGGCGGCGCACACAAGACGAACCAGGTAATCGGCCAAGCCCTGCTGGCCAAGCGCATGGGCAAGACCCGCATCATAGCGGAGACCGGCGCCGGCCAGCATGGCACCGCCACCGCACTTGCGTGCGCGCTGCTCGACCTTGAGTGCGTGGTCTACATGGGAGCCAAGGATGTCGAGCGCCAGCAGCCCAACGTCTACCGCATGGAACTCATGGGCGCGAAGGTCGTTGCCGTCGACACCGGCTCCGGCACCCTCAAGGACGCCGTTAACGAAGCACTGCGCGATTGGACCGCAACCTTCCACGAGTCCCATTACCTCCTCGGTACTGCCGCCGGCCCACACCCGTTCCCAACCATCGTGCGCGAGTTCCACAAGGTCATCTCTGAAGAGGCCAAGGCGCAGATGATTGAGCAGACTGGCACGCTGCCAGACCTCGTCGTCGCCTGTGTCGGCGGCGGCTCCAACGCCATCGGCATGTTCGCCGATTTCATTGAGGACGAGGGAGTCGAGCTAGTTGGCGCTGAGCCAGGAGGCGAGGGCCTCGCCTCCGGTAAGCACGGCGCAACCATCAACAACGGAACGGTGGGCATCCTCCACGGTGCGCGCTCTTATCTGATGCGCAATGCTGACGGCCAAGTAGAGGAGTCTTACTCCATCTCTGCCGGCCTAGATTACCCGGGTGTCGGCCCACAACACGCACACCTGTCTAAGACCGGCCGCGCTAAGTACGTCGGCATCACCGATGCCGAGGCACTCAACGCCTTCCAGCTACTGAGCAAGAAGGAGGGCATCATCCCGGCCCTCGAATCTTCCCACGCCCTGGCCTATGCGTTGAAGCGTAAAGAAGAAGACATCACCATCCTTGTATCCCTTTCTGGCCGCGGCGATAAAGACATCGACCACGTCCGCCACACCCTCGAGCAGAACCCACAGCTGCGCCTCAAGGAGGAAAACTAATGAGCCGCTATGACCCCCTGTTTGCCGCCCTCAAGGACGAGGGAGCATTCGTTCCTTTCATCATGCTGAGCGATCCCTCTCCGGAAGTAGCTCTGGAGATCGTCCGCGCGGCCGTCGCCGGCGGTGCCGACGCCCTCGAGTTGGGCGTTCCTTTCTCCGACCCAGTCGCCGATGGCCCGACGATTCAGGCCTCGCACATCCGCGCGCTAGCCAACGGCGCGACCGTCGATGCCGCAATTGAGCAGATCAAGCAGATTCGCTCCGAGTTTCCGAAGCTTCCCATCGGCATGCTGATCTACGGCAACGTCCCATTCACCCGTGGCATCGAGAACTTCTATCAGGAGTTCCGCGATGCGGGTGCAGATAGCATCCTGCTTCCCGATGTCCCGGTGCGCGAAGGCGCCTCATTCGTCGCGGCCGCGGAAAGGGCTGGCGTCGACCCAATCTTCATCGCCCCGGCACAGGCGAGCGAGAAGACCTTGGCAGGCGTGGCTAAATACTCCAAGGGTTACATTTATGCCATCTCCCGCGACGGCGTGACTGGTACGGAGAAAGTCTCGGAGACCCGCGGCCTCGACGAGGTGGTTGCCAACGTCAAGCGCTTCGAAGGCGCTCCAGTTCTCCTCGGCTTCGGCATCTCCACCCCAGAACATGTTGCCGATGCCATCGCTGCCGGCGCAGCGGGCGCTATAACCGGCTCCGCAATCACCAAGATCATTGAGAAGCACGTTTCACGTGAAACCGACATTGATGTCGATGCCCTTAAGCAAGACATCACCGACTTCGTCGCATCCATGAAGGCGGCGACCAAGAAGTAGCGGCAGTTTAAAAAACTGAGCGCATCAAAACGCATATAAAAAGACCCGAGGAAGTTCTCGCATGAACTTTCCTCGGGTCCTAGTTTTGGATTAAGTGCCTATAAGAACAGCTCTTACTGTTGTTCGGCTGGGGAAGCAGATTGCTCGTCAAGGCCCTCAATTTTGCCGCGCGCGAAGCGATCCACAATCATCGCGATTGCACCATCGCCCGTGACATTCGCTGCGGTACCGACCGAGTCGATGGCAATGTATGCCGCAATCATGAGCGCCACGAGGGAATCATCGAAGCCCATGTTTGCCTGCAGAAGACCCACCGCAACCATCACCGCACCGCCTGGGACGCCAGGCGCAGCAACCATCATGATGGCCAGAAGGAAGATGAACCCTGCCGCCTCGCCGAAGGAAACATCCATGCCCGTCATCGTGACGATGGCGAAAGCGTACAGGGTCAGCTTGATCATCGAGCCCGAGATGTGGATGGTTGCGCCGAGCGGAATGACGAAACCAGCCACCGGCCGGGAGATGCCATTCTTAAGCGCGGACTCTAGGGAGACCGGAATCGTGGCAGCTGAGGATGAGGTACCCAGCGCGGTGAAATAGGCCGGCGCCATATTCTTTAGCGCGACGAAGGGATTCTTGCGCGCGATTGCGCCAGCGACCAGGTACTGGAAGAGAAGGTACACGATGGTCATGACGACGGCGAGGATAAGCACCTTAGAGAAGGCAACGAGGACGTCGCCAAGATTGCCATTCATTCCCAGCGACAAGAACATGCCGAAGATGTAGACCGGCAGAAGCGGAACGACGAATCCCCAGATGATCTTGACTACAACGGCTTCCAGCTCTTTAGTCACCGCGTAGAGAGTGTCGGATTTTACCGCAGTCATCGCAACGCCGATACAGAAGGACAAAAGCAACGCCGACATTACTTCGAATGGTGGCGGCATATCCACGGTGAAGTAGGGCTGCAGCGCGCCTTCCTCAATATCGGAAACGTTGGTATCGATGGTCTGGCCCGCAAGCATCGTTGGATAAAGCGCGACTGACAATCCATAGGCAATGAAGCCCGCGAGAATCGTGGAGCCATACGCGAGTGCGACCGTCATTCCGAGCCACTTGCCAGCGCCGCGACCAAGCCCCGCAATCGCAGGCGCCACGAGAGCGAAAATCAGAACTGGGATGAAAAAGCCCAGAAAGTTTCCGAAGAGCCCATTGAAGGTGGCGAAGATGCGCGCGGCCCATTCCGGAAGAATGAAGCTAGCAGCAATGCCCAATATGATCGCGGCGACGATCTTAAAGAGCAAAGAGCTAGTAAAACTCTTGAGGTTCATTTAGCTATCTTTTCATTGTTATGTGGTGCGTGTGAGCACTGTTTTCTTTGGCACAACACGAGCAGAATGTTACCAAACGAGCAGCTATTCACACTCATCGTAAAATCGCCGCGAACCCAGGAAGAGCTGGATTTTCTTCTGGCAAATTCAGGGATAAACTAGGGGACATGCTCGCGATAGCCATCATCTTCTTTACCCTCGCCGCCATCTTCCTCATCGTGGGCGGCCTCGCCACCGCGCGTAAGCTCCCCGGTAACAGTGTCGTGGGCCTCCGCCTGGTAGAAATCCGCAAGACTAAGGAAGCGTGGGACAATGCTCATGCAATCGCCGGCCCATTCTGGATGCTGTCTGGTGTCTCTTTGCTCTTCGGCGGAGTCGTGGCGATCTCCGCACACGGCTGGATGTGGACCATCCCGGCCCTGACTTTTGTGATTTCCATCCTGGCGCTGTCCATCGGATCTAACATGGGTTCTCGCGCAGCCTTCCTGTGGGATGAAGCCCACAAGGCAGAAGAGGGCTGCGGTGACAGCTGCAACTGTGGCGACGATGGATGCGGCTCCACCGAACCCGAGGTAGATCTCGGGGCGCTCCGCAAGGCAGCCGAGCAAGCAGATCACGCCTAGCAAGCCTTCAGCCCTCGCGCCGCGGGGGCTATTTTCATACCATTCACTAAAGACACAGTGACGTTAAATGGCAACCCAGAGGGTCTAAAGTCTTATCGTCATAAGTGACTTTAAGATCGGCAACTAATGCCGGCCGGAAATGGGGAATACAAAGATTTTGTTTACTCCAAGACTTGGGTTCACCATTGAAAGGAAACTTGGCCGAATTTCCGAAAGGATGCGATAGGGTAGACACATGACTCAGTGTTCACGTCGCATCTTCCTTCTCGGCTCCGCAACCACCTTCGCGGGCGCCTACCTTGCCGCATGCGGTAAGGAACCAAGCGCAGAAATCGCAGCCACCGAGGTTCCGGTCGGCTCGGCCGTCATTGTAGACAAGGTCATCTTCGCGCAACCCAAGAAGGGTGAGTTTAAAGCATACTCGCAGACTTGCCCACACCAGGGCAGCCTAATCACCCAGATCGAGGAGATGACGGCAACCTGCACCACGCATTTTACTTCCTACAACCTGGAAGACGGCTCCGTCATCGACGGCCCTGGAACCAAACCGCTAACCGAATATGACGTCGAGACCGAGGGCGACAAGGTTAAAAACGTCTCGGCTTAAGACCAAAAAGAGGGAGTGTTTCACGTGAAACGCTCCCTCTTTTGATTAATAACGCCGAAACATTAAGCCCCAATCACCGGGCGCGGCTATAGGAGGGGAGCGCCTCCAACGGTGAACCGAGTTCTTCAGCAGCGCGTCGCGGCCAATAGGGATCCTTCAGAGCGGCACGGCCAACCTCAATGACATCGGCTCGATCGGCAGCAAGAATTTCTTCGGCGTGCTGCGGCTCAGTAATGAGGCCAACCGCCGAAACCGGCAGGCCCGCTTCACGGACCTTAGTGGCACAGTCCACCTGATATTCAGGTCCAACCGGAATGTCGGCATGCACGTTGCCGCCGGTAGATACGTCAATCAAGTCGACCCCACGTTCACGCAGCTGCACGGCAAGGGTGACGGTGTCCTCGACATCCCAAGCTGGACGATCAAAGATCCAATCGGTGGCAGAGACACGCGCGATAAGCGGCATCTCCTCGGGGATGACGGCACGCACTGCGTCGACAACCTCAAGGGGAAGGCGCAAACGGTTTTCCAGGCTGCCGCCATACTCATCGTTGCGCTGGTTGCTCAGCGGGCTCAAGAAGTTGTGCAGCAAGTAGCCATGCGCCATATGGAGCTCGATTGCGTCAAAGCCGGCCCCAACACTGCGCTTTGCTGCGGAGGCAAAGTCTTCCACCACGCGTGCGATGTCGGCAGGAGCCATCTCCCGTGGAACCGCATAGTTGGGATAAGCGATGGGCGAGGGACCTAGAGTTTCCCAGCCACCTTCGGAGACGGGGACGGAGCCGCGCGCGTAGCTGGGCAGCATCGGATAGGTAGAAGCCTTGCGCCCGGCATGGCCCAGCTGAATGCCGATGCGAGCATTAACGCTATGCGCGAAGTCGACGATTTCCTTCCACTTATCGCGCTGCTCGTCGGTCCAGATACCGGCGCACTGCGGGGAGATGCGGCCTTCTGGGGAGACGGCGGTGGCCTCTACGATGCTGAGGCCAAAGCCGCCAACAGCATGTGAGCCATAGTGAACCATATGCCAGGGCTGAGGTACGCCTTGTACTGCCTGATACTGGCACATCGGCGGCATCCACACGCGGTTGGGAAACTCGACGCCGCGCAAGGTTAGCGGAGTAAATAGCTTAGTCATGATCACATGCTACCGATAGGATTTGTTCATGACTTCGCGCCTCAAGAAGATAGATCCGCTCATCTTGCTCATCGTCTCCGCGGTAATAGTCGCTATTATTTTCCCAGCCAGGGGAGGATTTGCCGCAGTCTTCGACTCGTTAACGAACATCGTTATTGCGCTGCTATTCTTCCTCTATGGTGCTCGTCTTTCTACTGCGGAGGCACTGGCAGGCCTGAAGAATTGGCGCTTACATTTAACGATCTTGGCTTTTACTTTCGTGGCCTATCCGTTGCTGGGATTAGCACTTCGCCCACTTACGGCATTCATTTCACAGGACATGTATCTGGGAATCCTGTTCCTGACGCTGGTGCCATCAACAGTGCAATCCTCGGTGGCCTTTACCTCGGTGGCGAAAGGAAATGTCGCGGGAGCCATCGTGTCTGCCTCGGCCTCAAACCTAGTCGGAGTCGTCCTAACTCCTTTGTTAGTCATGGCGCTGATGGGCGCGGGAGATGGCATATCGGTAGACGGGGGAGTCTTCCTGCAGATCAGTCTGCTTCTTCTCGCGCCGTTCGTCCTAGGTCAGCTCACGCGCCGCTGGGTAAAGGACTTTGCCGCTAACAAAGGTACAAAGATCGTCGACCGTGGTTCGATCGCGATGGTGGTTTATGGCGCCTTCTCCAAGGGAGTAGTGGACGGCATCTGGGGCTCAATCAAGATCTGGGAGTTGTTATTCCTCGTGGCGCTTTCTATCGCTATGGTGGCCTTCATGCTGTGGCTAACGCGCATCATTAGCTCCCACATCGGGTTCGGGCGCGAGGACGTCATCGCCATCGGATTCTGTGGTTCGAAGAAATCTCTTGCCACCGGGCTGCCCATGGCGTCAGTTATCTTCGCGGCAGGTGGGACCTCACTGGGGCTTTTGATCCTGCCGCTGATGATCTACCACCAGGTTCAGCTGATGATCTGCTCCTGGCTGGCCGCCCGGTATGCTGGGCAGTCATGAGCACCCTGATGTACATCCGCACCACCATGGAGGTCCCGGGCGTCGGTTCCGCCATTCACGTAGCGGAAATGGAAGAAGTAGACGCCGAGACCTGCACCATGCTGCGCATGATTGCGCTCGCGCCAAACGACGCCGTGGCAGGCGCCGCCACCCCAAATAAATCGGTGGGAAACGCCGACATCCCGCAATCCACGGTGCCGCACCCAAACACCTACGACAATTACCCGAATATCAGCGCGGAGCATGTCTCCGAAGAGGATTTCACGGCACTGTGGACCGAGGCCTTGGCGCTCTACGGAGACCTATAAGACGCTTCGGCGTGGAAGCGTTAGAAGACGAAGTTAACTAAAAGCACGTAAGCGGCAGTTCCGCCGAAGATCGAGAAAGCGGAGCTCTTTCGCCACCAGTGCAGCCCGGCAGTAATCGCCACACCAATCAAGGCGGCGAGGATTCCGCCGGGCGCTTCTTTTTGTCCGTAGACGGTATAAACCACCAGCACGGTCATAACGCCCACCGGCATGGTCATACCGAGTAGGCCGATGAACTGGCTGCCTTTCAGCGCCTTGATGAAGGAAAAGGGCAGCTCACGCAACAGCAGAGTAACGACGCAGATTGGCAACAACACCGCCGCTACCATGGACAGACTTACGCCTGCTGGCATTAACGCTCACCCCTTCGCAGAATCATTGCGGTATCCAGACGCGGAGAGAAGTGACGCATCAACAGCAGCAAGAAATAGGCTGCCAGTGCGACCATGAGAACCTGCCCAGGAAACAGCACCGCGGAAAGAATGCCACACACTGCTGCGGAAAGCGGCAGAGAGTAATCCTTGTTGTTTTGGAAGGCATCCATGGTCAGGACGACGAAGAGCGCCACGAGGGCGAATTCGAGGCCCTTGATATCCGCGGGGATAACCTGGCCGGCAAGAGCGCCAACGATTCCGCTGCACACCCAGGAGGACTGAATCAGGCCCTGAATAGTAAGGATGTGTGGGCCGCTAACTTCCTCATCCTTGGGCTTGGAGGAAACGATGGCATAGGCTTCGTCGGTTAGCGCATAAGTAGCATAGGCGCGGCCCAGACGACTGTGGATGTTATCTCGTGGGAATGTAAGCCCGTAGAAAATATGGCGGAAGTTAACCATGAAACCAGTGACCAACGAGGCAATTGCACTAGTGCCTGCCGTAACCATATTGATGGCGAGGAACTCCATCGAACCCGCATAAATAACGGTGGAAAAGATGGGAGCCCACCACCAGTCGTAGCCGGTTTGCACAATCAGGATTCCGAACGCGAGTCCAAGCGGTACGAGTCCTAAGGCTACCGGCGCAGTATCTTTCAGACCTTTAAGAATCTCCTCACGCATGCGCAAATACTAGATCATTAGTTGTCATTAATATTCGCCGGGTATGTGGAATACAAAGGCAGCGGCATAGGCTGACGCTTCATAACATCGCCCCACAGGTCAGCGGCACCGGGAGTGAGCACGTCTTGCGCAAGCGCCGGAGCAACATACCAGTCGCCGCGATCAATTTCTTCCGATAATTGGCCAGGGCCCCACTCCGCGTAGCCGGCGAAGAAACGCGCGCCGTCGACAAGCTCAGCGATCTCCTCGGGCTCGGCACGCAGATCCACGTGCACCAGGCGCGGGGCAAGCTTATTGAGCTGTGGCTCCTGCTCGATGCGCACGCCCTGCCTAGTCATGCCAAGCGCTATGACGGATTGCTGATTCATCGGGCCACCGATGTAGAGCGCCTGCGGCTTAGCCACGAGGGGCAGCCACTCAGGAAGCACGTTGAACACGGCCACTTCGGAGCGCTTGGTCAGATCGACGCCGAAGGTCATCACGTCGTTGTGCTCGATCACCAAGATCACCGAGCGAGCGAATTCAGGAGAAAGCATGCCCGGTGCAGCGATCAAAAGCTGGCCGGGGGCGGGCTCGTTGCGCTCTAGGGCGTTGAAAAGTCTATCGGCATACATTACTTACCTAGACTCCCACCACTGACGCAGCTTCGCAATAGCAACCTCGCGCCCCAGCGGGCCTTCCTCCAAGCGCAATTCCTTAAGATAAGACCAAGCTTGGCCAACCTCCGGCCCGGGCTGCAGGCCGAGGATCTCCATGATCTCGTTGCCGTCGAGATCCGGACGCACCTTGGCCAGATCTTCCTTCTTAGCGATCTCCGCGATGCGTTCTTCCAAGTGATCGTAAGTGCGCTGCAGACGGCGAGCCTTCTTTTCGTTGCGGGTAGTGCAATCGGCGCGCACGATCTTGTGCAGGCGAGGAAGGAGATCGCCCGCGTCGGTGACGTAGCGGCGCACGGCGGAGTCGGTCCATTGGCCTTCACCAAAGCCATGGAAGCGCATGTGCAGGTAGACCAGCTGGCCGATGGCCTCGGTGGTGGCCTTGGGGTACTTCAACTTGCGCAGGCGCTTGCGCACCAGCTTCGCGCCTACGACCTCGTGGTGATGGAAGGTCACCTTGCCGTTGGTGGTATCGCGGGTATCGGGCTTGCCGACGTCGTGAAGCAAGGCTGCCCAGCGCAGGATAAGGTCCGGCTCTTCCTCCTGATCGATGGCCTGCCGCAGCACGGTCAGCGAGTGGACATAGACGTCCTTGTGCTGTGCATGCTCATCGGGCGCCATACGCAACGCTGGGATCTCGGGGAAAACATGATCTAGGATTCCGGTATCAACGAGCAGGTCAATGCCCGTTTCCGGGCGCTTGCCCAGGATCAGCTTATCCAGCTCGACCTGCACGCGCTCGACGGTGATACGGCGGATCTCGCCAGCCATTTCTTCCATCGCGGCCTTGACGCGATCTGCCACCTCGAATTCCAGCTGCGCGGCAAAGCGCGCAGCGCGCAGCATCCGCAGCGGGTCATCGTGGAAAGAGATCTCCGGCTTATCAGGAGTATCGAGGATCTTGTTTTGCAGATCGCTTAGGCCACCCATCGGGTCGTGGAACTCAAACCCATCTTCCTTGAGCTCGATGGCCATGGCGTTGACCTTGAAGTCGCGGCGGACCAGATCGCCTTCGAGGGTGTCGCCGAAGACTACCTCGGGGTTACGGGAATCCCCATCATAGGAATCGGAGCGGAAAGTGGTGATCTCGATCTGCTGGCCTTTATAGACGGCCGATACAGTGCCGAAATCGATGCCGGTATCCCAGACCTTTTCGGCCCAGCCTTCCAAGATCTCCTGGACCACCTCGGGACGCGCATCCGTGGTGAAGTCAAGATCGTGGCCGAGGCGCGACAACAACGCGTCACGCACAGAGCCGCCGACTAGATAGAGCCGGTTTCCGCGAGCACGAAATTGCTCTGCGAGGCCACTGAGCGAGGCTAGAGTCTTTTCAACGCCGTTTAGCTGAGTGTCCTGAAAATTCACGGGTGTGAGTCTACTACGATTAACTAGGATGACTAAGCACGAACAAGGTTCCGGCAGACGGCGTCGCCGCCGCCGTCCGGAAAGACGCCCCCAGCGCAGCTCCGCCACGCACATGACCACGCGTGACGAGACTTCCGCAGGTGGACTTGTCGTGTCCGGACTCGCCGAAGCCGTCGATGGGGACCAGGTAGATCTGTCCCGTATTTATGTAGCGCTCATCGGGCGCCTCGACCGCCGCGGCCGCCTGCTGTGGTCCATGCCGAAAGGGCACGTGGAAAACGGTGAGGACAAAAACGTCACCGCTGAGCGTGAGGTTTGGGAAGAAACGGGTATTCACGGCAAGGTCTTCGCGGATCTTGGAATGATTGATTACTGGTTCGTCTCTGAGGGCGTGCGCATCCACAAGACGGTGCATCACCACCTGTTGCGCTTTGTCGACGGCGTCTTGAACGACGAGGACCCAGAAGTCACCGAGGTCTCCTGGATCCCGGTCTCGGAGCTCATCGAGCACCTGGCTTATGCCGATGAACGCAAGCTGGCGCGCATCGCGCACGATCTACTGCCAGATCTGGCTCGAAAGGAAGCCGCCGCAGGAAAGGCGACCCCACGGTGAAGCGGCTGGCAGCACTGATCCTCGCGGGAGCATTGGCTGCCCCGATTCCTGCGCAGGCGCAGGCCCAGGAAGAGCTGGCGGCGGGCACGCTCGACTTCGACATGCTCACCGAGTCAACCGAAGACGGCGTCATGTCCGCGACCTTCCGGATCCATAATCCGACGGAAGAAGAGATCGAGGATCTGCAGATTACGAGTCGGCGCAGCGATGCCATTTCGACCACTGCGCAGGCCCAGGAAGAGCTGGCGGCGGGCACCTACCCGTACTACGGGGCGTCGACAAGCGCAGGCAGCATTGGCCCAGGGGATACCAAGGAAGTGACGATCAAAGCGCCGCTTTCTTTGGGGCAGGAGCCCACGCTCGCAATGACGGAGCCGGGCAATTACCCGCTGCTTTTCACGCTGACGGGTACCCAGGATGGGCAAGCCAATAGCTTTGCCGAGGAGCGCATGATCTTTGATTTCAATGCGCCGGTGGAAAATCATCACGCCCTGACGCTGATCTACCCGATCACCGCGGACATAAACATCGTGCCTGGTGAGACCGGGGGAGAGTCCCTCATCTTGAGCGATGATCATCTGGCCGAAGAGCTGCGTGAGGGCGGCCGGCTGGATAAGTTGCTGGACTCCTACCTGGATCATGATTTAAAGGGTGCGGGCTGCGTGGCATTGGATCCTGCGCTGGTGGATACGGTGGACCGCATGGCCGATGGTTATACGGTCAATTCCACGCGTCCTTCTATTGCGGAGCGCCCGAAGCGCCTGCGCGACTCTTGGTTCAGGGATGAATCCGAAGAACGCGGCGAGAAGGGCAGCGGTTCCGCGGATGCGAAGGCGTGGATTGAGCGCCTCAAGCAGATCGATTGCACGATGGCGCTGCCGTGGGGCAACACCGATATCAATGCGGTAGCCCACATTAATAATCAGTTCTTGACTAATGAGGCGATCGACCGCCACTTCGATGATCTGCTGGGCAAGCCGACGTCGACGCTGCTGCTTCCCGACGCCGGGTATGTCACCCAGGAGTTTTCACGCCCGGCTCTGGTGGCCGATAACACCGGCTGGTCTGGTAAAGCTGCAACTTTCAACGCCTCGCTGGGAGCGCTTCTGGATCCGAAGGCGGGCTACGGCAACCCGTATCTGCGCCACGATGAGGCAGAGAACTCTGCGCTGGCTGAGGCGCTGAGCAGCGCGGCATCGCTAAGCATTGCGGCAAGTGAAGAAGATGTGGTGGCCAAGCTGCCCAATAACCTGAGCCCGGAAAAAGGCCAGAAGGTGCTCGAGACCGCGGCGCGGCTCATCGAGCATGACAAGGTGCAGCCGCGCCCAGTGACGCAGCTGCCGTTGGAGGAGACTGAACGCCCGTCGGGCTCGCCTTATGAGGATGAAAATGCCTACAGCGACACGGATATCGTGCGCGTGGAGCAGCAGGCGCGTTATACGGATGAGCTGACCAACATCATGGTCAACGACCCGGCGATTGCGATGACGCGCTATGAGTTTACGCTGCCGCTGCGCCGCGACCTGCTGTTGGCGCTGTCCCGGGACTTTGATTACCGCCTGTCCAAGCAATCTGAGATGCTGCGCACTCTGCGTTCTTCGGTGTCGCTGATCCCACCGGGCAACGTCTATACCCGCGTCTCGGATTCATCGCCGCTGCTCATCGTGGCGGAAAATGGACTGCCGCTGCCTGTCGACGCCTCGCTTATCTATGAGTCCGACGACGCCTCGCTCAACACTCCGTCGCGCGTGCGCATCCCAGCAAAGGGTTCCATTACGGTAACCATGACCGCAGATATGCCGGACGTCGACCGAACAGACATCAGCTTGTGGTTGGCCACGCCTAACCAGCAGACCATCTCCGAGCCGATAAATATCGCTGTTCAGACTCGTGCCGGTATCGTAAGCGTGTACGGAGTCGGCGCCATTGCCGCTCTTGCTCTCATTTTGACCCTGCTCTTTCGGCTGGGCCGTAGAAAAAGAAAAGTTCGAAAAAGAGATAGTTAGTTCCTTTTATGACTAATGAATATGGCTCCCGCCGTCGCATCGTGACGCCGACGCCACCGGCACCTGTGCCGGAGAAACGGATCGAACCCGTCCAGGTCGTTCCGGAAGAAGACAAGTCGACGCTGCGTGGCTCTCACCACGAGCAGGAGGCAGACTCCAATAGCTCGATTGTCCGCGCGACAGGCACCATGGCGATTGCCACGCTATTTTCGCGCATCACTGGCTTCCTGCGTCAGATGCTCATTGGCGCAACCCTCGGCGAAGTAGTCGGAACTGCCTTCGGTACGGCAAACCAGATCCCTAACCTCATTACTGAGATTGTCCTGGGCGCCGTGCTGACTTCTTTGGTGGTTCCAGTTTTGGTTCGAGCCGAAAAGGAAGATTCGGATAACGGCAGAACCTTCGTGAGAAGGCTGTTTACCCTGGCGATGTCGCTACTTGCGGTGGTGACGATTTTGTCGATCGTTTTCGCGCCACTGATTACCAGATTGATGGTCCCGGAAGACAGTAAAGTTAATGCCTTCCAGGCCACGTCGATGGCGTATCTGTTGCTTCCACAGATCCTCTTCTATGGTCTATTCGCGCTCTTCCAGGCGATCCTGAATACGAAGAATGTATTCGGGCCGGGCGCTTGGGCGCCGGTTATCAACAACGTCATTTCCATTACGGTGCTGTTGATGTACCGCTTGCTGCCGGGCGAGCTGGATCCGACGGCAGCTTCCCCCGTGACAGATAAGCACGTCATCTTGCTTGGCTTGGGCACCACGTTGGGCGTGGTAGTCCAGTGCCTCATCTTGGTTCCCTATCTGGTTAAGGCCAAGATCGATCTGCGCCCGAAGTGGGGAATCGATCATCGCATCAAGCAGTTCGGCGGAATGGCGTTGGCGATTATTGTCTACGTTGCCATTTCCCAGGCCGGCTACATTGTCACTTCCCAGGTGGCTTCCTACGCCGACCACGGCGCGATGTTGGTCTATCAGAACGCATGGCTAATGCTGCAGGTGCCTTATGGCGTCATCGGCGTCACGCTGCTGACCGCCATCATGCCGCGGCTTTCGCGCAACGCAGCGAACGGCGATGTCGAAGCCGTGGTGCGCGATCTCACGCTGGGTTCGAAGCTGACGCTTATCGCTCTTATTCCGATCGTCATCTTCATGACCGGCTTCGGTATTCCAATCGCCCGCGCGCTGTTCCAATACGGCGCTTATGGCGCATCGAGCGCAGAGCAGCTCGGCCTGACTATTAGCTTCTCCGCGTTCACGCTCATTCCTTATGCGCTCGTGCTGTTGCACCTGCGCGTCTTCTACGCCCGTGAGGAAACCTGGACGCCGACCTTCATCATCGCCGGCATTACGGCCACCAAGATTGCGCTGACCCTGCTTGCTCCGATGGTCGCTGACTCCACCGACCGCGTGGTCATCCTGCTGGGTACCGCGAACGGCTTCGGCTTCCTCTCCGGTGCGGTTATCGGCGGCTTCCTGCTTAAGCGCAAGCTGGGCAGCCTGGGCGGCCGCGAACTGCGCACCACCGTCATCTGGTCCACCCTGGCCGGTGGCATTGGCCTGCTCGCAGCAACCGCCCTCCACTGGTGCTTCAACCTCGTCTTGCCGGACAGCATTCCTTCCATCGTCTACTTGCTCGAAGTAGCGTTCCTGGGCGTTGTATTCGTGGTCGTGGCCGGCATCGTGCTTTCGCGCTCCGGACTGCCAGAAGTCATCAACTTGGGCCGCCAGCTGCAGCGCATTCCGGGCATGTCGAAGATCATCAAGATCGAGCACGCCGAAGCCATCGAAATCGAGGAACCGGAGGTGCGAGAGATTCAGCCGGTCTACACGGCAGACGCATTCAACTCCTCGCCGGTTCCGCCACCGATGTCTGCTGGCATTGTCCGCGGCCCGAGCCTGGTGCCGGGCGCTCCGGTCTCTGATGGCCGCTTCCGCTTGCTGAAAGACTACGGCTCCGTCCCCGGTGCCCGCTTCTGGAAGGCCCGCGAACAGTCCTCTGGCAGGCTCGTCTCCCTGACTTTCGTGGACACCACTGGTGAGGCTCCGCTGGCACCGGCCACCCCGGCGGTAGCTGCCCGCCGCTCGGCTGAGATCTCCCGCAATACCCGCAAGCTCAGCGAGCTTCATCTTTCGGCGATTGCATCAAACATCAAGATCCTGTCCTATCGTCAGGGCTGCCTCGTAGTGGCTGACTGGATTGAGGGCACGCCGTTGAAGACGGTTGCAGAAGACCACAACCTGGATCCAAAGGCCGTCGCACGTGCTCTGGCTCCGCTGGTTGCGGATATCGCTACGGCCCACGAAAACGGCTTGGTGTTGGGTCTGGATAACCGCAGCCGCGTGCAGATCGGTACCGACGGCGTCGCAAAGCTGGCTTTCCCCGCTGTGCTGGAGCGCAACACGGAAGAAACCGACCTCGATGGAATCAACTCCACGATCACGTTGTTGACCGAGGCCGCAGGTTCCAGTGAGCTGCAAGAAATTGCCGATTCCGAAGACGGACTGGCCGAGCGTGCGCAGAAGCTTGAGGAGTTCGCCAAGGAGGACGCGGAGCTCGAAGGCGAGGGCGAAGCACCTGAGGTCCACAAGCTCGACGTTCCGGAAGAAAAGGTTGAACAACCAGAGGCCATCCCGGGCTTTGGCGGCCGCGGCTACTCGGGATCGGGCGCGATTGTGCTGGGCGTCTTTGCCACGGTCTTCGTGGTGTTGATGGCGGCGCTGACGGCGTGGATCATGTCCCTAGTGGGCGATGACTCGCCAGTGTCGAAGCCTTCGACTTCGGTAACGAGCTTCCCGAATACGCCGCCCGTGTTGCTGAAGGAAAAGGAAGCCTTCACGGTTCCGGATAATAAGCCGCAGAAGGCGCTCGTTGATGGCAAGACCGCTGACCGCGTCAACGTGGAAGAAGGCGCGCTGGTCACCCTTGAGAAGAAAACGCAGTTGCACGTGCTGCAACTGAGCCAGTACGGCGCCACGGGAAACAAGTTCACGGTTTATGGCGTCGACATGGCCGACTTCGATCCGCAGGACCCAGAGGGCACCGAGCTGGCCGAAGGTAAACTGAGCTCTTCCAAGCAGGACATCGAATTAGAGAAGGTCCAGGAGGGCTTCGACGGCGTGCTCATCATGTTTGACGGCAAGACAGCCGTCTCAGAGATGCAAGTCGTTGGATTGTCATAATTTTATTCACGATTGAATAGCGCCATCATGCCTGCTTAGGCATGGTGGCGTTTGTCTTTGGAAATAGTAGTTTTACTTAAAGCGTTGACTATTCCAAAGCGGCAACTAGAATCAATGTTGTCACATCAACAAAACGAAACTTCTTAGGAGAACACCATGTTCGCAGGCACTTACGCAATCGACCCAGCACACTCCACCATCGGCTTCGTGGCTCGCCACGCAATGGTCACCAAGACCCGCGGCAAGTTCGACGAGTTCGAGGGCACCATCACCGTCGCTGAAAACATCGCCGATTCCAAGGCGGAGGCCACCATCAAGGCCACTTCCATCAACACCGGCAACGAGGACCGCGACGAACACGTTAAGGGCGATGACTTCTTCAGCGTCGAGCAGTACCCAGAACTAACCTTTAGCGCTACCTCCTTTGACGTTGACGAGACTGGCAACGGCACCGTTACCGGTGACCTCACCATCAAGGGCACCACCAAGCTGGTCACCCTGAACGTCGAGGCAGAGGGCCTGGCAGAGGATCCATTCGGCAACACCCGCTTCGGCTTCGAGGCAACCACCAAGATCAACCGCACCGACTTCGGCATCGACTTCAACGCACCGCTGAAGACCGGCGGCGTCCTGGTCTCCGAGGAGATCAAGATCGAGCTCGAGATCTCCGCTATTAAGCAGTAAGAAATTTGCGGCCAAATTTGGCCCGGCTAGCAGCCATAAACCCCATCACCGATAACGCACCCAAAGTGCGGTCGATGTTGGGGTTTAGTCATGCGCCCACAATGCTCTCCCGCAAGGTTCTCCCACAAGGTCCTTGCACCCGCCAAGCCGAAACAATCAGACCAAGCAGATAAAAACGGAGTCGCGGGGCACGGCAATCCCTAAAATAAGCGACATGGCTAACACGACCTCCCGCAAAACCGCGAACCTCACACAGGCTGAAGCGCAGGCCCGCAGTGCGGCGCTGCAGATTTCCGCTTATCACTTGCACCTTGATGTCAACAGCGCGCCTACCTCGGCGGAGACATTTGAGGTAACTTCCCGCATCACCTTTACGACTAACGCACCTGAGACCTTCGTGGATTACTTGGGCGATAAGGTCCGTTCCGTGCGGCTAAACGGCACGGAGGTGGAAAATACCTTTGATGGTGGGCGCATCTACCTGCGCGATCTTCCGGTAGGCGAGGAGATCAGCGTGGAGATCACGGGCTCCTCACGCTATTCGCGCACCGGTCAGGGCCTGCACCGCATGCAGGATCAGGCCGATGGGAATACCTACCTTTACTCGCACCTTGAGCCTTCCGACGCCCGCCGCATCTTCCCATGCTTCGATCAGCCGGATCTCAAGGCGAATTTCACGGTAACGTTGAGCGGCCCAACAGGCTGGCAGCTGCTTTCGAACCAGCCGGAGGAAAACCGCAGCGAGTCCGGCGATTCCGTGAGCGTCACCTTCGCATCCACTCCGCTGCTTTCTACCTACCTGACCTCCTTTGCCGCAGGGCCCTACGTGTCCAAGCAGCGCACTTGGAACGCGCCGGATAGCACCCTAAGCGCGCAGCTGCGCGCCTTCGCACGTGCGTCGATGGAACAGTACCTCGACGATGAGATCCTAGAAATCACTGCACAAGGCATGGATTTCTTCCACCAGGCGTACAAGTTCCCGTATCCGTGGGGCAAGTACGATTCCATCTTTGTGCCGGAGTACAACCTGGGTGCGATGGAGAATCCGGGCCTGGTGACCTTCACCGAGACCTACCTCTTCCGCTCCCAGGCCACCCGTGCCCAGCATGCGGGCCGCACCAACACGATCCTGCACGAGATGTCGCACATGTGGTTCGGCGATCTCGTGACACCGAAGTGGTGGGATGATCTCTGGCTCAAAGAGTCATTCGCGGAGTTCATGGGAGCGGATTCCTCCGTCGAGGCCACCGAATACACCGAGGCGTGGGCGAACTTCGCAGGCCAGCGCAAGAACTGGGCTTACCTGCAGGATCAGCTGCCCACCACGCACCCCATCAAGGCCGATATCCCAGACGTGGATGCCGCGCGCCAAAACTTCGACGGCATCACCTATGCCAAGGGCGCTTCCGTACTCAAGCAATTGGTGCACTACGTCGGCCGTGAGAACTTCTATGCGGGCGCGCAGGACTACTTCCAGGCCCATGCTTTCGGCGCTGCGACCTTCGATGATCTCCTGGATGCGCTGAAAAACCACACCGAGCGCGATCTCGACGCGTGGTCTGCAGCATGGCTCAAGACCTGGGGTCCAGACACCCTGACCCCGCAGCTGCACGTAGAAGGAGAAAAAATCACGGAGTTGGCCGTGCTCGCCGAGGCCGAGGATGAGACACGTCCGCACCGCCTCAACGCCGCGCTTTTCGACGCCGATCTCAACAAGTACGCGGTCCTCGACGTCGATGTCGCCGGCCCGCGCACGATTGTCGATGCCGCCTCTGGCCTGGCAGCACCCGCATTGCTGCTGCTTAACGATGGCGACCACACCTATGCCAAGGTGCGCTTCGACGAAACCTCACTTGCCACCATCCAAGACAAGCTCTCCGCGATTGAGGATGAGCTTTCCCGCGCCGTCATCTGGACCTCCCTGTGGAACCTCACGCGCGATGGCGAATGGCCGGCTCAAAACTACGTCGACACCGTACTGCGGCACGCAGTAGGGGAGTCGCCGTCACTGCTGGCCACGGCCCTGAACAATGCGCAGTACGCCGTTAGCCATTATCTGCCGGAATCACCCGACTTTGCCAACCACATTTGGCAGCTGCTGCAAGACGCAGAAAAAGGTACCGATACCCACCTGCTGCTCACGCGCGCGGCCATCGCGGCGCTCGGTGACAGCCCGGAGGACACCAACGAGCGCCTGCGTGCAGTGCTTGACGACGCCACGGATCCCGATATTCGCTGGGCCGCGCTGCGTGCGCTCGCAGCCCGTGAGGCAGTGACGAAGGAGGAGCTGGAAGCAGAAAAGCAGCGCGATAACACGCTGACCGGTGCAGCGGCGTACCTCGGCGTATCCCGTTCCTTCCCAGGGGACAAGCACGAGGTCTTTGATATGGTCCTGCGACCTGGCGCTTACTCGAATGCCGAGGTCGATTCCCTGCTTGCCGCTTTCAACGCGCCACGTTCGAAGCAGCTCACCGAGCCTTTCGCCGAAGAGTTCTTCACGGTCTTGGACAAGATCTGGCAGGAGCATCCGATCGAAATCGCCAACCGTCTCGTCCGTGGGCTCTACCCAGAGCTGCCTATGGCAGACGCCGCGACGGACGAGTTCCTGCGCATTGAGCGTCCACGTGCCCTGCGCCGCGTGCTGCTCGAATGCCAGGATCACTTGCGCCGCACGCTGCGGGTCAAAAGTGGTCAATAGGAAAGACACAGTTCGCTAGCGCGACTAGATTCCCCTCGGTTAAAACAGGTTCACATACTTGTTGATCCGGGGGGAATCTACATGTCTGAACGCAGTGATCATGAATTGGTTGAGGCTTTCATCGAGGGGGATAACAAAGCCTTTTCCGTCATAGTAGAAAGGCACCGCGCCCGCCTTACAACTGTGGCGCGCCGTTATACGCACAACGACACCGATGCGCAGGACGTCGTCCAGGAAGCCCTGCTTCGCGCCAGCTGCAATCTGCACAAGTACCGGCGCAAGTCAGCGCTTTCTACTTGGCTGCATCGACTGGTCATGAATTGTGGTTATGACTACGTTAAGCATCGCTCCAACCAGCAAAATTCTTCTCTCGATGTGGACTTCATCGATGATGACCGCAACCATCTGCTTGCGCATAACCCGAACGAGTTCTTGGATGACAAACTGGCAGTCCGCGAAGCCCTAGAGCTGCTGCGCCAAGACCAGCGCGACGCCCTGTATTGGACCGACATTGAAGGCTATGGCATCGCCGAAGTCGCCGCAGCGCAGGGAGTAGCGCCAGGTACTATCAAATCCCGTAGAGCCCGCGCACGTAGCGTGTTACGCAAGGCCATGGCCTAAATAAGGAAATAAGCCTGCGATATTTAGCGTTGCAGGACAGGTCACGTTTAAGCATCAACCCCGTTTCTGATACCCGAATTTAACCATGGCGCGGGTAGGATTTGTGGGGTTAATCCAGCAAAACATTGCAAGGGAGTTTTTAATGACCGTCCACGATGTCGCCATCGTAGGCTCCGGCCCTGCCGGTTACACCGCGGCGCTTTACGCCGCACGCGCTGAACTGAAGCCGATCGTCTTCGAGGGCTTCGAGTACGGCGGCGAACTCATGAACACCACCGAGGTGGAGAACTACCCAGGCTTCCAGAAAGGCATCATGGGCCCAGAGCTCATGGAAGAAATGCGTTCCCAGGCCATCCGCTTCGGCGCGGACCTGCGCATGGAAGTTGTTGACTCTGTCGAGCTGGCAGGGAATATCAAGAAGCTGCACGTTGGAGACGAGGTCTTCGAAGCTCGAACCGTCATTCTTGCCACCGGCGCAGCACCGCGTTACCTGGGCATCCCGGGTGAGGCCGAGCTAGCTGGCCGCGGCGTTTCTGCCTGCGCTACCTGTGACGGCTTCTTCTTCAAGGGCCACAACATCGCCGTCGTTGGCGGTGGTGACTCTGCAATGGAAGAGGCAACCTTCCTCACCAAGTTCGCAGAGACCGTAACCATCATTCACCGCTCCGAGAACTTCCGAGCTTCCAAGATCATGCTGGAGCGCGCAAAGGCCAATCCACAGATCAAGTGGGCTACCAACAAGACCGTAGAGCGCGTTCTCGAGGGCGAGGGCAAGGTTGCCGGCCTGGAGATCAAGGACGCCATCACCGGTGAGGTCTCCACACTGGACGTCACCGCGATGTTCGTTGCCATCGGCCACGATCCACGCTCCGCCTTCCTGGAAGGCCAGGTTGAGCTCAACGAGGGCGGCTACGTCGTCGTTGAGCAGCCTTCCACCAAGACCAACCTGCCGGGCGTCTTCGCCTGCGGCGACTTGGTTGATGACCATTACCAGCAGGCTATTACTGCGGCAGGCTCCGGCTGCCGCGCAGCAATCGATGCGGAACACTTCCTCGCAGAAAGCGTTTAATAATCATGAGCAACGTAACAAGCGTAACCACGGATACTTTCCGTACTGACGTCGTTGAGGCTTCGGCTTCCAAGCCTGTCGTCGTGGACTTCTGGGCTGAATGGTGTGGTCCATGCAAGAAGCTTTCCCCGATTTTGGATGAAGTTGCCAGCGAGTTGGGCGAGGATGTTTCCGTCGTAAAGGTTAATGTCGACGAGGAGCGCACTCTGGGCGGCATGTTCCAGATCATGTCGATTCCTTCTGTGCTGATCTTCCGCAACGGCGAGAAGGTCGACGAATTTGTCGGCCTGCGTTCCAAGTCAGACATCGTGGCACAAATTCAAAAGCAGCTTTAACTGGTAGCCTTATTCACATGCGTCACAGGGCGCACAGTTTTAACACGAGAAAAGGGGTAGGTGTGAATCGCGTTCTGCAGGTCGGTGACCAAAGTGTCCGCGTCGCCGAAGCACGTGCAACCCTCGCCCGTCTCGGCCTCATGAAGGATTACCGAGGCGCACTGTCCGATTGGAAGCAACAAAAGTATTCCGAGACGGAAAAAGTATTCGACGCCGAACTCTCTGAGGTCATCAAGGCCTTTCAGCAGTCTCGCGGAATTGTTCCCACCGGCGTAATCGATGACCTTACCCTTCGTGAGCTGCGCCAGGCTTCTTATAGCTTGGGCGCGCGCGTACTCACGTACGAGCCGGGCAACGTTTTAGTTGGCGACGATGTCGCACAACTTCAGCAGCAACTTCAAGAACTCGGTTTCTACCAGAACCGAGTGGATGGCCACTTCGGTCCCGATACTCACTCCGCACTCATGGAATACCAACTCAACAGCGGTCTCCAGAAGGATGGCGTGTGTGGTCCGACCACGATCAACGCTCTTAATCTGCTGGGCCGCCGGATCACCGGCGGTTCCGCACACAACATCCAAGAGCGCGAGCGTGTCCGCAACGCCGGCCCACAGCTTGCAGGCAAGCGCGTCGTCATCGACCCTGCCTTAGGCGGTGCCGACAAGGGCATCAAGGTCAAGGGCCGCTTTGGTGACGTCACCGAAGAAGAGCTTCTGTGGGACTTGGCAGAGCGCGTGGCCGGACGCATGATTGCAGCGGGCATGGAAACCATCATCTCGCGTCCACGTACCGATAATCCTTCTGTCAAGGACCGTGCGGACCTGGCAAACGCCTTCGACGCCGATCTGGTTATTTCTTTGGCTTGTGACCGCTATCCAAACGAGAAGGCCAATGGCATTGCCACCTTCTACTTTGGTTCAGAGATCGGCAGCTCCTCGCTCATTGGTGAAACTCTTTCTGGTTTCATCCAGCGCGAGATCGTGGCTCGCACGCCACTGCAAAACTGCTGGAACCACGGCCGCACCTGGGATCTTTTGCGCCTGACGCAGATGCCAGTTGTCCAGGTTGTCTTGGGCTATCTCACCAACCCTGGTGACGTAGAAGTGCTTACTACGCCAGCCAAGCGCGATGATATTGCAGAAGCAATCGTGGTTTCTGTAAAGCGCCTCTACCTGCTCGATGATGACGATGCTGTCACCGGCACCTATAAGTTCTCGGAGTTGCTGCGCGCCGAGGAGGCTTAAGCCAAAGCTTTTGCTAGCAGATCTTCTACCGCAGCGGCCGAGAGCAGGTCGAAGGCTGGTGGGAGATCCAGGCGCAGCCGTGGAGTAACGGGGTGGTCTTGGACCACCATAAAACCCGCCGATTCTAAGGTTTCTACTGACAGAAGCCCGATGAAGGCGGGTTTTTCGCGTAATAGGAACTCTGCCTCTTTTGCGTCGCGGTAGCCAAAAGCTTCTACCGCGCTGAACTCACGCGAGGAAAGGTTCATAATCGCGGCGTCGAGAAGCACCGCTTCCAAGCCACGTGCCGCGCGATGGGATTTCACAAACAATGAGGACAGCAAAGCTGCGTCCTGGCTCACGGGTGCGGTAGGCAGCTTGGACGCCCCAGGCGCATAATCAGCGGGGCAGAAGAAGACCGTAGCCTCGTTGCCCACCGTTAGGCCACAGTCGCCGGCGCTTAGGAGCACAGCGGAAATCCACGCCTCTTTCTCGAAGGCGGGATCAGTTACCTCAGTATCAAGCTCCCAAAAGATGGAACGAGCCGCCAAGGGGTTGATTTCCACCCCTTCCTTGACTGACTCGACGAGCATTACTTGCCCTCGATGAGACCAAGGATGCGCTCGAAATCTTCCTGATCGCCAAATTCGACGACCATCTTGCCCTTGCGCTTGCCCATGGTGACGGTGACCTTGGTGTCGAAGCGGTCAGACAGGCGCTCTGCGGAATCGGTGAAGTACTGTGGCTGCGGGGCAGCAGGCTTCTTCTCCTGTGGCTTATCGCCCCTCTTGTACAGCGTAACCGCTTCCTCGGTGGCACGGACGGACAGGCCTTCTGCGATGATGCGGTTGGCGATGAGCTCCATGGCCTCAGCATCGGGCAGGCCCAGCAGGGCACGCGCATGGCCGCCGGATAAGGTGCCAGCAGCGACGCGCTTTTGCACGTTCACCGGGAGCTTGAGCAGGCGAATCATGTTGGTCACCTGCGGGCGGGAACGGCCGAGGCGATCAGCCAGCTCGTTCTGGGTGACGCCGAATTCCTCCAGCAACTGCTGGTAGGCGTGTGCCTCTTCCAATGGATTAAGCTGCACGCGGTGAATGTTTTCCAGCAAGGCATCGCGCAGGAGGTTGTCATCCTTGGTATCGCGGACGATGGCCGGAATGGTGGCAAGTCCCGCCTTGGAGGAAGCACGCCAACGACGCTCACCCATGATGAGCTCAAAGCCGCCCTCATCTGCCGGGCGCACGACGACCGGCTGGAGCAGACCGAACTCCTTGATGGAATGAACGAGTTCTGCGAGGCCTTCTTCGTCGAAGACGGTACGCGGCTGCTTTGGGTTAGGAATGATGTCACCGACCGCGATCTCGCGGTAGGTAGCGCCGATCACGGAAGGCTTTGCCTGACGCTTCTTATTAGCGCCCTGTGGAATGGTTGGCGCGCCCTTCACGCGGGGCTTATCACCAGCTGGACCGCCGGTAGCAGCGCCAAGGATGATATCTGCTGCATCGTTACCAAGGCGCGGCTTGCGGGATGGGGCGTCGGGGCCAGAAGGGATAAGTGCTGCAAGACCCTTGCCGAGGCCACCTTGCTTTTGTTCCGTCATGCTAAAACTTATCCTTCCAATTCAGCGAAAATCTCTGGGCTAACGCCGATGGCGCCAGTGGTGGGGTGCGGGCGGTAGTCACCGCGCGAATCGAGCTCGCGGGCCGCCGCCGAATAAGCCCTAGCACCGGTGGAAGAAGGATCATAGGAGATAACAGTCTTGCCGTAACCCGGCGCCTCAGACACGCGCACCGAACGCGGAATTACATTACCAAGAACTACAGCGCCGAATTGTTCGCGTACTTCATGGGCAACTTGCTCTGCCAATTTGGTGCGGGCGTCATACATGGTGAGCAAAACGGCGGAAATATGTAGTTCCTCGTTGAGGTGCTCACGAATCATGGAGATGTTGCCCAGCAGCTGGCCCACGCCCTCCAGTGCGTAGTACTCGCACTGGATAGGAATGATGACCTCTTCGGCACAGGTCATGGCATTGATGGTCAAAAGGCCCAGCGAAGGCGGGCAATCAATGAAGACGTACTCGAAGCCGTGCTCTTCAAGGAAGCCGTTATGGAGTGCGTCATAAAGGCGGAACTCACGGCGTACCAGCGAGACCATTTCGATCTCCGCGCCAGCCAGATCAATGGTGGCGGGAATACAGAAGAGATTGGCGCTAGAAGGAGACGGCTGCATTGCTTGCTCCGCAGTGCGGTCTCCCAGCAAGACCTCGTAGCTCGAATCAGTGCCCGAGGTATGGGCAGCGCCCACCGCAGTTGAGGCATTGCCCTGCGGGTCCAGGTCGATCACCAACACTTTTTTGCCGGCCTCAGCGAGCGCCGCGGCTAGATTGACAGCCGACGTGGTCTTGCCAACGCCGCCTTTCTGGTTCGCGATGGTGATAAGACGTGGATTAGTCATGCCGTCTACTCTAGTTCACGCGCGGGACACGGATGATAGTCGTGCCCTTGATGGTGGTGACCTCGGCTTTACCTGCGCCAGCACGCTTTAGCTCAGCTGCGTCGCGCTCCAGCTCTTCATACACGGACTCGCCCTTCAAAGCGATCATCTCGCCGCCCACCTTGACCAATGGCAGCGACCACTTGGCAAGCTTGCCCAAGGGCGCGACGGCGCGAGAGGTCACGATGTCTGCACCCTTCACGGCCTTTTTCACTGGGCCTTCTTCGGCGCGGCCGCGGATGACGGTGACGTTATCTAGGCCCAGCAGCTCCTTGACCTCAGACAGGTAATTAGAGCGCTTTAGAAGCGGCTCGATCAGGGTGATATCAAGGTCTGGGCGCGCAATGGCCAGCGGGATGCCTGGGAGGCCTGCGCCACTGCCGACGTCGATTACGCGGGCGCCTTCCGGCATGACATCGCCGATCACGGCACAGTTGAGAAGATGGCGCTCCCACAGGCGCGGGACTTCGCGGGGGCCTATAAAACCACGAATGGACCCGTCTGTAGCGAGCGAATCGTGGTAAGCCTGCGCGAGTGGCAGACGGGAGCCAAATACTTCAGACGGGTCCAAATCGGACACTAGAAACTCCTGTTTTAGTTGTTGTTTTTGCGCTGTTTCTTGGTGCGGTTGTCCTTCTTGCGCACGCCTGGCTTCGGTGCGGAAGTGCGCTTGAGTTCTGCCTTGGCGGCTGCCTCTCGCTCCTCTTCCTCATCCATCTTCTTGTACACGATGCGAGTCTGGAAGAAGGTCCAGACGGTGTTGGCCAACATGTAGAACAGCAAGCCAATAGGCCAAATAGCACCGGAGAAGACCAGCATGCCTGGCATGACCCACAGCATCATCTTGTTCATGATTGCCATCTGCTGCTGCATCATCTCAGCGTTCTGGCCTTGCGGGGTCGGAGTCTTCCCGGAAGCACGGCGTGCCTCCTGGCGGTTAAGCGACATACGGGCATTGAAGTGGGTCAAAACCACAATGATGGCAATCAACGGAACGATGATGACCGCTGCCTGCGACGTCGTGATGCCCTGCTGATCCAGAATCGGCGAGTTCACGCGCAAGTTGGTAATCAGCGGAACGCCAAAGATCTTGGCGTCCAGGAACTGCTGCACCAATTCCGGCTTGAAGATGTAGTTCGCAGTGTTCGCGTTAGCCTCCACCGACATTGGCTCATCAGCTGGGTGACCGAAGCCACCCACAGTCTGAATGGTGCGGTCGAAGGCGCGCAGAACATGGAACAGACCAATGAACATTGGGATCTGAGCGAAAATCGGCAGGCAGCCTGCCATCGGGCGAACGCCAGATTCCTTGTAGATGCGCTGCATCTCTTGCGCAGCCTTGGTTTGGTCATTCGCGTACTTGGTACGCAGCTCCTGGATTTGCGGCTGGATCTCCTGCATCTTGCGGGATGAGCGCAGCTGGGTGATGGTCGGCTTGACCATGATGGCCTTGAGCGTCCACGTCAGCAGGACAATCGAGAGAATCCACGTGATGCCCAAAGAAGGATCCATCACGAAGCTCAAAAGCCAGTGCCAGAACCACAAGACGGCCGAGATCGGCCAATAGATGATATTAAGCAAGGATAGTCCTCAGTTGTTGTTCGTGCCGGGTACGGGATCAAACCCGCCCGGATGCCAAGGGCCGCATTTGCAAACCCTAGCGATGGCCATGCCGGCGCCTTTGAAAGCTCCGTGAACGGAGAGTGCTTCGAGGGCGTAGGCACTGCAAGTCGGTTCAAAACGACAGGTGGAAACCATCTTAAGGGGTGAGAAATACTTTTGGTAGAAGCGCACCGCTTTTACCATCGGTTTTGCCACACCCTTAGCTTCCGGGATTTCGACACCGGAAGAATTTACATACCGCATTTACGCAGAGCCTTGCGGATGTCTTTTTCTAGTTGCTCACTGCTCGCTGTGGCGCTTGCGGGAAGCGCGCGGATAACCAGATCTGCGGTCGGTGGAAGATCCGGAAAGAGGGACCTGCACACATGCCGAAGCCGCCGGGAGGTGCGGTGGCGAACCACTGCATTCCCGACGGCTTTTGAAACAACCAATCCGAACCTTGGGCCAGCGGCCGCAATATCGAATTTGGTGTCTTGGCTGGTGTTGTTACGAAAGTGCACAACAACCGTACGTGTACCGGCCCGCTTGCCGCCCTTGATCGTCCTGCGGAATTCCGCTGGCGAGGTGAGCTTATGCTGGGCTGGAAGCACGATTATGCCGACAGCTTTGCGCGGCCCTTCTTGCGACGAGCTGCGACGATGGCGCGACCTGCACGGGTGCTCATGCGGGTGCGGAAACCGTGCTTACGAGCGCGACGACGGTTGTTGGGCTGGAAGGTACGCTTACCCTTTGCCACGATTATCTCCTTGAAGTTGTGCGCGGAGCCCAGAGAAAGTTATTCCCCCAGCTCCACTGATGAATGGATATGTGAGTAGTTAGCAACCCTTGGGAGTGGGTTCGCACTCACGCGCAACGTCTTCTGTTGCGATAGACCATGACAGATTACGTGACGAATGCAGCCTTGAACAAATCGACACCCGGGTGTACCCAAAATTACAAAGATGTTTTTATCTGCAGCTAAAAGGCTACTTTGCGGGGTCAGAGCACATGTGGCGGCTTGCATTTTAAGTTCACACCATGCACGCACCGAAAAGCATTAGACAGCCCCGCTAACTCGGCGGTAAAACTAAAGAATCGAATTCCACAGCCGTCCACAAGGTGTGAATAACTCTAAATCTTAGCTTTAGACTTTTTGTATTCCAGCAGGTAAATAGCCTAAAGTACCCGATTGATAGTTATCCACAGCCATCGACTAGGCTGTGGATAAACCTTTGTTCCACATCTGTGGATAACTCTGTGGAGATCGAGGTCGTTCCGCAATTTTCGATGTGGATACGTCCGTGAAATTCACTGTAAATTTTTCTCCGTCCGAACTAGGGCCTTCTTCTGGGAAGGCCGCACAAGGTAGGCGCGTTGACTGATCAACAAGCGGTACTTAACGCCAACTGGCGAGCAGTAGTGGAAGATCTGCTCGCCCAATCTGAGAAACCCAACTCAGAGGTACCCAACTTCAACCACACGCAGCGACTGTATCTGCAGCTCGCGCGACCCATCATGATGATGGATGGCTACGCACTGCTGGCAGCACACAATGAAAAGGCCAAGGCAGTCATCGAAACCGATCTCGGCCCACACATCTCGCGTGCCCTTACCCGGCACCTGGGCAGGCCGTGCACGCTTGCTGTAACTCTGGCCAATCCGGTGGAGGAAGAAGCACCGCTTAACGACGCCCCGGCTCAAGCACCGCAGGCGCCTTCACAGCCGCAGTATCAGCCGCCACAGCAGGCTTGGCAGACCAGCCATGCCCCGGCGAGCTTGGATGAACTGGCCGATCATTACAACCAGCAACAGCAGCAGTACCAGCCTCAGCACAATGCAGATGCCCGCATTCCGCGTGAGCAGCCGGCGCACGATCCCAATAGGGAAGAGTCGCTGAATCCAAAGCACACGTTTGAAAACTTCGTTATCGGTTCCTCCAACCGCTTTGCCAACGGCGCGGCGGTGGCCGTAGCGGAAAATCCAGCGCGTGCTTATAACCCACTGTTTATTTGGGGCGGCTCCGGTCTGGGCAAAACCCATCTGTTGCACGCCGCGGGCAACTACGCGCAGGTACTGCATCCGGGTCTGCGCGTGAAGTACGTTTCTTCCGAGGAATTTACTAACGACTACATCAATTCTTTGCGCGATGACCGCCAGGAGTCCTTCAAGCGGCGTTATCGCAATCTGGACATCTTGATGGTTGATGACATTCAGTTCTTGGAGGGTAAGGAATCGACTCAGGAGGAGTTCTTCCATACCTTTAATGCGCTGCATCAAGCCAATAAGCAGATCATCTTGTCTTCTGACCGTCCGCCGAAGCAGCTGACCACCCTGGAGGATCGCCTGCGCACTCGCTTCGAAGGTGGTTTGATCACGGATATTCAGCCGCCAGACCTTGAGACCCGCATAGCCATCTTAATGAAGAAGGCAGCTGCGGACGGCACCGAAGTAGATCGATCTGTTCTAGAGCTCATCGCTTCGCGCTTCGAGTCTTCTATTCGCGAGCTTGAAGGCGCGCTGATTCGCGTTTCTGCTTATTCCTCTTTGGTTAACGAGCCGATCAGCTTGGAGATGGCGGAGATCGCATTGCACGATCTCGCGCCCGATTCAGCGGGACGTGAAATTACGGCAACTGCGATCATGGAAGTAACAGCAGAGTTCTTCGACATCGACGTCGAGACCCTGCGCGGTGCGGGCAAAAAGCGCGCCGTCGCTCATGCCCGCCAGTTGGCTATGTATCTCTGCCGCGAGCTGACTGAGCTTTCCTTGCCGAAGATCGGTGATCAGTTCGGAGGCAAGGATCATACGACTGTCATTTATGCCGATCGCAAGATCCGTAAGGAAATGACAGAAAACCGCAATACCTACGATGAGATCCAGGCGCTGACCCAAAGGATCAAGAACCACAGCCGTTCTTAAAACGCTTTCTGCAGCTAGAAATATAACCCGCCACCTGCACTTAGGTGGCGGGTTATATTTATCCACAGCGTTATTCACACCTGTGTAATTTCATTGTTGTAATTCATAGATCTTCGACACATTTTTGTTTTTCACAAAGCATTCGCCCTGATCAGGAGCTTGTGATCAACGCTGTGATCAAATTCCACAATCCTGGGGATAGATTGTGGATAAAATCGGTCCCCCTCCGGTTACTCACAATTTATGTAATTTGATCACACTGATCCCACAGCCACGATCACAGCGCGGATCGGGCCCACCACCTTGTCGTTTAGGGCGTTATCCACAGATCCCACAACGGTTATTACTACTACTAACTATTTTTCCTGATCCCTAAAGTAAAAAGGGGATGTGTGTAATTCTCGCCCTCGCCTCGAGCCGAGGCACCAGGCCGCGAGTGAATTACAAAAGTCTGTCGCACGGCGCCCATGCGGTAAGTTGGAAACAGCTTTTGTTACTTACAAAAATCAACCCAGCTAGAACCCAGCAAGGAGCTCATCGAGACCATGGACCAATCTGTGTCATTTCGTGTTGCCAAAGATGATCTGGCCAACGCAGTTGCTTGGGTAGCCCGTAGTCTGCCTTCCAAGGTGACGCAGCCTGTTCTTCGCGCGATGCTTATCACCGCCGATGACAATGGTTTGGAATTCACCGGCTTCGACTACGAAGTTTCTACTCGCGTACGCATTGCGGCAATGATCGACGAACCAGGCCGCATCGCCGTCGCCGGTAAGTTGCTCGCAGACATCGTTGCCACCCTTCCGAACAAGGAAGTCGAGATGACCCAGCAGGATTCCAAGGTCCTGCTCACCTGCGGTTCCTCCCGCTTCGAGCTGCCTATCATTCCACTCGATGATTACCCGCAGCTGCCGGTTCTGCCGGAGGTCACCGGCACCATCAACCCACAGCTTTTCGTTGAGGCCATCAGCCAGGTCGCATCCGCTGCCGGCAAGGATGACACTCTGCCGATGCTGACCGGCGTGCATATGGAAATCAACGGTTCCCACGTCGAAATGACTGCTACCGACCGTTTCCGCTTGGCTATGCGCACCTTCGAGTGGGATCCGGTATCCCCTGACGTAAAGGCAAAGCTGCTGGTTCCTGCGAAGACCTTGCAAGACACCGGCCGCTCCCTTGATACTCACCTCAACATCCCGGTGGAGATCGCGGTAGGCACCGGCGAAAACATTGGCGCAGAGGGCCTGTTTGGTCTGCACGCGGATAACCGCGAGACCACCACGCGCATGCTGGATGCAGACTTCCCAAACGTCTCTCCGCTGCTGCCAAAGACGCATACCGCGATGGCCAGCATCGAGGTTGCTCCGCTGCAGGAAGCCATCCGCCGCGTTTCCCTGCTGACTGATCGCAACGCCCAGATCCGCATGGACTTTTCTGAAGGTCAGGTCACCCTGGCAGCTGGCGCGGATTCCGGTAAGGCAGACGAGACTTTGCCTTGTGCATTTACCGGCCGCGATGAATTCACCATCGCCTTTAACCCGGGCTACCTCAAGGATGGCCTGGCCGTGGTCCACACTGACCGCGTGGTCTTCGGCTTCACTGAGCCTTCCCGCCCAGCAATTATGATTCCGGAGCCAGAGGAGATGCCGATGGCAGATGAGGATGGAGTCTTCCCAACCCCGGAGACCAACTTCACCTACCTTCTGATGCCGGTCCGTCTGCCAGGTTAATGTTCATCCGCGAACTCGACGTCCGGGATTTTCGCTCGTGGCCTGAGCTGCATATTGAGCTCGGCCCGGGGATCACTTTGTTCGTCGGACGCAACGGTTTTGGCAAAACCAACATCGTCGAGGCGATCGGGTACGTGGCCCACCTGTCCTCGCACCGTGTTAGCCACGACGCCCCGTTGGTACGTCAAAGCGCCGCTAATGCCAGAATCTCCACCACTGCCGTCAATCGGGGCCGCGAGCTTACCGCGCACCTGCTCATCAAACCGCACGCGGCTAACCAAGCCCAGATCAATCGCACGCGGTTGAAAAGCCCGCGCGAGGTATTGGGCGTGGTCAAAAGCGTGTTGTTCTCGCCTGAGGATCTCGCGCTCGTGCGTGGTGAGCCGGCTGAGCGGCGCACCTACATGGATGACATCATCGCCTCGCGTACCCCGCGCTTAGCTGGGGTAAAGGCGGATTATGACAAGGTCTTAAAGCAACGCAATGCGCTTTTAAAGTCGGCGTCGTCAAGCCTGCGCCGCGGCTACGATGACGCCGATGGTGCCTCGGCTTTGGCCACGTTGGATGTATGGGACGCCCAGCTCGCACATTTAGGCGCGCAGGTGATTCAGGCACGCCTTGCACTTGTCGACGCCTTAAGCGAGCTGATCCCATCCGCCTATTCAGGCCTGGCCCCGGAATCGCGTCCAGCCCACATCGAGTACAAATCTACGATCGATGTTTCTGACCGCGACGTACTGGAAGCAGTGATGCTCACCGAGCTTGCCGCTAAGCGGCAGCGCGAGATCGAGCGCGGCATCTCCCTGGTGGGCCCGCACCGCGATGATCTCGTGCTCAACCTCGGAACGCAGCCGGCAAAAGGTTTTGCTAGTCACGGTGAGACCTGGTCATATGCCATTTCATTGCGCCTTGCCGAGTTCAATCTCCTGCGCGAGGAAGGCACCGATCCAATTTTGATTCTCGACGATGTTTTCGCCGAACTCGACGCCAAGCGCCGGGAGAAGCTCGTGCACCTGGCTACCGAAGCCGAACAAGTGCTGATCACCGCCGCCGTGGATGAGGACCTGCCCGGCAACCTAGAGCCGATCGTGCGCTATGAAGTCTCCGTTCGGGATACTCAAGAGGGGCGGATTTCTGAAATTACAAAGGTGAGCGACGATGACTGATCCTATTCAGGATTTCTTTGATCGTGTGCGTTCAAATTCCAAGAATGCTCCCAAACTGGATAAGCCAGCGCCGAAGATGAAGATCAGTCACGATGCACCAGCGAAGAAATACCGCGTGGGCAGGCCCACCGGCCCCGATGGCAGGCGGCAGCGTCGCAGTCTGGATATCCCCAGTCTCGGTGCCACGCTGAACAAGGAGATTGTGCGCCGCGGGTGGGAAAACGAGCTTGCTGATGGTTGGGTCATGGGCAATTGGGCCAACCTGGTGGGCGAGCGCATCGCCGCGCACACGAAGCCCGAGCGAATTAAGGACAAGGTCGTCTATATTTCTTGCGATGCCTCTGTGTGGGCTACGGAGCTGCGCTATCTGCAACGCCAGATCTTGCGCAAAATCGCGGACCGCCTCGGGCCCGACGTCATCGTTGAACTGCGTATTCAAGGCCCCAAGCAACACCGCAATTATCAGGGCCGGCAGTGGGTGAAGCCGCAAGGCTCGCAAGATACCTACGGATAGCCGCCGCGGGAGAAAATCCAGATCGAAAAATCGGGCTAAATTCCGCCCTCTCACTGGTGTGGAGCGCTCTCTAGTAGGGGGACACCGTGTAGAATAGCTAAAGTCTTAGATTTTGCTATAGCCAAAAGGAGTACACGTTTCCGTGGCTGAAGAACACGCATATGGTGCTAGTTCCATTACCATCTTGGAGGGCCTCGAGGCCGTCCGCAAGCGTCCAGGTATGTACATCGGTTCCACCGGCGTACGCGGTCTCCACCACCTGATTTGGGAGGTCGTGGATAACTCGGTCGATGAGGCCATGGCTGGTTATGCCTCCAAGGTCGTCGTCAAGCTGCTCGCCGACGGCGGCGTTGAGGTTATCGATGATGGCCGCGGCATCCCTGTGGAGATGCACGCCTCCGGTGCGCCGACCGTCCAGGTTGTCATGACCCAGCTGCATGCCGGTGGTAAGTTCGACTCCGATTCCTACGCAGTCTCCGGTGGTCTGCACGGCGTCGGTATCTCCGTTGTGAATGCTTTGTCTACTCGCGTTGAGGCAGAGATCAAGCGCAACGGCAAGCACTGGTATCAGAACTTCTCTAACGCCATCCCAGATGAGCTGGTCGAAGGCGGCAATGCTCGCGGTACCGGTACCACGATCCGTTTCTGGGCCGATCCAGAGATCTTCGAGACCACGGATTATGACTACCAGACCATCGCACGCCGCCTGCAGGAGATGGCCTTCCTGAACAAGGGCCTGACCATCGAGCTCATCGACGAGCGCGTTACCGAGGAGCAGCTCGAGCTTGAGGCAATTGCCGACGCCGAATCCGGCGAGACCGCCCTGGACGCTGAGTCCTTTGACGACGTCGACGTCGATTCCGAAGCAGACGGCCCGAGCGAGGATAAGCCGGCAAAGAAGCTGCAGAAGAAGGTTGTCTACCACTACCCAGACGGCCTGATTGACTACGTCAAACACCTCAATAAGACCAAGACCGCCATCCACCCCACCATCGTCGCTTTCGACGTCAAGGGTGAGGATCACGAGGTCGAGGTCGCTCTGCAGTGGAACCAGGGCTATAAGGAGTCCGTCCACACCTTCGCCAACACCATCAACACCCATGAGGGCGGTACCCACGAAGAGGGTTTCCGCGCCGCGCTGACCTCCTTGATGAACCGCTACGCCAAGGAGCACAAGCTGGTCAAGGAGAAGGACGGCAACCTTTCCGGCGATGACTGCCGTGAGGGCCTTTCTGCCGTCATTTCCGTCAAGGTCAGTGACCCACAGTTCGAGGGTCAGACCAAGACCAAGCTCGGCAACTCTGAGATTAAGGGCTTCGTCCAGCGCGCCGTCAACGAGCACGTCAACGACTGGTTCGATGCCAACCCGGCAGAGGCAAAAGCGATTATCAACAAGGCCGTTTCCTCCGCGCACGCACGCGTCGCAGCGCGTAAGGCCCGCGAGATGGTGCGCCGTAAGTCCGCCACCGACTTGGGCGGCCTGCCCGGCAAGCTTGCCGATTGCCGTTCTAAGGATCCGAAGATCTCCGAGCTTTACATCGTGGAGGGTGACTCCGCAGGCGGCTCCGCAAAGGCCGGCCGTGACTCCATGTTCCAGGCAATTCTGCCGCTGCGCGGCAAGATCCTGAACGTGGAGAAGGCACGCATGGATAAGGTTCTAAAAAATGCCGAGGTCCAGGCGATCATCACTGCTTTGGGCACCGGTATCCATGAAGAATTCGACATCTCCAAGCTGCGCTACAACAAGATCGTGCTGATGGCCGACGCTGACGTTGACGGCCAGCACATCGCGACCTTGCTGTTGACCCTGCTCTTCCGCTTCATGCCGCAGCTGGTTGAGGATGGCCACGTCTACCTGGCTAATCCGCCGCTGTACAAGCTCAAGTGGGCAAAGGGCCAGCCGGGCTATGCCTTCTCCGATGCCGAGCGTGACAAGCTGCTGGCAGAAGGCCTCGAAGCTAATCGCAAGATCAACAAGGACGACGGCATCCAGCGCTACAAGGGCCTGGGTGAGATGAACGCATCCGAGCTATGGGAGACCACACTCGACCCAACCACCCGTATCCTGCGCCGCGTGGATCTGGAAGACGCACAACGCGCCGACGAGCTCTTCTCCATCCTGATGGGTGATGATGTCTCGGCTCGCCGTTCCTTCATTACCCGCCGCGCGAAGGACGTTCGCTTCCTGGACGTGTAAAGCCTTTGGCTTTACACGAGCCAGAAAAACTTGCGCCCTGCTCTTCCTCGAATGGGAGAGCAGGGCGCTTTCTGTAATTTGGCCTTAGATGTCCAAGTCGATGCCGTGCAGGGTGACCGTCTCAGAAAGATCGGCGCGGCCCGGCTCTACGTTGAACACGGGGCTGTCTTCGTCCGCCTTACCGAAGGCGATGGCGACGACCATCTTCTGCTCCTCATCAATGCCGAGGAACTCGCGGGTGGTCGGTGCCATGAGCGAAATCATGCCCAGCGGGGTTCCGTTATAGCCGTGGGCTCGTAGGGAAAGCAGGAAGCTTTCTGCATAAGTGCCCTGATCGAAGGCAGCACGAATGCGATCGCCCATTGGCGGGATATAAAGAAGTGCTGCGTGCGGGGCGCCAAAGAAGCGGAGGTTTTCGCGCACGAACTCGGTGCGGCCCTCCTTATCCTCACGGGCGATTCCTAGGATGCCGTACATTTTCTTTGCCAGCTCAACGGAACGGGAAGGGTGCACGCCCTCGCCGTAGTCCAAGGTGAAATCCGGGTTGATGCCGTTTTCATTGAACTCGGCGATGAGCGCATCAGAAAGTTCGTGGAGCTTCTCACCGCTAACCACGTGCACGTCCCATGGCTGCGTATTGGAATTAGATGGTGCAGACTGGGCGTCGATAAGCACCTGTTTAATAACCTCTGCCGGAACTGGTTCTGGCAGGTAGGCGCGGGCGGAGTGGCGGCTGCGGATGAATTCAGAATAGTTATCGCTTGAAGTCATGCGCGCCAGACTACACCTTCTTACATATGGGGTTACATATGCTTTTGCAAAATGCGCGCGAGCTCCGGAATCTGGGGTTCAATAATTTTGGCGATCTTGCTGCGTAGGGAGTTATAGGTCTTCACCAGCGCCGGATTATTTACCTGGTCTGCATTACGATCAGCCACACCCAAGATGGAATCTGCCACCTCTTTGTCGTTTCCGGCCAGGTAGGTGCCGAAATCCTCCTGCGGGGAGGTCTCGAACTCCTGCCAGTAGGATTCCATCTCGCCGAGGAGATCCGGCAGGGCGCGGTTGATCCCTTTTGAGACGATGTCGGCGTCGACCTTCTTCGCCGCGGCCACCGCGCCCTTGATGGCCATGCCGGTGATGCCGGATTGTTCGGAGACAGTGTTATCGACCAAGGAAACAAGCGCGGTGACAACGCTGGTGCGGGTTGGCTCTTCCAGGAGCTGGGAAAGATTAGACATGGCAGTAATCTTACTGAAACCCGAATGCGGCAATTAGCCCTTCAGGGCAGCAATCTGATCTGCAAGTTGGGTTAAGCCGTTGTCACGAGCAAGGCGCTCGAGGTCGAGGTTCGGGACGCCCTGGGTGAGAAGTGCCGGAGCGAAATCGGTCACCAGCTTGAAAATAAGCGCGGCGCCAGCGACGGAACCGCCGATGATGATGCCCAAATCGAGTGGGGAAGAGCCGGTGAGAGAGGAAGTTACCTCGCCTGGTTTGAAATTAGGATTGACCTGGTTTTCCCAGGTGTTGGTGGTCTCAGGGGTGCTGGAGGTGGCGGTTGCGGCTGGGGTGACAGCGGTGCTTAGGGATACTGCTACTACGCCCGCAGCGATGGCTTTCTTCAGAGACATGTCTTCCTTTCCTACGCGTTGCATTGACGCTTCAGTCATTCCTCAAGGCCAAGCCGCGCGGATATTCGAGGGAATAGTTGAGTGTTACCAGCTATAACTTACATAACTCGGGCAACAAAGGATAGGTCAGCGCAGGCTAAGACGTGATTCCGTCTCCATGAATACTCGGGCGCTAAGTGCTGCGAAGGCGCGGTTGTGCTTGTTAAGCGCAGGATAAGCCATCAATATCTGCTGCATCGCTTGTGCTGCTTGCTGCCGGTTTGCGTGGACGGGGATGCCATCAATTCGGGCACTTGAGACGCTCGCGGCGGCAACTAACGCGCCAAAGTTAGTCACCGTGGTTTTGTGTTGCGCGCAGAACTCGCGCGCGATGAGAAGGAGCTGCTCTGCGGTCATGATCGAGCCCTGCGGATTTCTGCCTCGAGCTCGGCGCGGCCGGGCAGGAGCTGGCGTGCGGCGTCTTGGACCGCGGCGTCGGAAAGCGTGCGCGCCGCAGCCGCCACAACTGCACGCACCACCGCCTCGTGCTTGGAGGTGCCTTGCGCGGAGGCCAGGAGGGTCAGCGCATGATCCTGTTCCGCTGTAAGACGAAGAGTCATAGCCATGGCCCGATGGTATCACCGTGGTATCACTAGTGCGGCGCAGCCGGCGGGAGAGGGGCGTAGAGGGTAGAATTTGCCGTTATGAGTGACCAAAATGACGATCTCTTTGATCGTATTCAACCGATTGATATCAACGAGGAGATGGAGTCGAGTTACATCGACTACGCCATGTCCGTCATCGTCGGCCGTGCTCTGCCAGAGGTACGCGACGGCCTGAAGCCGGTGCACCGCCGCATCCTGTACGCGATGTTCGACTCCGGCTACCGACCCGATCGCGGCTACGTGAAGTCCGCTCGCCCGGTCTCGGACACCATGGGTCAATTCCACCCGCACGGTGACTCCGCAATTTATGACACGTTGGTGCGTCTGGCACAGTCCTGGAACATGCGCTACCCGCTGGTCGATGGCCAGGGTAACTTCGGTTCCCGCGGCAACGACGGCCCAGCGGCAATGCGTTACACCGAGTGCCG
The DNA here is from genome assembly GCF_047459735.1 of Corynebacterium sp. c25Ua_89. Lineage (NCBI taxonomy): Bacteria > Bacillati > Actinomycetota > Actinomycetes > Mycobacteriales > Corynebacteriaceae > Corynebacterium > Corynebacterium sp. c25Ua_89. The sequence continues at coordinate 140,155 of NZ_JASBOD010000005.1, forward strand.
CATGACCCCGCTGGCCATGGAAATGGTCCGTGACATTCGCGAAAACACCGTCGACTTCTCCCCGAACTACGACGGCAAGACCCAGGAACCGGACATCCTGCCTTCCCGCGTTCCGAACCTGCTGATGAACGGCTCCGGCGGCATCGCCGTTGGTATGGCCACCAACATCCCGCCGCACAACCTCAACGAGCTGGCTGAGGCTATCTTCTGGTTGCTGGATAACCCAGAGGCCTCCGACGAAGAGGCGCTGGCAGCCTGCATGGAACGCGTGAAGGGTCCGGACTTCCCAACCGCCGGCCTTATCGTTGGTGACCAAGGCATCAAGGATGCCTACACCACCGGCCGCGGCTCTATCCGTATGCGCGGTGTGACCTCCATCGAGGAGTCTGGCTCCCGCCAGACCATCGTCATCACCGAGCTGCCGTACCAGGTCAACCCGGATAACATGATCTCCAACATCGCGGAGTCTGTTGCCAATGGCAAGATCGCTGGCATCTCCAAGATTGAGGACGAGTCCTCCGACCGCGTCGGCATGCGCATCGTGGTCACCCTGAAGCGCGATGCCGTCGCTCGCGTCGTGCTCAACAACCTCTACAAGCACTCCCAGCTGCAGACCTCCTTCGGCGCAAACATGCTCTCCATCGTCGATGGCGTGCCGCGCACCCTGCGCCTGGACCAGATGCTGCGCTACTACGTTGCGCACCAGATCGAGGTCATCGTTCGCCGTACCCAGTACCGCCTGGATGAGGCCGAAAAGCGTGCCCACATCCTGCGTGGTTTGGTCAAGGCCCTCGATATGCTCGACGAGGTCATCGCGCTTATCCGCCGTTCCCCAACGGTCGACGAAGCGCGAGAAGGGTTGAAGGAGCTTCTCGATGTCGACGATATCCAGGCCGACGCCATCCTCGCGATGCAGCTGCGCCGCCTGGCAGCCCTAGAGCGCCAGAAGATCATTGACGAGTTGGCTGAGATCGAAGAGATCATCGCTGACCTCAAGGACATCCTCGCCCGCGAGGAACGCCAGCGTCAGATCGTCCACGACGAGCTCGCTGAGATCGTTGAAAAGTACGGCGATGAGCGCCGTACCCAGATCGTGGCCGCTTCTGGCGACGTCACCGACGAGGATCTTATCGCCCGCGAGAACGTGGTCGTCACGATCACCTCCACTGGCTACGCAAAGCGCACCAAGGTTGATGCCTACAAGGCGCAGAAGCGCGGCGGCAAGGGCGTGCGCGGTGCGGAGCTCAAGCAGGACGACATCGTCAAGAACTTCTTTGTCTGCTCCACGCACGACTGGATCCTCTTCTTCACCAACTTTGGCCGTGTTTACCGCCTCAAGGCTTATGAGCTGCCGGAGGCAGGCCGCACCGCACGTGGCCAGCACGTGGCTAACCTGCTGGAGTTCCAGCCGGAGGAGAAGATCGCACAGGTCATTCAGATTCAGTCCTACGAGGACGCTCCTTACCTCGTCCTGGCTACCAAGCAGGGCCGCGTCAAGAAGTCCCGTCTTACCGACTACGAGTCCGCACGTTCTGCCGGTCTAATCGCCATCAACCTCAACGAGGGTGATGCGCTCATCGGCGCGTCCCTCGTCGACGAAGGCGATGACATCCTGCTGACCTCTGAGCAGGGCCAGGCCATCCGCTTCACCGCTGACGATGACCAGCTGCGCCCGATGGGCCGCGCCACCGCCGGCGTGAAGGGCATGCGCTTCCGCGACGATGACCAGCTTTTGTCCATGTCCGTGGTTCACAATGGCGAGTACCTGCTGGTTGCCACCTCCGGCGGCTACGGCAAGCGCACCGCTATCGAGGAGTACACGCCACAGGGCCGCGGTGGCTTGGGTGTTATGACCTTCAAGTACACCCCGAAGCGCGGCAAGCTCATCGGCGCTATCTCCGTCGATGAGGAAGACGAGATCTTCGCTATCACCTCCGCTGGGGGCGTCATCCGCACCGAGGTGGGCCAGATTCGTCCTTCCTCCCGCGCCACCATGGGAGTGCGCCTGGTCAACCTCTCCGACGACGTCGAATTGCTTGCAATCGACCGCAACGTTGAGGACGATGGTGAGGAAGACGCACAGGCTGTGGCCAAGGGCGAGAAATCCGTTGAGGACGTTCAGCAGGAACACCTCAAGGTTGCGGATTCCAAGAACACAGCAGATAGCGAGGAGTAATCCATGGCAAGACGAGACGTAACCCTTACGCGGATCTCACCGATTTCGGCCTTCCGCGTGGGCTTGGCGATGTCTCTCGTCGGGCTTATCGCATGGCTGCTTGCCGTGTGCCTGCTCTACTTTGGCCTCGATCAGGCGGGAATCTGGGATTCTCTCAACAGCCTAGTCGGCGGAGTGGGCGGCGCCTTCGAAGTGACCTTCGGTGTGGTCTTGTCTATCTCTGCTCTCTTCGGCGCAATCGTGGCGGTGTTCAACATGCTGCTGGCGCCGCTGCTCGCGGTACTTTATAACGCCATCGTGGACGTCTTCGGTGGTTTCAAGCTGGGTATCCAGTCTGGTCATGGCTAAAGCCCGAACCCGCTAACCCACATCGAACCGGCATCGTCTTTTAGGTTTAAATTCTTAAGAGACGGTGCCGGTTTCGCATTTTAAACAACCTTCTAAAACCTTGTCTGCGCTGGCGATTTGTGTATTTGTCGGATCGGTATGTAAAGTTACTTCTCGTTCCGCACAGGGGCCTATAGCTCAGTCGGTTAGAGCGCATCGCTGATAACGATGAGGTCGCAAGTTCGATTCTTGCTAGGCCCACCACGGAACAATGGGGCATTAGCTCAATTGGTAGAGCATCTGCTTTGCAAGCAGAAGGTCAGGAGTTCGATTCTCCTATGCTCCACAGCCCGGAACCCGGCACCGTAATGGTGTCGGGTTCCTTTGTTGCTTCGGGGCGTGCACCGTTCCTGACACGGGGCTAAGTAGCAAAATTTCGTCCGCATGCCCTTCTGCTACTTTGCCCGAGGTGACTAATGGGTAGACACTCATTGGAAACGCCCGGTCGCAAGAAAAAAGACCCCGCCACCTCAGGAGTTGGAATCCTTAACGTGGTGAGCGGAGTCCTCAACGTTGCGAACGCAACAGCGAAGTTTGGCTGTCAACCCATGGTTGACTTGTTTAGTCTCCTGTCGGTAGACTACCGTTATGAAGCGAAACGCCGTCATCAAGAAATTGAAAGCGGAAGCTAAGCGGCGTGGTCTTGAATTTGAGGAAATCGCCCTATCGCGCCATGACGCTTATCGGGTAGGCAGCACAACCCGAACCTTAGGTAGGCACCGTGAGATTGACGATGTGACAGTCAAGAAGTTTTTCGACCAATACGCCCAAGAATTAGGGAAAGGCTGGTGGAGGTAATGACCACGACATACACAGTAACCGCAGAACGCGGAACCAGCGGAGTATGGGTGCTCGAATGCGCCGAACTAGGGGCAGTGTCCCAAACTAAGCGGCTGGCTAATGCTGCCGACGAGATGCGCGAAGCACTGGCCTACCAGGCAGGTCTAGACCCAGACGAACTCAACATTATTGTTGATGTCGTTCTTCCACCGGACCTTGCGGAAATGAAAGCTCGCGCCGAAAAAGAACGCGAAGAAGCGGCACGACTGGCCGCTGCGGCACAGGCAAGCACTCATGACCTCGCTGTTGCAATGAGAAACGCTGGAATGACCGTACGAGATATGGGAACAGTCCTCGGCGTGTCTTACCAGCGCGCCCAAAAGCTCGCAGCATCCTAAAAGGAGGACATTACACTGACAGCGAAAGTTGCCCAGCACGCGCATGATACACACGCGTACTGGGCGTTTTTATCGGCCGGTGGACTCGTGTGCGTTAGCCGCACGTGACGGTGGGCTTTCAAGGTCGTCCCCAGTTGGTGATGTGGGCGGCGTTAAACGGCTCGGCCTGGTCGAGGATCTGGCGTCTAATCTTGGCCGCTTCGTGTCCGAAAAGTCCAGTCCGGGCGTATTTTTGCAGCGTGGTCTCGCGCAAGATACGTGTGCTGGCGGTAAAAAACTGCGCGGGTGGTAGTACTTAAGTTTCTTTCTACGAGGCCATCATCATGATCGGCGAGATCGGCGGCGATGCCGAAGAACATGCCGCACGCTACATCAAGGAGCACGTGACCAAACCGGTGGTGGCCTACATTGCTGGATTTACCGCGCCGGAGGGCAAAACCATGGGGCACGCAGGAGCGATTGTCTCTGGAGGGATCCGGAACCGCAGAGGGCAAGAAGGCGGCGCTTGAGGAGGCCGGCGTGAAGGTCGGCAAGACTCCGAGCCAGGCGGCGCAGCTTCTCCGGGAAGCGCTGAAATCTGCCTAGCAGATGCTTAATGAATAAAGCTTCATTGCTAGAATAAATTTCATGACCGAGAAGGATAAGAAGTGGCTCGATGAGGAGGAACTTTCCTCCTTCGTCTCTCTCATGGGAGTTACAATCCGTCTGACCAACATTCTGGATGCGCAGCTGCGCGATGACGCCGGCCTAAGCTTCTTTGAGTACACCGTCTTATCCCGGCTGTCCGAGGCCGAGGACCGCGAGATGCGCATGCGTGACCTCGCCTTTACCGCAAACGGCTCTCTATCGCGCCTAAGCCAGGTCGTCACGCGCTTGGAGAAGCAAGGCTGGGTAGCGCGTCGACCTGATCCCAACGACGGCCGCACCACGCTGGCGCAGCTTACCGACGCCGGTTGGGACAAGGTTGTTGCCACTGCGCCTGGGCACGCCGCCCAGGCGCGTCGTTCCGTGATGGACAACCTCACTCGCACGCAGGTGCGCCAGCTCAACCAGATCAACGATCGCATCCTCGCGGCCATCGAGAGCGATGAACGCTACGGCGGGCGTTACTAACTCGGCGGCATACCCCTGCGCGCCGAAACGGTTTTGTCGAATGGAATCCAAAAGCGCAATGGCGCTTGTTTATTCTTGCTGATGCCAATTCGCGGCCCGCAGACCCACTCCGGCTCGTGCTCACGCTCGGTGAGTTGAATTGGCGTGCCGTTATCTTCCAGCGTGAATCCCAGTGCTTTTCCGAGGTTTCCCGGGCCGCGGGCGAGGTTATGGAAGTCGGTGGTGCCGCGGCGTCGGAAAGCGAGCTCGGTACCTTCGATGACCTCGCCTCCGCGCAGCAGACATCCTTGGCCCGTGCCCTCCGGGGCACAAACGATGTTGCCGTTGCGGTGGATGCCATAGGAGGCGTAGACGTAAAGGCGTCCGGGTGGGCCGAACATCGCCGCGTTGCGCGGAGTCTGGCCGTTGTACGTGTGTGCGGCGGGGTCCTCGGCGCCAAGGTAGGCCTCGACTTCCGTCAGGCGGATGCTGACGCCATTGAAGGTGAGCGTGGCACCCAAAAGCTGAGGCGCCACCACGTCTGCGGGAGCCGAGAAATCAATCATTAGCCCCGAGAGTAGTACTGCTTGCCCGGCTGTGGGTTGGGGACAAGGGTATCGAGGCTTACCGGCTCGAGGCCCTTGGCGCGCAGGCCGTCGATGACGCAGCTGGCAGCATTAACCGTGGTGGCGTGGATGTCATGCATGAGGATGATGCCGCCCGGCTGCGCGCCGCTGACTGCAGCGCTGCATACGTGCTCGGAGTTGCGGTCCTTCCAGTCCAGCGTGTCCACGGACCACATGGCCTCGGCTTGGCCGTTGGTTTTGGCCGCGGCGTCGACAGTGCCGTTGGTGGCGCCGTACGGTGGGCGCAGCCAACGAGGGCTCTGGCCGGTTGCCGCCTTGATGGCGCCGGCACCTGCCTTGATTTCCCCGTCGACGTCGCCGGCGGCGAGCTTGTTTAGCTCGCGGTGCGTGTTGGTGTGGTTGCCGATGGTATGCCCCTCTGCCTGCATGCGGCGCAGCAGCTCTGGGTGGGCTGTGGCGTTAGGGGCAAGCACCATGAAGCTGGCGTGTGCGTGTTTTTCGCGCAAGGTGTCGAGCAGCTGGTTGGTTAGGGTGCTGGGGCCGTCGTCGTAGGTGATGGCGACGCAATTGGAGCAGTCAGACTTTTGCGTAGGTGCAGGTGCTGGGCTTGGGGTGCGCTTTTGTGGTGCAGGCTTCGATGAACCGAGCTCTGGCGGCAAGGAGTTTAGGAAGTCGTTATTGAGCTTCTCGGCTTCTTGCTGGAGGTTCGGCAGTTGCATCTGCGGCAAGTTGGGGACCGGGAAGCGCGCTGCTGGCGCTGCGTGGGCTGAAACTGGAAGTGCGGCGGTTAGTAAGAGTGCAGCGGTAGCGGCAGCGAGGCGGCGCATGCAAAAGCCTTTCTAACGAGGGTATTTCTGTTCCTTGATTATGGTCGCTGCCGTTTCTAAAAGCCCTAGTGACACGCAACCAGAGTGAAAATAGTTAACTGTTGTGACCGGTGGGGCTAGCGGCTGAGCCGGCGATTTTCTTTCTGCGATACCCCTGGGGTAGCATTAAACGCACTGGGGCATTAGCTCAATTGGTAGAGCATCTGCTTTGCAAGCAGAAGGTCAGGAGTTCGATTCTCCTATGCTCCACAGCCCAGAAACCCGGCACCATTCGGTGCCGGGTTTCGTCGTTCCTGCGTTGTCCTCGGCCCGCCGCTTTCGAGACTCGCTTCTGCATCCCCCACAAAGGGAGCCAAGCAAAGGGGACCACCTCTCGAAGAGAGGAGAAGTGAAGGAGAGAAGGGGAGGGAGTTTAGTCGGGCCAAGTTTGGCTTAGTGGCCGTGCTCCCATTGCGCATAGGCCTTGGCGTAGCGCCCACCGAGCGCCATGAGTGAGGCGTGATCGCCGTCTTCGACGATTTCTCCTTGCTCCATCACGATGATGCGGTCCGCCTCACGAGCCTGGTCCAAGCGGTGCGCCACCACTAGGCAGGTACGCCCGCGGGTGACGGCCCGGGCGGCTTCCTCAAGCACGGCGGCGTGTTCAGAGCCGGCCTCTGAGGTGGCCTCATCCATGATGAGCACCGGCGGCTGCCGCAGCACCATGCGCGCCAGCGAGATCTGCTGGGCGGCTTCGGCGCCCATCTCCTCGTTGCCGGCGCCGATGCGGGTATCGAGGCCGTCGGGAAGCCAGCGCGAGTCTTCCGTCAATCCCACCTCGTGTAGGGCTGCCCATAGTTCCGCATCGCTAGCATGTGGCCGGGCGAGCAGAAGATCCTCGCGCAGGGTGCCGGAAAAGAGGTGGACCTCCTGGGTAATCAGCGCGACATGCTCGGTCACCCAGGTATTGGGCACTGTTGCAGTGTCGACGTCGTCAAGGCGGATGCTGCCCGCAGTGGGGTACTGCAGCCCGGCCACCAGTGCGGCCAAGGTGGACTTGCCTGCGCCTGAGGTGCCCACCAGCGCGGTCGTGGTGCCGGCCGCCAGCGTGAGGCTAATGCCGTCTAAGACCTTGGCGCCACCGGGGTAGGAGTAGCTCACGCCGTCGATATGCACCGCGGGGGCTTGCTCAAGCGGCGCTACTTCCTTGGTCGGCACGTCAGCGCCCAGCAGAGCCAGCGCCACAGCGCGGCCCAAGGAAGTTGCCGAATGCTGAATTTCCCCAGCGAAGAACAAGATGTTGAAAACGTGCATCTCTAGGCGCATGATCAGCAAGACCGCGGCCGTGGCCTGGCCTTGTGTGAGCCATCCCCACGCCACCATCGGAACCGACATCGAAAGTGAACCCAGCAGGAGCACTCCGAAAGCGATGCTGCCTTGGCCAATGATGCGGTTGATAAGCGGCACTTTGTCGCCCCAAGCCTGCACGGTGTGCCAAGAGTAGTCCTCCATGCGGCGCGTGGCCCAGCCGTCGAGGCGGAAAATCCGGAGGGTCTCCAAGGCGCGGATGGTATCCAGCAAGACGTTGTTGCGGCGGGCCTCTACGGTGGAGACGGCGTTAGCCACGGCGGGGATATCGCGAATCGTTCCCTTGATAAACGGATACATCACGGCGACTGCGAGCATGCACAGCAAAAGGTAAGCCGGGTGGATGAAAGCCATGGTCAGGAAAGTAAGCGGCAGAATGAAGATGGTGACGGCGAGGCGCTCACCCATCATGGCCACCGCCGTGACCACGGTGTCGATGTCCTTAGACAAGCGCGTGATCACGTTGCCGGTTCCCAGCTCCATCACGCGCGGCACGGGCGCGCGCAGCACCGAGTCGAGAGCTGCGGTACGCAGATCCACAGCCAGTCGGCGTGTGCGGGCGTTGATGAGGTAGCCGCCGAGCGCCCGGCCGCTGACCTCAACGATGAGGCAGGCTGCGATGATCCATAATGCGGCAATCATCGCATTGCGCCCAGAGCCAATCACAGGGACTTCGCCGCCCTGGATGATGTCCACGAGGCGGCCGAGTACCTGCGAGCCCAGGTTCATCATCACGATGGTCAGCGTAAAGATGCCAAATACCACGGCCAGCTTCGCCTTCGACGGTGCGGAAGGCAGCGTGCGAAGGAACTGCCAGGACTCACGGGCGGAGGCAGGAGCTAGGGCATCTGCTGCGGGTTTACTCATAGTTCGAGCACCTCCTTCGCGTTAGCCGCCCACGTCGACGCGCCGCTGATTACGACGGTGATCTGGTCCTTGCGCAAGCGCGCCACGCGCTCAGCTACCGTCGCGAGTGTTAGCGAATCCAAGCCCGTGGTGGGGTTATCAAGCACCAAGATTTCCGGGTGCGCGGCAAGCGCGCGGGCAAGCGCAACGCGTTGGCGCTGACCGCCCGACAGGTTCAGTCCAGCCTCCCCAATGGGGGCATCCGGCAAGGCGCCAGAGTCATCAAAACCGCCGAGACGAGCGACGATGTCCTCGCAGGCCGCGGCCTCAAGTGCCGCGCGAACCTGCGATGCCGGGATGTTGCCGAGCGGATTGATGTTATCGGCCAGCGTCCCCTCCAGCACAGAAATCCGGTGCGGCGGGCACAGGGCGCCGTGAGCAGAAAGGCGGGATATGGTGGCGTCGACAAGCGCGCGCCCTTTGGTGGTCTCCGGTACCCAGACCTGCAGGCCCGGGCTTAAGGAAAGTGCATTGCCGTGCTTTGCGACGTCGCCTTTATCCAGATCCTCCAGCAACTCACCGATGCGCTCCACCGAGGCCTGAGCTCGCGCCCACGCCTCGGTGAGATGGCCCAGTGCGATCCCAAGGACGTTGAGCGCCGGTGGGGCGAGCATCGTGATACTCATCATCCCACCTGGGGAAATATTGCCCAGGTACATCTGCCATGAGGTCCATGCGAGCAGACCGATGGTAAATGCGGTAGGCACCATCTGACGCAACCAGTTCAGGCAAGCGCTAAGACGCAGCTCGCGCAGCATGGCGTCGAGGGCGGTGTGTGCAGCGGTGCCAAAGCGTTGCTTGGCCACCTCGTTAGCACCTAGACCTTTAATAACGCGGGAGCCCTGCGCGTAGTCCGTTGCGAGCGAAAGCGCCGTGTTTTCCTTTTGGCGGCGGGCTGCCGCCACTTTCGTCAACGGTTTTGCGGTGGCCCAAGATACCGCCGCGGTGACGACGGCACCTATCAAAAGCACGATGGAAACCACGGACGAGATCGGCGCTAGGCTGAAAATCGCGCCCAGCAGATAGCCCACCATGGTCAGCGGAAAGTTGAGCACCTGCTTGAGCTGGCCGATGTAATGGGAATCCTCGTCCATCGTGTTGAGCAGGCGGCCTGGGTTAAGTCCCGAGGTAGAAGCGCTGAGCAGCTTCTCCAGCAGCCCGAGTCGCAACGTATGCGTGGTGCGGGCCTGGCTGAGATCGGTGAAAGCATCCGCGGTGGCCTCGGCGAGATAGACGATGAAAAGCAGCAGTGCGGTCAACGCCACTGGAATGGCGAGCGTGCGCCAGGAAGGGTCGCTGAATGCGTATTGCGTGGCTTGGCCAATGACCACGGAGACAAGCGCACCCAATGGCGCGTTGATGGCGGCGGAGATGAGAATGCCGGCCACGCCCACCGGCTGCGCAAAGAGCAGGCGCCGGGTTGCGCTGCGGGGTTTAGACCAATTGGTGGTTTCGGTGAGAGAGGTCTCCCCGGCGGGTGGCTGGCTTGGCAGGTACTAAGACCAGGTTTTCATGCGAGGATAGACAGTCATAGCTGCTTATCCTATAAGAAAAGGCTGCCTTTCTTTGCTCGGATTATCCGGAAAGAAAGACAGCCTTAGCAGGTTTTATGCTCTGCAGGTTTTATGCAAGGTGGTAATTCGATACGTCGTATCCAGAGAACTCGCGGTCGATACCGTTGTCATCAACAGAACGGAAGATAGTGCCGTTCTCAATTGCAAAGCGGAGATTGTCAACACGATGTGAAGGATCCCCGCTGACGGAGCCGGCTGGGAAGTAGTAGGTCGCTCCGCTCTTGAGCTTGACAATGAGAGACTCGAAGCTCATTTACTCTCCTTGAGATAGGTTCGAAATACTCAAGAATTCAATCAGCTCTAGGTCTCTTAATCAAAGAATTGAGATCAAGACAACTTGAGTGCTACCCCCTTGCTCGGGGGATATTACTACTCCTGCTCGTCAGTCTGCAGGCGGTGCTTGCCCTCATCCTCGCGGTCATCAGTGATGCGGGAGGTATCGGCCTCAGCGGCCGCAGCTTCTTCCTTGTGCTTTGCCAGCTGCTCATCGATGGAGCCCAGCAGCTCCTCATCGCGCTCGACGACACCCTCTTCAGCGAGGTCGGAATCCTTCTTGAGGTCCTGCTCGGAGGTGGAGGTGTAGACCAAGGTGGAGCCCTCAGCCGCTGCGTCTGCGCCGCCACCGAAGTCCTCAACGCAAGGTGGAACCTCGGAGGGAGCTTCCTTGCGGATCTTGAAGAAGTAGTAAGCGCCGCCGGCAACTGCGGAGACAAGAGTCAGGATAAGGGCGAATGGCCAGAACTTGGAGCCCTTGTCTTCCTTGCGGAAGTTGACCTTCTTTGCCTTTTTCAGTTTCTTTGCGCTCTGCTTCTGCGCCTTGTTTGCGGCCTTACGTGCAGCCTTGGATTGCTTCTTTGCCTGCTTCTTGGTCTTCTTCTGCGCCTTCTTGGCATCCTTGCGAGCCTCTTCGAAGCGTTCAGATGCCTGCTTGCCAGCTTCCTGGCCGCGCTCCTTGAGCTCGGCGATGGTGCGCTCGAGACGCTCGTGGGCAGCCTGGGTTACAGCACCGGCGTTGCGGCGTGCCTCTGGGAAGAGATCCTTGCTGCGGCTTTCCGCACGTGCGGCGGCGCCTTCAAGGGCGGCATAAGCTTCGAGTTCTTTTTCCTCGCGGTAATCCTTGAAACGGCTCCACAGATTGTTCGCTAGACCGATGGAGGCGGAAATTGCGGTGGGGTTCATCCCAGATGCTCCTTAAATTAGTTTATGGTGCGCTTCACCCCAGCGTAGTGACGGCGCGAGGGCCCCGCCACTATAGCGTTAATCCTTATGTGGATTTCCTAGCGTGCGAGGACGCGATCCGAAAGGATGCGCGCCACGCCAACGTTGCCGGAGTGGGTCAGGTGGTTGAAGAAGTTATGCGGCTCCGCAAACTCGTAGACGCCTCCCATCCAGCGCATGCCGGTCGGCGCACACATATTGTGGTCGATGGTGGCCGAACGTAGGTCAAAATAGTCCACATGATTTTCTTGGGCGGCCTGGAACATCGCATGGTTAACGTTGTCTTCGATGGTGCGTACGCTGCCCAGTGCGGAGAGGTTAGCGCCTAGTCCTGGGTTCTCCTTGATGCGGATTGGGCAAATGGAGCCGTTTGCCGCAGAGAAGGCTGGGTAGCCCACCAGGGTGATCTTGGCGTTTGGGGCGGCAGCGCGGATGCGGTTTATCTGATTGCGCATCGCGTTCTTATAAGCCGTGCGGTTCGGGTCAACGATGAAGTTCGTGTTGACGACGTCATTGAAACCGAACTGGATCAGCACGTTGCGCGTGCCCGGGTTGAGGGTGTGTGTATCAACCGCGTGGCCTACCTGCTGGACAAAGTCCGAACGCGGCGTGCTGCCGGCAGCGGTAGCGCCGGAGCAAGCGTAGTTGATGACGCGCTGGCCCGAGGCGCGGCCGAGCTCGCGGCCAACGTTGGATGCGCCCTGCGGGCAACCCTGTGGGCTCGGAGCGCCTGGGTCGCTGCCGATCTTCATGGCGCTAGATAGCTCGGCAATGGGGGAGCCGATTTGATCGAAGGTGGGGTTGGCAAAAATGGAGTCGCCGAAGAGGACCGTCTCGGATTGCTGAGCTGATGCGGCTGCCGTTCCAAGAGTTGCGGTGGTTACTACTGCAGCGCAGACAGCAGAGAGCTTGGTCAAAATCTTATGTTTTTTCAAGAGAGAGCCTCGATGTCGTTTGCGTTTGGAGCTGGTCGCAACTTGTTTAAGAGAGGTGGTATAGACAAGTCTGACATTGGGAATTGGCCTTGATTCTACTGCTTTTTTAGGCCGGTTACCCCCGCCGCCACGCCTTTTGGATAGACAGCTTGGTTCATTTTGGGCGATTTTTATTCGCGCTAATAAGCGTTAACCCCGCAGGCAGAACCGTTTTAAAGATAGTATCTAAATTTTAGCCCTCCTTTCTTAATAGACCGCTTGGTACATTTCATCTCAACGAAATCGAAGTGACCAGCGAAGGAGGTGGGCATGACTCCGCGACTCTCGGCCTCTGCGCCTTTAGACCAAATCGATGAATGGACGGCTCGGGTGCGTCAGCGCACCGCGCTTTCCTTCGAAGTGATTCCGCCGCGCAACGACGCTGATGCGAGCAAGATATCCGAACTGCTTGCAGTGTTGCAGAGCTATCATCCTGATTACATTGCAGTAACCAGCTCACAGCGCTCCGGATGGTTGCGTGGCACGGCCGCGTTCATTGAGCAGATCGCGCGTACTACCTCGATGCGTCCCTTGGCGCATCTTGCTTGCACCGGCGGTAACCCGGGAGAACTAAGCGAGTGGGTTGATGTACTCGTCGATTCTGGCGTCCGCGGATTCCTCGCACTGCGCGGGGATCTTCCGGAAGACGGCATGCCCGTGGGCTACCTGCAGCATGCTGATGAGCTGATCCGGCTCATTCGGCGTCGGGAAGCAGCGCAAGCGGCACGTTTCGCCGCAGGCAACCTGGCCGTCGGCGTGGCGTGCTATCCCAATGGCCATGCGGAATCAGCCAATGCTGATGAAGACATCGATGTCCTGCTGGCCAAACAGCGCTTGGGCGCGAACTTCGCCATAACGCAGCTCTTCTTCGACCCGGAAGACTACGCGCGCTTTTATCAACGCGCCCGGCTCGCCGGCGTGCGCATCCCTCTTATCCCCGGAATCATGCCGATGACCAGCGTGGCCCGCCTTGAGCGAATGGCGGGGCTGTCCGGGCTCGACGTCCCACCAAAAGTGCGGGCAGCGCTCGCGGCAGCGAAAACCCCAGAAGAAGAACAAGAAATCGGTATGGAGCTCACGGCCGAACTCGCGCGCGGCGTTCTGCGCGCGGGCGCGGAGGGCCTCCATATATATACGCATAACAACCCAGCCATCACCCAAGACTTACTGAGCAGAATCGGAGTAAATCGATGAACGCACCATTTCCTCACACAACCATCGAAGGCTATCCGCGCGTCGGCGCGAACCGCGAGCTAAAGCGCGCACTCGAGGCCTTCTGGGCCGACAAGATCAATGAGGAGACCTTTGAATCGGCCACGCACTCGCTGCGCCTTGATACCTATGCCCGCCTGCATGACCTCGGCCTGCGCGAGGATTATGCAATCCCGGCGGACGTGGCCTATTACGATCACGTCCTCGAAACCGCGCTGACGGTGGGCGTAGTCGAGGGCGAAACCCTTGCCGATGAGTTTCGTCTTGCGCGCGGAAATGCACAGGCAGCACCACTGGAGATGACCAAGTGGTTCGACACCAACTATCACTACATCGTCCCAGAAATTGCTGACGAGCAGGAGTTTCAGGCGCGTCCGCAGCGCGTGCTGAAGCTGGTAGAGGAAGCCGGGCAAGCAGGCCACAAGGTGCGCCCAGTGCTGGTGGGTCCTGTGACGCTGCTTGCGCTGTCCAAGCCGGCGGAAGGTTCCCACACCCAGCCTCTCGAGCACCTGGGCAAGCTGGTGGATTCTTATATCGAGGTGCTTGGGTACCTGCATGCGGCGGGCGTGGAGTGGATTCAGCTCAACGAGCCTGCGCTGGTGGCTGATCTGCAGTCAGCAGATGACGCTACGCTTGCCGACGCCCTTATTCAGGCCTACGAACGCATCCTCGGCACTGCGAAGCGCCCACAGATCTACCTGACCACGCCTTATGGCGCAGCCCGCAGGGGATTGGACGCGATTGCGAAGCTACGCCCAGAAGCAGTCCAGGTGGACTTGAGCGTGGGAACCCTGGCGCTGGAACCAGATTATTTGGAGCGCGTAGCGCAGTTGCCGGTGCACGTGAGCGCGGGCCTGGTTGATGGCCGTAATGTGTGGGCGGCGAACCTGCGCGATTTGCGTGCCAAGCTGGAGCAACTTCCGGGCGCCTCGGTTACTACCTCGGTATCTTTGCAGCACGTTCCGCATACCGTCGCTGCCGAAACCACATTGCCAGTTGACGTCGCGACGTGGTTCTCCTTCGCTGATGAAAAGGTACGCGAGGTCGTGGCCCTTTTCGCCGGCCCGCTCGACGCCCCAGAGGCTTATGCCCAGGCCGATCGCGCGGTGCGTACCCGGGCGGAATCAGCGCGCACGCATAACCAGGACGTCGCCAAGCGCACGGCAGGGCTGCCGGAAGGGCAGGTGCAGCGTCAGCCGCTGTTTGCCGAGCGCGTCGAGGAGCAGAAGTCCCTGGACCTGCCGCAGCTTCCGACCACCACGATCGGTTCCTTCCCACAGACCCAGGAGATCCGCGCTGCGCGCGCCGCGCACCGCAAGGGCGAGCTTTCCGACGCCGATTATGAAAAGGCGCTGCGCAAGGAGGTCGCGCAGGTCATCGAACTGCAAGAACGCCTAGGGCTGGACGTACTCGTGCACGGCGAGCCGGAGCGCAATGACATGGTGCAGTACTTCGCGGAGCTGCTCGACGGCTTCGTGGTCACCGAAAATGGCTGGGTGCAGTCTTATGGCTCGCGCTGTACTCGTCCGCCAATCGTTGGCGGTGACATCTCCCGCCCGCAGCCGATGACGGTGGAGTGGGCCAAGTACGCGCAGTCGCTATCTGCAAAGCATGTCAAGGGAATGTTAACCGGCCCGGTGACCATCCTCGCGTGGTCCTTTACCCGCGATGACGTGCATCAATCAGTCTCCGCGGATCAGTTGGGCGTGGCGCTGGCTGACGAGGTGCGTGACCTCGAAGACGCCGGCATCAGCATCATCCAAATCGACGAGCCCGCACTGCGGGAGCTGCTGCCGCTGCGTCAAGAAGAACGCCAGGCTTACCTTGATTGGGCAGTGCGTGCCTTCCGCTTGGTTGCCCTCGAGGCGCAACCGACCACCCAGATTCATACGCACCTGTGTTACTCCGAGTTCGGGCAGATCATTGATGCGGTGGCAGGCCTCGATGCCGATGTCACCTCCATCGAGGCGGCGCGCTCACGCATGGAGCTGCTGCAAGACATCGATGAGAAGTTCCACTCGGAGATCGGCCCTGGCATCTATGACATCCACTCGCCGCGCGTGCCTTCGGTGGCGGAGATGGCCGAGCTCATCCGTGCAGCATTACGCCATGTGCCGGCTGAGCGGCTGTGGATTAACCCAGACTGTGGTCTTAAGACCCGCGGCTATGCCGAGACGGAAGCGGCTTTGCGCAATCTCGTCTTGGCACGCGAGGAAGTGCTGGCCTCCGCGCTAGAACCTCAATTGGTCTAGGCCAGAAATATCGCCTGAGCCGTCGCGACGCAGGTGCACCGCTTGCAGCCCGGCGGCGCGGGCGCCCTCGACGTCGTTAGCTAGCGAGTCACCCACCATCAGTGTTTTCGCGGGAGTAGAACCCACCACCTGGCAGCCTGCCAGGTAGGCGGTGGCCTGCGGTTTGGGGATTCCCAGATCCACCGTGGCGATGAGATGCACCTCTGGCAGATCTAACTTGCCGGCGCGCAGCTTTGCCTCTTGCATCTCGCGGGCGCCGTTGGTGAGAACGCCAACGCGAAGACCTGCTTGCAGGGCTCGCTGCAGGGCGGGCTGGGCATCGGCAAAAGCGCGCCAATTGCGCTGGTAGGCGGCAAGATACCCCGAATAGGCCTGCAATGCGTCGTGCTCCGAAAGGTCTTTTTCTAGAAACTCGCGGCAGCGGGCGATGCGCTGGCCATGATGGGTGACCTCGCCGCGCTCATAGGCGGCGAACCACTTGCGCTCGATGGCGGCGAAGCGTTCATGTTGGCCAGTGGGAAGCCCTAGCTCGCGGCACCATTCGTCGAGACCCTCGCGCATAGCGGAGGTATGGTCCATCAAAGTGTCATCGAGGTCGAAGAGCACGGCGCGAATCATGGGCTTAAGCATAGTGATCGCTTAGGGCGTTATGTCATTTGCGGCGCGCGAGCCAGAAATTCCATACAATGGTCGGCATGACTCAGAAGACTGCAACTGCAACGATGCACACCAATCACGGTGATATCGTTATCGACCTGTTCGGTAACCATGCACCGGTAACCGTGGAGAACTTCATCGGCCTGGCAAAGGGCGAGAAGGACTACTCCACCCAGAACGCAAAGGGCGAGCAGTCCGGACCGTTCTACGATGGCGCAATTTTCCACCGCATCATTGATAACTTCATGATCCAGGGTGGCGACCCGACCGGCACCGGCCGTGGCGGCCCTGGCTACCAGTTCCAGGATGAGTTCCACCCAGAGCTGCAATTCGACCGTCCATTCCTGCTGGCTATGGCAAATGCTGGCCCAGGCACCAACGGCTCCCAGTTCTTCATCACCGTGGCTGCGACCCCGCACCTGAACAACCACCACACCATCTTTGGTGAGGTCACCGACTCGGCATCCCAGGAAGTCGTGTCCAAGATCGCCAAGGTTGATACGGACCGCATGGACCGCCCGCGTGAGGACGTCATCATCGAGTCCATCGAGATCGCCTAAGAGCTCTTAACAACTGAGCCCACCACCACTTATTAAAAGTGGCGGTGGGCTCATTGAAGTTTTTGGGGAAAATATGGAAAAGACATTGCGAAGCTACCTAAAACAAGCGCCGGTCACCGCAACAGTCATCGCCTTTTGTGCCTTGGCGTGGGCGGTTACCGCCATCCAGTCGCATTCGCTTACTGCGTCCTACTACGGCTCTTCGCTGGCCTATGACTGGACGCTGTGGGGTCCGGACTTTGAGGCTGCGCCGTTGACGGCGCTAAGTGCCGGGTTTATGCATATCGATCTCGGGCATCTCGCTGTCAATATGTTCCTTCTGCTGCTCGTAGGCCGCGAAATCGAACAGGCCTTAGGCGGGGTGTTGTATGCCTGTGTATATTTGCTCTCTTTGCTGGGCGCCTCAGCGGCCGTGCTGGGGATGGATTATCAAACTCCGACGGTGGGAGCCTCGGGAGCTATCTATGCACTGCTCGCTTTGCTGGTAGGGCTCTACGACTCCCGCGGTATGGATCTGCGGGCACCCATTGTTCTTGTAGTGGCCAACGTGGCTTATACGTTTTTGATGTCCGGCGTATCGCTGTGGGGTCATTTGGGCGGTTTGTTCACAGGCGTGATTCTCGCATTCTTTGTTTTTAACAGCCGTCGGGGAGTGCGATGGACGGGAGTTTTCACGGTTTTCTTGGCTTTAAGTTTCTTTTTAGGCCTTCAAGCAGGGTTTTGGGGATAACTCCGGCGAGTTATTCACCAAAACGCTTGTGCGAAAGAATTCCACAGTAGTTATCCACAATGTGGATAACTACATTTTTGTAATTTCTCGAACGCATGGACGGAGTTTTGCCTGATCACGCAGGCAAGAAGACTTACATTCTTGCAATTTAACCCCTGTGGAAGTGCGTGAAAACAGTTATCCACAGGCTGTGGAAGAAACCTGGGGAATTTGATTTTCACAGAGTTATCCCCAGCCTGTGGATAACTTTCTTCCCATCTTGTTGGCAACTCGGGAAAGGGGGGTAGAAGCGGGTGTGTACGAAAGGACAATTTTGAGTGTTTCTCGGATAGCAATTAGCTGGGAAAAGTCTGTAAAGCTTCAGCTCAAGGGGCGATTATCCGAAAGTATCTGAAGTATTGAAGGATTCGATGGTGGCCGTCTAGCGTCATGTGAGTAGTTCACAGCGCGTGGAGGGAGAGACCGCGCCGTTGTGAACCTCAAACTTCAAAAAATAGTGAATAAAAGGAAACGTAGCGATGCGCATTCCCCGCCTCCGTCTCAGCTACTACGTAGCAGCCGCCGCACTGTCTGCGGCAAGCCTCGTTGCCCCTGCTGCGGCACACGCAGAGATCCCCGCCATGCCGCAGGGCTATCCGATTGAGAATCTCTACAAGGAGTGCAGCCCAGCAGAGGCTACTGCGGCGGGTTATCCGGATTGGCACTTTGGTGAAACTGGCCGCCGTTACCTTTCGGATGGCACCATCCAGTTCACCAACACCACCAAGCAGACGGTTCCGTACACCGCCACCGTCGAATCCGGTACTAATCACGAGATCGAAGCAAACTCTGCCGCCAAGTGGCCTTCCAACTGGAATACCACCGCAAAGGCAGACATCGGTCTGACTCTGTCCAACGGTTGGATCGAAGGGGAAACCATCGGGCCGATCAAGCTTGCGCCTGGCGATTCCTTCCGCGTGGAATACGGCACTGTGGAAAAAGACTTCATTTCCATGTTCGTGGACTGCAAGGATGGCATCTATACCAATATCTCGGGTGCAAATGTCATCCGTGGTACCGCACCGGCTGAGCGTTATGCCTGGGCAACCGTAATCCACGCCGACGGCACCGTTGATGACCAAGCGCTTGAGATTCCTTCCCGCGCGCCGGGTGCGAACAGCAAGGTTGTTGATGGTGGCTACAATGCCGTCTCCGGCCCAAGCCTGGAGAAGATTGCCGATGAAAAGCAGGACCATGTGGTCAACCCTGCGACCGACCTGCAGCGCGAGAATTGGCCGAGTGAAGGCGAAGAGTGCACCGCTGGCGATATGCAGTGGTACCCGAACACCATTGAGGGCGTAGCTCCTACCTTCCGAAAGCCGGGCTTTTCCCAGGACTTCATGAACTGGACTGAGGCTGACTACACCTATCGTGGCATCACCGACCACCTGGTGGGTGCGCAGTACAACGGCCAGATGAACTGGCTGGGCAATAAAGGCCGCTTGCCGGAGGGCTGGCTCGGCTCCATCGGTGCTGTGCAGCGTGCCTACATGCCGGTGGGTACCGCGTTGGCGCCACTCGACCTTAAGCCAGGTGAGCGCGCACGCATCGAATACGGCACCACCATGATGCGCGTGAACTACAGCGAGCTGCACTGTGGCCGCGACGGAAAGTACAGCCTTGTTCACGACTTCAAGCAGGCTTCCGCGCCGGCTGGATTCTGGGCGGAGGCCACCGTCACCGGCAAGGATGGCTCGACCCGCAAGGTTGACGTCACCCCAGATGAGTGGCGTGACCTACCAGTTGCGACCCAGACCGCCTATTAACACTATCGACACCGCCTACCAACCCCACTTTCTTTCTCACTAAATAGGAGTAACACCATGCGCTTTAACCGCACTCTCGCACTGGCAGCATCCGCAATTGCTGCAACTTCCATCGCCGCTGCACCAGCAATGGCACTGCCTGCCGTTAACCACGGCGCTGCTAACCCGACCACCATCGGTGAAAAGTGCGTCAACCCAGGCGATACCGGCCAGACCGTTGAGATTGTCCGCACCTACTTTGATGGTTCCGCAGGCACCTGGACCGTCTCCAACTACAACGCTGAGCCGCTGCCACTGACCCGTTCCATCAAGGAGACCAAGACCAAGACCTGGAACGTTTCCGTAGGCGTTGACTTCGACATCTTGAAGCTAGTCAACATCAAGTTCAACGCTGGTTACACCGATTCCCAGACCTACGAGGTGGGCGAGACCGTCGGTCCGTACAACGTTGCACCTGGTAAGACCGCCGTCATGCGCGCGGGCTGGGTTGTCTCCGACTTTGAAGGCGAGAAGACCGTGTGCGGCCAGGACGGAACCTGGCAGGGCACCGGCGAGACCTTCACCGCGTCGCTGCCAGCAGAGCGCCACGTTGAGGTTTCTACTCGCGACAACATGAAGTTCAACTAAGGGAGGCAAACTGTGCGCAAGTTTGCACGCATCGCCGCAGCATTGCTGGTGGCAGTAAGTGCGGCCACTCCGGCTGCGCAGGCTGTCGACGGCGCGGCTTCCTACCGCCTGCCGCAGCGCTGGAATGATGACTACAAGCCGGGCACGCACTGTGCAACACCGGGCGCACAGGGCACCTATGTCACGGCGGAGCGCATGTGGTTTAAGCAGACTGATGCCGCCAGCGTGGCTAATCGCAACGACTACACTGTTCCAGTTAGCCACACCGTGACTGATAAGCGTACGCAGACCACTGAGGTCAGCGTTTCAGTGAAGCCAATCGGCGACATTGAAAAGTACATGTCGAACACGTTTGGCTTTAACTTCGTCCACGAGATCCACTGGAGCCTCGGGCAAAAGATTGGCCCCTACGATTTGGAAGCCAATCAGCAAGGCAAGCTCGTCTGGGGCTTTATGATGCTCGACGCGGATTCGCAGGATGTGCGTTGTTCCGAGGATCAGCAGTGGGTAGAAAAGGGCGCGCCGTACTTTGTCAGCGCACCGTACTCGCGTTATTCGGAGCTACGCATTGACGATGCCCCGGTGTATTAAGCCGTGTTCTAGCCCCAGTGCCTAGCTACCTGCCCCGCCTAAAATCTTGGTTACAAGATTTAGGCGGGTGCTTGCGTTAAAGGTGATGATGAGGCTGGAGACGTGCTTTTTCACCGAAGATTCTGAGATCTCCAGCGCTGCTGCAATCTCGGAATTCGAATTGCCTTGCAGCAGCAGCTTGAGCACGTTGATCTCGTTAGTGCTGAGGTGGTGTGTCTCGATGGCGGTGGCGACCGGATCCTTACGGGGCGCATCCCCGATGTATCCCACTAGGCGGTGCATCGCTACGGGTGCGACGACGGTGCCGCCGTGGATGGCCTCATGCACTGCATCAATGATGGATTGCGGTCTTTGGTTTTTCAGAATGTAGCCAGCCCCGCCCTCCTGCAGAATCTTGAGCATGGTGTCATCCGAATCAAAGGATGTCACCGCCAAGAAAACTGGCGGGTAGGGCCTTTCCTTGATTTTGCGCAGCAAAGTGATGCCGTCCATCGTGGGCATGTGAATATCTGCCAAGACGATGTCGGCATCAACGTTGTCCAGCATCGAGAGGCATTCTGCGCCATTAGCTGCCTCAGCTACCACCGAGATGTCATCGGTGGTTTCGAAATAAAGTCGTAGTGACGAGCGGACCAGCGGGTCATCATCGACGAGAAAGACTCTAATGGACATCGAGGCTTAGCGGCTACGACCACACCACCAACGCTGCGGGCTGGTGGAGCAACGCAAAGCGTTTGCGAAGTCTTCCGCTATGGAGGTGTAGTAGGTAAATCCGCCGGTGTAGGCGGTCTCGTTGGCGGTTTCAGTCTGAGTAGCAGACTCAGCGGCACTGGAAGAACCGAAGGAAGAAGTAGCGCTAGCAAATGGGGTCCCCATCAAGCACAGGGCCGCACCGGCAGCGGCTGCAGCAGAACGAAAACGCATGTGGATACTCCTATAAGGGCGAGAAATAAAGACGATGGGCCTTAGCCTACTACAAGGTAAGTTTATCTGCGCACCATGCTGGAAAATGGGATATAAAGCGCACTTACCCACTTACCATTGTGGGGGCCGCTGCTGAAAGTGCCGTTTGCTGCAGTAACTCTTTTTTCGATTTCTGAAAGACCCAGTCCAGTCGTCATATGTTGATCTGCCTGGGCTCCAGCGATGAGTGAATGGACTTCCATATCGAGACCGCGGTAATTGCGTCGTAGCCGGATGGTGATTTCGGAACCTGCTTCGGCATATTTGATCAAGTTGGCGCTAAGTTCTGAAAAGACCAAATGCAGATCGTTGGGCAAAGCCATGGAACGCGCCAATTTCCCGAGCTTTCCTTTCACAGTGCATTCGAAACCATGGCTTTTCAGGAAGCTCTGCATCTCTTCCAGTTCTTCTGCGATGGTGGAGCGTGCTGCATTCGGCAGCGGTGCATCCTCGTTCTTCATCAACCGGAGCAGATCGCGGACCTCTCCCATCGCTTTGCGCGCATCATCTGCGATGGATGTGGCGTTCTCAGCCACCTTCGGGTTGGTTTCTAGAAGGCCGAGTGTTTCCGAGCGCATGACCACCGAGGTCAACGTGGTCGCTACGGAGTCATGCAGCGTAGTCATCAGCGCATGCCGGTATTCCTGGCTTCTTTGCTCGGCTGCCAGTTGCCGCTGCCGCGCCTTCTTTAAATAGACACCAAAGATGATTCCTGTCACGTTGATGGCGGCGACCAGCAAGAAGCTAAAGAGGTCGAGGGAGGCCAAGATGCCGTGGATGGGATCGATGATGGAGAGTAAAACCAACACCAGCCCAGGCATCACCGCATGCGTCCATGGGCGACGATAAGAAATAAGACCCACGATTACCGCGCTCCATGCCACTAATAAAAAGGAGCGCCATTCGGGATGCCATCCACAAATAGCAAAAAGCACGCTATATGCCGCAGCCGCCCACAGCGGGTGGTTCATACCAAGCGGGGTAAGAGCAACGCCGAGGGCCGCTAGCAACAGCGCGCCGGGGGTGAGGACAGAAGGATCGATGGCGACGGTCAGCATCACGGCGATGATGAAGCCGACGCCGGCGAAGCTATAGAACCTCGTAGAGCTCATGACAGGGGGATGAAGTTTAGCGCCAGCCCATCGTCATGAGCAGGCCGATGATGGCTAGGCCGAAACCGATGCCGTAATTCCATGGGCCCAGTTCCTGCATGAATGGGATGGACTCGCCGGCCAAGTAGTTGACCACGAGCCACAGCAGGCCGATGATCATCAGGCCCAGCATGATGGCGATGTACCACTTCGGCGTGCCCTCGGAATTGATCTTGACCGGAGTTCGGTTGGCCGCAGAGCTAGAGGACTGCGGAACGCTCGAGCTCTGGGTGATCTTTGACTTTGGCATTGCTAAACCTTCAACTTTTCTTTAGTCATTCTTTTTACGGTTACTTTAGCAGGCGAAATTCGCCTGCTACTAGCGCGGGAGCAGCTCCGTGGCGGTGAATTCCCAGACGCGGAGCTCCACGGTTGCGTTCTTGCGAATGGTATCGCCCGCATTCACAGAAGCCCAGCCCACGCGGCCGTTATCCACCAGCGCACCGGTAGGAACAACGGGGCCGTTGCGCACGCTACCCTGCCAGCCGGCAGAGCGCAGTGCGGACTCAGCCTCAGAAGGCGTCTTGTGCAACAGGTTCGGTGCCGTAATGAGCATGCCATTGGAGACCTCAATCGTGACGGTCTCACCCTTGGCCAGCTTGCCGCCCTGGTTGCTTACGGACAAAACTCGATCCGCCGGCTCCTGAGAGTCCACGACGTTGACGTTTACCTCAAAGCCCACCGACTCCAGCATGCTGACAGCGCGGTCTTGTGGCATACCGGTTACGTCAGGGACCTTCGCCTCCTCCTTGCCCTTGGACACGGTGACCTTGACCTTTGAGCCCTTAGATAGCTGCGAGCCGCCGGCGGGATTCTGAGAAATGATCTGGCCGGCAGGAGTATCGTCGTTTTCCTCTTCGACCTGCTCGTTGAGGGAAAGCCCGGCGTCGCTAAGCGCCTTGCCCGCCTCTTCCAAGGTCATACCGGAGAGATCCGGCACATCGGTGATCTCGTCACCGGAGGAAATAGTCAACGTAATCGAGGAACCCTTCTGCAGCTCCGAACCCGGCGCAGGGTTCACGCGGATTGCCTGGCCACGCTCGATGTCTGGGTTAGCTTCTTCGTTGACGGAAACCAGCAGGCCCATCTTCTCGAGCTCGGCGACGACCTCGTTGCGTGGGCGCTTTTCTACCTCCGGAACAATGACCATGTTGGCGCGGGCGGTCGCCTCCTCTTGCTGCTGCTGAGCAGCACGGTCCTCCTCGCGCGAGGCATTCCAGAAGTCCCATGCAAAGTAGCCCATGATGGCAACCAACAGGCCCGCCAAGAAAAGCGCGAGCCACTTTAGGCCATTGCCGCCCTCCTCGTCCTTGTCAGGACGAGTGGATTGCACAGGAGCGCGATGTGCACCGACCACTGGCGCCACCATCGAAGTCGCTTGCTCTTCCTCGCTGACGTGGCCGCGCGCAGCTTCAGTGAGCTGGCCGTTTGCCATACGTTGCAGGTCTTCGCTCATCTCCCAGGCGGATTGATAACGATCCGCTGGGTGCTTGGCCATGGCAGTCAGAATGACCGCATCGATGTTGAGGCGCTGGGTGTTCGAAAGGCCCTCTGTGTTGATGTAGTGCGAAGGCGGAATCGGCTCTTCTTGAACGTGCTGGTACGCCACCGCGAACGGAGTCTCGCCCTCGAAAGGGGTGCGGCCGGTGACGGCCTCGTACATCACGCAGCCCAATGCGTAAACATCGGAACGGGCGTCGGCTGGGTTGCCTCGAGCCTGCTCCGGGGACAGGTACTGAGCGGTGCCGATGACCGCAGAGGTCTGTGTCATGGCGGAGGTGGAATCATCGAGCGCACGCGCGATGCCGAAGTCCATCACCTTCACCTGGCCGGTGTTGGTGAGCATGATGTTGGCGGGCTTGATGTCGCGGTGAATGATGCCGGCCTCGTGGGAAGCCTGCAGTGCATTTGCCACGGGTGCTAGTAGCTGCGCTGCCTCCTGAGCTGGAAGTGGGCCGTCTTCACGAACGATATCGCGCAGGGTACGGCCGTTGACCAGCTCCATCACGATGTAGGGGATCGTAATGCCATCGACGTTCTTTTCACCGGTGTCGAAGACAGAGACGATGTTGGGATGATTCAGTTTGCCGGAGTTTTGAGCCTCGCGGCGGAAGCGCTCGCGGAAATTAATGTCACGCGCCATTTCGGGGCGCAGCATCTTGACAGCAACCGCGCGCCCCAGAACCGTGTCTTCGGCGTCATAAACCTCAGACATGCCGCCGGATCCGATGACCTGGCGAAGGTGGTAGCGGTCATTGACCATGTTCTAGGCACCATCCTGGGGTAGTAGATTTTCTAGGGGGTTATCAGGCAGCGAGTCTACTGCGGTTGGAGAGTTTGGCGTTTCATTGACATCGGTCTCGTGCTGGACAGTAGTAGGGATTTCCTGCTGCGTGGGGGTATGAACCGGCTGGTTCGGGGTGGTTTTCTCCTGCGTAGGTGTCTCCTCCTCAACCGAGTGTGTGGTGGTGACAGTGACCTGCTCAGGGGTATCTTCCGTGGTTTCTTCGGGGGTAACGTCCTCGGTTGTTACGGGATCGCGGTACTCCGTAACCACGATGGATTCCGGCGGAGTGGTGGGCTCCGTGGACTCGCCTGCGCCTTTGAAGAAGTTTGCCGCGAAGAATCCCAATGCCGCCAAGGCGGCCAATGCGGCAGCAATAAGAAGGCCTACGCCAAATCCGGAGCCCTTCTTTTTCTCCTTTGGCACGGGGTGTGGGGTGTCCTTGACTGGGGCGCGCTCCGGGGTGGCGGTCTTGGGGTTGGCCACGCTGGCGAGCATCTCCGTGGACGCGGAAGGGGAAGGCTCGGCCGCCATTGGTGCCAATGCCCCCGACTTAGGCTGTGGCGGGCGCTGGCCGTTGCGCACTGCGGCGACGGCGTTGGTGAACTCGTTGCCGTCCGCAAAACGGGTGGTGGGATCCTTGCGCAGAGAAATCCCGATGAGCTCACGAGCAGGGGCGCTAATCGACGTCGAGAGTGGCTCCGGCGCCTGGCTGATGTGCGCGAGCGCGACGGACACCGAGGAATCGCCGCTAAACGGGCGCTTGCCGGCGAGCATCTCGTAGCCCACGACGCCCAAGGAATAGACATCGGAAGCCGGCGTGACATCGAGACCCTGTGCCTGCTCTGGGGAGACATACTGCGCAGTGCCGACCACCATGCCGGTGCGCGTGAGTGGAACCGCAGCTGCTGCCTTGGCGATGCCAAAGTCGGTGATCTTGACCCGCCCGTTCTGGGTGATCATGAGGTTGCCGGGCTTGATATCGCGGTGCACCAAACCCATGCGGTGGATCACGGCGAGGCCATGCGCTGCCTGCTCCATGACATCGAGCGCGAGGGTCTCCGGCAGGGCGCCCTCGCGGGCTAGAAGATCGGCGAGGGACTCGCCGCGGACGTACTCGAGCGCGATGAAGCAGAAGGTGCGGCCGTTGTCCTCGAGCTCGCGGTAGTCATAGGTGGCCACCACGTTTTCAGAGGTAATCGACTCTGCCGACTGAGCCTCGTTGCGGAAGCGGCTGAGGAACTCGGTGTTATCAGAAAACTCAGGGCGCAGTACCTTGATTGCTACCTCGCGGTCACCGCGGACGTCGTCAGCCAGCCACACCGTGGACATGCCGCCGTGGCCGATGATCCACTGCAGCTGGTAATCATCACCGATGAGGGCTTGGAGATGCTCTTTATTATCTGAGTTGCTCACTTTTACTGTCCTCCATATGCGCGCAGGATGGCGCGTCCGATAGGGGAAGAAACCTGGCCGCCGGTGGCAGACTCGCCGAGATTGCCACCGTCTTTGACCACGACGGCGACGGCAATGTCGCGGTCCGGATCGAACGCGACGTACCACACGTGTGGAGGCAGGCCTTCGCCGTGCTCTGCGGTGCCGGTCTTGGAAGCAAAGGAGTTGCCATCGTAGCCGAAGGTCGAGTGCTCCGAGCTGTACATCATTTCTTTGATCGTGTTCGCAACATCCTCCGTTACCGCTTGCTTGGCTTGGCGAGGTTTGGTCGCGCGGATCTCATTCATCTGCGCATCAGTGATGCGGTTGATGAGGTAGGGCTCCATGCGCTTGCCCTTGTTGGCAATGGTGCCAGCCATAATGGCCGCCTGCAGTGCAGACATGGTCACGTCTCGCTGACCGATGACGGACTGGGCAACCTGCGCGCCGTCGGCGAGCTCGCCCAAATTACCGGCAGCACTGTTGACCCCGAGATCATATTTTTCGCCCACGCCGAAAGCCTCGGCGTACTTGCGCAACTCTTCAGCGCCGATGGATTCAGACATCTCCACAAAGGCGGTGTTGCAGGAAAGGGCGAAGGCAGTCTGCAAGGTAACGGACTGGGAGCCGCCACACACCTCGTTTCCGTAGTTGGTCAGCTCCGTCACGGAATCCGGCAGCACGATGGACTTAGCACCCGTCAGCGAGGAGCTGGGGTTGAAACCATTGTTGAGGCCGGCGGCCGTGGTGATGATCTTGAAGATGGAACCAGGAGGCAGGGTTTCCTGCGTGGCGTGGTTGAGCAGCGGGTTGCCCTCCTGCTCCTGCAGCGCGCTCCAGGTCTCGTCGGCGTTTTCACCGAGGAGATCATTGGTGTTGTAGCTCGGAGAGGAAGCCATGGCCAGGATCTTGCCAGAGGAAGGCTGGATGGCCACCGCTGCGCCGTTGTAACCCGGGCCAACCAGCTGATCATAGGCCGCCTGCTGCAGCGCAGGATCGATGGTGACCTCGACGTTGGCGCCTACCTTTTCCTTGTCGGAAATGGTGTCGAGCCAGTTCTGGGTGAGGAGGGAATCGTCGGTGCCGTTGAGGATCTCATTCTGGGAAGCCTCCAACTGGGAAGCACCGAACTGGGTGGAAAGGTAGCCGGTGATGTTGGAAAAGGCCGGCGAGTCGGTGGGGTAGGAACGCGAGTACTTGCCCTCGGAATCCTCGGTGGACTTAGCCAGCACCGTATCGCCGGTGAAGATCTGGCCACGCGGGGTGGTCTGCATGGCGTAGAAACCGCGCATGTTCTTCGGGTTATGTGCGTACTTGTCATCTGAAAATGCCTGCACCACGGTGAGGTTTACGAGCAACACTGCGGTCAAGAGGATGGCAAAGAGAGAGACGAGGCGGATCGACTTATTCATCGGGTTGCCTCCTGTACGGCGGGGAACATGGAAGTATCGGTAGGCGCATTGCTGCTGGTCTCACGCGCTGGGCGACGAGCCGCGTTAGAGATGCGCAGCAGGATCGCCAGCAGCATGTAGTTAGCCATCAGCGAGGAACCGCCAGCCGACATAAATGGGGTGGTCAGGCCGGTCATCGGCAGCATGGCGGAAATACCGCCAGTGACCACGAAGACCTGGACTGCCAGGGTCAGCGACAAACCGGATGCAACCAGCTTGCCGTAGGAATCACGGGACTTCAGCGCGGTATTGAAACCGCGAGAAGCCAGCATGCCAAACATGACCAGCACGGCGGCTAGGCCAATGAGGCCGAACTCCTCACCGATGCCGGCGAGGATGAAGTCGGAGTGCGCCACTGGGACGATCTCTGGGTGGCCTTGGCCCAAGCCCGTTCCGGAGATGCCGCCGGAGGACATGCCGAACAGTGCCTGGGAAAGCTGGTAACCGCCGCTGTCGTAGTTGCCCAGCGGGTCCAGGAAGTTGGAAAAGCGCGTTTGGATCTTCGAAGAGATCTGGTAGATGCCAAAACCACCAACGCCTACCAAGAGCAAGCCAATGAGCAGCCAGCTGACACGGCCAGTTGCCATAAACAGCATGCCGAGGACGGTGCTGAACAGCAGCAGCGCCGGGCCGAAGTCATTGGAGATGCCCATGATCACGATGGCGATTCCCCAAATCACCAGAATCGGCGCGAGGTCACGCAGACGCGGCAGGGAAAGACCCAAGAAGCGGTAACCGGCAACGGTGAACAGTGAGCGCTTTTGGGTAAGCAACATGGCGAAGAACAAGATGAGCATGATCTTCGAGAACTCGCCAGGCTGGATAGAAAATGGGCCCAGCCACAGCCAAATACGCGCCTCGACTCCCGGCGGCTGCGGCCACACCAGCGGCAGCGCCAGCAGGATGAGGCCGGCTGCGCCC
The DNA here is from genome assembly GCF_047459735.1 of Corynebacterium sp. c25Ua_89. Lineage (NCBI taxonomy): Bacteria > Bacillati > Actinomycetota > Actinomycetes > Mycobacteriales > Corynebacteriaceae > Corynebacterium > Corynebacterium sp. c25Ua_89. The sequence continues at coordinate 169,059 of NZ_JASBOD010000005.1, forward strand.
AGGATGTAGGAGTAGCGGGTAAGGGAGCGGTGATCCCGCAATACAACCAGCACCAGCACGAAGAGGATAAGGCCGACGATCGTCCACATCACTTGCCGCCGGGCCAGGACACCATCATTGACGAGGTCGAGGCGCGCCAGCATGACCAGGCCGGTGCCATTGAGCAGGGACACAATCGGCAGCATGAGCTGATCCGAATGCGGCGCCAGGAAGCACAGCACCAGGTGGGCGACGGTAAAGACGCCGATGAATCCACCGATGAGGTAGAGGACGTCCATGGTCAAAATGTTGCCCTGGGAAAGTTCCAGGCTGACGGTGGTGATGGCAAAGACCACGGCCGCCAGAATCAGCAGCCCGAGCTCAGTGCCGCGGGAAAAGATCTTCTTCACTTAGCTCACCTCCCGGCACGTGATTCCTGGTTTAGCGGTTTTCTTCTCTAGCTTCTCGTCCGTCTTCTTGCTCGGCGTGCTGATGCACGGCTTGAGTGCCTTGGAGGACAGGCTCGAAAGCTGGGTTTGTACCTCGGCATAGGAACCCGAAGGCAGGTTATCTACGGCCGCGCGCTCGGAATCTGGCAGGTCAGTGACCTTGAACGGGGCGAAATCCCCCTCACACGGAGTGGACCCGAGACGCAGCGTATTTGCTTTATCGACGCAGGCATTTTGGTACTTGTGGTGCAAAGAACGCCCAAAGACTGAGAAATCTACGCCTTGCTCGATGCTGAGTGCCCCTTCTTCGTCGGTGGCGACGTAGAAGTTGTTAGAAATCTCGTTCTTGGTCCAGAATTCGCCGCCGATGACGAGCGCGAGCACCACTACGAGGGCGCCGATTACCTTCCAACCAACTTTCTTTTTTGGACTGTGAGGTTCCTCGGTGTCGTCTTCCTCTTCTTGGGGCGCAGGCGACGCCTCTCGTGGCCTTGTTAGCGCAGCCGCACGGCTGGCGGAGGAATCCGGGTGCGTCGGCTCAGGCACGACGCCTGCGATGGCGCCGACCTTGACCGGCGAGCTATCGCCCTTGCCCTCGACTACCTCGGCCAAGACGATGGTGACGTTGTCTGGGCCACCAGAACGCAGGGCGAGATCGCGGAGGGTAACCGCGGCGTCGTCAAGCGTGCCTTGCGAAAGTGCCAGTTCGATGGTGGCTGCCGTAACCGGATCCGAAAGACCATCGGAGCACAGCAGCAGGCGGTCTCCGACCTTGGCATCCAACATAAACAAGGTGGGATCCACCGGGCGACCAGTGTAGGCCTTGAGAATCAGCGACTTCTGCGGATGGGAGGAAACGTCCTCGGGGTCGAGGCGACCCTCATCCACCAGAGACTGCACATACGTGTCATCGCGCGTTACCTGGGTCAGCTTGCCGTCGCGCAGGCGATAGCCGCGGGAGTCACCTACGTGGCATACGCCGAACTCGGTGCCGTTGAACATCATCGCGGTAAGCGTGGTGCCCATGCCCTCGGTCTCTGGATGCTGCTCGACGTGTGCGGAAATGGACGCGTTTGCATCCTCTGCCGCGGCGCCCAGCAGCGCGAGCATGTCATTGTCTTCGGGGTCTTGGTCGAGGTGCTCCAAGTGCTCAACCATGAGCTGGGAGGCCACCTCGCCGGCGGCGTGGCCGCCCATTCCGTCTGCCAATAACAAAAGATGGGGACCAGCGTGGGCGCTGTCCTCGTTGTTTTGGCGTACTAGACCGCGATCTGTGATCGCGGTGAATTTAAGGCTTAAAGTCATGCCATCAACCTCACGGTCGTGCGGCCAAGTTTGATGTCGGTGCCAACGCCAACTCGCTCCGGCTGATCGATGCGAACGCCACCCACGAAGGTGCCGTTGCGGGATTCCAGGTCTTCCACAAACCACTCGCTGCCGCGGCGGAATAGGCGCGCGTGATGACCGGAAGAAAAGTCATCGCCGGTGACAAAGTCACAGTCCTGCGCACGGCCCATGGTGCACTCTTCGAGCGTGCCGAGCTGCATGTGGGAGCCACGCAGGGGCCCGTCCACGATGTTGATCTGCTTGGGCGTTTCGCGACGCCGCGGAGTGGCCTTCGCCTGCGTCGAAGGCTGGTAGACGCCGGCAGCCTTATTGGCGTCCCGGCGCATTGCGTTCAAGGCCACCAGGATGAAAAGCCACAACAGTGCCAGAAGGCCGATGCGAAGAACTAGCAAAACGACTGAATCCATGGTGACCTCCTTACTTTCTCGGTGGGGTTTAGTAGTTGTGGTTGTTCTCGGTGCCGGTGATACGGACCTCGATGTGGGAATGTCCCATGGTGATGACGTCTCCGTCGGCCAGCAGCCAGTTTTCAATTGGCGTCTCGTTGACGGTGGTGCCGTTGGTGGACTGCAAATCTACCAAGACGGCATCCTGTCCGTTCCACGTAATCTCCGCGTGCTGGCGGGAAACGCCAGTGTCGGGCAGGCGAAGGTCGGCGTCGTTGCTGCGGCCGATGATGTTGGAACCTTCCTGCACGTGGTACACGCGGGAGGAACCATCTTGCAGCATCAAGTTCACTGCGGGGCCCTGCGAGTGTGGCTGCTCTGGATTTTGATCCGGTGCCATAAAGGTGGTGGTTGCTGCCTCGTCTGCATTAAACGGGTTACTCATGTGGTCCTCCTGACCATCGTCTTCGTGGAAGATTGCGTCGAATCCGGTTTCCTCGGCGGGTTCGTGATCAATAAACGAAGACACTCGAAGCTGTCCTGTACGCAATCCTGATTCCTCCGCGATGCGTACGATGACAGGGCCGGCGAATGACCAGCCGTGGTTTCTAACAAAGCGGGTGAGTTGGTCGGCGAAATCTGCGGGCAGATCTGGGTCACGGGAGAGGTTTTCCAAGTCCTTGGAAGATACGCCTACTGTCATGACGTTGGGGCTGTAGAGGTTTTCGTCATCACCGCGTGCGAGATTGTCCTGCGCCTCCTGCTTGAGGAGCTCTTCAATCTCCGCGGGAACGACCTTGCCTCCGAAGACAAAGGCCATGCCATTGTCCAAGCCTCGTTGCATGGCGGAATCCAGCTTCGCGAGCTTTTCAAAAATTGCCACGTGCTGTCCTCCTTTTCTATGACAGGCTAATTATAGGGTGCCTACCCCTTCTAAACGTAGCCGCGCCGCCTAAAGTTCCGATGCTTTTAAGGGGCTTTTCCCCAGAAAACTTCGTGTTTGCCTGCGGATTTGTAGATTCTTAGCTACTGCATGCTAATGTTAATTGGTCGCCAAGACACTCAATACCCAGCCCGGGTGGCGGAATTGGCAGACGCGCTGGCTTCAGGTGCCAGTGTCCTTATAGGACGTGCGGGTTCAAGTCCCGCCCCGGGCACGCTGAGCAGTTGTACAAACTGCGACACCGGAGGTAACAAACTCGAAAGGGTTCATGACCTCCGGTTTCTTTGTTTTTCTAAACTTTGGCGGTCGAGGATTGTAAGTGTGGGGATTTACATCCGAACTCCCGCTCTCGGCTTTCGTGCCTTTGTTTTCGATGGTGTCAACAAGTCATCTTGCTTGTTGTCTTGATCTGAGGGCCTTGGCCAGGAAACGCTTCGCTGCGGCCACGTTTCGCTTCGGAGAGAGGTAAAAGTCCAGGGTCTGGCCACCGGCGGTGATCGCCCGATAGAGGTAGCACCACCTGCCGCCGACCCGGATATAGGTCTCATCCACCCGCCAGGAACTAGCCTGCCAGTCAGGTACCTGCCGTTTGCTTGTCCAGCTCAGGGGCGTATTTCTGGACCCAGCGGTAGATCGTGGTGTGATCGACCGGCACGCCCCGCTGAAGTCATCATTTCCTCCAGAGCGCGGTAGCTCACCCCGTAGCGGCAGTACCACCTACTGCCCACAGAATAATGTCACGGGGGAAATGACGACCGGAAAAGATACCCATGACTGTGACTATTTCACGTCACTCTTCCGACTGCCCCAACTTTGCAACAGCACCTTTCAGGGTCATATGGGGGCAGTGGAGAGAAGTGGTGGATCAGTGGACGGCGGTGGATGCCGGAGTAGGCGTGGTGTGTTCCTCTTTCGACTCGGTCGGAGCCAGGTGAGCCGGATCCAGATCAATGCGGCGTAACAGCTGGGCGTTCAGGGCCACCACGATGGTCGAGGCAGACATTAAGATCGCGCCCACGGCCGGGGACAGCACGAACCCGATCGAGGCGAGCACTCCGGCGGCCAACGGCACGGCGAGGATGTTGTAGCCAGAGGCCCAGATCAGGTTCTGGATCATCTTGCGGTAGCTGGCCTGGGACAGCTCAATCATCGACAGCACTGCCCGCGGGTCATCACTGGCTAGGACCACCCCGGCAGATTCCATGGCCACATCCGTGCCGGCACCGATGGCGATACCGACGTCCGCGCGGGTCAGAGCGGGGGCGTCATTGACACCGTCACCGACCATGGCCACGCTCAAACCCCGGTCCTGCAGCTGCGTGACCTTGGTGTCTTTGTCCTGGGGCAGGACCTCGGCGAAGACCTCATCAATGCCTAGGTCCTGACCAACCGCCTGGGCCACCTGCTGCGCGTCGCCGGTGATCATCGCGACCTTCACCCCGCGGTCCTGCAGGGCTTTCACGGCGGCGCGGGATTCGGGGCGGATCTTGTCCTCGACGGCCACCGCACCGATGATCTGACCGTCGCGGACAATATGGAGCACACCGGCCCCACGCCCGGTCCAGGCGCTGGTGGTGTCGGTGAGTTCGGCCGGGGTGGTGAGGTTGAACTCGCGCAGCATGTTCGGCCCGCCCACGAGGATCTCAGCGCCATCGACAGTGGCCCGAACCCCCCGGCCGGAGGCGGCGCTGAAACCAGTTGCACGGATTTGCCGACGGGAGGCCTCGGGATGGGCGGCCGCGGCCGCCACGATGGCGCGGGCCACGGGGTGCTCGCTGTCGGCCTCCGCGGCGGCGGCTAAGGCCAGCAGCTCGCCCTCGGTGACGCCGACAGCTGCCGCGACACCGGTGACCGCGTGCGCACCCTCGGTCAGGGTGCCGGTTTTGTCGAAGAGCACCACGTCGATGGTGCGCATCCGCTCGAGCGCCATCCGGTCCTTGATGAGCACCCCGGATTTCGCAGCCCGCTCGCTGGAGATCGCAATGACCAGCGGAATCGCCAGGCCCAGGGCGTGCGGGCAGGCGATGACCAGCACCGTGACTGTGCGCACCACGGCATCGTCCGGGCTGCCGATGATGGTCCACACCACCGCGGTGATCAGAGCGGAGATCAGCGCGAACCAGAACAACAACGCCGCCGCCCGATCCGCCAGGGCCTGGGCCCGGGAGGAGGACTCCTGGGCGTCGGCAACCATGCGTTGGATCCCGGCCAGGGCGGTGTCCCCGCCGGTAGCCTCCACCCGGATGCGGACGGTGTTGTCGGTGGCCACGGTACCGGCGACCACCTTGTCACCGGTGTCGCGGAAGACGGGACGGGATTCGCCGGTGATCATCGCCTCATCGAATTCGGCGGCTCCGTCGAGGATGGTTCCGTCGGCCGGCACCCGGGCACCGGCCCTCACCAGCACGACGTCGTCGACGACCAGCTCGGAGATGGCCACGGTGCGGGTGGTCCCGTCGATGACTTTCTCGGCCTCATCCGGCAGCAGGGCAGCCAGCGCATCAAGCGCGGAGGACGCAGCCCCGAGAGCGGACATCTCCAGCCAGTGGCCCAGCAGCATGATGGTCACCAGCAGGGCCAGCTCCCACCAGAAGTCCAGCTCAAAACCGCCCAGCCCCAGAGTGGTGACCCAGGAGGCGACAAACGCCACGGTGATGGCCATGGCGATCAGGAGCATCATCCCGGGTTGGCGGGATTTCAGTTCTTTCCATCCGCCCTTGAGGAAAGGCGTTCCGCCGTAGACGAAGATGATCGTGCCTAGCACCGGGGGGATCCAGGTGGATCCGGGGAATGCCGGGAGGTGGTAGCCGAGCAGGTGGGCGACCATGGGGCTGAAAATAACGACGGGAATGGACAGAATCAGCGACCACCAGAAACGGTCCCGAAACATTGCGGTACTGTGTCCGGCGTGTTCGCCGTGACCATGCACGTGGTGGTCTTCGTCCAGGGCGGCGTGCGTGTGATCGTGGGGCATCGCCTGGCCGTGGGTGTCGGCATCCGCGTGGTGTTCGTGGCCGGCATGATCCGGGTGGTGGGTGTGGTCTGTTTCCGGAGCGGGGTGATCACCATGGTGATCACCGGAATGGTGGGGAGTGCTCATGACGTTTCTTTCGCTCAACCCGGTCGGGGTCGAGATGATGGGTAAAACTGATCAGGATAAGACGGTGTAGCTGGCCTCCTCGATGGCCCGGCGAACCATCTCCGGAGGTACGACACCGGTGACCGTGACGGTGGAAACTCCACCAGCAGCGAGATCAATCTGGACGTCGTCGACCTGGGGGAGGGCCTGAAGGGCCTGGGTCACGCTTTTCGCGCAGTGCCCGCAGGTCAGGCCGGTGACCTGGTAGCTAGGGGAGGACCCTCCTGCTGACGAGTCGCTGGCGGCAGGGATGGAGGCGGTGTCGGCACGTGAGGCAGGTCCGCAACAGCTGCAGCCGTGGGAGGCCATCGGCAAGAGGCGGGGCGGGGAGGTGATCATGGGAAAGCTCCTACGAGTCGGTGGGATGCGGTGATGCCACTCTAGCGTATACCCCCCGGGGGTATATTTTCAATGGGTGGCGGCGCGGCTCTCACGCGGGGCAGGGTGTGGTTACTGAGCAGCCTCCTCACTGTCGGGAGGGGACAGCGGGAGGCGGAGGGCAAACACCGCTCCGCGACCGGGTCCGGGGGAGGTGGCGGTGAGAGTGCCGCCGTGGGCCTCGATCAATGCCTTGGAGATGGTCAGACCGATACCGGACCCGCCGTCGTCCCGGCTGCGGGCGGCATCCCCCCGGTAGAAGCGTTCGAAGATGTATCTGAGCTGGTCAGGTGGGATGCCCTCGCCGTCATCGGCGACGTGGATGAGCGCGGTGGACGCCTCCTGTCGGTGGACGCTGATCCGGACCTGCCCGCCGGCCGGGGTGTGCCGTAGCGCGTTCGACAGCAGATTGCTCATCACCTGGCCGAAGCGTTGCCGGTCCACGAGCACCCGGGCGGTGTCTGTAATGGTCTCGACCCGTAAATCGACGCCTTTGTCAGCATAAGCTTCCCCCGCGGCAGCAGCGGCGGTATGGAGCAGATCCCCGAGCCCTTCCTCCGCCAGGTCCAAATCGATCCGGCGTTCCTGGGCCCGGGAGACATCGTCGATGTCTTCCATCAACCGGGTCAGGCGGGTGAGTTGGTCAGCCATGATCGTGTGGGTGGCATTATTCCAGTCCACGACCCCGTCCTGGAGACCATCGAGGTAGACCGTGAGCACCGATAAGGGGGTGCCCATTTCGTGGGCCAGATCAGAGAGCATCTGGCGGCGGACCTGTTCGGTGTGTTCCAGCCGGTCGGCCATGGTGTTGAAGGCATGCGCCAGGGTGGTGACCTCGGGGCCTGTTTTTCCGGTGGGCACGCGGATACGGGAGTTGCCGGCCGTCAGGCTGGTAGCGGCGTGGGTAAGATCCTGCAGGGGGGTGCGCAGACGACGCGATAACCACAGGCTGGCCAGTAGGGCGCTGATTAAGGCGGTGGGCAGGGCGACGGCCAGGGTGATCAGGTTGGCACCCCGGTAGGCCTGCTCGGCATGGAACAGCTCCAGCGAGGGGTCCTCCCGGCCGGTCATCAACATATGATCATGGAATAGGGTCGGGCCGACCATCGTGGCCACGGCCGCGGCCACCAGCAGGCTAATCACCACGACCAACACCTGGGCGGCCAGGAAGCGGAAGGTCAGGCCGGGTCCGTGATTCATGGCTGCCCCACCCGGTAGCCCACGCCACGCACGGTGTCGATAAATCCCCGGCCCCGGGTGTCGGTGCCGAGCTTGCGACGCAAGTTGCCGATGTGGACATCGACGATGCGTTCATCACCGACCCAGGTGGTGTCCCAGACCTCGGTGACCAGGTCGTGGCGGGTCAGCACCTGGCCGGGGCGCAGGGCCAGGGCAACCAGCAGCTCGAACTCCGTGCGGGTGAGCTCCACGGTCGTCTCCCCCACCCGCACCTGATGGGCGACGGGGTCAAGGATGAGGTCACCGACGATCAAGGGGGTGGTCACCTGCGGTGGGGTGGTGCTGGTGCGCGGGCGGCGCAGCACCGCATGCACTCGGGTCACCAATTCCCGGATGCTAAAAGGTTTGGTGATGTAGTCATCCGCCCCCAAGGTCAATCCGCTGATCTTGTCGTCCTCGCTGCCACGCGCGGTGAGCATGAGGATGTAGCAGTCCGAGAAGGTGCGGATCCGTCGGCACACCTCCAGGCCGTCGAGTTCGGGCAGCCCCAGATCCAGCACCACAACATCGGGGGAAAAGCGACGGGTCTCGTCCACGGCCTGGGTGCCGGTGTGCGCCTGGCGGGTATCGAAACCGGCCCGGATGAGGTAGGAGGCCACCATCTGAGCCAGGGGTTGTTCATCATCGACGACCAGCACCCGCCCCGGGGGCGTGGTGGTGGTCGGTGTGCGGTCAGCCATAGACCCCAGTATCGCTCCGGTCAGGGGGGAATACCACCCTCACTCAGTGCCCGGCGGGGAAATCTTCATCAAATCTTCAAACATCACCCTTCGACCGCCGTCGCCCCTGTGCCCCACCCCGGGCCAGCAGCATCGCCTCCCCTGGTCGGTTCAGCAGGAGCCACCAGGGATTTCACTGCCTGCACCGCATACCCGGGGCGAGTAGAAGGACATCGCCCACGGCTGTGGGGTGGTGTCCCGGTGGTGACCCAGCCCACCGAATTCACCCTCTTTTCGCCCTGTTATAAAGCTGTGAGCAGGGTTTTTGATTTCTAGTCCGTCAGGCACCCGTGCTAGATAAAGGTATGGCATCGACCTTGAGGCGGTGCCTTCTCACGGTCTTACCACGATCCAAGGAGATTGACGTGAAACGAGCAGCGATCGCAGCCGCCGCCCTCGCCCTCACGGGGTGTTCGGCCGCGGACCCGGAACCCACCGCCGACGGGACGGTGTCCCAGGATACATTCCTGACTACCCATGGCCTGGCCGCCATGGACGCGGTGGAGATCATTGATCACCTCGACCGGCAGAAGGTCACTGAGCGTCCCACGGATCTGATCGCCTCAGTGCGTGCCGATGAACTGCTGCTCTCGAGCGATGACCAGGAAGTCGTGGTCGATCTTCCCGACAATCAGACGTATGTCTCGATCGCACCCTATCTCACCTCCACCCACGACTGCTTCTACCACAGCCTCACGACCTGCCTGGGGGAACTCGACAATGAGGATATCCAGGTCACGATCACCGATGAGGCGACCGGTGAGGTGCTGGTGGACGAGGCGACAACCACCTTCGACAACGGGTTTATTGGCTTCTGGCTTCCCGATGATGCCACCGGCCTGATTGAGGTCAGCTACCAAGGGCGCACCGGCACCGCGGAGTTTTCCACCGCCGACGACGGTGCCACCTGTGTCACAGACCTGCACCTGACGTGATGGCTCAGCAGGGTCCTCACCTGCGCCTGTCTCCCGTGTCACTGAAATCTAACACCAAGGAAGGTTAAATCATGATGAACGGATTTTCCCGACGACAGTTTCTGCTCGGCGGGCTCGTCCTTGCCGGCACCGGGGCCGTGGCCGCCTGCACCAGCGACCCTGGACCCGCTGCCTCGGCACCAGGTTCCTCTCTTCGCCCCACTCCCACCCCCACTGCGCTCGGTGAGCCGACGGTGCGCCGGACACTGACCGCCCGGCCCCTCTCTCTGGATATCGGCGGCATCGAAGCCAAGACGTGGGGATACGTCTCTGACACCGGGGATGCGGCCATTGAGGCCACCGCCGGCGACGTCCTCCAGGTCGATATCACCAATGAACTGCCTGAGAGCACCTCCATCCACTGGCATGGCATCGCACTCCACAACGCAGCCGATGGTGTGCCCGGCATGACCCAGGACCCCATTGAACCTGGCGAGTCTTTCTCCTATGTTTTTGAAGTCCCCCACGGTGGCACCTACTTCTACCATTCCCACTCCGGCCTGCAGCTTGATCGCGGCCTCCACGCCCCACTGATAGTCCGTGACCCGCAAGACGCTGAGGACCAGGACGTCGAGTGGACCATCGTGCTCGACGACTGGGTCGATGGCATTCAGGGCACTCCCGACGATGAGCTCGACAAGCTCACCGGAATGGGTTCGGGCGACCATAACGGGAAGAAGGGGATGGGAGGCCACGGCCATATGATGCACGGCACCCCGGACCGGGTACTGGGCGGGGATGCCGGCGATGTGATGTATCCGCACTACCTCATCAACGGACGTATCCCCCGTGCTCACCGGACCTTCGAGGCTCACCCGGGCGACAAGGCCCGCCTACGGTTTATCAACTCCGGCGGTGACACCATCTTCAAGGTGGCCCTCGGTGGTCACCGCATGACCGTCACCCACACCGACGGCTTCCCCGTCCAGCCCCGGGAGACCGAATCGATCTACCTGTCGATGGGCGAGCGTGTCGACGTCGAGGTCATCCTCGGCGACGGCATCTTCCCGCTCACGGCTTTGGCGGTGGGTAAGGACGACCGCGCCTTCGCCGTCATCCGCACCGCCGGCGGCCAGGCCCCCCACCCCGATGTCGACTTCCCCGAGTTGTCGTCCACCGGACTGCTTCTGTCCTCCCTGAAGCCAGCAGACCGTGCACTCCTACCCGAGGACACACCAGACCGAGAAGTCAGCATCGACCTGGGCGGGCAGATGATGCCGTACGAATGGAGCATTCTCACCGACGGCCAATCCTCTTCCGCGACCGTGCAGGAGGGCCAGCGCCTGCGGATGGTCATGCGCAACAGGACCATGATGCCCCACCCCATGCACATCCACGGCCATACGTGGGCGCTGCCCGGCAGCGGCGGACTACGCAAGGACACCGTCCTTCTCCGCCACGGTGAAACCATGATCGCCGACCTGATCGCTGACAACCCCGGTGAGTGGGCATTTCACTGCCATAACGCCTATCACATGGAAACCGGGATGCTCAGCTCGCTTCGCTACGAGTAACCCCCACAGCAGGGTTGAATGCCGAGGTGGGCGGGGGTGTCCCCCGAGTAGTGAACACGGCGTTGGTGTCAGGGGTGAGCAATGTGTGCCAGGAGTCAACGGGATTGAAGTTCGCGTCAGCGCGCATGGCAGCAAGTCCAATGATGCGGTCATAGCGCTTGTTAAAGCCGGTGGTTTCGGTATCAATGACCGCAAAGACCGGCTCGCACGGCATGCGTGGGGTGTAGCGGTTGAGGAGGTTTTCTAAAAAGCCTATGCCTCAAGCCAAGAGGCCCATACCGACATGCCCGCCTAAACGCTATCGAACACTGCAACCAACGTGGATTTCTGTGGATAACCACACTAGCCCTGTGCGGGTTGTCCACAAGGTTAGTGTGGTTGGCCTTTCGTAGCGGGCGTGGGTGTGGTTGCCTTAGTGCTATGAGCACTTCGCAGGACTATCCGAACTCCACCCCAACCCCCGCTACTACGACCACTGGGGAGGGTCAGCGGCGGGGCCGAGTTTGCGGGATATTTCCCAGCAGGAATTAAATACTGCTACCCAGTACATGATTGATGAGCATGGATATGCTGCGTACTAAGCAGAAGAACTGCGACTAGGAAAATAAAAAGAACCGGAGTGGAAACTTCTGTGGTTTCCATCTCCGGATTTCGATGGTGTGATGTTCACGATGGCAGCTCAGCATGGCTTTTCAAAGAGCATATCCCGTACTGCGGATATGGATTCTTCCCTAGTGCTTCCAACGACGAGAAGCACTAGGGGAGTTTCCTTTTATTGAGCGCCGTTTTCCTTCGGCCGGCCAGGGGTTTCGTGGAAAGATTGAAGATGTTTCTTGAAAGCCCCGTGACGGACGAGGGGCTTTTATGAAACTTCCTGACCAGATGTATTAGGTCCGCGGCAACACCCCGGTTACACGCAGTTTCGCCTCGGGTTACACAACAGAAGTAAATTTTTGACGTGAGCAGGAGCGCTCCTGAGAACGGGAAGTCAGGAAATTCCGCTTCCGACTCTTCCTGCCTCTCGGCAAGCTCCACGCTCCACGGTGAACGTTCGACAAGTTCGTCAAAGGTGAGCACCTCCGGTGACTTATGGTTCGAGCGGAAACTTTCAACGCTACGGAACTTCGAGCCAATTCGGTTGCCTTCGGCGCGGCACAAATCGCACATGGGCCGATCATCAGAAACGAGCGTGGTTCAGCTGTTTTCGCAACTTTGCCGGAATCTGCGCCATCTCTGCTACTTTCACTGTCTCTTCAGCAGCGCACACAGCTGCACCGCTACCCGGAACTTGACTAGTTCAGCGATCGCTGTATAGTTCAGCGCATGCTGACTATTGCTTCACGTCTCGACGTGATGAACCGCCTGGGTCGTGCACTGGCCGACCCCACTCGATCCCGGATCATCTTGACCCTGCTCGACCATCCCGCCTACCCGGCGGAACTATCCCGAGATCTGGACCTGACACGCCCGAACGTGTCCAACCACCTGACATGCTTGCGCGATTGTGGGATTGTCGTCTCCGAGTCAGAGGGGCGTCGGACACGATACGAGATCGCCGATCCGCACCTGGCACAGGCACTGACAGCACTGGTCGATGCCACCCTGGCAGTAGACGAAGACGCCCCGTGCATCGATCCCGTCTGCACACTTCCCGGGTGCTACGCAGCTGGGGAGGACGCATGATCCTCACCTCGGTCTTGCAGGCGATAGGCCTGTTCGCAGCTACCAACATCGACGACATCATCGTGCTCTCCCTCTTCTTCGCGCGAGGGGCAGGCCAGCGCGGCACCACCGCCCGCATTCTGGCCGGCCAGTACCTCGGATTCGCGGGCATCCTCGTCGCCGCGATCCTTGTGACCACCGGCGCCGGAGCATTTCTGCCCCCGGCAGCCATTCCATACTTTGGTCTCATCCCTCTGGGCCTCGGCCTCTGGGCCGCATGGGAGGCCTGGCGCGGAGACGGTGACGACGATGACGAGGCCAAGGTTGCCGGCAAGAAGGTCGGCGTGGGGGCGGTCGCAGGCGTCACCTTTGCCAACGGTGGCGACAATATCGGCGTCTACACCCCTGTATTCCTCAGCGTGGAGCCTCTCGCAGTAGTCGCCTACTGTGTTATCTTCCTCGCGCTCGTTGCGGTCCTGGTGGCCCTGGCAAGGTTCGTCGCAACCCGCCCCCCGATCGCGGAAGTGCTCGAACGCTTTGAGCACATCCTCTTTCCCATCGTTCTCATCGGCCTCGGTATCGTGATCCTCGTCAGCGGCGGAGCCTTCGGGCTCTGACGTAGCGGCAGCGTTCCAAACGGCCCCGACCGGGCGTTATCGGTGGCTCCTATAACGCCTGGAAGGTCTTTTTGAAGCGGTGTCGGGGCGTGTGAATCTAATCACACAGAGTTTACAGAATCCCAGCAATTAAACTTTCGGCTACCCAATTTCACCCGCGGACGCAATGAGACTAGCACCGACGCTTTCCCCAACGCGCCACCGCTTGCGGCGTAGCCCGACCAAGGCCACCGGCTGGTTCTCAAACGAGGACGAAGCCCGTGGCCTAGAGCTCGTGGTCGAGAGCCGAAATTCGGCCTAAAACCGCGTTTAGCCAAAGAAAAATGACCCCTAGAATCCGCCCCTTCCAGCCGTTCTTTGAGGCTGGTGGCTAAGTCTAGAAGCTCGTCGGGATTATCTGCGGGCTGTTGTTGAGATAGATTCCGTTGTGCTGCGCGCACAAACTTAGCGAGTATGCCGGCGTCGCGGGCCAGTGGGGAAGTGGCAGGTAACTCCGCTTGTAGTACCTGTAGGTGCTGGGCGGCACTGTTGGCTGCGTCTAGTGCGTACTCGTAGTCTCCAGTATCCCCGTGCGCTCCAATAAACAAGGCGCACAGGTGCGTGTCCTAGGCTTTTGGTTAGTGAGCTGACACACAGAAAAACAAGAAATTAGTCGTCGGTTTTGCAGATGTGAAGCACTCCCCTAAGTCACAAACTCTGGTGTAGTTTTACTGCTTCTACAAAAAGGGTAAGTGCGCTTTTAGATTGTTTGAATTACTGGAGTTTGAACTCTACGAGGTCGACTTCGTCATCGGCAGCTAATCCGGGATAGTGAGTATCTAGCGCTTCCTGAAGCTCGGTGAGAGAACCAAAACCGTCATTTCGAGCTTGCTTTTCCGATAATTCACTTCGCTGGGTAGAGACAACGGACGTGACCTGTGCAGGAATGGTGACGACCTCTCCGGATTCTTTCTCGAAGACAATGTGGGCACTTCCTTCATGGAAAGGATCATCTACTCGGATGGTTTGTTGCTTTTCTCCGCTACGAATTGATTCCTCGTAGCCTTCCCACATGTAGATGCGCTGCTTTTGTTCTATATCTCGCCAGTTGAATGCGAATGGTAAGAGTTCTTCTACGGTGGGTGCTTCAAGTCCATTGCTTCCGCGCACGATGCACCGGATGGACGGATCAACATCAAAAAGCACCTGGCGGCATTTACCGCAGGGAGGAATAACTTGACCAGTAGGTCCGTATACGGCGACTACTGCTTGGATTGGGTCCTCTGGATAACTAGCAGCATGGTTAGCTAAAGCCGAGACTTCCCCGCAAGGACCACCGAGGAAGTGGTGCGCGTTCAAACCGAGTACGTGTTTGCCTGATTTGGTGAGGAGTGCTGCGGCTACAGTGTGGTCTTCTCCGTCTTGAAAACGCTGTGCATGGGTGGTTGCTTTGGCTAGTAAATTTCGAAGTTCGTTCGTAATCACTCTTTAAGGGTAATAAATGCTAACGCGCTTGATCTATGCGAAGACAGAGATCGGGAACACCCCCCCGGATCATTTTCAGACAGGGACGAAAATAAGCCATACCGAAGCCAGCGACTAGTTCCACTGCCACAAGGCAGAAGGAACGCAGATAAACATAGCCTGCCCCAGCATGGGGCTAGGAGTACGAATCCTGGGCTCCTTCAAGCGGAACTGCCAACAACGTAATGGGATTAGGCTGGGATCTGGCGCGGGTCAGGAGGCGCAGCAGGAGAGTTTGGAGACGTCGGTGGTGAAGGACTGTGCGGCGATTTTGATCCCTTCGGCCATGGTCAGGTATGGGCACCAGAGGTTCGCGACCTGGTCAACGGTCATGCCGGCCTCGAGGATGTAGACTCCGGCGGCGGCCAGGTCACCGGCCTCCTTGCCGACGGCGGTGATCCCCACAATCCGTCCGGTGTCGGCGTCGGCGACGATTTTGATGAAGCCGCGGGTGTCCCGGTTCACCAGTGCCCGGGGAACGTATTCCAGGGGCAGGACCCGGCATTCACACCGGATGCCCGCCTCGTTGGCTTCCTTGTCGGTCATGCCGACCGCGGCCAGTGACGGGCTGGTGAACGTCACGCGGGGCAGGTGCCGGTAGTCGACCTCGCGCCCGGCGTTGTTGAAGGCGTTCTCCACCATCAGGGTTCCGTGGGCGGACGCGACGTAGACGAATTCTCGGTGCCCGGTCACATCCCCTGCGGCCCAGATCCTGGGGTTGGAGCTGGCGAGTGTGCTCTCGACCAGGATCTGGCCGGTGTCGCCGGTCTTGACGCCGACGGCGTCCAGGTTCAGTCCGTCGGTGACGGCGCGTCGGCCGGTGGCTACCAGCAGCTTTGCGGCGCGGAATTCCTCCTGGCCCCCGGCGACTGTGGCGGTGACAAGGACCTCTGCGCCGGCGGGATCTGTGCGGACCGAAGTTACGGCTGCGCGGCGGACCACGCGGATGCCCTCGTCGGCGAAGACGCCCATCAGCGCACGGGAGGCTTCCGGTTCCTCGTGCGAGGCAAGCCTGGAGCGGACCAGCAAGGTCACTTTGGATCCGAGGCGGGCAAAAAGCTGCGCCTGCTCCAGGGCCACGTACCCGCCGCCGAAGACGATCAGGGACTCGGGCACCTCGTTCAGTTCCATGGCGGTGGTCGAGGTCAGGTAGTTGACTTCATCCAGTCCCGGCACCGGGGGTGCCCACGGGGTCGAACCGGTCGCGACCAGATAATGGGCGGCGGTCAGGGAGTCGCGGGTGCCGTCGGGTCCGGTGATTTCCAGGACCGGTTCCTCCGGGGTGCCGGCGAACACCGCGGTGCCCTGGCGCAGGTCCCATCCGTAGTCGGCGGCCAGATCCACGTATTTATCCGAGCGCATTCCCTCGACCAGGGAGCGTTTCCCGTCTATCAGTACACCCATGTCCACCGGGGCGGCGGAAGTGCTGATCCCGGGGAACCTTCCGGTCGCATCCACAGCGACATGCCGGGCTTCGGCGGCGGCCAGCAGGGCTTTGGAGGGAACGCACCCGGTGTTCACACAGGTCCCGCCCACCGTGGAGCGTTCGATCATCACGACCCGATTGCCCAGCTTGGTGGCCCGGATGGCGGCGGCGAAGGCGCCGCCTCCGGAACCGATCACGGCTAAATCAAAATCTGGTGCTGCCTCAGGCATTAGTCCTCCATGGAGTCTCGAATGAACACCCCGGGGGCGTTCCTTTTTGCATACTGTCCCCAGTCTGCACCTTCCCCTGCACGGGAAGGTCAAGAACGGGAGCGAAGAGATCGGTGTTGCTACGGAAGTGTTGTGTCAAGAAATTCCTTCAGGGCATCGGCCTTCATGGGCCGGGAATCGGCCCGGCCCAGGATGTCACCGTCAGGTGCGATGACGACGGTACTGTCCAGGGATGTGACCGCGTACTTTTGGGTGAGTTCCCCGGTCCGGTCGACAACGAAGGGGTATCCGGGTGTGCCGGCCATTTCGCGGAACTGGTCCACTTGGGTTTTTGTGGTCTCCGGCGTCACGTCCACGGCGACGAAGTCTGCCTTATCGGCATATTCCTGTTCCAGTTCCTTCATCGCTTCTGCCTGCGGAACGCAGGTATAGCACCAGCTCGCCATGAAATACAGCACTGTCGGGCGGGTGGAAGGGACGGTGAGGGCCTTGCCGTCCACAGATGTGATCTCGATCCTGTCCACGTTGTTTGCGCCCGCTGGCCCGGCGGCGGGAGCGGTTTCGCTCCCGCGGTTCAACGCAGTGAGGGCCAGGACCAGGATGAGGGCCGCGGCCGCTACGACGGCAGTAATGGTGAAGATCCGCCGGTGGTTTCTGGTCGTTGTCATGGGTTTCCTTTCTGGTTGGTGCGCCCTGGCGCCGTGTCGGGAAGAAGATGTTCCGGGCCGCAGCACGCTTCGGTGCTGTCGCTGCTCTCAGCCCCATCCGTGATTGCGCTGTTGTCCTGTGCCTTGCTTTTACTGCGGCGCCGCAGGGCCAGGGCCGCGGCGGCGAGGACGGCGGCCACCGCGGTGAGGGTGATGATGGGCCAGTTGCCCGAGATGAAACCGGACAGCGCCACGCTGGCTTCGGTGACCGTCCCGCCCATGATCTCCCCGGCCTGCCCGCCGGACAGGGCCGGAACCCAGTAGAGCAACAGGTAGATCCCTGCGAGGATAAGCGCGGCTCCGCCGAGACGATTAACAAACGGCAGGATCCTTCGGACGTGGCGTGCCAGGACGTCCCGCGCTACCGCTGCACCGAGGGACAGAAGGACCAGCACCACCGAGGAGCCCAAGGCGTAGGCGGCGAAGACCGCCAGCAGCCCGGCCAGGCTCCCGGTGGACACAGCCTGGGCGACAACAGCCAGCAGCAGGGCCAGGCTGCAAGAGAGCGCAGCCACCGCATAGGCCACCCCGTAGCCAAAGACCGCCCTGAGGCCCGAACTGGTCCCGTCCGTCTTCAGAATCCGGGGCAGGTTCAACCTCGCCCCGGGCAGCTGCCATCCGAACACCATGCCAAGGCCGGCAACCACAATAACCGCTCCGATCAGCGCCGCCGCCCAGGGAAGCGCCGACGCCACCGACCGCAGGCCTACAGCGGCGAGCAGGCCGGCCGTAACAAAGACAGTGGCGAAACCGGCGCTGAGGGCAACCCCGGCCTGAAGACCTGCAAGCAACGGCCGCTTCCGTCCCGCACCGGGGCCTGAACCAATGAAATACGCCAGATAGGTTGGCAGCATCGCAAACCCGCATGGATTCACCGTGGCAAGCATTCCGGTCAGAAAGGCCAGACCCAAAACACCCGTCATCCCTGTGACCCCGCATCCTCAGAAGCACCGGCCCGGGACTGCCCGGACCGCTCCTGCTCCGACGATGAATGAGGTGTTGGAGTAGAACCCGCGGACAGGCTGGCCCCCGGGCGGGAACGGGCGCAACAATCCGTCCCCGGGCTGCCCCGACGCTGCGCCCGCAGGAGCAGGGCCCCCGCGGCAAGGGCTGCGGCGGCAATGAACCAGAGGTTGCCGGCCATTGCGCCGGCCGCGGCGAAAACACCGGCTGCAGCCGTCAGAACGGGTACCCCGCAGCACACGAGCGCCACCATCACAACACTAAGGGAGGACAGCAGAGTGCCTGCCGCAAGCACCAGGCCAGAGCGCTCCCGGCCCTTCACTTTTATTGACATGATCATCCCTTCATATGTCCGGCTCGTGTCCGGAACCCCGACAGGGGACCCCAACACGAAACCGGACGGCCAGTAGTACGTCACACCCCATTATCAACCTTCCACTAAGGGGGAAGGTCAAGCTGGCGACGGGACCTGTTGGTTTGCGGGTGCCGATGCGGAACGTTCCAGTACGATGGAAGGGTCATATGCGATTTTTTGGAACGAGATGAGGACCCGAAATGCGAATCGGTGAAGTTGCTGATGCTGCCGGTATAACAACCAAGACGATCAGGTTCTATGAGGACCGGGGCCTGCTCCCACCGGCTGAGCGCTCGGCCAACGGCTATCGTGACTACACCCACGACACCCTCAGCCGCCTCGAATTCATTCGCCGCAGCCAAATCGCCGGGCTGACCCTGGCGCAGATCCAGGGCATTCTGCGGATCCGCGATAGCGGTTTGACGCCTTGCACCCACGTACGGGATGTCCTGGGGAAACAGTTGCAGGACCTGGACCGGAAAATCGCGGAGCTCACCGCGCTCCGGGTGACCGTGGCCGAACAATATGCAACCGCCGAGGTGGCCGACCCTCAGCGCTGCGATGCTGAACAAATCTGCAGTTACATCTGAGCCCGCCGCAGGCTAAGGGGCTTCACTGAGCCGGCTCCCGCCGCGGCCAGTGCCGTCCGCAGTTACGCAGCACCCGGCTCCACGGCACGGAAGACCTCCGTGCCCGCGGCGTCCAGGATTACAGCGGTGCTTACCTGGTTTATCCGGTAGGCGGTGATGAGCCGCGTATCGGTATCAGAGGCAAAGGCCAGGGATGACGCCCCATTTCCGGCCAGGAATTCCCTGATTTCATCGGCCGTCTCGTAGGACGCGATGTCCACCGCGACATAGTTCACGGCAGCAGGAGAGCTTCGCTGGACCTTGGCAAGCACCCGGGCTCCCGGCTCGAAGGTCAAGCCCCATGGTGATGCCGTGGCCCGGCGAGTGAGCGAGGTCAGGCCGGTTGGCGGCGGCTTTCGGTGGGAATGATCTGGGGTAGGAACCGGACGTAGAGGATCATGCTCTGATTCTTATTCTCTCCGAGACAGATAACACTTGCAAAAGTTGATTACACCTCAAAAGAACAGTTTTAGAATTACTGTCAGAGTCAGAAGGCGTTGGCACAGATGGCCCCGGTGACCAGGGTTGTGACGACGGCTTCGGAACACCATCCGGTCAGTACTCGTGTGCACTAGGCTGAAAATGTCAGAACTCCCGGGCGCAAGGAGACAGGGATGGATAGCAGTCACACGGACATTGCTGCGACATCACACCTGACTATGCCTGAAGCTGAGTGGGAACAGGCCTGAGCACAGGGACGGGTAATCGCTAGGTTGGCTGAGTACGAGAAAGTCGGAGTAAGCACTGCTGATGCGGTCGCCGAAGAGCTGGGATGTCCCGGCGATAGATATACCGGCTTCTGACACGCCACCGCGAGGGTTCAGGGGTAGTAACTGATCTGCTCGCGGATTTTCCCGCGCGGTGCGCAGCTTGTCCCCGCTGAGCAGTGGTGGCCGGCTTTCCATGTGGCCACGAACCCAGGCAGCCTCCAGACCGGCCTGTCTCCGCTCCCGGATCAGATCACATTCAAACTCCGCCGGGCGGGAAGATGTGGAACACTTTTCGGCCCCCGGAGGATGAGGTGTCGGTGTTTCCTGCAGCGATCGAAACTCCACTCCTCTCGTTGTGCTGACGACAGAATGCCCCTCGGGGTTGCCAGCCAGGCGGGGATTACTTGACGGTCATGCCGAATGAGTCCGCGATGGTCCGCGCGGTCTGCTTGGCGTAGGGGCCTACCCCGGTGAGCGTGGCGGATCCGGGGCCGGTCCAGTCGCCGTAACCGACCAGGTGCAGGCCCGGGTATTTTGGGGTCGTGCCGTCTAGGAGCCGGCGCACCGGCCCGAGGGACGGCCGAAACCCGGTACACCAGATCAGATGATCGGCCCGTACTTCGTTGAGGGAGTTAAACATCGGCGTCGCCGCCAACCATCCGGCGTCGCGGGCAGCGCGCACCTGAGGCAGCACGACAATGTCGCCGAGCTCCGAGTCGGCCCCCGGATCAGTCTCGCCGCGCTGGACGGCCAGTGCGCGTTGCCGGTTCCGGCGAAACAGCACCCGCCCGTCGACCTCATCGGGCATCCACCGTGGTGGATGGCGGGTATACCAGGTGACTTCGGCAACACCGGTGAGTTCGGCGGCGATCTGCGCGGCGGAGTTCGCCGCCCCCACCACAGCCACGGACGACCCCCGGAAGGGGCCCACCCCCCGGATAGTTCGCCGAATGCCACTGCGTGCCGGTAAACAATCCCGGGTAGGCCGGAACGAAGGGAGTAGACTAGGTACCGGTGGCGGCTACGACATGGGGAGCCGTCCACGACCGATCACCGGCGTGGAGGCGGTAGCCTCCAGCCACCCGCTCGACGCGGTCCACGTGCACGGGGCGCTCGACGGGGATCCGGTAGCGCTGCTCATAGTCGGCAAGGTAGTCGATGACATGGTCCGACGGTGGAAACCCCTCGTAGGCTGGCATAGGCTTGCCCGGCAGGCTGGAAAACTCCGCGGTGGAAAACAACGTCATTGATGGCCACACATGCCGCCACGCCCCACCCGCATCCTCCTGATCGTCGAGGACCAGGATGTCCACGCCTGCTCGCAGCAGGTAGTAGGCGGTGGCCAGCCCCGCCTGGCCACCGCCAATAATGATCGCCTCGAAGTCTTTGCTGGTCACGTGTATGGTCATCTCCTTCTCGTCGGTGGTGATTCAGTCCATCTGCAACACGGTGCGCAGCTCCGCGAACAGCTCCGGGCGCACCTGATGGGTCACCGTCCGACCGACCCGGACCTTGTCCAATAACCCGGCCTCGGTCAACCGCTTCAGGTGGTGCGACACGGTAGGCTGACTCAACCCCGACGTCTCTGTTAGCTCCCCGACGCTGACCGGGCCGCAGCCGTCGGCCGCCAACTGCGATAGCAAACGCAGGCGGGCGGGATCGGCCAACACCTTGAACAATGTGGCATAGCGTTCGGCCTCACCACTGGTCAAGGGGCCAGCACCCAGTGAGCAACAGTCGGACAAGTCCGCCAGCGGGAGAGTCTGCGAGAGTGTCATACCAACCATTCTATATTGACAATCATCAATATGAAAGCTACTTTTTGTATTGATGCTTGTCAATACTGTGAAAGGCTCGTATGAATATGAATGTTGATAACCGCCCACGCATGACCTTTTTAGATCGCTTCCTGCCGGTCTGGATCATTCTCGCGATGGCCGCTGGCCTACTCATCGGCCGGGTGGTCCCCGGTATTAGTGACGCCTTGGGCGCTTTAGAGGTCGGTGGGATTTCCCTGCCGATAGCGCTTGGCCTCCTGGTGATGATGTATCCGCCACTGGCGAAGGTTCGCTACGACAAGGCCGTCGAGATCGCCGCCGATAAACGCCTGATGACGGTGTCCATCGTCCTCAACTGGCTGGTCGGTCCGGCTTTCATGTTTGCCTTGGCTTGGATCTTCCTGCCAGATCAGCCGGAACTGCGCACCGGGTTGATCATCGTCGGCCTGGCTCGGTGTATTGCGATGGTGCTCGTCTGGAGTGATCTGTCATGTGGTGACCGGGAAGCCACGGCCGTGCTGGTGGCGATTAACTCGGTGTTCCAAGTCATCATGCTCGGCGTACTCGGCTGGTTTTACCTCCAGGTCCTGCCGGCCTGGCTGGGCCTGGAGACTACCTCGGCCGAATTTTCCTTCTGGTCGATCGTGGCTTCCGTGCTCGTATTCCTTGGCATCCCGCTGGCCACCGGAGTGGCCTCCCGGATCATCGGTGAAAAAACCAAGGGCCGTGCCTGGTACGAAAACACCTACCTGCCGAAGATCTCCCCGCTGGCACTGGTCGGCCTGCTCTATACCATCGTGCTGCTGTTTTCCCTGCAGGGCGAGCAGATTACCTCCCAGCCGTGGACCGTGGCCCGCGTGGCTGTGCCGCTGCTGGCCTACTTCGTCGGCATGTTCGCCGTCGGACTGATTGCTGCGAAGGCGTCGGGAATGAATTACGCCCAGTCGGCGTCGGTGTCGTTTACGGCCACGGGCAATAACTTTGAGCTGGCCATCGCCGTGGCCATCGGCACCTTCGGGGCGACCTCCGCACAGGCGCTGGCCGGTACGATCGGCCCGTTGATCGAGATCCCGGTGCTTGTCGGCCTGGTCTACACCATGCGGTGGCTGGGACCGAAACTCTTCCCCCAGGATCCGACCCTACCCGTATCCTCGACACCGTCCTCGCAAACTGCTGTATCCGAGAAGGAGACCTTCACCTCATGAGCACCCGCCCAACAGTTCTGTTCGTCTGCGTCGGCAACGGCGGCAAGTCCCAAATGGCCGCAGCCCTAGCCGCTAAGCACGCTGGTGACCGGATCGAGATCCACTCCGCCGGCACGAGACCCGGCACGAAGCTCAACCCCCAGTCCGTCGAGGTCATCGCCGAGGCCGGTGCCGACATGTCCGCAGGCCACCCTAAGGGTGTAGATCCACAGCTGTTGCGCGAGGTTGACCGCGTGATCATCCTGGGAGGTGATGCCCAGCTGGAGCTTCCCGACGACGCCCACGGAACGTGCGAACGGTGGGTGACCGACGAGCCGTCTAGGAGGGGGATAGAGGGGATCGAGCGCATGCGTCTGGTCCGTGACGACATCGACACGCGTGTACGCCGGCTCGTTGCCGAGCTGCTCGAGAACTGACCACCCCACCTCACACCATCAACGACCCCGCGCGAACTCGCGCGGGGTCGTTGATGCCTGAACTGATCATCAGCGTCGTCGGCCTGAAACCGGACATGCTGGTAGATACCAGGAGCGTGGCAGGTTAGGACTGAGCCTGCGGATGCTCCTCCTCCTAGCCACTGGTGGTGTCGGTGTCATCGTCGGCGACGATCTCGACACTGCAGCAATCGGAGTTCGTATTCTTCTTGTGAAACAGCTCTTTGAAGCCCATGAGGGTCTCCTTTCGTTAGAGGTACGTGGTTTAGAGGATGATCGTCATCGCGTAGCCGGCCAGCATGGCCGCCAGCAGAATCGTGATCACGAAGGTAGCCAACAGTTTCGGCTTGAACACTGCCGCCAACATCGAGATTTCCGGTGGCGAGGCCCCGGACCCGCCGATCATCATCGCGAAGATCGGGCCGATGGCCACCCCGGCACCCGATAAAGCCAAGGCGACCGGCAGCATCGTCTCCAGTCGGACATACAGCGGGATACCGATAGCCGCAGCCAGTGGAATCAGCCACCAGACGTTTCCACCGGCCATAAATCTCAGGCCGTCTTCGGGCACGACCCCGTAGATGAATGCACCGATGGCCACGCCGATGATCATCGGAAGGAGCATGGGGCGAAGATCGTCCCATGCCTGACGGATTGAACTTGCCTCCGAAAGTTGGACTGGTTTAACTCTAGGCGGTTAGGGTTTCAAGGGTCTGACTCCGATATTGCATCGGGGCCAGGCCCTTGAGTCGTTGTTGGAGTTGTTGCGTGTTGTACCACTGGATGTACTCGTCGACTGCAGCGGTGAACAAAGCTATTCAAGTCTCAGAAAAACGGCCACTTCGTCTATCCAACAGTTTAAAACTGGCTGAAGAGACGAGGTGACCTATACGACTTAGCTTCGGCAAATCGATATTTGCATAGTTCTTAGTCGGGTATGACGGGTAGTTGAACCACTTGTACCCCTGCCTGGTCAACGACCGAATTAATTACCCCCTGTTGCGCATTGGCTCGTCGTAACAGGAACGGTGAGGAGGTCTCGGTTGCTGGGAGCGACTGGTTGATTACCCATGCCCACGACTCAATACCTGCTCGCAACAGGTCAGCTGCGAGGGATTGCGCCTCGAGCATTGGCGTGGTTTCTGGCAGTGTCACGAGGATTGGCCGGGTCACTTCCGCATTTTGCAAGTGTTGGAGCGTGGTCGCAGAATCGTCACGTCCAGATTGACGCATGAGTTCGCGGTGGTAGGACCCAGTGGCGTCCAGTAACAGCAGGGTGTGCCCGGTGGGGGCGGTGTCGAGGACAACCCATTGGTTTTCAGCCGTTGATACGACCTCAGAAAATGCGTTGAAAACGGCCACTTCTTCTGTGCACGGGGAGCGCAGGTCTTCCTCCAACTGTGCGTACCCGTCGGCATCGAGAGAAGCGCCTTTGCTGGCGAGCACTTCTTCTCGGTAGCTAGCCGTCACCGCGTCAGGATCGATAGATGACACCGTCAAACCTTTGACGCTGTCTTCGAGGGAACCATCGAGGTGATTCGCAGGGTCCGTGGTGGACAGATGTACCGGCTTGCCGCGCTTAGCGAGCTCCAATGCCAGCATTTGCGCCACGGTGGTTTTGCCAACCCCACCTTTGCCCATGCACAAGACGAGTTTCGGTTTCCCCTCTGCTAGCTCATCCACCAGATTGGATAAATCAACGTGCGAATTTGAAACGGACTGCGTCAAGCCCGGCTCTAGGGCGCGACCCGCGTTCGAACTTTCATTATCGTCAGGCTCGCCCAGGTGTAATAGGCCGTCTACCCCCATCACCGGGTTAGCCTTCAACTCGAGCCGTACCGTTGGAATACTATTGATCGCGCTCAGCTCAGGATTTGTGGCAAGGCCATCAAGTAATGCCTGCTCCCTGGCATAAATTGACTCTGACAGCTGATCAGTAGCGGCGCCTACTGGCAGGATGCCGTTGATCACCAACAGTGCCGGTTCGATTCCCATCTCAAGTAGTTCACCGGTGGAACGGTTAGCTTCCTGCAGAGTCGAGATTTGAGCTCTGGCCACCAGAACCAGTGAAGTTTGTGCCGGGTCAGACAGAGCGGCGACCGCCTCGTGATAGGTTTGCCGATTCTTCTCCAGCCCCGACATCGGCCCCAGACACGAGGCATCGCCCGCGCCTTTATCAGAGCGTGTCAAGTTGTTTGTGTGTGGGGCTTGGTTTCAACGTGCCTAGTTCGTCAATTAGCTTCGCGATTTCAGGGTTAGCAAGAAGCTTCTTCTCAATCGCGTCAATCTTGGCCTTATCAGCCGGGTCTCGTCGTGCCACAGTAGTCATTCTGGCTTATCTCCTTATGCGGGATGGAATCCCACACACAAACCATCAGACACTCTCAGCGGATGCCTAACTCAGAAATTAGGCAAATATCATGATGATTATCGAGCCAATAATCGCGCAAATAATGGCGTACCCGCTGGATAGCCATGAGAGTTTTGACTTCTTTTCGGGCGTCTTATCTTTCTGCCCGGCCACGATGAGGGGATCGTCAAAGCCTCCGAAACTATCGAATCCGATTTCAAGAATGGTTCCAATTAGTATGGCAGCGATTCCAATGCACAGCACAATCGAGCTGTGAATCGGTACGGCGGGGGTTGACCACCACATTGGAATAGAAAACAGTACACAGCACAGCAGGGCAAGTAATCCGAAGGTAGCGGCGCCGAGTACTGGCTTTTGGACTATCAGTCGCAGTACGAATGCTAAAGGCTTTTCAGCACACAGCAGTAGTACTCCTACAATCCCAAAGACTGCTATTGTCGCCCAATCGAGGGGATGCGACGTTCCTGAGGCAAGGCCGTAGACTCCTTGCAGGCACAAAACCACGCCTACGATTTGTAAAAAAGCAGGCCCTAAAAGTATTAAAATGCTTGGGCTTTTAACTTTTTTCACGTCGGCTGCGATCTGTTCTACGTAGTCTCGTGCAGGGCCGAAGGCTTCAAGTGCGCTTTCATTGGCCGAACGGCAGTGATCGTTTACTTCGCCTAACGTATCTCCGATGACGTCTCCTGGAATTTCTTCGAGACGTGCGGTGAGGATAAATTCTTCCGCCCAACGTGGATCGATGTCAGGCGCTAAGCTTTTTTCGGTTGCGTATTGTGTCATGCCGGCTTCTCCTTGTTGTGTGCAAAATGAGCTGTGACGATCTGTGAAAACTCGCGCCACTGCTGTGTTTGTTCGTCTAGTTGCGCTCTTCCCTGTTCGGTTAGTTCGTAATATTTCCGACCTGGTCCTGATTCCCCTGCGCGCCATTGTGGTGAAACCAATTCATCTCGCTCTAATCGCGCAAGTAGCGGATAAAGAGTGCCACCTTTAATGTCGCCAAACCCTGACTCCTTGAGTGACGCAGCTATCTCGTAGCCATAAGTCGCCTCTTTAGCTAAGACATGCATGACTGCGAGAGGTAGTACGGCTCGTAACCAGTGGCTTGGGAAAGATCTATGCATGGACACAACCTAGATTGTAAACCTACCTAGGTTGTGTCGCAACATAGAAAGTACGTGTGTTTCTTGCCGACAAGGCCTTGTCGAGTGTTTTTGTTCCGTCGGGCTATCGTGTTAACGACGGTTAAAAGTAGCCCACTGGTCACGGTGTCTCGTCTCAACGGCATCTAGGCCTGATGTTTTGCAGTTAAACTAGGATTTTTTAATGGGGGGCAAGGGGGTAATAATCCTTGGGAGATTTTGTTAGTGTGGCCGGGAAGAAATCTTCAGAAAGGTATGTTGACCTGCATTTGTGACCTGCACACGCTTGTGAAGTCTCAAGACTTTTCGTTTTACCTTTTAGAAAGTGCTTCCAAGGCCCCGCAGATGATTGCTGGAAGGGATAACGAATGCTGTACATGGTTCCGGGTGCGTTGGCCGGAGGGCTAGTTTATGCAATTCTCCTAGGGCTCAGCTGGGTCATCAGCGTCATTTCTGGGCGGAGATATCGGCTCGGTGCGCATGGCCGATTCATTGTTTATTGTCTCATTGCTGTGGGTTTCATGATCTTTTTGGTTGTGGCCGGAGGCGGAGGCAACTGGGCCACCCATATGCAGGCGAGTGGTTACATTTTGGCTGGCTGCATCTTGAGTGCCATAGACAGCAAGATTGTTCCAGGGGATGAGGAGGCCGAGTCATGAAAGACCCTTTCCGGTTGCGTGGGCCAATCTAGAGGCCGCCTAAGAGATCCCACTGCGCTGCTTGGGCGCAGAATTCCTCTTTGCTTAACGAACCTGCGCCGGTAGGAATACAGCCGAGCAGTGGCACGCCGGTGACCTTGGGAAGCTCCGTGATATTGAGGCGAGTGGCGAGGTCCGGCTCTTGTGGCAGCATGCCGCCAACCAGCCCTTTGACGTGAATGCCGCGGGCGCGGGCAGCTTCCACGGTGAGCTCAGCGGCGTTGAGGCTGCCCAACATCAAGCTGGTGACTATGAAAAGCTCGGCGCCGAGGTCACGGGCGACGTCGGCAAGCGTGAAGCTATCCGCGAGCCGAACCAGCAGGCCGCCCGCGCCCTCCACGAGTACGACGTCTGCATTGATGCTGCGAATCCACGCCAGCACCTCCTCTTTTTCGGCTTGCGGTAATCCCGCGCGCCGGGCAGAAAGGTTCGGCGCTAGAGGCTCCGGATAGTGCTTGAATTGCCGGGATTCCACGCCGGTAAGGCGTGTGACCGTGGCGCAATCGCTCGTATCTCCTGTTTGCAGTGGTTTCGCCACCACCACATGCTTGCCCGCCGCTTGGTACTGCGCGGCCAGGGCCGCCGTGGCAATGGTCTTTCCCACATCCGTATTGGTTCCGGTGATGCAATAGATCATGCGACCTCCCCGGCGGCAACGACGGCGCGGCAAATGCGCGCTACTTCCTCATCGGTACAGATATATGGCGGCATTGTGTAGATGAGCCTGCCGAATGGGCGCAGCCATACGCCTTCTTCAAGGGCCGCCGCGGTGGTCGCTTTCATGTCCACGTCATGGTCCATTTCCAATACACCGATGGCGCCGCGCACGCGGGTGATGCCGGGGGCGTCGCTAAGCCCTGCGCGTAAACCTTGCTCAATGCGTGCGACGTCCGCGCGCCAGGTGCCTTCTGCAATCATGGCGGTGGACTCGGCTGCCACCGCGCAGGACAAGGGATTGGCCATGAACGTCGGCCCATGCATCAATGCGCGTGGCTGCATCGTCTCCGCCACCTTTTGCGTGGCCAGGGTTGCTGCCAACGAGACAAACCCACCCGTTAGCGCCTTGCCTACGCACATGATGTCGGGCGTGATTCCTGCCGCCTGCGTCATGAAGAGCTCACCTGCGCGGCCAAACCCGGTGGCGATTTCATCCGCGATGAGCAAGATTCCGTGCTTATCGCATAGCTCCCGCACGCCTGCGACCAGCTCTAGGTCGTGGAAGCGCATTCCGCCCGCGCCCTGCACGCCGGGTTCGATGATGACCGCGGCGACTTCTTCGGTGATAAAGGACTCGAACTTATCCAAGTATTCCGCCCGTTGCTTAGCCGAGGTGCCTTCCGTGGGCGGAGCTGGGGCAAAGATCTGCTCGGCAAGGATGCCCTTCCACATAGAGTGCATGCCGCCTTCCGGATCGCACACGCTCATCGCGGTGAAGGTATCGCCGTGATAGCCCGAGCGCCAGGTCAAAAGCTTGGTGCGGCCGGGCGGCGAGCACTGCAGCGCCATTTTTACAGCCACTTCTACCGCGACGGATCCGGAATCGGAGTAGAAGACTTGCGCGTACTGGTGGTTGGTCAGATCCATGAGGTTTGCGGTAAGCCGCGCCGCCGGTTCGTGAGTGAGCCCGCCGAACATGACGTGGCTGAACCTATCGATCTGATCCTTCGCCGCCGCCACCAGTCGCGGGTGCGAATGGCCGTGGCATGC
The DNA here is from genome assembly GCF_047459735.1 of Corynebacterium sp. c25Ua_89. NCBI lineage: Bacteria > Bacillati > Actinomycetota > Actinomycetes > Mycobacteriales > Corynebacteriaceae > Corynebacterium > Corynebacterium sp. c25Ua_89. The sequence continues at coordinate 198,263 of NZ_JASBOD010000005.1, forward strand.
CGCCCACCAGGAGCTCATGCCGTCGATGACGCGTTGGCCATTTGCGAGTTCTAAATAGGCACCATCGGTGCGCAGTACCTGCAAGGCTGGCGCGCCGGGCGCGGCATAGGGGTGCCAGATGTGGGTGGAGTCGATCGCAGCGACTTGAACACTGTTCAAAAAAGGCATGGAATTATCTCTACCACAGCGATATCTCATTTCATGACTGCAATTGAACAACGTTCAAGACCGGGTGTAGCTCCCGCGCTGTTCTTTCTTTCCTTAGCTATCGGAACTTCTCTAGCAAGCAGTGAAGTATCTTGAAATCATGAGGAAATTCGTTGCCGTTTCGAGTGCTGTAGCTGTAGTTGCGTTGAGCGTTGCCGGTTGTTCATCGGAATCCGAAAGCGATTCTCCGAAGCCAGTCTTCCGTGCGACCGCCGAGCAACAAACCGAGTCCACAGAACAGACCCAGCAGCAAGCAGATCCGCAGCCGGTAGTAACCGAAACGGTAACTGCGGAAAATAAAGAAAATGAAGAGGAAGAGTGCGCGGATGGCGGCTCTGATTTGCAGAAGCGATTCGCCAACGGCGCAAAGGGCGTCCTCAACACGGATAAAGATAATTTTAAGTTCCACTACACGGTCAGTGACGGCGCCTATGATCCGTGCGCGGAGCTTAGCTACGTCGTACTGGGTGGAGCCTTCGGTGATGAAAACGGTCCTGCCGGAACGGGTGCATCAATCGCAGGCGGAATCCTCATTTGGTCCGAGGGCGAATTGGTCGGCGGCCACGGTATTACCGCTTCTTCCGTGGAAGAGGCTTCCGTGGTGGGAGACGATGAAATTGAGCTCACCGTAGGCAATCGCGGCCGTTCTACCGCAGAGGGAATTACCGAAACCGCACGCGTGCGCCTAGAGGTTGAAGATGGTCAATTAGTCCCAGTTGGCGGAGACATTGAGCAGTACAAGTCCTTTACGGACGGACGTGCGCAGCTGTATCCCTAAAGTTTGTGGCCAACCCGCATTTGAAACCGGAAAGACCCATAAACATCACACCGGCTTGCATTATTAACGCCTGCCACCAGAAGCCGGTGAGCGCGTATTCTCCTGTCATCCCGTGGTTCATGAGCAAGACGATGAAGAGCGTGAGCGCGGACAGTAATCCCGTCGTGGTTGCTGTCAGCGCGAAAGCTTCACCGATTTGTACCCGGAAAATGCTGTTCCTGGCAGCGCCCGCCAAAGTTAGCGCCCCTGCGTCGTGAGCGATCCGCTTGCGCATTAACAGCGAAGTAGTAAACGCCGCCATCACGCTCGGCGCGATCGTCGGCCCGAGTACCACTACGAACACCTGCCACGGCGACATCGTAAACTCCTCCTCCATGCTCAACATGGCGCGGAGACCTGAGCCCACGGCGATGATGAGGCCGCCGAACAAGATCCACGGCATGATATGTGGTGCGGTGAAGTTGCTGCGTACGCGCACGTTCGCGCCAGCGATGCCGAGAGGTCGGGTCCACTGCATAAGCAGTGGCAACATCCATGGAACCAGGAATGCGAACAAGGGGATAAGGCCCAAACACGCGGACATTGCATCTATCGGATCTTCGATCAAGGTGCAGGCAAACAAGATCCCGGCACCAAGGATTAAAGCGAGCGCACACTTGGCAGCTGTCCACCGTGGCATCCCCGAACGGTAGATACGCCGCAATGACAAGAATCCACCCAGTACTGCGGCAAGTACGCACACCGCACTAGCAAGCACAACACCGCCCATCGTCACGGAGATACCGTCCACTCGAATGTTGTCGCGGTGGAAAGCATCGAGTGCGAAGTCCGTGAGAAATGTAGCGCAAAAGGCGCCAGGAACCGCACCGCACGTAGAGACCGCCGCAATCTGACCCAGCACGAGTACAAAGATGAGCCAATTGGGCATGCCCACCATGCGCCAGCTGCGGTAGATGTGGATGTGCTCGTCGATGATGAGCTTCATCTGCGAGAAAATGACGAGAATATTGGAGCAGATAGCCAGCCCGAGGATGGTTCCGCCCAGAGAAGTTGTGTCATCACCGGTTGCGTTAATGAGCGCTACGGCGAGCGAGAATCCCATTCCGGAGATAAAACACGTCAGCGCCACCGCCAGCCAGGAAGGCCAATTGCTGTGTAGATCCTTAAGCCATACGGACATGGTGTTCCTCCAGCTTGTAGATGCGATCGGCCTTCGCGGCGGCCGCGTGCGAGTGGGTGACCATTACCACCGTGCTGGGTACGCGGACGAGATGATCCATGACCACGTCCGCCGTGTCGTCGTCCAACGCACCGGTGGGCTCGTCGGCGAAGATGAAGGGGGCGTCGGCAAGCAATGCTCGCGCTACCGCGACGCGTTGCTGCTGTCCGCCCGAAAGCTGTGCCGGTAAGCGCTTTTCCAGCCCGCCGATGCCCAAGCTCTCAAAGGTCTGGTGCAGCTTCGCCGGGCTGCATTTACGGCCGGAGAACTTCGCCGTAAGTTCCGCGTTCTGCTGGGCGTTAAGCGATTCCAGGAGGTTATAGTCTTGGAACACGAAAGCGCGGTGCTTGCGCCCCGGTGCATTGACCTTGCCGGTTGTAGGTTTGTCGAGGCCAGAAAGCAGGCCGAGGAGCGTTGACTTGCCGCTGCCGGAAGGGCCCATGATGGCCACGAACTCGCCCGGTTCAATGCGCAGCGAGAGATGGTCTAGCACCAGATTCTTGCCGTATTTCTTCGTGAGATTTTTTGCGATGAGTGTCATGCTTTCGATTTCACGTTGAAAGGCGCAGTATTCCGATGGGGGAGACTCCCAGAAATTTAGGGGAGCTAGCTCCACTGCGTGTGTCCGAAGTGCGGATTAGGGTTGTACTCTATGGCAACTTTCAAATCCGTGGCGTGGAATCTAGTGCTAGCGCTGCTGTGTATTCCCGCTGTTGTGGTTTCCGTTGTCATGCTGCCATGGATTCCGCTCGTTGCGTCCCTCATGGCCGTCATTACCCGCGGCGGCGCACGGTGGTTGGGCGTGAAGATTCGCTACCGCACCCCACATCGCTGGTTTGATTGGCAGCAGTTCTATCACCTTCTGATTCAGCTTTTGCTCTCGATTTTGAGCATGGCGTTGTGGCTGTTCGTGGGGGTTATGACGGTGGTATTCTTCATCGCTCCTTTCTTCACGGATAGGTTCAACATCGGTAGCCTCGTCATTGAAAATCGAGCCCTGGCTATCGTGGTGAGCTGGACGTTTGGCTGCCTGTGCTTGCTGGTCCTTATCTTTGGCGCGAAGTTTTTGACCTTTCTTTCCGTGAGCACCACTCGCCTGGCGTTGGAGAG
>NZ_JASBOD010000006.1:0-184110 GCF_047459735.1 Corynebacterium sp. c25Ua_89
TTTTCAAGAGCCGAGACCGAGGCCTTTTAAGTTTTAGTTATTCGATTTAGTCGAGGAGGCGGGCTACGCAGTCTGGGTCGGCGTCGGAAAGCATCTGGCGGAGTCGGTCGTACTCGTCCTGCTCACCGATTGCCTGTGCAGCGTGCGCGAGAGCAGCGATAGCACGCAGAACGCCCTGGTTCGGCTCGTGGGCATAAGGAACTGGGCCCCAGCCCTTCCAGCCGTTGCCGCGCAAACGGTCGAGGCTGCGGTGGTAGCCCGTGCGTGCGTAGGCATAAGCGGTGATATAGGCGATCGGCAGAGCCTCGTCCTCGCGCAGGCGGATTAGCTCCTGCTCCGCCAGCAGCGCCCACAGCAGTGGGGAATTAGGGTGCGCGACGATTCCGGCCTGCAGGTCGGAAACAGAATCCGCGCCTGGATCGGCAGGCAACTCAATAGGGGCAGGGGCTAGCATGTCTTTCATTTCCATGCCCGCAACCCTACCGCCAATCCGCTTGGTGGTGCAGATGGCTAGGGAATCTAAACCGCGTTCCAGAAGTCCGAGACGTGCAGATCAAAGGAATACAGCGCGCGCCGGACTACCGGCAGGGAAAGCCCGATGACGGAGGAGGGATCGCCCTCGATGCGGTCAATGAACCAGCCACCGAGAGCCTCTAAGGTGAAGGCGCCGGCGCATTCCAAGGGCTCGCCCGTTGCCGCATAGGCGGCGATGTCACGCTCGGTGGCAGACGCAAAGAAGACCTTGGTACGGGAGGTCTCCACGTGGCGCTTTTCGCCATGGATGATGCAGTGACCGGTTAACAGCTCGGCGCAGTGGCCGGCTTGGGCGCGCCAGCGCTCCACGGTGGCCTGTTCGGTGTGCGGCTTGCCTTGCAGCTGGCCATCCAAAAGCAGCATTGAGTCGCCGCCGATGACAACGTCTGCGGGGTAATCGGGCGCTACCCTTTCGGCCTTTGCGGTGGCAAGGGCTGCGACGACGTCGGCAGGCGGGGCGCTGCTTAGCGACGCCTCGATGGCTCTTTCGTCGACGTGTGCTGGGGCTAAAACAGGTTCAACCCCGGCCCCGCGCAAGATGGAGGCGCGGGATGGGGATTGAGAAGCGAGGACAATTCGCATGAATTCGGCTTCAACCTTGGCGCTTAGTAGTAGCGCACGTTACGGAACGCGGACGGGTTATAGGTCTGTCCCGGCTGGCCCCAGAGATCGCGGGTAGCGCGGGTATCTGCGGCCTTGGCGCGGGCATCGGCATCCAGCTGGGTCAAAACTGCGGAAAGCGCTGCGACTTCTTCGTCAGAAGGGTTACCCTTGAGGACCTTAATCAGGGGAGCAGTCATGGTGTTTTCCTTATTACAAGACGATGTTGCCGTGCTTCTTCGGCAAAGTAGGGACAATTTTACGTTCCAGGAGACGCAGTGCTTCGATGATGGAAGCGCGGGTCGCGGCGGGAGTGATAACCGCATCCACCAGGCCGCGCTCGGCTGCCTGATACGGGCTTAGGTACTCGGCTGCTTCTTCCTCAGAAATCTCGAGCTCCTGGGCCAATGCGGCGGCGGCGGCAACTGCGATTTCGGCGGTCGGCCAGGCGTAGGACAAGTCTGCGCCCAGGTCCTTGGAGCCGAAAGCGATGTAGCCGGTACCGTGCGCGCGGCCCACGATGATGCTGAGCTTGCCGACGCTCGCTGCGGAGTAGGCATGCACGAACTTCGCCAGCGCTGCGGTTTCAAGCTGCAGGGCGGGAGCATCCACGAATTCGAGGATTGGCGTATTGAAGGCGTCGCAGAGGCGGACAAAACGTGCGGCCTTGGCGGAAGCCGCGGCGTCGAAAGTTGCACGGTTGGCGATGATGCCGACGGTGCGGCCCTCGACGCGGCCGAAGCCGGTAAAGACGCCTTCAACTTTAGCTTCGAGCTCGAAGACATCGTCGCAGACTGCTTCGAGGACTGCGTGCAGGTCAACTTCGCCGGAATCGCCGACGATGCTGTTGAGGGCTTCGTCATCCGCAGACATATTTTCTTCGACGGAGCCCACCATGAGCGGGGCATCCGTGCGCGGGGCCTCAGCGCGGTTATTCGCCGGCAGGTAGCTCAAAACCTGTTGGATCAAGGCGATCTCATTGGCTTCGGAGCTGGCGTTGAGATGGCCGTCGGGGGCAATGGTGACGTCGGCAAGCGCGGCGACCAGCGAAGCATCCTTGGAATCGGCGTAGACCGCGGTGACCTGCGGGATAAGGCCAGATGCCGTGGTGGCGCGGGCCAGGATGCGAGCCTGCATTGCGGAGGAAACGATGCCTTCCTGGGCACGGGGCTTGTCTCCGGCGACCATGGCTACGATAGGAACGCCGGTCTTAATGGCAAGGTCATAAAGCTTGGTGATCTTCTCGCCGTAAACCTCGCCCATGGTGCCGTCAAAGATGGTTGCGTCCTGTGCATAAGCACATACCTTGCGGCCGCCTACCGTGCCATAGCCGGTGATAACGCCGTCGGTATAAGGGCGGTCATACTCGCGGCCGAAGTCGGTGGAGCGGTGACGCGCCAGTGCGTCGGTTTCGACGAAGGAGCCGGCATCGAATAACGCGGTAATCGCGCTACGTGCGGCAGGGACCTCGCCCTGTGGCGCTCGGGACTCGGTGAGTTTATTGCTCAGGTCCTCAATCTTGCCAGCGGTGGTCTTCATGTCAGTCATAGATATGCAGTCTACAAGCTTGGGCGCCATACGCTCACCTCGCGGTGAACGCATGGCGGGAAATCATATGGCGCCCAGTGCTAGGAAGAACTCGAGCGTAGACTAGAAAGCCCCCACGAAGATTGCGAAGATCCGTTTCCTACAGGTTCGCTTGGGGAATCGGAAGCATCATCGATTTCCGGAAGTTCCACGTATTCCGGAAGCGCCGCTGGTTCTTTAAGCGGCTGCTTGGCAGGGGCCATGTCCATTCCAATGTCTTTGGCGAAGATTACTCGGGTGCCGGTATAGACAGACTCAGCATTGGCGGAAAACTCAAACACGCGTGCGCCACGCAGTGAGTGCTGCGCTAATGTGCCGTCGCGGAGACCGTAGGCCCCAAAACCGGTGCCCGGGCCGTAGCCCAATTCGATGCCGTAATAGTTGCCCATGTAGGTGTTGATGTGGTCGTGGCCGCAGTAGATTCCGCGAATGTCGCCACGGGCCTGGGCCGCGGCATAAACACCAGAATTGAAGGCGCCTACATAGCAGTCTTCGTTCTTTTCTCCTATGATTCCATGCTTCTTTACCGCTTTCGTGTGGTCAAGCAGACCGTTCTTGAGCGGGCCGCCGAACCACATGTCGCGGTGCTCATAGGTAGGAATGTGGAAGAACATAAGCCCTTCGACCTGAGAACCTGTCGCCGCGGCCAGCGCATCCGACTGCTGTGCGTACCACGCAATCTGCTCTGGGTGAATGTAATCATAGGCCGGCAGATCTGCTGCATCTTGTCCACCGATGGTCTCCGGGTGATAGCGGCCAGAATCGAGAAGCCAAAAGCTGAAGCGAGCAGTCGCGGCGTCGTAAAGCACAAGATGCGTATTCGAAGCACCATAGCCGCCGGACGAGGCAGGCGCATTTCGGTTGTGGCGGTAGGAACGCACGAACTGCGTCATGTGCTGGTGGCGCACGCCAGTGCCGCCCTCCTCTGCGGAATCTTCGTCGTGGTTACCAAAGGTAACGGCCCAGGGGATACCACGGCTTTCCATTGGCAGGACCACGTTATTGATGGCTTGGTAGACCTGTTTTGGGGTGGTTGGGCCGGCGGAAATGACATCGCCGTTGATAAGCACAAACCCTGGCTTTTCTGCGTCGAGAACGTGCTCCATGAACTCGATTGTGCGCTTATCGGTTAGGTGATCATCTTGAGTGTCATTGAACTGAATGACTTTAAAGGATCCGTCGGAATTGAATTCCAGACGAGATGGCTTTTGATCGTCTTGCGAGGGGCTATCCAAGGGAAGCGAAGCATCTTGCGCGACTGCTGTGCTCCGGTTTGAAGCTACGGCGCCAAGCCCGAGAAGAGAGGCACCTGAGAGGAAATTGCGGCGTTTAATCTTGGACATAGCGCTTTCCTAGTCTCCTTATTAAATAAGAAATTTTTGAAATACAGTTGGAGACTAAGGCGCTTTGGTATCCGGGCAATGGCCGCCAGATGAAGAATAGGAGAATAGGGAGAAACTATATAGAGCAGGACGTTGCCGTGCTTGCGCGCTAGACGGAGGACGTTCTTGTCGGCGTAAAGGAGCGGCGGCTTGCTCGCGGCGTCGCTTAAGTTCGGCGATTTCTCCGGCAGTAGTGGCAGCCTGCTCATCCTCGAGGGAGGTCAAATGTGAGGAAATATTCATGTTTGCAGAGTTTAAAGAATGCCCTCGCGGTTTTGCGTCTCAAAACGCCGGTGATTTCCCTCGCAAAACTAGTTTGTGCTGCTAAGTGATGTGGGGCAAAGAAAAGTGCCTAGCTTCCCTTTGTGGAAAAGCTAGGCACTTTACGGTTTGAGGCTGGGGAATTTAGGCTGCGAGGCCGAAATCCATGAGGAAGAGCTCTACCTCGTAGACCTCTTCGGTGCGCGGTGCGCGGCCGGCAATGGAGTTGAATACGGAAACGATGTCATCCGTCGTGGCCGGTGTGGTGCCACGGTTGACAAGCTCCTCGGTAACGAGGGCTTCCATAGGGGTTGCGTCCAAGGCGTCAAGGCCCGTGCCGGTGACGCTCTTGAATGTGGTTGCGAACGAGTTAATCAGTCCGTTGATGGTATTCATTGATGCTCACCTTCTTTCGATCTGGACAATGAATCTTCGGCCGCTAGGGGTAGGGAAAATAAATGTAGGTAAAAACAAAGAAACTAGCGGACGAGCTGATAAGTACCCGATGGTACGCTCGGTCCGCTAGTTTAGCAACCTCTAGTTCCGTGTTAGTTAACTTTTCGTTAACTTAACGCTTGAAGAGCTTTGTTTTAGGTCCTGCCTTAATGCTTGCTGGAAAGGCCTGGGAAGAGCTCAATACCGAAGTAATTGTGAATCGAATCCTTAGCAATCCAAGAGATGGCAATCAGGATGATTACGCCCAGGACTGCGTAGACGGTCCAGCCCAAAACCTTCATCTGGGCGGAGGCCTCGGTGTCGCCGACGATGACGCCGTCGCTGTCGCGGATTGGGTCACCGGTCATGCAACGCATGCCCAAGGCGAAAAGGAGTGGGATGCCAGCGCCGAAGGCTAGTGCCAAGCCGGCGACGCGGGTGATGGCGACGAGAATTTCCATTGCGGTCATGGCGATTCCTACTTTCCTTGAGAGATTTCGTGGGCGGAGCTGGAAGCGTCGTCGACGACGCCGTGTGCGCCATTCGCGGCGCCCGGAGCGTTGCCGGTGGCAACGCCTGCGGCAACCTTTTCGTGAGCCTGCATGGAGGAGTCAACAGACTCAGCGTCAGCGTCCCAGTCATCGTTGACGTTGGATGCATCCACTGGGTTGCGGCGAGCGCGCAGCAGGATTACGGCGACCATGGCGAGCAAGATGATGGCGTCAACGATGGCGCCAGTCAGGGTGTTGGTTGCACCGCTAACCAGGTTTGCAATCCACCAGGTGGCGAAGCCGACTGCAGCAGCGCAAGGCAGCGTGATTAGCCATGCGGAAACCATGCGCATTGCAACGCCCCAGCGGACCCGTGCGCCCTTCTTACCCAGGCCGGTACCGAGGATGGAGCCGGTGGAAACGTGGGTGGTAGACAGTGCCATGCCGCCAGCGGCGGAGGTGAGGATGATGGCTGCGGAAGATGCCTCGGCGGCCATACCCTGTGGGGACTCGATTTCCACCAAGCCCTTGCCCAGGGTGCGGATGACGCGCCAGCCGCCAGACATGGTGCCGGCTGCGATTGCCACTGCACAGGCAATGATGACCCAGGTCGGGATGCGCTGATCGGCATTAGCCTCACCAGCTGCGACGAGGGCCAAGAAGATAACGCCCATGGTCTTCTGGGCGTCGCCTGCGCCGTGTGCCAAGGAAACTAGGCATGCGGTGACGATCTGGCCGTGGCGGAAGTGCTCGTTCTTTACGCGCTCCGGGATGGTGTTAGTAACCCAGTAGACCAGCGCGGTGCCGCAGGCCGAAACCATGGCGGCGATGAAAGGGGATGCGATTGCTGGGATGATGATTTTGCCGGCGATGGAAGACCAGGCAACGCCGCCGCTGCCAAGGGCTGCAAAGGCTGCGCCGATGAGGCCGCCGAAAAGGGCGTGGGAAGAAGAGGATGGCATTCCGAGGAGCCATGTAAATAGGTTCCAGAAGATGCCGCCAATGAGGCCGGTGAATACGACCATTAGGAGTGCTTCTCCATCGGTTGCGACAGAGAGATCGTAGGAATCAAGGTTGACGATGCCTTTTGCCACGGTTGCGGCAACATGAACGGAAAGAAAGGCACCGAGCAGGTTGAGCACTGCGGAAATGGTGACTGCGGTAAATGGCTTCAGAGCGCCGGTGGCAATGGAGGTGGCCATTGCGTTAGCAGTGTCGTGGAAGCCGTTGGTGAAGTCAAAGGCAAGGGCAGTGACGATCACGATGGCCAAGATGATTAGTGTCGCTGTCACGGGCGCGACCCCTTTCCAAGGTTCTTCTCGAGCGAGGGAGCGTGGCGTGACGGCCGAGATCAAACTAGGCGACAGTGTCGCAACCGCGTTCCTAACTAACAACGGTATAGAGTAGACCCCTCATGGGGTTGGGTCTAATCTCTCAATGGTTGCCATGACCTTGGGTTTTGCGCTTTATGTTCGGTATTTAAGTCATTAGATAGCCGGTCTTTGGTGAAGATTCCCGCTGTATACATATCGCGTTAACCTATTGTTAACCCAAGGCGGGGGAGTGCACCCCCCGACCGATATGCATTTTCCGTTTAGGTCCTATTTATTCACTGGCTTATTGGTCCTCGATGGGCAGCCAAGCGTAGCCAAATGGCCCTAATTCCACCGGGCCCAGATCGACGGCGTCCGCGGTGAAGTTGTGCAGACACAGAAGACCGCCCCGCTGGAAAGCAAAGATGCCTGCTTCGCCCGTTTCTACCGCCTCGAAGGGGGCGTTTGCTAGCTCGGGGAAGGCCTTTCGTTGGGCAATGAGTTCGCGCACGGTATTGAGCAGCGATGTCGGATCCGTTTTTTGCTCTTCGACGTTGATCTTCGTGCCGCCCACGATTGGGCGGCGCGGGTGCGGGGCCGTGGTGAAGCCAGCGCCGTCGCCAGGGGCCCATTGCATAGGGGTGCGCACCGCGTCGCGGTCTGGAAGTGAAGGAGAATCCGCCATGCCGATTTCATCGCCGTAGTAGAAGAAAGGCGAACCCGGCATGGAAAGCAAAAGCGAGAAGAAAAGCTCAATCTTGCGCCGGTCATTTCCCAGAAGCGGAGCCAAGCGGCGGGCAATACCCACGTGGGCACGCATCTGCTCATCCGGAAGGTAATGGCGATACATCAGCTCGCGGCTGGCATCGTCGACCATTTCGAGCGTTAGCTCGTCATGGTTGCGCAGGAAGGTGCCCCACTGGCAGCCGGCAGGTAGCTCGGGGATTTCATCCATGATGGAGTAGAGGGGGGTGGCGTCGCCAAGCGCAAGTGCCTCATAGATACGCGGCATCAGGGGGAAGTTGAAGACCATGTGGACGCGATTGCCGGTGCCGAAGAATTCCATGGTTTCTTTCGGCGGCTGGTTGGCCTCGGCCACCATGACCGCCTCCGGATAGTTCTCATCCATGAAGGCACGTAGCTTTTCGACGAACGCGATGGTCTCCGGAAGGGATTCGCCTCCCTGGCCATCACGCTCATAGAGGTAGGGGATGGCGTCCAAGCGGAAGCCGTCTAGGCCCTTGTCCATCCAGAAAGAAACGATGCGGAAGACTTCCTCGTGGACGGCAGGATTGTCATAGTTGAGATCCGGCTGGTGCGAGTAGAAGCGATGGAAGTAGTACTGCTCGCGCACCTCATCCCAGGCCCAAGTGGAATCTTCGACGTCGGTGAAGATGATGCGGATTTCGGGATACCGGTTCGGATCGTCTCCCCACACGTAGTAATCGCCGTAAGGGCCCGCAGGATCGCGGCGGGACGCTTGGAACCATTCGTGCTCGGTAGAAGTGTGATTGAGAGCGAGGTCCGTCATTAAACGCATACCGCGCTTGTGGGTTTCGGCTACGAGCTGTTCGAAGTCTTCCATCGTGCCGTAATCGGGGTGGATGGCGTAGTAATCGGCGATGTCGTAGCCGTCATCCTTCAAAGGGGAGGCGTAGAAAGGCGAAAGCCAGAGACAATCGACGCCGAGCCACTGTAGATAGTCAAGCTTTTCGATGACGCCTTGGAGCGTGCCGACGCCTTGGCCGCCGCTGGGACCCGCGTCCTTAAAAGAGCCGACGAGGGCCTGGTAGAAGATAGCGTTTTCGTACCAATTCATGCGAGGTCCTTTCTTTTTGCGCGCCAGAGTAGATATTCAATGGCGCACAGGCCACCGGCCAAAAGACCGGGCCAGATGGCGGGAGAGGCAGAGAAGAGATTGACTACTGCTTGGATTAAGGCAAGGAAGGCAAAGAAGCCAACAAAACCTAGAGCAGTGTCCCACAATAAAGCCCGACGCATTAGCTGACTTTGAGGTTGAACGCGGTTCCGTCGGACAATTGGATGGCGGTAGCGCCTTCCTTTAATGCGCGAACGCTGGCGTTGTGTTCCGTGGCGCCATCAGTGTGTGCCGGGGAAAATTCAGCGACTTCGGGATTGCTAACCTCGGCATCGAGACCTGCGGACTCGGTGATGACGAGGAACTCATCGATTTTTAGGTCGAAGGTCTGACCAGATAGCTCCTCTGTGCTCAAGATGAGTGGGGCAGGCATGCCCGCGGACTCAGCTTGGCTTGCTGCGACTTGTTCCTCCTCCGAAGGCGCGCACGCAGCGCTGGCCAAAGCTAGACAAGCAGAAATAGCGGCAAACCCTAAGTTTTTAAGCATTAGGCCTTCACACCTCCGGCGGTGAGACCGGCGACGATGCGATGCTGGAAGATGAGCACCATGATGATGAGCGGGATAGTCACGAGTGCGCCGGCGGCCATGGTAGCGGCATAAGGGTATTCGAACGCGGAGGGGCCGGAGAAGCGGGCGATGGCCACGGTGACCGGCTCAGTGGAATCATTCGAGAGCTGGCGCGCCAACATGAATTCATTCCACGTGGTGATGAAAGCAATGATGGCGGTGGTAAACAGTGCCGGTGCTGCGAGCGGGAGCAGAACCAGGCGGAAAGCCTGGCTGCGGGAGGCGCCGTCGACGCGGGCGGCTTCCTCTAGCTCCCAGGGCAGCTGCCGGAAGAAGCTGAGCAAGGTATAAACCGTCAGTGGCAGCGCGAAGGAAATATTCGGAATGATCATCGCGCGGTAGGTGCCGATCCAGTCGAGGTTGCCAAACATCTGGAAAAGCGGGGTAACCAAGGCGATGGCGGGGAACATGGAAGCCGCCAGAATTATGCCGGTAACGATGCCCTTGCCGGGGAAGTTATAGCGCGCCAAAGCATAAGCAGTGAATACGCCTACTGCGACGGCGATGGCGGTGGTGGCCAACGAAATGACCAAGGAATTGCCGAGAGCGGCAAGGAAGTTATTGCCCTTATCAGTAGCCAGTGCATCCTGGAAATTCTCCAAGGTGACATGGGTAGGCCACGGCGTGGTGTCGAAAGTGTGGTCTTTATTGCGAAGCGCAGTAATGACCATCCAGTAGAAGGGCGCAAGCCCCCAGAACATGATGAAGATGATGCCTGCGTAGTGTCCGAACTTTTTCATTACTTGGCCGCCTTCCTATTCGCACCGCGCTTACTGCCAGAAACATCGGCCCCCAAGAAGCGAACCAGAATGAAGGCCACGACGAAGATGAGCAAGAAGATGAGTGTGGACAGCGCAGAAGCCGAGTTGAAGTTGCCTTGGCGCATATCCTCAACCACTAGCTGGGAGATAGTGGCAGTAGGGGCGTTGGAAGAAGCCGAAATCATGATGACAGGAAGGTCGTACATGCGCAGTGCGTCGAGCGTGCGGAACAAGATCGCAACCATCAGCGCCGGGCGCACCAGCGGCAGCGTGATCTTGAAAAAGGTTTGTACGCGGCTTGCGCCGTCGACGCGGGCTGCGTCGTAGACATCCCGCGGAATCATCTGTAGGCCTGCCAAGATAAGCAGGGCCATGAAAGGGGCAGTCTTCCACACGTCAGCGATGATGACTGCCAGACGTGCGTAGAAAGGATCGGTGGTCCAAGCGAAGTCGGTGCCGAGCAGGGAGTTAACGATGCCATCTGGTGCGAACATGAACTGCCACAGCTTTGCTGTAACGGCAGTAGGAATAGCCCACGGCACCAGGACCGCGGCGCGCACTAGGCCGCGGCCCTTGTACTCGCCATTCATGATGATGGCCATGAACATACCGAGGATGGTCTCAAGCAGGACGGTGACCACAGTGAAAAACAGCGTGATCTTCAGCGCCGGCCAGAAATCCGTGGCAATCACGCCCGGAGGGCATTGCGCTATCTGCCCAGTGCCGGAAACACACCGGTTATTGATCCAGTACAGGTAGTTCTCAAGGCCTGCAAAGCCGCCTTCTTCAAAGATTCCTGTCTTGGGGTTGAGGTGGCGGTTTCCTTGGAAAGAAAGCCAGATGGCACGCAGGATTGGGTAACCGATGACGACGGCGAGCACAAGGAGAGCCGGCGCGATAAGGCCCGCGGCATGCAAATTCTGCTTGCGCTTCATGGCGGTGGGCGTTGTTACTGCCACGCTGGGGACGCCTTTCTGCTGGAGATTAACTGGTTGGGTAAGAGTCTAACTGGTGTGCCTGACATCAAAGACAATGCGGGGCGTGCGCGAGCACACAAGCTCACCCACGCCCCGCATGGCACCTACTTCTTGAGCCTTCCTACAAGAAGAAAGGAGCTGCAAGGAGCTTAAAATTTATCCCTGGGAAGCAGCCTCGATGGCGGCCTTCATGTCCTTGGTTGCATCGTCCACGGACTTGTCAGCGGTCAAAGCTGCATAAGCGTTATCCTGCACGGCCTTGGAAATAGCGGTGTAGAACGGGGAAACCGGACGCGGCGCTGCGTTCTCGAGGGATTCCTTGAGAGCTGGCAGGTACGGGAACTGCTCAATGAGGGCTGGGTCATCGTAGACGGAAGCCAGAACCGGCGGGAAGGAAGCCTCAGCGAAGGACTTCTGGTTTTCCTCGTTGATGATGAACTTCATGAAGTCCAGCGCGGTGGCCTTCTTCTCAGAGTTGATGTTGATACCGTTGTTGTAGCCACCCAGGGTGGAAACACCGACGCCGTCCTTGCCCACCAGCGGCTGGACTTCGAACTTCACGCCCGCATCTTCAGCGTTGGTGTACATATAAGGCCAGTTGATTGCGAAAGCAGACTTGCCCTCGGTGAAGGCCAGATTGGTCTCCTCCTCGGTGGCGGCGGTGGAGTCCTTGGAGATGACGCCGTCCTTGTAGGCGTCGACAAGCGCCTGCAGGCCGGCCTTGGACTCTGCGGAATCCACGGAAGGAGCGCCATCATCAGAAAGAACGGAGCCGCCCCAGCCCTCCATGAAGCCGGCGGTGTTAACGGTCAGTCCCTCGTACTGCTTGAGCTGGGTGGTCAGGCAGGAGGTGTCCTTCTTGAGCGCCTCACATGCGGACTTCAGATCAGCGAACTTCTCCGGAGCTTTGTCTGCCAAGTCGGTGTTACGGAACAGCAGCTGGCCGTTGGTGTTCTGCGGCAGTGCGTAGAGGGTGTCGTTGTAGGTAGCGGACTCAACGGTGGAGTCCAGCAAACCATCGGTATCAACCTCAAGGTCATCGGTCAGCGGAGCGAGCCACTGGTTTGCGGCGAACTCTGCGGTCCAGACGACGTCGAGTGCCATGACGTCGTAGTCAGAGTTGCCTGCCTGCAGGGACTGAACCAAGGTGTCGCGCTGTGCGTCAGCCTCACCGGCCAGCTCCTTCAAGGTGACCTTTTCTTCTGGGTGCTCCTTGTTCCACTTTTCAATGATTGGCTGGATCTTGTCAGTGTCATTCTTACCCATCGCGAAGGTGATAGGGCCGCGGCCGTCGGCACCGTCTACGGAGCCCTGTGCGGCGGAATCGGATGAGCCTTCGTCGGAGGAGCAGCCTGCCAGAGCCAGCGCGAGAGCAGCGGTGGTTACGACGGCGCCCTTCTGGACGGTACGAAGTTGAGAGCGAAGTACGGACTTCTTCATGGGCAATAAACCTTTCGGAAAACTTCTTGTGCCTTAAAAATAAGTTACAGTGTCCACACTTCGTGGAATTTTTGACCTAATTCACTAGGTAGAAATGAGCCTTCCTGCAAAAGTCCTGCAGAAAAGGAAAAGTTGGGGGTGGCTATTACCCCCAACAACTCTTTGCAGTTTGGATTAGCGCTCGATGCGTTCGCCCGTTTCGGGGTCGAAATGGTGTGCATTTTTCGCATCAAAGGAGAGAAGGACTTCTTCGCCGCGCTGTGGAGTGCGGCCCTTGTCAGCGCGGGCCACGAAGCGCTGCTCGCCCACATTGATATAGACGAAGGACTCGGCGCCGAGCTCCTCGACGATGTCGACGGTGCCGTGGATACCGACTGGGCCGTCGATGATGTGCATGTCTTCCGGGCGAATGCCGATGCGGCCGCCGTCGTAGTCAAAGATATTCATCGCAGGCGATCCGATGAAGCCGGCGACGAACTCGTTGACCGGGGCGTCGTAAAGCTCACGCGGGGACGCTACCTGCTGCAGTACGCCATCTTTGAGCACAGCAACGCGATCACCCATGGTCATCGCTTCAACTTGGTCGTGTGTGACATAAACCGTGGTGGTGCCGAGGCGTTGCTGCAGGCTGGCTAGCTCTGAACGGGTCTGCACACGCAGCTTGGCGTCAAGGTTGGACAAAGGCTCATCCATCAAAAAGACCTTTGGATTACGCACGATGGCACGGCCCATGGCCACACGCTGGCGCTGACCACCGGAAAGATCCTTCGGCTTGCGGTCCAGGTACTCGCTAAGGCCCAAGATATCGGCAGCTTCTTTTACCTTCTTCTTGATCTCATCCTTTGGCATCTTCGCCAGCTTTAGCGCGAAACCCATGTTTTCAGCCACGGTGAGGTGCGGATAAAGGGCGTAGTTCTGGAAGACCATTGCGATATCGCGATCGCCCGGTTCCAAACCGGTGACGTCTTTATCGTCGATCAAGATGCGGCCACTGGAGGTCGGCTCCAAACCTGCAAGCGAACGAAGCGTCGTGGATTTTCCGCAGCCTGAGGGGCCGACCAACACCAAGAATTCGCCGTCTGCGATTTCCAGGTCAAGGTCTTTGACCGTGGGGGCTGCGGCGTTGGGGTAGGTGATGTTGACCTTTTCAAAAGTGACCTTTGCCATGCGCCTACACTAGCACCCCCGTTAAATCACATATGCTGGTTGGCGCCATGAAAAAGCTTATCCCTCTCTTTGTCCCTCTTTTTGTT
Source organism: Corynebacterium sp. c25Ua_89 (assembly GCF_047459735.1). NCBI lineage: Bacteria > Bacillati > Actinomycetota > Actinomycetes > Mycobacteriales > Corynebacteriaceae > Corynebacterium > Corynebacterium sp. c25Ua_89. The sequence goes on from NZ_JASBOD010000006.1 coordinate 13,482, forward strand.
CTCCCCTTAGCCAGCTGCTCCGGCGCTGCTTCTGAGGACGTTGCCGCACCAATGACCACCGTCGCCGCATCCCAGACTTCTTCCGAATCCGCTCAAACTTCTGCCGCGCCGAGTAGCGAGCCGACGAAAGAATCGGAAAAGCCTTCCAGCTCTGCGACACCCGCACCGCGCGATACCACTTTCAAAAAGATCTTCGGTGAGCAGGCTGATGCGAACGCTGCGCGCGGCTATTTGGAAGAAAACGGCCACTTCGATCGCGCCCTTATGAAGGACAGTCTTACTGCCGCGGGGCTTAACATCTCCGATTCTGAGGTCACTGAATATGGCCAGTGGGTTTGTGAATGGGTGGATCCTGAAATTCGCTACACCGTCGTCATGGAAGGCGATGGCCGCTCTCTGACGGGGGATAAGCGTTTTATCTACGACAAGCTCATTGTTGACACCGTGGAATGGCTGCCGGGCAACCGAGGCATAACCATCTCCCCGGAACAGGTGGAAAAGGCGCTGCCGCAGGCAGTCTTGACTAGCTGCTTGGATGAAAGGTCCGCGCAGGAAATCCTGCATAAGCCAAACTGGTTCTAGCCTTTGTTCTGCGTGTAAACATGCATGCGGCATAGTCGAGTACCCTCTTAGAGCATGACAGCTGCACTTGATATTGAACGCATTCGTACCGCGCTGGCGGATGACTTTGCTCTAGTTGAATATGTTGAGCAGACCGGCTCAACCAACACCGATCTTATGAAGGCTGAAAACGTTGCCGATGGCACGGTGTTGCTGACCAACGAGCAGGTTTCCGGTAAGGGCCGGTTAGGTCGCACCTGGGTAAGCCCAGCTGGTTCGCAGCTTATTCTTTCTGTTCTTATCCTTCCGGATTCCCTCGAGCGCCTAGGCACCCTGCCACTGGCATCGGGCCTGGCCGTCACCGACACCGTCGAGGGCTCCGTTCTGAAGTGGCCGAACGACGTTCACATCAACGGCAACAAGCTCTGCGGCATCCTTGCCGAGGCTGGCCCCGTGGGTGCCGCCTTCAAGTCCGCGCCCAAGACCGAAGTCAGCAAGGCTGAGGTAAACAAGGCGGAAGTAAACAAGGCTGAAGTCAATAAGGCTGAGGTCGCCCCGAAAACGCAGGCCGCGCCTGCGCCTTCCGCGCGGGTGGTTGTGGGCATGGGCCTGAACGTCACGCTTACTCGCGAGCAGCTGCCTATCGAAAAGGCCACCTCGCTCATGCTGGAAGGTCGCGATACGGATCGCACGGAATTGGCGATTGCCCTGCTCAAGAACCTGCGTCGTCGCATCACCCAGTGGGAGAACCAAGACCCACAGCTCATGGAAGATTACCGTGCGGTGTGCTCCTCGATCAGCCAGGAAGTTCGCCTTGAAGCGCCGACTGGCGACGTCGTGGGTGTCGTCGAGGGCATTGGCGACGACGGCCGCATCAACGTCGGCGGCGAGTATTACTCGGCAGGTGATGTCACCCACCTGCGTCCCGTGCAGTAGCGACTCGTTGCTGCGCTGAGTGGAGTGGCGGGGCGCTTTAAAGCACAATTTGCCAAATAGGGCCCGCCGCAGAGCGTGGTAGGCATTCCTATTTGGCAAATTGCGTCTATTTAGGGGCACTGTCCGCTCATCGGACCGCCGCCCATTCCCTGGGAGACCTCACCGGCAGTCGCCTCAGCGACAGTGCCGCCGATGGTGACGGTGTAGGAATCGCCGTTGGTGATTTCAGCCGCGGAATAGGCCACGTTGCTGAAGTCCTTCGCCGTCTCCGGCGGGTATCATGCACCCCTATGGGACTGATGAAGATGGGGCGCGGCGAAGTAGTCCGCGTGGATATGACAGCGCCGTTTCGCGCGCTGATCTTTCCTTTCCTTGAGCTCATCCTCATTACCGGCGTGGCATGGATGGGCATCGGCTGGGCGGATGTCCACGGCCTAGACAGAAACCTGCGTAACGGCATCGTTTTAATCTGGGCGCTGCTATCGCTGTGGCGTTTCGGTATGCCGCTCTACCGCGCGCGCCGGCGCCGCTTCATCGTTACTAACCTGCGCGTAATCGCCCGCGAGGGCGGTCATATTGATTCCATCCCGCTGCAGGATATTCGCGGTGCTAGGCGGCGCCGCGGTGGGATCTCGCTGGCCATCCACGGTTATGAGCGGCCAATGTATTTCTCTTCCATCCCCAAGGCCAAGCGCGTGGAAGAAATTCTCAACGAGCAGGAGCTCTTCTAATTCTTAACCTCTGTGGTGTGCAGCTGGTGGTCCAGATCCTCAGGAGCCAGGTTGGCTTGCTCGAATTCCTGGGTAAGCGGCAGCCGCATTTCAAGATCGGTGCCGGGGCAGAGCTCGATGGTGGCTTCGTCAACGACGTAGTCCAGTACGTGCCCGCCGGAGCAACGCGCGGCGTCGATAAAGTGAACGTGGCAGCCTGGCACCGAGATTCCCTTTTCAAACACTGGGGTGCGGAAACCACCGATGATGCCCTCGACGTTTTCAAAGTACAGCTCCTTATCGCCGCCCACCGCCTGCGCCATGGGCGGGTAGGGCTTGGACTGTTTGACCACGGTGCGCGTGCGCACTGACTCGAAGCGCCCCGTTATCCGCACCGCGTACATGTAGTTGGCGGAAGGCTCGACTTCATCGACGAAGGCCGAAAGCTCTTCGCGGCGCATTCCGCGCGGTGCTTGCACTTTGATGCGGGGTACGAAATTGGTGGCCACCGCAAAGGGCGTTCCCTGGTCCAGGTCCGCGATGGTGGCAGTTCCGTCGCCGCGCAGCTGGTAACAGATGCCGTCGAGAATCAACATTTCGCCGTCGAGCGCATCGAAGGTACCGATGCCAAAGTTGCCCTTGCCGAGCAGCTCACCAATGGTCATTTCGCCGTCATAAATGCCGTCCAACAGAGCGGCCATGAGGGAGTTCTGGAAGATGGTATGCCTGACGATCATAAGGTTAAGGCTAGTATTGGATGGGTGAGTCATACAGCAAAGCCCATCGTTACCGTTTATGGCGACGGCCAGCTCGCACGCATGATGCAGCCGGCTGCCGCCGAGCTCGACATCCACCTGCGCATTCTTGCCTCCTCGCAGGAGCAGTCCGCAGCGCAGGTCATTCCAGACGTGGTCTTGGGTGATTACCATGCCTACGAGACGCTGGTTTCTGCAGCCAAAGATGCCGATGCGCTGACCTTCGAGCACGAGCACGTGCCCACCGATCACGTGCAGGCGCTTATCGACGCCGGCTATAACGTCCAGCCGCAGCCTTCCGCGCTCCTGTATGCCCAGGACAAACTCTTTATGCGCCAAAAGCTGGCGGAGCTGGGTGCACCGGTTCCGCGTTTTGCACAAATCGCCTCTGTTGAGGATGCGCGTAATTTTGCCGAGCTTGTAGAAGGCCGCGTTTGCTTGAAGGCCCGTCGCGGTGGATACGACGGCCACGGCGTGTGGTTCCCCGCTGCAGAGGAGCTGGATTCCCTGGTCGCTGAGCTTCTGGAAGCCGGCACGCCTTTGATGGCAGAGGAGAAGGTTGACCTCACCCGCGAGCTTTCGGTTCTAGTCGCCCGCCGTCCTTCCGGCGAGGTGAAGGCTTGGCCGATTACCCAATCCGTGCAGCGTGACGGCATCTGTGCCGAGGCCTTCGCGCCCGCGCCGGGCCTGAGCCCAGAGCTGGCGCAGCGCGCCGCCGAGGTCGGCGAGCTCGTGGCCACGCAGCTAGGAGTGACTGGCGTGCTGGCAGTTGAACTCTTTGCTTACACTGTCGCTGAAGCGGACAACTGGGGTAGCGCGGCCTCGGCTGCCGCAGCCTCCGCTGCTGGTTTCCCAAGCGATGGAGCAGTAGAAGAATTTGCTGTAAATGAACTCGCGATGCGTCCGCACAACACGGGTCACTGGACCCAGGACGGTTCCGTTACCTCTCAGTTCGAGCAGCACCTACGCGCAGTCTTGGATCTGCCGCTCGGTGAGACCACAGCGCTTGCTCCCGTCACCGCCATGGCTAACGTCCTTGGTGGCCCGGAAGATCCAGAAATGCCAATGCCGCAACGCGTACGTGCCGTGATGGAGCGTTACCCGCAGGCCAAGATTCACCTTTACGGCAAGGACTACCGCGCCGGCCGTAAGATTGGCCACGTCAACGTCGTGGGTGAGGACGTCGAACAAACCCGCCACATCGCGGCAGACGCTGCGCACTTCCTCGTGCACGCGGCCTGGCTCTAAAAGCTCTGCCTGCATAATTTTCCACAGATTCCCGCAACCTTCTTGCTGCCCCCAGTAACAACTATCTAGGAGAAGATATGGAACCACTCGTTGGCCTCATCATGGGTTCTGATTCAGATTGGCCTACCGTAAAACCTGCTGCCGAAGTCTTGGCGGAGTTCGGCGTGCCTTTCGAGGTGGGCGTCGTCAGTGCGCACCGCACCCCAGAAAAGATGCTCTCTTATGCCAAGGACGCGCATAAGCGTGGCCTGAAGGCCATCATCGCCTGCGCCGGCGGTGCTGCGCACCTGCCGGGCATGGTTGCTGCGGCGACTCCGCTTCCGGTCATCGGAATTCCGCGCGCGCTGAAGGACTTGGATGGCCTGGACTCCTTGCTGTCCATCGTGCAGATGCCCGGTGGCGTGCCGGTGGCGACCGTGTCTATCGGCGGCGCTAAGAACGCGGGCCTTCTTGCCGTTCGTATCCTCGGCGCAGGGGATCCTGAACTAACCGAGAAGATGGCGCAGTACCAAGAAAATATGGCCGCCGAGGTGGAGAAGAAGGACGCAAACTTGCGCGCCCAGCTGCTGGGGGGAGTAGGCGATTTCCTGTAGCTACCGCCCTTAGGAGAACTGCCGGGCGGTGGAAACGCGGGGGATATAAGAGGTGGGAATCTTTACCCCGGTCGGTGTTGCGTTATGCGTAATCGCCTTGGTCAGGTGCTGGACTGCTAGCCGGCCCAACGCCGCCATGTCCTGGTCCACTACCGAGATCGGCACCGGTTGCAGGCGGAAGAGATTTAAGTCGTCGTAGCCCACCAACGCGATGTCTTCACCGATGGCCTTGCCGGCGTTATAGCAGGCGGCCAGCGCACCAGCCGTCATCATGGAATCACCCGCCACGATGGCGGTAACGCCCTTTTCAAAGAGCTCTAATGCTCCCACGTAGCCGTCCTTGCGGCGGAAGCCTCCTTGTACATAATGCGTGGAAAACTCGCTGCTTGCACCGCGGAAGACTTTCAGCCGCTGCCTGCCCGTAGAAGTTTGCTGCGGGCCTGGAATATAGCCGACCACGCGGTGACCCTTTTGACGCAGCTGCGTTAATGCCGCGAACATGCCCGGGCGCGGGTCCGAGGCAACGGCGGGGAAGGGCGGCAGCTCTCGGTCGATGAGCAGCAGTGGCCGGGAGTTCGCGGCGTCTTTTAGCGCTGCTTCGGCGCCTTCAACCGGGACGGTGATGATGCCGTCTACCTGCCGCCATGTCAGTGCGTCGAGTGCTTTGGCTAAGTGCTCAGGTGACTCAGAGCAGGTGGTCATGATGGCGGCGATGCCAACGCGCTCGGCTTCGGCTTCAATCGCGGCAGCAATGAGTGCGAAATAAGGATCCGCCAGGTTCGGAATCACCACACCGATAGCATCCGAGCGTGAACCGCGCAGCGCACGTGCCTGCGCATTCGGGCGATAGCCTAGTTGCTCGGCCGCAGCCTTGACCTTTTGCGTGGTCGCCGGAGAAATCGCAGGGTGATTGGCCAGCGCGCGGGAGACGGTGGAGATAGAAACCCCCGTGGCTGCGGCGAGGTCCTTCAAGGTCGGTGTGGCCACGGAAGTCCTTTCTCAATTAGGCTTTTGCATTATGTTCGGCCCTAGCTTAGTCCCCCTTTTGGTCCTGGGAGCCCGCGTGCAAGGCGGCGCGCCTGGCCCCATGCTTGAGCGCAGGCTCGAGCATGCATTTCGTATTTGGAGGGGACAAGACATCATCGTCTCCGGTTATGGCGAGGCCGAAGTCATGGCCGAGTACTTGGTGGGCAGGGGAGTCCCGCGCGAGAAGATAATCGTCGAGCCACGTGCCACGAGCACTAATGAGAACCTCGAAAATGCCTATGCGATGAGCAAGCCGCCTTACTTCGATGTAGTCACCAGTGATTTCCATGCACTGCGTACCAAGCTGTGGTCGTGGCACCTCGGAATCCCGATTCGCGTGCATCCTGCTTTCACGCCATGGGCGCTAAAACCAGAAAACTATTTGCGTGAGGTCCTTGCCACTCCGCACTCCGCGGCACGGATTATGTGGCGCCGTTTATTACCAGTCATCAGCGCTTTTGGGCGTTAGCAAATTCATTATGCAAGTTTATGCAAACGTTTGACTAGCGTTTGAGCAGCGTCTTAACCTAAGCCACGTAGTGAGTTACACACGGAAAAGGAAGGCCTTAGGTTATGACCGGTCAGGCACCTACTTACCGGATAGCGCATGGCGCATACGAGGCAGAAATTGCCAGCTTCGGCGGCGGTATTAAATCGCTGACCTTCGCCGCCGAGCCGCTGGTCGAGACCTATCAGGATCTCCCGCCCATGTGCGCCGGCGTAGTTCTTGCCCCGTGGCCTAACCGCACTGCAGATGGTCGTTTTAACTGGCGGGGGAGCGTTTACTGTCTGCCCGTCAACGAGCCTGAGCGCAACAACGCCATCCATGGCTTTGTATGCGACAAGGCTTGGGAATTAAAGCGCTACTGCGTGAACCAAGTTCAGCTCACCACCCAGATCGAGGCCCCTTGGCCGTGGCCCATTCAGCTCACCGCCACTTACAGCCTCGATCAAACTGGGCTTCACGCCCGCTTTGAGGCCCGCGCGGAGCAGGATTGCCCCTTCGCGTTTGGCCTTCATACCTATCTTTCTGCCCGCGGCGCGGCTGCCGACGCCTCAATTCTTAGTCTCGGCGTCACCGAACACCACCTTCTTGATACCCGGAACTTGCCCACGGGCGTGGTGGAAAGCGTCGTCGTCAAGCAGCAGCGTATCGCTGACGTGGCTTGGGATGATTGCTTCCGCGGACAGGGGCCCCTCACGGCGGATTACGTTTCCGCAGGCAAAGGCGTTCGCCTTGCAATGGGGCCGGGCCTTGACTGGATACAGATGTATACCCCGGACAACTACCCCGGCCGCGGCCGTGCACTCGCAGTGGAACCCATGAGCGCTCCACCGAACGCACTGCGCAGTGGCATCGACCTTGCCGAAATTAACGCACATCAACCGATTGCCTACGAGCTCCGCTTGAGCGCAATCTAGTAAAGAAAGCTCTCCACATGGAACCTTCAGTATTGAGACTCGACGCAACCTGGGTGGACTACCTGCTCGTTGCCTTGTACTTCCTCTTCGTCCTGGGAATCGGCTGGGCTGCCAAAGCCCGCGTTTCCTCCTCCATCGACTTCTTCCTCTCCGGCCGCGGACTGCCCGCATGGGTGACCGGCCTGGCATTCGTCTCGGCGAACTTGGGCGCGGTGGAGATCATCGGTATGTCCGCGAACGGCGTGGAGTATGGCTTCCAGACCATGCACTATTTCTGGATCGGCGCTATCCCGGCCATGGTGTTCCTGGGCATCGTGATGATGCCGTTCTACTACGGCTCCAAGGTGCGTTCCGTGCCAGAGTTCATGCGCAAGCGCTTCGGTAGCGCGGCGCACCTGGTCAATGCCATTTCTTTCGCCGTAGCCCAGCTGCTTATCGCAGGCGTGAACCTGTACCTGCTGGCCACCATCGTCGAGGCTCTGCTGGGCTGGCCTATGTGGGTCGCGCTCGTTGTTGCCGGCATCATCGTCCTGTCCTACATCACCCTGGGCGGCTTGTCCGCTGCCATCTACAATGAGGTCCTGCAGTTCTTCGTCATCATCGCTGCGCTTGCACCGCTGACGATTATCGGCCTGAACCGCGTCGGCGGCTGGCAGGGGCTGAAGGATTCCGTGGCGAACGATTCCCACTTCCACACCTGGCCGGGCACTGACATATCTGGCTTCGAGAATCCGGTCTGGTCCGTCATCGGCATCGTCCTGGGCCTAGGCTTCGTCCTTTCCTTCGGTTACTGGACCACCAACTTTGTCGAGGTCCAGCGCGCCATGGCATCGGAGTCGATCTCCGCAGCGCGCAAGACGCCAATCATTGGTGCTTTCCCGAAGATGTTCGTGCCCTTCCTCGTGGTTATCCCGGGCATGATTGCCTCCGTCTCCGTCGCTGACTTGATGGAAGAGACCGCCAAGCCAAACGACGCCATCCTGCTGCTGATGCGCGACCTGCTCCCGAACGGCCTTTTGGGCGTCGCAATTGCGGGCCTGCTCGCTTCCTTCATGGCCGGCATGGCCGCCAACATCTCCGCGTTCAATACAGTTATCTCTTATGACATCTGGCAGACCTACGTGGTTAAGGACCGCGAGGATGGCTACTACCTGAAGTTCGGCCGCATCGCGACCGTCGTCGCCACCGGCGTGGCCGTCTTTACCGCTCTTTTGGCCCAGAACTTCGGCAACGTCATGGACTACCTGCAGACGCTGTTCGGCTTCTTCAACGCTCCGCTGTTCGCAACGTTCATCCTGGGTATGTTCTGGAAGCGCATGACCCCGCACGCAGGTTGGTCCGGCCTCGTGGCAGGCACCGCTTCCGCGATTGCATTCTGGTACGTAGCTACCTTCACCGACGCCACCGCATCCATCTTCAACCTGCCGGGCCAGGGCACCGCATTCGTGGCCGCCGGCGTGGCATTTACGGTAGACATCATCGTCTCCGTCATCGTCACCATGTTTACTCAACCGAAGCCGGACGAGGAGCTCGTGGGCTTTGTTTCTTCCGTTACGCCGAAGGACCACTTCGAGGATTACACCGAGAAGAACCTTCCGTGGTACAAGCAGACCGTTCCGCTCGGCGTCATCTGCTTGGTCATTGCAATCGGCCTGAACGTCATCTTTGCCTAAAGGAGCAACCATCATGACACAAAAGACTTCTCCTCAGCATGCAGGCGCTTTCGATCTCCGCAACGTCATCGGTGCCCTGCTTGGCCTCTACGGCATCGTGCTTATCATCTGTTCCTTTGCCCTCGACCCAGGCGTAAACCCGGAAACCGGTATGGCGAAGGAATCTTCCGACAACCTCTGGGCGGGCGTCGCCATGGCAGTCGTAGCAGCAGGTTTCATGCTGTGGGCCAAGCTGCGCCCCATCATCGTTGACCCTTCCAAGATCGACGAGTCGAAGCTGGCGGAGGCCAAGTAATGGTAGAGATCACCAAGGCCACGCTTGCCGATGGCCGCGAAATCATCTACTTTGACGACACCCCACACACCGATCGCGTCTTAGAAGACAGCCGCGATCTGCCGCAGGTCACGCCGGCCTCAGAGATGCGCCGCGATCCGCTCACTGGTGATTGGGTGGCTTTTGCCGCTCACCGCATGAACCGCACGTTCATGCCGCCAGCCAACGAGAACCCGCTCGCCCCAACGCTGCCGGGCCAGCTGCCTACGGAGATTCCCTCGCCTTCTTATGACGTCGTTGTCTTCGAAAACCGCTTCCCGTCCTTTGCCATGGGCATGGAGGATTACGAGGAAGACGTGGACGAGATGGGCCTGGTCCCGCGCAAGCCTGCCAAGGCGCGCTGCGAGGTGGTCTGCTTTACTTCTGACCCGGAGCTGAGCTTCAAGGATCTCCCGGTCAGCCGCATCCGCACCGTGATCGAGGCGTGGGCACACCGCACCTCTGCGCTGTCTGCGCTGCCTGAGGTGGCCCAGGTTTTCCCTTTTGAAAACCGCGGCGCCGAAATCGGCGTGACCCTGCAGCACCCACACGGTCAGATCTATTCCTACCCGTTCCTCTCGCCGCGCATGCAGGCTATCGTGGCCAGCTCCCAGGCCTACGAGGGCGATCTTTTCCAGGACATCTTGGACAAGGAACGCGAGGCGGGAACGCGCATCATTGCCGAGACCGAGCACTTCACCGCATTCGTCCCGGCTGCCGCGAAGTGGCCGCTGGAGGCCATGGTCATGCCGAACGAGTACGCGGCTGATTTCACCGAGCTTTCCAGCGCGCAGCGCGACGACCTCGCCGCCCTGCTCAAGAAGCTGTATACCGCTGTGGACCGTTTCTTCGACGGCGTGGAGAAGACCCCGTACATAGCTGGTTGGAACCTCGCGCCGACCGACCCTACGCTGCGCGGGGACGTGCGCATGCACCTGCAGCTGTTTTCGCTGATGCGCTCGCCGAACCGCATGAAGTACCTCGCCGGCTCGGAGTCAGCGCAGGCAGTGTGGATCAATGACACGACCCCGGAGCGCATCGCCGCCCGTTTCAAGGAGGTGTGGGATGCTTAACTGGATTTCCACTCGCTCCGACGCCGCGCTAGCCGACGCCGCGACCGCACTCTTCCGCTCCAACTTCTCCGCGGAGCCTGCCGGGGTTTGGGCCGCGCCGGGCCGAGTAAACCTCATCGGCGAGCACGTCGATTATGCCGGCGGCGCCTCGATTCCTTTCGCGCTGGAGCAGAATACGGCCGTGGCCGTGGCTCCGCGCGAGGACGGCCAACTGCGGATTGCCTCCGAGTTCGGCGGCAAGGTCTACCGCGTGGACGTTTTTCTGGATGTGGTTGGCCCGGGTTGGGCCAACGGTACCCCGGATGCCTGGGCGGGCTACGTCGCCGGCTCCGTGTGGGCGAGCCTCGAGGACGGCGTCATAGCCTCCTGCGAGGGCCTCGACATCGCGATTGTCTCCGACGTTCCGGTAGGCTCCGGTCTCTCCAGCTCCGCGGCGTTGGAGTGTTCGGTGGCGGTGGCGGCCTACGAGCTTTCGACAGGCCACGCGCCTGACGACGCCGCCCGCACCCGCCTGGTTCTCGCCTGCATGCGCGCGGAGAACGAAGTCGTGGGCGCCTCGACGGGTGGCTTGGACCAGAACGCGAGCCTCTTCGGGGAGAAGGGCAAAGCGCTCGTCTTGGACTTCTCCACGGGTGAGGTGCGCCGCGTGCCGTTCAACATTGCTGAGCGCGACATGGTGCTGCTGATTGCGGACACCAACGCCCCTCACTCTTTGAACGACGGCCAGTACGCTTCCCGCCGCGGCGTCATCGATGCGGTTCAGTCTGCATTGGCGGGCTCTGGGGCCCGCGGCGGAACCATCCGCGATATTCCCGATGCCGTTGCGGCCGCCACCCGGTGGGCAAGGGAAGCGGGGGAGGATGAGGGCGTCGTTAAGCGCCGCGTCGCCCACGTCGTGGAGGAGACTGCCCGTACCTTGGAAGCTGCCTCCGACTTGGAGGCCGGCAACCTTGACCGTTTCCGGGAGCTCATGCGCGATAGCCACATCTCGCTGCGCGACCAGTACGAGGTCACCACGCCAGAGCTGGACTGCGCGTTCGTAGCGGCCGGCGAGGTGGGTGCGCGTATGACTGGGGGCGGTTTCGGTGGCGCGGTGATTGCGCTGGTCAAGCGTTCCGATGTGGAGTCGACGGCGGAGGCAATCGCTGCTGTCGCGGCTGAGCGCGGCTTCCCGGCGCCGACCTTCCTTGTGGCCAGCCCTGGCGACGGCGCGCGCCGAATCGCCGGCTAAGCCCCCTACTGGCGGCTAGAAAAACTTTCTGGTCGCCTGTAATAAACGCGGCGGTAGTGCAACTAACTAGGTGAACATCAACTTCCTAGTTAAGGAGTCATCATGAAAAAGACCCTCGTTGCTGCTACCGCCGCTTGCGCTATTTTGGCTGGTGGTGGCGCTGCAGTTGCTACCGGCTACAACCCGTTCAGCAAGGATGCGAAGACCACCGCTGGCACCCAGCTGACCAGTACTGTTGACGGTCAGCTCAAGCCGGGCCAGGAGCTGCTTATTGCGGCAAACTGCCCGGGCACTCGCGCGAACCTGACCACGTCGTGGGGTGCGACGACGGTGCTGTCGCCGGCAGCTGACCTCGGCCAACTGGTGGGCTATGTAACCGCGCCGGACAACATCGGCCCCGGTCCTGCCGACGGATACCACACCTACACCGTGACCTGCGATTCCGGTGAGACCGATACCTTCACCTTCGCGTCCGGCGGAAACGGCGGCCACTAGCGCCCCGCGCGGCCTGGCCTCCGCCTGGCCTCTGCAGCCCCGCGCGGCCTGGCCTCCGCTCTGGCCCTCTCCGCCTGGGGTTTCCACACGTCCCAGACTGGTCTCATTGGTTGGCTCCCATTGGTTGGGTTTCTTTAGGGGGTAATGAAACCCAATGGGCCGTATTCGTCGCCAACGCTACTCGTAAAGGGACCATTAGAGGGAAACCCGTAGAGGGGGACCAACACGAAAGCGTCGAAAACCGCCCCGCAAACGCAGTCTTTCCAACCAGCGCCAGTAGATGAGCCAAGCGAAGCCGTACCAGCTCAAACCGAAGCTAACGAGCCAGAGCCAGCAGAGGCAGATGGCAAGTTTTACCCATTTTCTTGGTGGAAAGCTGGCCTGTCAGCGTTTCTCCTTTTAATCGGATTTACTGATTTTGGCACGGCTCTAGGAACCAGTCTTTTCTTTATCATCTCCTCGGCGTGGTACCTGATAATGTCCGTCATCTATCGCGATAAACTGCACAAACGCCGTTGGCTGTGGGTGTGGGCGGTGGCGTTTGCCTGCCTGATCATCTTTTCGCGGCTAAGCCTAAAGCTTGGCCAGCGCCTTGGTGATGCCCTCCTGCAGCGTGGCCCGTGACTGCTTCATCGGATGCGCAATCGCACGCAGCCCCATGTACGCAATCTGGTCCGCCGCGCGGTTGAGCGGATCGCCCGCATGGCCAAGCACGCGGCGGATTTCCACCTCGCATTCGCCCTCGACGTCTTTCCAGGCCTGCTGGAAACGCGACCGCGCACCTGACGTCACGCCGCGCCACGTCCGCCGCGAGCGCACCGCCTTCGACTGCTTATTGCGCAACTGCTCCACTGCTTCGAGCGCCGCGACCGAGTCGCTTTCAATAATCGCCTTCTTTGCACCCACCTTGAGCAGGTACTTCAGCGCCAAGGTCAGCGATTCCAGCTCGAGCTCGTCAGTACCCGCCTTAGTCTCGCGGGTGCGCAGCCGGTAGTCGCCATTGCCCGCCACGAAGCACATGGAGCCCTTGAACACGGTGTCGGAGGAGGCGTCGGTAGCAATGCGCACCGTGGCGCCCTCCGGCCATGATGACGCCTGCGAGAAGTTTGGCCACCAATGTGCCTTCGGGGTCTCTACCTGCGTGGACTCTTTCTTCCGTGGTGCCTCGCCCAACTTCTTGGCCTTACGCGCGGTCAGGCCCGCTTCCTTGCGGCGCACAGAGCTCGCGCTTTTCGACGCCCTATTTTCCTCCGCAAAGCTGCCCGTCACCGTATAACCGCGCCGTTCCAGCGCCGACCGCAGCGCATTTTGCCGGCGCCCCGTGACAATCCAGACTCGGCCGTTCAGGTTCTTCGTGGCCTTCTCGAACTCGCGGATGGCAATCTCCACCACGTCGCCGCTCTTGGTCTGGCCCTTGCGTATGAAGCGAGTCTGCCTGGTGTTTACTGCGATGACCCAGCCATCAACAGTGCCGCCCGGCGCGGAGTCCCAGCGTTCGTCCCACAGTGCGATCGCCACATGGACCGGTGCGTTCACCATAGAGTCGGTGATCTTCCGAGTGCCATACGTACGGGACTGCGTGCCGGTGAGCGCGCTGAGTTCGAGCGGTTCCATCGTCTACTAGTAAACCATCTGCGCCCGACACCAAGCTGCTCGGGCTCAACCCGGCGCTAGCGGTGGGCGTCGACGCCGCGGGCATGGCCGCCTCCCTGGCCAAGACAGTGCTGATTCCGGTTAAAGAAAAAGTCGCGCACTAGTCTGTAATAATTCCGAGCCTGCTGCAACATACTCTATGTGAAGTATGTTCCAGCAGGCTCGTGGAGTTTTATTTGTCCGTCTTAACCTTGCCCGGCGCGCGAAGGCGGGAGTTCTCCCGGCATTTTCGCGCGCATTATCCTGCCGTCTTGGCGTTCTTAAGGCGTCGCGTGCCGCAGGAGTACGCTGAGGAGCTGGCTGCCGACGTCTTCGAGCGCGCCTGGGCCAACTTCGACACCCTGACAGGGGAGAACCCGCTGCCATGGCTCTACGGCATCGCACGCAACGTGATGCGCGAGTTCTATCGCTCGCGCCGCGAGTTCGAAAACCTCGACGACTTCGACGGCGCCCTTCCCGATGAATCTGCTGCCGTTGACTTGTCCCTCGACATCAACCGCGCCCTGCTGCAGCTTCCTTATGTCGAGCGCGAGATCCTCACTCTCTTCGCCTGGGAGGAGCTCACGCAGGCCGAGATCGCCGAGGTCCTCGGCATCACCCCTAACAACGTCCGCGTGCGCCTGCACCGCGCCCGCACCCACCTTTCCGAGCTCACCGGAGGCCACGATGACTGATCCGCTTTTCCAATTACGCGCCGCAAATCCGGTGCCAGACGCTGCGCTTGACGACGCCGCCCTTACCCGCTCCGAGGCGGTCCTCAGCGGCATCGTCGATTCGGGGTCACGCCCGCCGTGGAAGGCCGTGGCCGCGGGCATCGGTGTCCTAGCTCTGGTCGGCGGGGTCATCCCGTTTGTGAACCGCAGCGAGCCGGTCGCCGTGGCGGAGGTGCTCACGCACGCGGGCGCGGCTGCCGCCGCGCAGCCCGACGCCGCGGACAAGGGCGTGACCTCAAAGGAGTACCTCAAGCGCGTGGACACCGATGGCTCGTCTACTGCCACGACCGAGTACTCGGTGGGCGTCGACGGCACTGTGAACATCTCTTCCCAAGGCGAGCTGCCGGGGTTCGACCCGCAGCCGGTCATCCCCGCAGAAGACCTCATGGCGGCCACCGACCGCGCTGGGCTGGAAGCTCTTGCGGATCGTTTCCCCAACCGCGCCCTCGGCGCGCTGCAGCTGCTGCTGCAGCCGGGTTTGAGCAGCGAGCAGCAGAAGATTGTCTACGACATCCTGGCCGCCACCGACGGCAACGACCTGGCTTCGACCTCGCAGGGCTCCGACGACGGCGTGGGGGAGGACGGCCTCATCAGCGTCATTCGCGACGCTGACCACGTCAGCTTCTCCATCCTTCCGGCAACCGGTCAGCTGGTCCGCGTGGTCGGTCTGGTCGGCCCCAACGTGACCACCACCGTGGAGGCCACGGCCATCTTGGGCTGCGTGTCCGTCACCGGCCTGGAAGGCCCCGACAGCATTTCTCTGGCCTGCGGTGATAACAACTACCTGGTCAATGACCTCAAGTGGTCCACCTGGGGCGCCGATGAGGCCACGGCTGAGGGTACGGCCGTGGAAAACGACTGCGACCCTTTCTGCGCGGAGGGCAAGTTTAAGCAGACGCCGGTGCGGGTGGTCGTCGACAAGCGGGAAGCCTGTGGTTATAACGCCAAGGTGTACTCGCGCATACGTGTCATCTACCCGGACCACGAAGAGGTTGAGGAGATTGGCTGTGCGTAGCGGCTAGGTCAGTTGGCGGAGCGCGAACTGCCCGTACATGTCACCGAGCTCCTCGGCGGTGTACGGGCCATCGGGGCTAAACCACGTGGCCACGCCGATGCCCATGTCGATGAGCGCCCAGCAGGCAATCTTGAGGTTCTCGGCTTGGAAGCTGCCCTCGTCGACGACGTTCATCCAACGCGCCACATAGTCGCGGCGCAGCTGCAGGACCACGGACTTGTGGGGTTCTTCGAGGTTGTTGAGCTCGTTGTTGACCACGCGGACGCGCTTGGCGTGGGTGGCGTGGAAGATGACGTGTGCGCGCATCGTGGCGAGGATCTTTTCCTCGGAACCCGTGACCCCGGCGAGCGCCGCGGCGTTGGCACGTAGGAGTTCCTCCATGGCGGAGACGGTGACCTCGGCGAGCAGCTCTTGCTTGGACTTGTAGTGGTTGTAGAGGCTCGATGCCCGCATGCCCACTGCCTTTGCGATGTCTTCCATGCCGGTGCCGTGGTAGCCGCGCTGGTCAAAGAGGTCGAGGGCGGCGGTGGCGATTTGGCCGCGGCGCTTCTGGTTAGCCATGGTGGTGTGCCTTTCGCTGGGTACGTTCTCTTGACAGGCGGTGAGGTGTGTATCACAATAGCAGACTAATAGTGATTCGTACCGGAGGCCCGTAATGTCCAATAATCTCTTTGATTCTACAACTGACTTTCTCGGCGCGTTCGACGGTATCAGCGCCCAAGATGCCGAGGTCTGGGCACGTGCTCGCTCGTTTCGTGAAGATTGCCTTCCGGTTATCAATGGGCATTGGGAGAAAAGCGAATACCCCCTCGAACTCGTGCGCCGCTTAGGCGAGCTCGACCTCATGACGGACGGCCTTGACGTTCCTGGCCACGAGTCCATGACCTCACTCGGCGCGGGTTTGGCGCTCATGGAGGTCACGCGTGCCGACGCCTCGATGGGCACTGTCGTTGCCGTGCAGGCCGGCCTGGCTATGCGCTCCATCGCGATGCTTGGCTCGGAGGAACAGCGCTCCCGCTACCTGCCGGCGATGGCGTCGTGCTCGCTGCTCGGCGCGTTTGGTCTGACAGAACCGCTGCACGGTTCTGACTCCATTGCGCTGGAGACCACCGCGGTCCGCGACGGCGATTCCTGGGTTCTTAACGGCGAAAAGAACTGGATCGGCAACGGTGCTTCCGGTGGCGTGACCGTGATTTACGCCCGTATGGAGGACGGAAACGTGGGTGGCTTCATCGTTCCGCAGGACGCGCCGGGCTACTCGGCCACGGTGATTACTGGCAAGCTGTCACTGCGCGCTATCCACCAGGCGCACATCGTCTTGAGGGATTGCCGCATTCCTGCCTCCAACCGGTTGCCCGGCTGCCAAACGTTTAAGGATGTCTCCCGCGTACTGACTGCAACGCGCATCGGCGTCTCGTGGATGGCGTTGGGCTCGGCCGTGGCTTGCTATGAAACCGCGCGCAACTACGTCATGGAGCGCGTCCAGTTCGGCCGTGAGCTGGCAAAAGCGCAGATTATCCAGCAGCGCTTGGCCAACATGGTGCTGGACCTCAACCAGATGATGCTGACCTGCCGCGAGGTTGCCGCTCGCGAAGAGGCCGGCACGCTCACCCCGCCGCAGGCTTCCGCGGCGAAGCTGCACAACACCCGTGCTGCGCGACGCATTGCTTCCGACGCCCGCGACATGCTCGGCGGCGTGGGCATCCTGCTAGAAAACGACATCGCGCGCCACTTTGCCGACATCGAGGCCATGCACACCTATGAGGGAACCGACACCGTGCAGAGCCTCATCATGGGCAAGGTCATTACGGGTTTCTCGGCCTACAAGTAGCAGCCTGCCCGCGCCCCGCTTGGCATGCGTGCCGCCTAGCGCTCTCGCACCTCGCTTGACGCTCGCTCCACCCCTTACCGGGTTTGGTCCCATTGGTTGGGTTTCTTTAGGGGGTAAAGAAACCCTTAGGAGCCATTGCGCGGGAGTCGGTTCTCGTAAAACTACCCAACCAACGGGACCGCTAGAGGAGGACCAAATCGCGGCAGCTGAAACCGCCCATTCGCCAGTAAGAGGCCAGCCGCTGAGGCACCAGCCGGCAGACGGCCTCGAAAGCGCCAACTCCCCCTAGGGAACACTGCTTCTATCTGCACAAATGCAGAGTTATCCACAGGTAAAAAATTGACTCTAGACACGGGCGCACGCGCTTGGCGAACATTGTTGTATGACTCAAACACAACGACTCATTCACTTACGTCCACTGTCCAACGATCACCACGTGTGGGAGCAAATAGCCAATGGCGAGCTTCTGCGAATAGCGCCCTGGGTCGCAACCCCGCGGGATTACTTCGAGCAATTACCCACTTACGAACGCCAGCGTCTCAAAGTGATTGCCGCGGGCAAAAGCGTGCACAAAGCCATCATGATAGGAAAGTCAGCAGCCAGGCTATGGGGCCTTTGGGTCCTCCCGCCTTTCGACGAAAAGATTGAAATGGCCAGGCAGTCCAAATCGCTGCCAGTCAAGACGAAGATTCCAGCCGATTACGATTACCGCAAGACGCACCTGCCAGACAACATGGTTTCCAAGCAGCTCGGCACCCGTTGTACAACTGTGGCACGAGCGTGCATCGACATTGCAAGGCACCATTCCTTCGAAGAGGGACTCGTTGCCATGGATTCGGCGCTCGCGAAGGAACTCACCACGAAGGAGGAGCTGCGCCGCACGCTGACCGCCATGGGTCGCGTGCACGGTGCCCCGCAGGCGCGAAAGGCGATTGAGCATGCCATCGCGCACTCGGAATCGCCTTTCGAGTCCTACTTTCGAGGCATCGCTATCGCGGAAAAGCTGGGAGAGAAGGTGGTTGCGCAGTACTTCATTCCGCCGAACTTCCGCGCAGACACATGCATTGACGACGCCGTCGTGATCGAGATCGACGGTGCCGTCAAGTACGACGGCTCGTCGTTTGGCAAGAGTGCCGAGCAAACAATCGTGGAGGAGCGACGACGCGAGAAGCTGATTCAGAACCGTGGCTTCATCGTGCTGCGATACAGCCCACGGGAACTGCTCACGGAGAGAGCCCGTGTAGTGCGGGAGGTGCGCCAGGCGCTGGAAGCTGCCCAACAGCGAGGATGGTCCCAGTCTACTGGTCCCTTTACGAGTAAGAAGGCCGGCTAAAACCCGCTAGGTGGTCCCTTTACCCCGTAAAGGGACCCAACCTATGGGACCAATCCGAAAGAAATGGTGGGGGACAGGTCCGCGGGCTAGTTGTGCAGCGGCTTACGCGTCGCCGCCATGTGCTTGGCGCGCTCGACGTTCGCGGGCAGTAACACCAGCGGCACATCGAACTCCACCTCACGGTCGGCGAACTCGTTAAAGCTCAGCGAGCCCTCACCGGTGTACATCTGCGCCAACTTTGCTGCGATGACGTGGTCGTTTTCAGTGGCATTCTCCAGGGGCCACTCGCGGTCGAGGGCAGGGCCGGAGTAAAGGTCAATCGCGTCATCGGCAGGTGGGGCGTAGCCCTCAATGAGCGACTCCGTCTCCGCGATGGCACGCGCCAGGACGTGGTCAGGGGACATCAATACGACGTCGTCTGCCGCGAGGAAGCCCTGTTCCTTGGCCATGAAAGCGTTGGGGAAGGGCTTGGTCGAGGTGATGAAGTCGAAGGCTTTCTGGTGGTAGTCGGCCACGCCAGCTGTGCGGAGACGCTCCAGTGCGGAAATCGTGCCCGACCAGCCCGGATAGAGACCCACGTTGAGCTCTGGGAAAGCCAGCTGGCTATCTGCGTGCGCCACGATTCGATCGCAGGAAAGGGCTAGCTCTAAGCCGCCGCCTAGGGCAACACCGCGCACCGCCGCGACCACGGGAACCGGCGCGAACTTCAGCTGGCGCAGCGTGTTTGAGCCGTCCGCAATGAGCTCTTTGACGCGTTCAGCAGAGCCGGACTCGCCCGCCGCGGCAATCGAAGCCAAGTCCGCGCCCGCGCAGAACACCGGCGAATCGTTGCCCACGACTAGCGCCTGCAAGCCGTGTTCGTCTACCGCAGAGACTGCAGCACGAATGACCTCAAGAGCGGTGGTCGGCAAGGAGTTCATCGGGGTATGGAAGTCCACGATGCCGATTCGTCCCGCTTCGGTTTCTAAAGCATGCACCGCGCCGGCGGGCAACGACACTACGGTCTCGAGCGCCAGCGAACGCAGACTCTCGACACCCTCGCGGGCAGGCAGTGGCCGCAGCTTGCCGTCAGCGCTAAGCACCTGACCGTCAGCAAAGAATCCACTGGCCTTGGCTGCCGCATCTACCAACGCCGGCACGTCTTCACCGTAGGCGGAGGCAACCCACTCGATGCCGATGGCGTCGGCAAGCGCGAAGATGCCCTTCTTCCAGCCGAAGCCGAGGGTGAGGCCGTCGTCGATAAGCCCGACGTGCGCGGCGATTTCCGGTGCTACCTCGCAGCAATAGCGCAGCGTATCGAGGAAAACCGCGCGGGCAAAGCGGCCGCCCGGCGAATCTGTGTCCATGACCTCGCGCGGATCCTTGAGCCCTATGACTGGGTCGTCCGGTTGGGTGCGTGCCACGTACTCATAGTCGGAGTTGATGACCTCGTCGCGCCCGCGGTAGAAGCCGCCTTCGCCAGTGCGCCCGGTCAAACCGCGCTCGACCAGACCCGCGATGAAAGCATCCTCGCCGAGCGGAACCTTCAACATCGGGTCGTCGGCAGGCAGCGCGGTTTCTAATGAGTTCCAGATGGGCCCCACCAACTGCAAACCGATGTAGTCGAGTAGCCCGAAGATGCCGGTGCGGGGGATGCCGAAGGCGCGGCCGAAGGAGGCGTCGGCAAGCTCGTAGCTCACGCCGAACTCGCGTGCGCGGGCAACGCCGGCTGCCATCCAGTAGCAACCCACGCGGTTGGCAATAAAGCCCGGGGTATCGCGGCACTCGAGCGCAATCTTGCCCAGGGTTTGTTCGATAGTCGAGCGCAGCGTGGCCTCGGTCTCACCGGAAGCGATGAGCTCGACCAAGCGCATGACCTTGGGCGGATTGAAAAAGTGGGTGATGGCGAAGCGCTCCTGGCGTGCGACCGGAACGCCGTCCTTGAGGCGAGCGAGCGGGAGGGTGGAAGTATTCGAGCTGAGAATCGCTGAAGGCTTCAGATGCGGCTCGATGGCTTGGTACAAGGAGTGCTTGGCTCCCAGGTCCTCGAAGATGGCCTCGATGATCCAATCGCGGTCTTCTAACAACGCATAGTCGGCGGAAGCGCGCACGCGTTCGGCGTCTTGGGGGAGATAAAAGCCGCGGCGCTTCAACTGTATATCGACGCCTTTCTGCGCGGACTCGACGTTTTGATCGAGCAGGACGACGTCGAGGCCCGCCGACGCACACAGCGCCGCGATGCCCGAGCCCATGGAACCCGCGCCGATGACGGCAACCTTGGTGATTGACATTTACTTCGCTCCTTCGTTCTCTATGATCAGCGTGATGCCTTGCCCGCCGCCGATACACATGGTGACCAGGCCATAACGCTTGTTCAGCCGGCGCAGTGCATAAGCCAAGCGGGTGACAAGTATGACGCCGGTGGCGCCAACCGGATGGCCGTGGGCGACGGCGCCGCCGTAGATGTTCGTCTTAGCCGGGTCGAAACCAAGCTCGTCTTGCACCGCGATGGCCTGGGCAGCAAAGGCTTCGTTGGACTCGATGAGGTCGATATCGTCCAGCTTCAGACCGGCCTTTTTCAGGGCTTTTGGCACTGCAGCGATGGGGCCTAAGCCCATGCGGGTGGGGTCGACGCCTGCGATGGACCAGCTGACGATCTTCGCCAGAGGCTTTAGTGAACGCGCCGCCAACTCCTCTTGGCCCGTGAGCACCACTGCGGCCGCGCCGTCGTTGATGCCGGAGGCATTGCCCGCAGTTACGGTTCCGTCCTTGGCAAAGGCAGGCTTGAGACGCGCCAGCTTGTCGACGCTCGTTTCCCTCACGTGTTCATCAAAGTCAAGGTCGCCTACGGGGACCAGTTCTTCGGCTTGGATGTTTTCTGCTTGCGCCGCCGCGGCGCGGCGCTGTGATTCCGCTGCGAACTTGTCCTGGCGCTCGCGGCTGATGGCGTAATCGCTGGCGATGTTTTCAGCCGTTACACCCATGTGGCCTGTCCCGAAAGGACAGGACAGCGCGCCGGTGAGCCAGTCGTAGAGCTTGCCGTCACCCATCTTCTTGCCGCTGCGCATTCCGTCGACGGAATAAGGTGCCTGGCTCATGGACTCGACGCCGGCGACTAGGGCGGTGGTGCCGTCACCAGATTGCAGAAGCTGGGCCGCGGAGATAATTGCCTGGACACCTGAGCCGCACAAACGGTTGACTCCGAGCGCGGTTGAGGAGTCCGGCATTCCGACGCCGAGGGCTACCTTGCGGCCGATGTAGAGATCGCTTGGAACTACCGGCAGGACGTTGGAAGCCACTGCCGTATCGATGTCTGCGGCCGGAATTCCCGAACGGTCAATCGCTTCGCGAGAAGCGAGCGTGCCGAGTTCCGTCAGTGATAGACGAGAGAGACTGCCACCGAATTTACCGATGGGCAAGCGTGCCGCGCTGGCGATGTAGACATTCTTGGTCATGTGTAGCCCCTAAGAATACGAATCACTATTAGTTAAAGATGAATCCTAGGTCACAATTCTGGAATGTGCAATGGTGTATTGGAAATAAAGTTGGTGGGCTGGGGTAGAGGGGGTACCTGCCCATAAGGCTGTGAACTGCAGATTTAGAGTGAATGACCGTTTTTCTTTCCAAATTGTTCAACAACACCTTAAGATGATGCACATCACATAACGATGCGACCCGCGTCACGAAAGGACAGCCTAGTGAGTGCTGAAACAGCTGCAGCCGTCAAAAACCCGCCCAAGGGTATTGGTGCCATGGCCGGCGCCATGTTCCTCATGGCCACTTCCTCCATTGGTCCAGGCTTTTTGACCCAGACCTCCGTCTTTACCGTCCAGATGGGCGCGGCCTTCGCCTTCGCCATTTTGTTGAGCATCGTCGTGGATATCGCGATTCAGCTCAACGTGTGGCGTGTCTTGTGCGTCTCCGGCATGCGTGCAAACGAACTGGGCAACACCGTTCTGCCAGGCCTCGGCTGGTTCCTTGCGGTGCTCGTCTTCTTGGGCGGCATCGTCTTCAACATCGGCAACATCGCCGGCACGGGTCTTGGCCTTAACGCGATGCTTGGCATCGATGCCCGAATCGGCGGCGTCATCGCAGCGGCGATTGCCGTCTTCATCTTCCTGTCCAAGCGCGCCGGCATCGCGCTTGACCGCTTGGTGGCTGCCCTCGGCGCCATCATGATTCTGCTCATGCTCTACGTTGCCATTGTGTCGCAGCCACCAGTAGGAGAAGCGCTCAAGAACACTGTGATGCCAGAAGAGATTGACTTCTTCGTCATCACCACGCTGATCGGCGGCACAGTCGGCGGCTACATCACCTTCGCCGGTGCACACCGCCTCATCGACAGTGGAATGTCTGGTAGTGAGCACATCAAGAACATCACCACTACCTCCGTAATGGGCGTCATCATCACCGGCATCATGCGTGTGCTGCTCTTCCTGGCGGTCCTCGGCGTCGTCAGTACTGGCGTAGCACTGTCTGAGGACAACACCGCGGCAGATGCGTTCCGTCAGGCCGCCGGCGAGTTCGGCCTGCGTGCCTTCGGCGTGGTGCTCTTTGCGGCAGGCCTGTCCTCGGTCATCGGTGCGTCCTATACCTCGATCTCCTTCGTGACCACACAGAAGGTCGCCCCGCGTACCCGCAACTTCCTGACCGTTGGTTTCATTGCGGTCTGCACCTTGCTTTTCCTGCTTCTAAACTCCGCTCCGCAGAAGCTGCTGATTTTCGCCGGCGCATTCAACGGCATCATCTTGCCTATCGCGTTTGCGATGGTGATGTGGGTTGCTTACCGACGCCGCGACCTCCTCGGCGATTCCAAGTACCCCACCTGGTTGCTGGTGCTGGGAACCTTGGCCCTGCTCCTAGAGTTCTACATCGGTTTTAACTCTTTCTCCGGAATCATGAAGCTCTGGGCTTAGGGGCCATAGTCGATGTCTTACACAGCGCGCTCTTCCTCGATGCAGCCTGCTAACGTACGGGCGCATGCACGGCAGAATCAGATGGTGACCACCGCAGGTTTCGCTGATGGCTTCATGCAGGCGAACCTGCTCGCCGTGCCGCAGGAATACGCATTCGACTTCCTGCTGTTTGCCCAACGTAATCCGAAGGCGTGCCCGATTGTGGGCGTATTAGAGGCGGGCCAATACAGCTCGGAACTGCTCGCCGGTGGCGACATCCGCACTGACATTCCGGGCTACCGCATCTTCCGCGACGGTGAGCTGACCGATTCCGTGGAAGACGCCACCGAGTTCTGGACTGAGGACATGGTTGCGTTCCTCATCGGCTGCTCGTTCACTTTTGAGTCGGCGCTGCAGGAAAATGGCATCACGCTGGCCCATATCGAGCAAAGGCGCAACGTCGCAATGTACCGCACGAACATCGCGACTGTGCCGGCAGGCATTTTCAGCGGACCGCTGGTGGTCTCCATGCGGCCGATTCCCGCATCTCAGGTTGCCGACGCCGTGCGCATTACCTCGCGCTACCCGTCGGTGCACGGAGCGCCGGTGCATGTGGGTAACCCTGAGGCTATTGGCATTGAGGATCTTTCGCGGCCTGACTTCGGCGACGCCGTGGACATCCCAGAGGGTCACATCCCGGTGTTCTGGGCATGCGGCGTGACACCACAAGCAGTAGTGATGAACTCGAAGCCGCGCTTGGCGATTACCCACCAGCCCGGCAAGATGCTCGTCACCGACGCGCGTGACGTGGACTATCAAGTGCCTTAAGCCCGGTCTGCGGCTGCGCTTGCGGCTTCCTCCGCAACTGCTACGACCGGCCGCGCGGTTTGGTTCCATTGCTTGGGTTTCATTGGTTGGGTTACTTTACGAGTGGCCGGTGCCGGAAAACTCGGCTTACTGGTCCCTTTACCCCACAAAGGGACCCAACCTATGGGACCAAACCGCAATGGGGGGCAGGGAAGCCGCCCCGCCAAGCCACCCCAAGCTAGATGACCGCGAGCATCTTCTCGCAGGTGCGCAGCAAGCTGTCGTGCAAGAGCGCGGCAGCTTCTTCGCGTTTTCCTTCGGCAACGAGCTGGGACAAGCGAATGTTTCCCTCAATGTGCTCAGCATGCAAGGTGGGGTAACGCGGGATGACGAGCAAGAAGCTCAGCCGCATCCGTGCGAGCAGGTTGTTCATCTGCTCGTTAAGCGTCGGGGAATTAAGCGACGCCACCAGTGTGCGGTGAAAACGCTGGTTGATGTTGGATACTTCTTGGTCCTCACCGCGTTCCTGCGCGGCGCGAGCAGAAGTGACAAGCTCAATCAACGCTGCTGGGTCGGCGAATTCGCCCCACAGCACACCGGAGGGCTCGATAGCGGCACGTGCGATGAACAGGTCACGCACGTAATCGGCATCCGGCGTCGCAATGAAGACGCCTCGGTTAGGGATGCGCTCCACGAGGCGCTGCGCAGCGAGCTCGGTGAAGGCCTCGCGGAGAGTATTGCGGGAACAAGAGAAGCGCTCAGCGGCTTTCACCTCGCTGAGCTGTTGGCCAGGCATGAACTCGCCGGCCGAGATGCCATCGCGAATTTTCGACGCCACGGACTGAGAAAGCATGCCAGACAGCTTAACTCATTGGGCGCGGAGGCCGCTCGAAAAAGAAGGTCACGGCCACTAGTCGATAGTCGCGATAACCTTCGACGGATCCAAGCGGTCGCCTTCCTTGGCCAACAGCTTGATGGTGCCGCCGCGTGGAGCCTTTACAACAGATTCCATCTTCATAGCCTCGATGGTGGCGATGTCATCGCCTTCTTCGACGGTGTCGCCGTCGGCAACGTTCCAGGCCACGAGGTTGGCGTCGTAAGGCGCGGTGACAGCACCCTCCGTGCTGTCGCCCTCACCGGCAGATTCTGCGTTGCCTGCCGCGCCAGATGGTGCAGCGCCGGCAGCCACACCGGAAAGCAGACGCTCTGGCAGACCAACGCTAACCAGCTTGCCGTCGATTTCGATGGCCACCTGGGTGCGCTTGGCATAGATGGCTTCCACCGGCGCGATGTGGCTCGTAGCCTCTGCAGAAGGGCGGTAGTTGTGGTCCAACCAGTCGGTGTAGATACCGGCTTGTGCCTCAGCATCGCCGTGATCGGCCAAGACCTGGGAGGAGACCATGTCGCGGTGGAAAGGCAGGACGGTGCGCACGCCTTCGATATCGAACTCCTCGAGCGCGTGCTTTGCACGAGCCAGGGCGATCTCACGAGTTGGGCCCCACACCAGCAGCTTGGCAATCAGTGAGTCGTAGTATGGCGGCACGATGGAGCCGGAGCGCACGCCGGCGTCAACGCGGATGCCAGGGCCCGTCGGCGGCTCAAAGCGCACGATGGTGCCAGGGCATGGCGCAAAGCCGTTCAGGATGTCCTCGGCGTTGATGCGGAATTCGAAAGCGTGGCCGGTGGATTCCGGATCAGTCGAGATAGAAAGTGGCTCACCCGCTGCGATGCGGAACTGCTCGGCAATGATGTCGACGCCGGTGACCACCTCAGTGACTGGGTGCTCAACCTGCACACGGGTGTTGACCTCGAGGAAGGAGATGGTGCCGTCCTCAGAAACGATGTACTCCACGGTTCCAGCGCCGGTGTAACCCACCTTGGCGCAGATGGCGCGTGCGCCTTCGTGGATGCCCTTGCGCTGTTCGTCGCTAAGCGCTGGGGCAGGGGCTTCCTCGATGAGCTTTTGGAAGCGGCGCTGCGTGGAGCAATCGCGGGTGCCGAGCACGGCGACGTTGCCGTGGGTATCGGCGAGGATTTGCGCCTCGACGTGGCGTGGGTGAGTCAGGAACTTTTCCACGTAGCACTCTGCGCGGCCGAAGGCTTCCTTAGCCTCGCGGCCTGCAGAGTTGAAGGCCGCCTCAATGTCTTCCAGGTTTTCCACGACCTTCAGGCCGCGTCCACCGCCACCATATGCAGCCTTGATGGCAATCGGCAGACCGTGCTTTTCAGCGAAGGCGCGGGCCTCCTGCCAGTCGTCGATGGGGTCGGAGGTACCAGGAGCCAGAGGAGCGCCGACCTCCTCGGCCACGCGGCGGGCCGCAATCTTGTCACCAAGCAGCTCGATGGATTCTGGAGTTGGGCCAATCCAGGTCAGGCCCGCACTGGCGACGGCGCGGGCAAAGTCAGCGTTTTCAGAAAGGAAGCCATAGCCCGGGTGGATGGCATCGGCGCCGGCGCGAACCGCAATGTCTAGCAATGCCGGGACGTTCATATAGGTATCGGCCGCGGTGTTGCCGGGCAGGGCGTAGGCCTCGTCGGCCACGCGGGTATGTAGGGCGCCTGCGTCTGCCTCGGAGTAGATGGCGATGGAGCGAATGCCCAGATCGCGGGCGGCGCGAGCGATGCGGACGGCGATTTCGCCGCGGTTTGCAATAAGGACTGCAGAAATCATGATTAACCTTTAAATAGTTGTAGCGAGTTCGAAGCGGACCGTGGCTCCCGGTGGAAGCTGTGCGGCGATATCAATGTCTTCTTCGAGGACGGTGGCAATAACGGGGTAGCCGCCGGTGACGGCGTGGTCACGCAGGAAGACTACCGGCTCACCCGATGGCGGAACCTGGACAGAGCCGGCGACCATTCCTTCACTCGGAAGCTCGCCGGAGCGCGCACGTGACAAGGTCGCATCGTCGCTGGCCCTAAGACGCAGGCCGACGCGGTTGGACTGTGGAGTAACTTCCCATTCGGTATTTAAGAATTTCTCGAGGGATTCCTTGGTGAACCAGTCATCACGCGGGCCCAGCACACAGCGCAGCACGCCCTCGGTCTGGCCACGGGACCCTTCGGTCACGCGCAGCGGGTTCGTTAGCTGCGCGTCGGTCATGGCGGTAGAACGCGGCAACACACCGATGATGTCGCCTAGGCGCACCGGCGCCGGGCCCAGCCCGGAGAGCACGTCGGTGGACGCGGAGCTCAACTCGCTATCGGCAACGATGCCGCCGCGGATGGCGATGTACGAGCGCATGCCGTAGGTGGCGGGCTCGACGCGCACGGTGGAACCCGCGGTAACTAGCACGGGGCGCGCGAGGTGCACCGGCATCTCCTCGAGGACCACGCGGGCCTGGGCGCCGGTGACGCAAATGACGGTATCGGTGAGGGCACGCAGGCGAATGCCGCCGATGTTTTCCAGCACTGTCGCACCGCGCGGGTTGCCCACCGCTACGTTGGCGGTGGCTGCTGCTGCCTGGTCAGCCGCGCCCGAAGGGGTAACGCCTAAGTTGCCACGACCCGGGCGGCCTTGGTCCTGGAAGAGGGTGACAAGGCCTGGGTCGATGACTTCCATGCGTGGCAGGCGCGCCGGGGTACGGCGGCCAAACGGGGTGGTGGACACGATGTCTGGCAGGGAGCTGACGGCACGGTAGCGCACGCGGTCGCCGGGCTGCACCAGCGCCGGCGGCTGCGCATCCGATTCCCACATCGGGGTCGAGGTGGTGCCTAGCAGCTGCCAGCCGCCGGGGGAGACGCGCGGGTAGACCGCGGAGAAGTTACCGGCGATGCCTACCGCACCATTCGGCACCGCGGTACGCGGGGTAGAGCGACGCGGGATGTCGACGCCGCGGGAGGCATCTGCCGGGGTGCAATACGTAAAGCCTGGGGCAAAGCCGCCGAAGGCAGCAAGCCACTCGGTTGAGGTATGCCAGTCGATAAGCCCCTCGCGAGACATACCGAGTAGGTCGGCAGCTTCGTCCAGATCCGCGCCGTCGTAAAGCACGTCGATCTCCACCAAGCGTGGCTCCTCCACGGAGCGTGCGGAAGGGCGGAAATCCTCCAAGAGCTCGGCGGCGGCATGCGCCGAGTTTGGGGTATTAAAGGTGAGCAATAGGGTAGTCGCTGCGGCAATCGCATCGACTTGGTCTTTCAGCGGCTGTGCAGTAAGTGCCTCGTGCCAGGTCATGACCTGGGAAAGATCATCCAACTCCACGAGCAACGCGCGGGTTCCTACGGGGTGAATGTGCATTAGATAAAGCTCCGGATCTCAATGCCACGGGCATCCAGCTCGGCTACCACGCCGCGTAGCATCTCCACGGCGCCCGGGGAGTCGCCGTGGGTGCAAACGGACTGCGCATCTACGCTAAGGACGCTGCCGTCGATGGCGGTGATGGCGCCGGTTTCTGCCACCTCGAGCACGCGCTTTACGACGTCGTCTGCCGAGTGCAGCACAGCATTGTCCTGCGTGCGCGAGACCAGGGTGCCGTCGGGGTTGTAGTTGCGGTCGGCGAAGGCCTCGCGGATTACAGTCAGGCCGCGTGCCTCGGCGACGTCGACTGCCACGCCGCCCGGTAGAAGCATGACCGGAATATCTCCAAAGGCCTTGATACCGTCGATGACTGCCTTGGCCTGGGCCTCGTGGTGAACGATGGCGTTGTACATCGCGCCGTGCGGCTTGACGTAGCTCACGCGAGTGCCGTGTGCGCGGGCCAGCGCCTCAAGCGCGCCGATTTGATAGGTGACTTCGTCTGCCAACTCAGCCGGGTTGTAGTCGATGAAGCGACGGCCGAACGCGGCTGGGTCGTTGTAACCCACGTGTGCACCAACGACGACGCCTGCCTCTTTAGCTGCGCGGACGGTGCCGGCGATGGAGTGTGGGTCACCCGCGTGGAAGCCGGTGGCGACGTTGGCAGAGGAGACCAGCTTGAGCATCGTTGCGTCGTCTGCGACTGGATTGCCTGCGGTGGTCTCGCCGAGGTCGGCATTGAGATCAATAAAGAGCTGGCTCATACACTCAAATCCCCTTTTAAAATTGTTCAACAATCTATAGGCGGACAGTGTATCGTGCGTCACGCCACTTTGTGAAGTAGGACGCCATTTTTGAGTAAGAGCGGGGGTAGTCACGCTGTATCGATGTGCGTGACTACCCCCCGATGATGACGGTGGTGGGGCTGGCGGGGTATGCGGCGTCAAGAGTGCGTTCTCTGCAAGCGGTGACCGGGCGGACATAAGGTGGGATCTATGACGCAGCTGTATGAATCTTTGGAAACGTATCTGGAAAAGACCAAGGCGCAGCGTGAGGAGCTTTATAAGTGGTTCCACCAGCACCCAGAGCTCTCGCTGCAGGAGGCCGAAACCAAGGCACGGATTATCAAAGAGCTGGAGACGCTTGGCGACGTCGAGGTAGTCGACGTCGGAGCCGGCGTCGTCGGAATCCTGCGCAACGGCGATGGCCAAACCGTGGCGATGCGGGCCGATTTTGACGGCTTGCCGGTCAAGGAAGACTCCGGCGTGGACTATGCTTCCACTGCAACGCAGATCTCCGCTAAGACGGGCGCGGAAGTTCCGGTCGGGCACATGTGCGGCCACGACATGCACACCACGTGGCTGCTGACCACCATCGCATTCCTGGCAGAAAACCGCGAGCAGTGGTCCGGCACTTTCGAGGCAGTCTTCCAGCCTGCCGAGGAGATTGCCGAGGGCGGCAAGGACATGGTTGCGGCGGGAATCACGGGCAAGATTCCGGTCCCCGATGTCATGCTGGGCCAGCACGTCATGGGCGCGCTGCCGCTGGGGCATGTTGCGACCAACGAGGGCATTAGCTTCTCCCAGGCTTCCACTGTGAAGGTAACTGTGCGCGGCGTCGGCTCGCATGGCTCCATGCCGGAGAAGGGCGTCGACCCAATCGTGCTTTCCTCCTCAATCATCATGCAGCTGCAGACAATTGTCTCCCGTGAGCTACCGGCCAGCGAGCGCGCGGTGGTTTCCGTGGGCACGATTCACGGCGGCACGAAGTCCAACGTGATTCCGGATGAAGTTGTGTTCGAGCTCAATACCCGCTGTTACTCGCAGGAAGTCGAAGACCACATTCATGCCTCGATCGAGCGCATCGTGAACAATCAGGCCGCCGCGGCGGGCGCGCCGGAGCCTTCCTTCGAATACTCCGATCGCTTCCCAGTGCTGGACAATGACCGCGATGTAACTGCCAAGGTCACCGAGTCTATGCAGACCTTGTTGGGGGAGGAGCGCACGGAGACCTTCGCGCCTTTATCGGCCTCTGAGGATTTCCCGGATATCCCGAATGCC
Organism: Corynebacterium sp. c25Ua_89; assembly: GCF_047459735.1. Taxonomy (NCBI): domain Bacteria; kingdom Bacillati; phylum Actinomycetota; class Actinomycetes; order Mycobacteriales; family Corynebacteriaceae; genus Corynebacterium; species Corynebacterium sp. c25Ua_89. The sequence continues at coordinate 44,035 of NZ_JASBOD010000006.1, forward strand.
TTTGGCACACCGTATTGCTTCTGGGTTGTCGGCGGCTTCCCAACTCCGGAGAATGCACCGGGCAATCACTCTCCGCAGTTCGTCCCTGAGCTGCACCCCACCCTGGAAGCAGGTGCGGAGGCCACGGTTGCTGCGCTTTGCCCTTGGCTGACGGTTTAAGGAAGCTGCGCTTTTAGATCCGGGTAGGAAGGCTGGGCGCCGCGGCCCAGCGCGGCGAAGGCACCGACGCGGGCGGCGTGATGGGCGGCGTCGGTAAGCGTGGCCCCTTGTAGGAGCTTCGCCACGAGCGCGCCTGTGAACGCGTCGCCGGCGCCCGTTGTGTCCACCGCTTTGATCTGTGGGGTGGGAATTGGCGTGGTGCCCTCGGCATCGGCCACGATGGCCCCGCGCGGTCCAAGCGTTAACACCACCGCGGCAAAGCCTTCGGCGCGCAAGCATTCTACGAGTACCTCCGGTTCATCGCTCGGCGTCTGCGCACCCAGTTGCTTGAGCACCAACCCCGCCTCGTGTTCGTTAACCACGAGTGGGTCTGCCTGTAGGAGCGCCTGCTTATCGACGTCTACCACCGGCGCTAGGTTCACCACCACGCGGGCGCCTACCGCGCGTGCGAGTTCGACCGCCTTCTGGAATCCTGCGGCGGGAATCTCGCCCTGTAGTAGCACCAGGTCTGCCTTGTCCATTGCCCGCGCGTGCTGTTGAACGAACTTAGCGTCCACCCGCGCATTCGCGCCGGGGACCACGACGATGGTGTTCTCGCCGTCGGCTGCGACCTCGATTACCGCAAGGCCCGTGGTAGTGGAATTGAGGTGTTCGACGTGGCTGAGATCGATGCCCGATGCTTCTAGCAGTTTCATGGCTGGGCCTGCGTAGGCGTCATCGCCGACTGCACCCACGAATGAGACGCTGGCGCCTTGGCGTGCCGCAGCTACCGCTTGGTTTGCGCCCTTGCCGCCGGCGAGGATGTCGCCGCCACCGCCTATCAGTGTCTCGCCCGGGGTGGGGTGGCGCTCCACGTTAATCATCAAGTCGGCGTTGATGGAGCCGACGACCACGCAGCGCGGCTGTTTTGCAGTCATGATGTTTCCTTTGTGTTTGTGCCTTGTGTGGTCCCTTGTGTGGTCCACTCTAAGAGTCCGCGTCTAGGCTTGGGGTGGCGCAAGGGCACAATTTGCCAAATAGTGGGGTGATTTCGGGGAGTTTTGGCGCCTTGTTTGGCAAATTGTGCTGGCATGACGCTAACGGACGTGCGCAAAACTGGGAAAGCCGCTCCCTATCTTCCAGCCCCTGAGAAGGGAGCTGAAGGAAGATGTGGAGCGGCTTATCTAAGCAGCGGATGCTTGAAGGGCTTAGAAGGTACCCTTAGCCTGCTTGCCGAAGTCGTCGACGGTTGCCTTGCGGGAGTCAACGTTCTGGTCGTTAGCCTGGGAGTTGTCGCCTTCCAGACGGCCAATCTGGGTTACCTCGATGTAGTTGTGGATGCGGCCTTCCTTGGTGTCGCCATCGCCGAAGTCGAGGTTTGCAACGCGAACCTTCTCGCCAGCGTTGATTGGGTTAGCCAGGGTGACCTCGAAGGTGCGGGTGGAGGTCTTCTCGTTGAAGCCCAGGTCGCGGATGTGAGCGCCGTTGGAAGAACGTGGGGTGATGAGGCGGTCAACGCCCTTCGGGCCCTTGTCGGTCTTCACGTCAACGCGGTACTGAACTGCAGGGAAGGTGCCGTAGTAACGGTCAGAGCCAACGTTTTCCAGCTGCAGAGCAACGGTGCCTGCGAAACCGGAGTGCTTAGCGCCGGAGGTGGTGAAGAAAGGCTTCAGGTCGAGCTTCTGCTTCTCGTCAGAGTTCTCGTCCTTCTTTACCTCTTCGAGCTTTGCCTTGTCAGCTTCCTCTTCCTTCTTAGCTTCAGCCTCGGAAACAGGTGCCTCGGTTACTGGAGCCTCATTGTCCTTGACAACCTCAGCGTCAGCCTTTGGATCCTTGTCCTCATGCTTAACCTCTTCGGTATTCTGTGCGTCCTTGTTAGGAGCGAAGGAGTCAGCGATGTCGTCGTACAGCTTGACGCGAACCTCGTTCTTGACTGGCTGCATTGCGGACCAAGCGGTCGGGGTGGACCAGGTGCCGTTGGTCTTGCAGTACTGCTGGGTGCCGGTCATGTTCAGAACGCGGAAGCCGTAAGTTGCTTCGCCGGTGTGGTTTGGCGGAACGTCGTAAGGTCCGATGGACTGGCCAGCCTCCCAGGACAGAGAGTAGGAAGCGGAAGCGCCGAGCTTGGTAGCGATCTCGTGGGAGATGCCTGCGGAGCCCTTGGAGTTCTTGCCGGAGACGTCGCCGCCCAAGTTCATGGAGGTGGTGCTGGTGCGGTCGCCGTTGACCTCCAGCTGGATGGACTGAGACTTGGACAGATTCTGCTGTAGCGGAATGTCCTTCTTAGTCTGGTTGGTGGTGGAGATGGTGCCAGCTGGCATGAAGGTGTCAGTTGCCTTGTAGACAACGGTGCGGTGGTCTTCCCATGGGTTGCAGACCGGGCGCGGGTTAAGGACGTTAGCCTTCTTGTGATCTGAGCCGTGGGTGGTGTGGATGATTGGCAGCTTGGCGTTGATGGCCGGAGTCTCTGGGTAGGACTCGGTGATGGTTTCAGCGTTAGCTGCTGGCATCATGAGCGTGCTGCCAGCGATGGCAAGACCGGCGAACAGGCCGGCGGAGCGACGACGGAAAGACATGTTCAGTTCTCCTCGAATAACTGGAGGTGGACGTATTTTTGGCGAGTTACGCACGGCGAATACGTTGGCGGTGCGTGACGAAGACCTACGCTAGCGACTGATTTCCAGCAACGCACTATAGAAATGTATTGACAATTAAAGATAGAAATTCACATAGGTGTCATGAACAATGTGAACGGTTTCGGTGGAAAATTGACGCTAACTGGGAATTTTCCGAATTGGGACTGCATCGTGCGAAAAGTGTTCTTGTCCGAACGGACATAAACTAAAGTATGATTACTTTCGGGGGTAATCCTTATGTGGAAAATGGCTAACTGACAGTCCTTGAAAGGCGAAAAATCCGTTTTGTTGGCTCAGCCCCGCGCTTCAACTTGGGGTAGTCTGTGCGAATTAATGCCTGGGATGTATTGTCACGTGGCCCATAACGCCCAGTGGTGAGGGTAACACCATGCGGGCTTATGTGCTCGGCTAACAGCATTTGGAAACCAGACAACCTTAATAGTTCAAATGCCATAACCTGAAATCATGAGCGCCAAATCTCCAGAAAACCTCTTGCTTTATCTTCCTGAAGAGCAAGAACGAGCCATCGCCGAGCTATTCGACGACCTCGTCCGGCGCGGCCTGCCACGCCAGAATCAGCGCCCGCACATCACTATTACTTTCGCCCAATCCATGGCCCCCGAGGCAGTGGAGCTGGCCGCTGAACTGCTTCCGCCGCTATTGCCAGCAACTTTTCAACGGGTGGGAACCGTAGTATTCGGAACGCGCTCGAAGCAATCAATCGCCTGGCTTTTGGAAACAACCGATGAGTTCGAAGCAGCCGCCCGGGAGATTAGCGCGGCCAATCCTGAATCACGAGGGGCCCGCTGGACCCCGCATCTAACGATGGGACTTCGCATCCCGCGCGACGAGGTCGGCCGCTATATCGACATCCTCGATGCTGCTACAAATGAGGCCACCCGCACCGCTGCACGCAGCGGCGGGCACTTGCTGAAGGAATTTACTGCGGCCCAAGCTGCGTACTGGCGGCCGGCGACTGAGGAATTGCGGGTGCTATGAGGATATCGAGTGGCGTGACGAGCACCCGCTAAGCGGGGAGATTTAGCGTTCTAGGCTAGGAACTAGTGCGCCTGTACAGGAACAGCGACTGCATCGCCCACCAGGTCGATGACCTCTTCGCGAGTGTCAGCATCGCGCAGTTGAGCGCGGAATTCTTCCTTCATCAGGCGGCGGGCCAGCTTCGACAGAATCTTGAGATGCTGATTGCCGGAGCCTTCCGGAACAGCGATCAGGAATACCAGGTCGGTTGCCTCCTCGCCCTCGGCCCACTGAATGCCGGGCTTGGGAAGACGGGCGAAAGCCAAGGTTGGGCGCGTAACTCCCGCAGTGCGGGCGTGCGGGATGGCAACGCCATTGCCGACGCCGGTGGAGTGTTGCTCTTCGCGGGCTAGTGCGGCGTCGACAAGCGCTTCGGCGTCGGAAGTGCGGCCGGCGGCTGCGATGGAAGCGACGAGCTCGCGAATGATGTCCTCGCGGTTGGTACCACGCGTGGTCTCAAGCGCGACCGTATCGAGCAGAAGCAGGGCATCGCTATCGCTGGCGCCTTCAGCAGGAGTTGCTTCCGACGCTGCGGCCCCCTTCTTGGCGGTGATACCGACGAGCAGGAGGATAAGCGCGGCGTCGACAAGAATGCCGGCCGCCAGGCCGATGATGAATCCGCCAACGTTGTCGACGGCGCCCAGCAGCGCCACGATCGGGCCGCCGTGCATGACGTGATCCTCGACGCCGAGCTGTCCCGCGATGGCGCCCGCGACGGCACCACCGATGACGTTAGCTGGAATGACCTGCAGCGGACGAGCGGCAGCGAGCGGAATCGCGCCTTCGGTGATACCGAACATGCCCATGAAGAGGGCGGCGATACCGGAATCGCGCTCTGCCTTGTTGAACCAGCTGCGGCGAACCAAGGTGGCGATGCCAACGGCTAGCGGTGGCACGGCAATCGCCGTTGCCGCCATGCCCATCGGGGCGGCATTGCCGGCAGCGATGAGGCCACCGCCAAAGAGGAATGCGGTCTTGTTGAAGGGTCCGCCCATGTCGAAGGCAATCATCGCACCGATGACAGCGCCTAGGACAAGCACGGAAGAACCCTGCATGCCGGCGAGGTACTCCGTCATTGCCTCAAAGGCAGCGGCGACTGGATGGCCGATGATGTAGATGAACGCCAGACCCACGATGAGTGTGGTGAGAATCGGAATGACGATGATGGGCCAGATCGGTGCGACGTACTTGCCCACTGGAATCTTCTTGATGGCCAGGGCAATATAGCCGGACAAGATACCTGTGATGATGCCGCCAATAAATCCGGCACCCGCATCCGATCCGTAGAGCGAACCCGTCGTGGCGATAAGGCCGGTGATAAGTCCCGGGGCAAGACCTGGGCGGTCCGCGATGCCCACGGCGATGTAGCCGGACAAAATCGGCACCATCAAAGAAAACGCCAGGGCACCTAGTTGATTAATGGTGAACCAGAAGCTTCCTTCCGGAATGGCGATGCCCTCCGGGGTTGGCGTGCCGCCGATCGACAGCGCGACCGCGATGAGTAGACCACCCGTGACCACGAAGGGGATCATGTGGCTGACGCCGTTCATCAGGGACTTATAAAGCGTCTGGCCAAAGCTACGCAGACCCGAATCGGCAGTACCTTCCGTGCGGCTTCCCACCGGGGTGGCGCTCTCTGCGGTATCACGCCGGGCCTCGGCTGAAGTTAGCGCCGTTGCCTCCAGCGCGCGGCCCAGCAGCGCCTCCGGGTGGCTAATGGCTTCGTCGACGCCGGTAGCTACGAGCCGCTTGCCGACGAAGCGGTCCTTAGCCACCACCGTATCCGCCGCGATGACAACGGCATCTGCCGCATCGATGTCTGCCTGCGAAAACTTCCCCTCGACTCCAATGGAGCCGTGAGTTTCCACCTTAAGCTCGTAGCCCAGCTTCTGCGCCGCGGCCTCAAGGTTTTCCGCCGCCATGTAGGTATGTGCGATTCCCGTTGGGCAGGCCGTGATGGCAAGCAGCCGCGGCCTTGATTGCGATGTACTCATAAAAGTGATCTAACAGGACTGGGAATCGGGAATCTAGCGGCGGTGGTATTTGGCCTGAGAAATGAAGTGAGGGAAGAGGAAGTTGAATTGCGATAGGTTTTCGGATGTACGTGTTAATTGGAAAAGGGGAGAATGAAGATGATCAAAAAGGGCGACAGATTGGACTTGTCAGGCGTATTCGTCGATGAAGGCATTTGGCTAGAACGCACTGATGATAAAGATGTCGGCGAATATCAGTACTCAATTCCACTGTCTATCGATGAAGAACCGGGAGCACTGGTTGGTGCGGTGGACGTGTCATCTACTGGCGAAATCTTAGGAGTCGAGCTCGTGATGATTCAACAGGTTATAGCTAATCGACAGCCTGAAAAGGGCGAGTAGCTTCTATTGAATTCAACGCTGAAGGCAGCCTTTGGGTGAGGTCTTGGGGTGCTGCGTTATTTCTGCCGAAAAGTCCGTTAGCGCAACTGATTAGCGTGATAGATTGCGTGTATGAATAAGTTCTCTCGTGTTTGTGCTCGTGCTTTGACAGTTGGGCTTTTGTCCCTTGGCGTGGTTAGCGGTGGTGGCGTGGGTGCGACTGCGCCAGAGGCTGCCGCGTTGACGCCGGAGGAACAGCACCAGTTCCTAGTTGATCCGGTTGGCGCAGTCTTGTGGCAGGGAATCAAGGGATCCTCTGACGCGCTGAACAGCAATCGCGGTGCGGCGATGGCAGCGTCTTTTTATTCGATGAATTCGCCGGCTCCAGGTATCGGCTTGCCTGCCTTTGATCGTTGCGTGCAAGGCGTGGGTTCCTCCACCACGGTTCCCGGAGTCCGTTACGTGGTCGGCGGATTGTGCGCGATGTTGGACCCGGCCGCGCGAGCGGAGATTGAACGTATCAACTTCACCCCGCAGTACTAGGCTTGAAGGCTGTGAACTCTACTAAGGTGAACACGGAACTTGCCCATAAACACGTCATCGTGATGGGAGTGTCCAGCTGCGGGAAATCCACGGTGGGGCAGCTGCTGGGAGGCCAGGTTGGTCTCGCCTTTAGAGACGGCGACGACATGCATCCGGCCACCAACATCGAAAAGATGTCCGCGGGGCACGCGCTTAACGACGCCGACCGCTGGCCCTGGCTCGAAGCAATCGGGCAGTGGATGCAGGGGCAAACCGAAGGCGCCATCGTGGGATGCTCAGCGCTTAAGCGTTCGTACCGGGATCTGATTCGCACCCATGCGCCGGATACATTCTTCGTTCATCTGCACGGCAGCTACGAGCTTTTGCTGGAGCGCATGCAAAACCGTGCAGGCCACTTCATGCCGGTATCGCTTTTGCAATCGCAGTTCGAAACGCTTGAGCCGCTCGATGAGGATGAGCCGGGGATCGTGCTCGACGTAGCACAAAGCCCCGCAGAACTAGCTATCGAAGCAGCGAGGTATCTGCGGGGCTAGATGCCCTAAACCGTTGTGGTCTGGCTTTCTTGGACTGAGGCTAACTGGGGCTAAAGCGCTGCAGTAATCCCAAAGATAATAAGCACGAAGACGAAGCCGACGAAGGAAACGAGAGCCTGGTTGAGAGTCCACGTGCGCAGCGTGGTTGCTACGTCCATGCCCATGAGACGGCCGACCAACCAGAAGCCCGAGTCATTGACGTGGCTGCCAAAGACCGAACCCGCGGCGGTGGCAAGCACGATAAGAGCAAGCTGCACCGAAGAGTAGTCTGCTGCTTCCACAGCCGGGACCATGAGCGCTGCTGCAGTAGTAAGAGCCACGGTGGCAGAACCCTGCGCAAGACGTAGCGCGACCGCAATGAGGTAACAGGCAAGAATGACAGGAATTCCGAGGCCTGCCAAAGAATCAGCGAGAGCATCGCCGATTCCAGAAGTGCGGAGCACGCCGCCGAACATGCCGCCGGCACCGGTAATCAGCACCACCGAGCAAATCGGGCCCAGGGAAGACTCCATGGTCTTTTCGATCGCGGTCTTATCCATTCCGCGCTTGAATCCGAGCGCAATCATCGCGGCAATCGCCGTGATGAGCAGTGCGATGGGGGTCTGACCTAGGAAGATGAAAAATTTCACCCAGGTGGCGTCGCCGGAAATGTGACCGGCGGAGGAAAGGGCGGACAAGCCGGTGTTGCCAAAGATAAGGAGCATTGGGATAAGAAGAATTCCGATGACCGTCGCCGGTGAAGCTGGCTTTTCCGGAAGCTTTTCATCCGCCACGCGTTCGCCGGTCAAAATATCGCCGACAACGAAGGGGTGCTTCTTGCCCAAGTGTAGGCCCAGGCGGTAGCCGGAGAGATACCACGTAGGAAGCGCTACCAGCAGGCCGAAGACCAAAATGAGGCCGATGTCAGCGCCATAGAATTCGCTGGCCGCGACAGGACCCGGGTGGGGCGGAAGGTAGATGTGCATTACTGAGAACGCGCCGGCCGCGGGAATGCCGTAGGCGAGAACCGGGCCGTTAAGGCGCCGCGCCACTGCGAAGATCACCGGCAGCATCACAATCAAGCCAGCGTCGAAGAAGATGGGAAAACCCATAATTAGCGAGGCAACGCCTAGCGCAAACGGTGCTTTGTCTTCGCCGAAGAGTTTCACCAGGGCGTCGGCAAGCGATTTAGCGCCACCGGAGGTTTCAACCAAGCGCCCGATCATGGCGCCCAAACCAACCAACAGCGCAACGGAACCAAGCGTTGAGCCGAAGCCCTTGGTCAGCGTCGGTACTACGCCTTCAAGAGGGATACCGGCAACCAGCGCAGTAAGGGTAGAAACTATGGTCAACACGATGAATGCGTGAACCTTGAAGTAGATCACCATGACCAGGATCAAGGCAACCGCGGCAGCTGCTATCCCCAGGAGAGGGCCGGTTGTAAGCACCGGCTCCCAGGTTTCCATGACGTCCATGGAACTAATCCTTTCTCAAGTTACGGCCTTCCTGTTAAGCCGTAGTTGTGAGTCAGATTATCATCGGAAATAAGTGTGGATATAACCACTCAAATGTGACTTTCGTACCTTGCAGCTTAAATTGGAACCTAAGTGCCAGCGCTACCTCGAAGGAGAACCATGTCGACGATTCCATTTATTTTGGACACTGATACTGCGCAGGATGATTGCGTAGCAATCCTGGTTGGATTGTTGGACAAGCGCGCGGACTTCCGTGCTATCACGATGGTGGCTGGCAACGTGGGCTTTGAGCAGCAGATTAAGAATGCGCACATGACCTTGAATGCGGCGGGCAAGCTGGGCGAGGTGCCTATTTATGCCGGTTGCTCGCAGCCAATGCTGCAGGAGTGGGCCTCGGCAGAAGACGTTCACGGTGACGGTTCGGGAGGACTCAGCATGGACTTTTCAGGTTGCGAGGTAGAAAAAGAGCATGCTGTCGACGCCCTGTTGCGCATCACCGCGGAGAACCCAGGCGAGGTATCCGTGGTGGCAATCGGGCCGCTGACGAATATCGCAACGGCAGTGGTCAAAGACCGCAACTTTGTAAAGAACCTGAAGTCGCTTTACATCATGGGCGGTTCCAACAATGGCCGTGGAAACATTACGCCGGCCGCGGAGTTTAACTTTTACGTCGACCCGGAGGCGGCGCAGATTGTCTTCAGCGCCGGCTTCGCGGACATCGTCGTGATGCCGTGGGATCCAGTGACCTTCAATGACGCCACCATGCCGCGCGCGGAGTATGACCAAAAGGTCGCGGTGGGTACCCCGATTGCGAAGTTCTTCAAGGCCATGTGCGATACCACTTTGGACTTCGATGAAGCCGCGGGCATCGGCGGTTCCACCCACCCGGATTCGATGACGCTAGCAACGCTGTTGCACCCAGAACTCATCCAAGAATCCGGGCGTTACAAGGTAGACGTGGTCACGGGCAACGGGATTACGCGAGGCTATGCGGCAATGGCGTGGGAGACCTTTGGCTTGGAAGCTAATGCGACGGTGATCGAAAAAGCGGACCGCGAAAGCTTCTTTGGCTTGCTTGGCGACGTCCTGGAAACCCAGACCAACCCAAACCGTCCGATTCGGAAAGCGGACTAGAACAGGTCCCAGATGGTGACTGCCAGAATCACCGAACCAAAGAAGAACACAAAGTAGTTCCACGGGTCATGGCGGTAGGCTTTGTACTCCTTGACTCGGTGGAACATATAGACCGGAAGCAGGAAGATAAGCACCGCATCGAAGACGCCACCAACCAAGGAGATGAGGTTGAGAATTGGCGGATTGAACACTGAGACCAGCGTGCCGGTGACAAAGATGAACACGTAGACGATGGTGAGCAATCCGCGGCGGTTCAGACGGTTCGCAGTGCGTGGCGCGATGAGGCGCACCATATAAGAGGTGCCCTCCTCAGCACCGAGCATGGTGCCGAAGTAAGAGGTAATAATCGCGAAGATAACGATCATCGGGGCCAGCCAGGCAAGCAGCGGTACGCCGGTGACGTTGGCGAAGTAGGACAGCACTGGCAGGTTCTGCTCCGTTGCCTCCTGCATGCCATCGGCGCCCAATGCCAACACGCAGGACCAGACGAAGAACATCGTGAAGATGACCAGCAGTGCGGCGGTGTAGAGCTCGATGTGGGTAACCCGCTTTTCCGTATTCTCGCCGTAGGTGGGCTGCATATCCACGGAGAATTGGGAGAGGCCGGCCATGTGCGAGAAAGAAAAGGCAAGCACCGGAAGAATCAGTACGGAGCCCAGCAGAATATACGGCCAGCTGCCATCTTGATATTCCACTTCCATGAAGGAACGCAGGTCCCACTGCGGGATCAGATAAATCGAGGTAGCAGCCAAAGAGATGATGAGCGGATAGACCAGCGCCTGCGCCAGCCACAGCATGGGCTTGCGGCCGATGGCGAAGATGCCGGTCAGGATGCCCACGCACAGGACCGAAAGAACCCAGCGGTTAATGGATGGTCCGTGGAGCTGATTGACAATGAAGCTGTCGATGGCGTTGGTCAACGAGATGGCGTAGATGAACACCGTGGGGATGTTCGCCAGCGAGTACATCAATGCCACGAAGAGGCCGGTATGCCGGCCCAAGTACTTGCGTACCAGCTCGAGGACGTCAAGCCCGTGGTCTTTGACCGGAGCGCCTGAGACGATGCGCGCGTAGGTCCGGTGGGAGAAATAGACCACTGGGAAGATGATGGCCGTAGCAAAGGCCAGCGGCCAGAAGCCAAAAGTGCCCGCCTGTAGCGGAAGGAAGAGGATACCTGCGCCCATCGCGGTGCCGAAGAGCGCGAGCACCCAGCCCAGCGCAGTACCTTCGGTCTTCTTGCCCTCGCGACTTACTGGGAAGGCAGTAGATGCGGCCTCGTCCGCGGCGGGCGCGGCAGTGTCATAAGTTGTCATCGGCTAGTTCTTCCCTTAGTAGTCCACTGCATCGCGCACGATGGGGCAGGTCATGCAGTGTCCGCCACCGCGACCACGGCCCAGTTCGGCGGAGCCGATCTCGATGACTTCCACGCCGGCGTCGCGAAGCTTGGCATTTGTGTGTTTGTTGCGATCGTAAGCCACGACCACCCCGGGTTCCAAGGCAACCACGTTGTTGGCGTCATCCCACTGCTCACGCGCCGCGGCATAGGAATTGCCGCCGGTTTCTACGATGTGGAGCTTATCCAGGCCGAGCGCTTCCTCGACCACCGTGACGAAGTGCTTGTCTGGGCTTTCGAGTTCCAGCTTCTTCTGATCATCTGCAGGGCGCAGGATAAGCGGGCGAATGGTATCCACCACGCGCGGATAGGCGGTGGCCTTGTCGACGTCGAGAAAGGTGAACACGGTATCCAGGTGCATCGAGGCGCGATCTGGGGCCATGGCTGCGATGATGACCTTTTCTGCCGCACCCGCCCTGAATAGGTTGCTGGCCAAGCGGCTCACACCCTGCCACGTGGTGCGCTCGCCCATGCCCACTAGGACCGCGCCATTGCCCACCGGCATGATGTCGCCGCCCTCGAGTGCAGCAAGGCCCGGATCCTCGTCGGTGTCGCCGTACCAGAACTCAAAGGATGCGTTGGCAAAGCGCGGATGGTAGCGGTAGATAGCACGCGTGAGCATCGTCTCCTGGTGGCGGGCAGGAAGACGCATCGGGTTAAGGGAGACGCCGCCATAAATCCAGGCGGAGTTATCGCGGGAGAACTGGCTATTGGGCAGGGGACGCAGCGCGAACTCGTCGGGAGCGTACACGTTGCGCATGGTGTCAATGACGCCGTGGCCGAGGCCTTTGGGGATTTCGTTGAAGGGCACGCCGCCTATGAGAAGTTCGGCCAGAGTCTTGTTGTCCAGCTCGCTAAACCACTCGCGCAATTCGCTGCCCACGCCCACGCCGACGTTCTTATCCAGTAGCTTGTTGCCGAGGATGAACTCGCGGCCTTCCTTGGTCGCCAGCGTTTCTTCCAACAGAATTCGCATGTGCAGCACCTCGACGCCGCGCTCTTCCATGCGGGCTACGAACTCGTCGTGGTGGCGTTGTGCTTCCTCGACCCACAGGACGTCGTCGAAAAGCAGCTCCTTGCAGTTGCTTGGAGTGAGCCTCTCGTGTGCCAAGCCGGGGCGGCAGACCATTACCTGGCGGAGTTTGCCTACCTCTGACCAAGCACCGAGTTGCTGTCCACCTTTGCTATCGGAGGTTTCAACAGAATCCATCATGTAAATCTGTGCCTTCCTTTTTCAAGTATTTGGTGCTGGAGGCAACAGTAACTAAAGGTTTATGAGTTATGGGTCACATCGACGGATGAATAGTAGTTTGAATCATACATATCATTCATGCTGCTGGTAGTGAATAAGATTTGCATAATTCGCAAAAGATTCAGGAATCTCGTGTTGCACCCGTCTGGGGGTGGGACTCGTCGTAGGAGGCGGGGAGAAGCGCAACGACGATAATCGTCGCGATGACGACGGCGCAGAAAACCAAAACCCACGGCCAAAACTTGATGAAGATGCTGATACCTACCAATGCGCACAGCACGGCCAACAGATAGGTGGTGCCGCGTCCGGCCTCTTGCTCCTCCCGCTTGGCGGTCTCCAAAGCCTTTGCCATGCGTGCCGATTCGCGGGCTTTTTCCGCGAAGGCGTTGCTGCGGTATCGGTTGGGAATGTCCATCGTGGTCACCACGGCATTCTCACCTAAACCAAAGCGGCAGCCATCAGCGCCATGTAGACCAGCAGGGCCCCAGACAGGATGCCTAGGAACACGGTATCGAAGTCGCGTTCCTGCTTGCGTGCCTTAGACAAGGCTTCACGCTCGAGCTTGGCGACGCGCGCCATTGCCTTCTTGTTGGACTGAATCCGGGAGCGTTCCTGTGCGATGCGTTCAGGCATTAGAGCTGGCATCTGCGTGGTCTGGGACTGCATGAGAGATCTAGGTTCCTTCCTTATCGAGGTCAGCGATTCTGATAAGGAGTATGCGGTAAAAGTCCCAAGTGCCCTCTGAAAATGGGGATTATTCCTCTAGCTCTAGTTCTGGGTCTTCTGCCTGGGCGGCTTCTAGAACTTCCTTCGCAGCGCTCAAGTTGATAGCGCCTACTACAATGCCGACAGCGATGTCCGGCCACGGGCTAAACCACCAGATGGTGATAACGCCAGCCAGCAGGATAAGAAGATTGGCCGCTACGTCATTACGGGCTGCTAGCCAAGCGCCCTTGGTCAGCGCGCTTCCGTGCTTGCGCAGGCTAAGCAGCAATACCGCGCAAAGTAGGTTGATGAGCATTGCAAATACCGCGGTACCGGAAAGCAAGAGGGCTTCTGGCGGAGTGCCGCTAATCATCTTCCAGATTGCAGTGGCAAAGGCCGCGATTGCCGGAATGAGGATAAGCCCCGCAAGCCCGTAACTTGCTTTCCGACGCCCCGCTACCGACCATCCAAGCGCCGCCAAGACGAGTGCGTTGATGAGGAAGTCTTCAAGGAAATCCGCGGCGTCGGCAAGCAGTGAAGCCGAGCCGATGTGCCAGGCCATGGCCACTTCAACGATGAAGCCAAACAGGTTCAATGCGGCAACCGACGCCACCACGCGCCGGGCGCGGGTGCCGAGGGTGGAAGAAGTTAGTTCAGAGCTCACGGAGCTCGATATTAGTCTTTAACGACCACGTCATCGGTACGACGGTGACGCTCAGCCCAGAATGAGCCCAACGCTGTAATCAGGGAGATTGCCACGAGGATGATAACTCCAGGAATCGAGCTTGGCGTCTCGTTTGAAGCGTTCATTGCAGTCGCGATAAACGGCAGGAGTCCGGAAATTGCTCCAGCGATGTTTGCAGCGATAGCGACGCCGGAATAGCGGACGTTCGCTGGGAAGATTTCGGACAAAAGAACGCCGGAGACAGAGTAGGTGCTCGTTACTAACGAGAGGCCGAGACAGACAGCCACAGTTAACAAGGCTGCGTTTCCAGAGTCGATCATTGCCCAGATGGGATAGGCCATGACAGCAGTTGCAATACCTCCCCAGCCCATTACTTTGCCTGGCCCGATCTTCTCGCCGAGCCGGCCAAAGTAAAGGTTGATGAAGATCTGGCAAACAGCGGCAGCGAGCGTCGCATTGACTACCGTTTGGCGCTCGAAGTTCAAGGTGATTGTGGCGTAACTGATGGTGTAGGTGGTCAATACGAAGAACCCGCCGATTCCGAGCAAGGCTGCTGCAGCGGCAAGAACTATTTGCCCGAAGTGCTCGGTAAATAGTTCTTTGAGGGATCCTTTGTGTTTCGCTTCATCTTCTTCTGCTTCCTTCTCCAAGGCTTGATAGACCGGAGATTCCTCTACTTTTGTGCGGATATAAAGCGCAATTGCGAGGAATGGGAACGCGATCAAGAAAGGAATGCGCCAACCCCAGCTTGAAACTGCGTCATCAGGCAGCATGAGGATGAGGGAGAAGACGCCAGAAGAAAGGAGCGTGCCAGCGGGCGAGCCAATTTGGACGAATGCGGCGTAGCGCCCTCGCTTTTCTGCAGGTGCGTGTTCAATTGCCATCGTGGTGGCGCCGCCCCACTCGCCACCAACTGCAATTCCCTGTACAAGACGTAGAACGGTTAGCGCAATCGGAGCCCAAATGCCGATTGAATTGTAATTAGGTAATAGGCCGATTAAGCCCGTTGCTACGCCGATAGCGACAATCGAGATGAGAAGTGCTGGGCGACGTCCCATCCTGTCGCCGATCTGGCCGAATAAAATTGCGCCAAAAGGTCGAGCAAGGAAGCCAACGCCTAGCGTCGCGAAAGACGCGAGAGTTGCTGTGGTTTCGCTGGCGTCGGAGAAGAAGAGGTCATTGAAGACCAATGCTGAGGCGGTGCCGAACAGGAAGAAGTCATACCACTCAAGCGCGGTACCAATGAATGCTGAGCTAGCAATTTTGAATACGTCTTTGGAGTTGACTTCGACTTGCTCGGGGGCTGAAGACTGAGTGTCTAGGGGAGCGGTCGGGCCAGTCAAGATATTCCCTCCTGTCGTTAAGGTGTGGTGTGGATAACACAATAACGGTGGAGAAATTGTAGCGGGATGAAAAATATAAAAGTTGGGATTTTTTCCTGCGGATTGAACATGGGCTGTGCAATTGCACAGCCCATGGCTTGAAGGGCGTGTTTGCCGTGTGGATCGAGAGGCGGGGGAAGAGGATTAGAAAGTGGTTACCGGTTTATAGTTGAGCGCGAGAATGACTGCGGCAGCGTCGTAAGGACGCGTGACGTCGTAGCCTGTTGCATCTGCGAATTGGCTGAGCCGATTGATGACAGTGTTGCGGTGGCAGTAGCTGATGGCTGCTGTTTGTTTGATTGAGCCGGTGCGAAGATAAGCTTCTACAGTTTCTAGGGCCGGGGAGTTGGAATTGCGTAACTTCGTAATATCGGCGCTTAGCTCGTTTTGCTTCGAACCGGGAAAAGATGCGAGTGCGCTTCCTGCAATTGCCCAAGATAGTTCATGGGCTGGGGTCGGCTGTGTGGGCGTGCGTGAAGCCTCAAAGAGTTTGGGGCTAGCTAGTACTGCATCGCGGACATTTGCAAGCCCTTCGACCTTACTGAAAACAGCGCTGGGTAATGCTGGAATGTTCGGCTGATTCTCGGCGCTTATGGACCAGAAAGCGGTGAATAAACCATTGTGCGGATAGCCGAAGATCTTTCCTTCCGCTGTTGCAAGTTCGAGTGCGTCTCGAGCTTTCAAGGCGCTGTTTGCGTGGAAAACGACGACTTTGAAATTGCTATGTGCGTCGCAGCCTATTGCTTGGGCTATTTCCTTGATTGTGATGGTGTCAATGGAGGCGGAGGAGAATAATTTGTCGAGATGGCGGGCGTTGGCTAGGCGTAAATCTTGCGCAATACGGGCATTTTCTCTCCGGAAGCCATCGCGAACGAAGAAATTGTATTTTGCGACCGCATTGTGCAATTGGTCCACGTGAGAGATAAGTACTTCTTGGTTTCCTCCGGCGGCTTGACGGATGCGGTTCCAAATCGCCAGAAAATCCAGTTGAACTGCATCTATGAGCGTGCTGATGGGGACGCCTTGCTGCGCGCGTCTGCGTCCTAAGGCGTCTGCATGCTGGCGAAAAGTCGTGTCGTCCAGTGTGCCTGCGATGGCCTCCATCAGCATGGTGAGCACCTCAAAAGCAGTGCGGCGAAGTTCTTTCTCACTGACAGGGGAGTTGCCATAGCTGCCAAGACTGCTGAAATCAGCAATGAAGTCATCGACCAATCCTGGGATGTCTGACTGAACTTCTTTGAGGATTCTTTCCCAATCGCCATCGTGCATATGCACAACACTACTGGCTAAAGGGTGGGAAAATGACTCAATTTGTGGGAAATGACTGTGCAGCTGCCCTTCTTCGCTTAGTGTGACTTGCAGCATAAGTAAGGAGGAGTGAATGAATCAGAATCAAATCACTATCATCTACGATGCTCATGTACTGACTCAGGATCCGTCTTACCCTGAAGCGCATGCGATTGCCTTCGCGAATGGGAAGATACTTGCCCTTGATGATGCTGCGTTAGCTCTTCCGGGTGAACGTTGGGATGCACAAGGAAAAGTCCTTACCCCAGGGTTTAACGATGTGCATTCGCACTCCGTGTGGTTCGGGCAAACGCTCATGGAAGTTGATTTGTCCAAGGTTGTTAGCGCGCAAGATGTATATGATGCAGTTGCCTCCGCTGAGCCTTCTGGCGAATGGATTATTGCTTCGGGCTTCGTCGCATCTAGCTTGGGTGGACAGACCCTTGAACTTAGCGAGTTGGATCGCGCGGCCGCTGGACGTCCGCTTCTTATCAAACACAACTCTGGCCATGCTTATACCGTTAATACTCGTGCACTCGAATTAGCGGGAATTGATCCTGCGGCGCCGCCGACAGTAGAAGGCGGAGAATTCGTTCGCGATTCAGCTGGTCGATGTACTGGTTTGCTGGACGAAAATGCGATGCGCCCGATTCAGCAGGTGCTTTTGCCTGAATCTCAAACTGAGATTTCAAGTGCATTGGAACGAGCGCACCAAGTTTACCTCGAACGAGGAATTACGTCAGTTACTGATGCTGGTGTAGCGGGCGGATGGATTGGACATAGCCCTCGCGAGATTGCGGCTTACCAAGCTGCTGATTTACAAGTCCGTACGCAGGTAATGGTGACCATGGATGTTCTCCACGAACTCGATGGGCATCAAACTGATGGCATAGGTTGGGGTATCGACGCCGGCATCCGAAGCGGGCTCGGTAACGAATGGTTGCAAATTGGCCCCACCAAGATTTTTACGGACGGCTCCCTGCTTGGGACTACGGCTGCGATGACGGAAAATTATGAGTGCTGCCAGCATTCAGGCTATTTTCAAGGCGACCCGGAGCTAATCAAGCGTAATGCCTTAATGGCAGCGGGCGCCGGATGGTCACTCGCTTTACACGCAATCGGTGATGCTGCGGTTGACTTCGCGATTGAAACGCTCGAAGAAGCCATTCGTGTGCACGGGGCACCCAAGATTCCGCACCGAATCGAACATGGAGGCGTTGTTAGAGCAGAACAGATTGATCGCTTGGCGAAGCTGCCTGTAGTTCTGGTCCCACAGCCGTATTTCATTAAAGAATTCGGTGATGCAATGGCGCAGAAACTCGGTGCCAAGCGTGTAGAGCTGTCTTATCCAGCTAAGCGTCTCCTTGATGCCGGAATGACTCTGCCTGGTAGTTCAGATCAACCGGTGACGCGTGGTATCCCACTCGAAGTCATGCAAGCTTTCGCGCAAAGAACTACTGCTGCGGGCAATGAATATGGGCCTGCAGACAAGATCACCGTATCTGAAGCTCTTTACGCGTATACCGCGGGTTCAGCGGCAGCTACAGGCTGGGCAGGCCGAAAGGGACAAATAAAGCCCGGGCAGCTCGCGGATTTCGTTCTGTTGGGCTCGAACCCACTGGAAACACAAGTGGAAGCGCTATCTGAGATAGAAATTCTGGCGACTGTGGTCGGTGGCGAACTTCGCTACGGAAGCTTCTAAAACCCAAAAAATCTAATACACATTGCGAATTAACTCGGAAAGGAATACATAATGCGAGCAACAACTGATGAACAGTACCTGGCGGACTTCCGCGAGATGTCAGCCAATGGCGCGACTGCGGGAGGTGGCGTCGAAAGGCAGGCTGCGAGCGAAGGCGACCGCGTTAATCGTGCGTGGTTTGCGCAGGTGCTGGAATCGATGGGTGCGCGCGTGCATTACGACGAGATTGGTAATCAGTACGGTCTCTTCGAGTTCGTTCCGGACGCGCCTTTTGTAGGCCTGGGTTCGCACCTCGATTCACAGCCTTTGGCCGGGCGCTATGACGGTGCGTACGGCGTGCTGGCAGCAGCGCATGCGGCAAACCG
The DNA here is from genome assembly GCF_047459735.1 of Corynebacterium sp. c25Ua_89. NCBI lineage: Bacteria > Bacillati > Actinomycetota > Actinomycetes > Mycobacteriales > Corynebacteriaceae > Corynebacterium > Corynebacterium sp. c25Ua_89. Next base: position 62,636 of record NZ_JASBOD010000006.1, read on the forward strand.
GGTGGCCCGCCTTGCGGAAGAGGGGAAGATTTCGCCGCGTTATAACCTGGCCATAATCAACTGGTTTAACGAGGAAGGCTCGCGTTTTTCTCCGTCGATGATGGGCAGTTCCGTGTTCACCGGAGTTATGCCGCTGGAAAAAGCGCTGGAATCGACGGATCTTGCAGGAACCACCGTGGCAGAGGCTTTTGAGGAAGCGAAGTGGACCCCGGTGGAGCAGGCCCCGAAGGTGGTTTCCTATGGCGAAATCCATGTTGAACAGGGTAAGGGTTTGGAGGCTGCTGGCAATACCATCGGCTTAGTGACCGCGACCTGGGGTGCGAAGAAATTCCAGGCGGTAGTGCACGGTGAACAGGGACATACCGGTTCCACCATGATGGCGGATCGTCGTGATGCGCTGTTTGGCGCCTCGCTCATCATTGCCGAAGTACAGCGTTTAACGCGAGAGTTCCCAGAGTTTGAGCTTCAGGCATCAGTGTCCCAGCTGACCTTGGAGCCAAACTCGCCGGTGACCATTGCCCGTGAGGTGTGCTTCAATATTGACCTACGCTCGCCGAATAGCGAGACGCTGGAGACCGCGCAGAAGCGCGTTCGGGAGATTATTTCGGCAGCGGAAGAAGAGTCCCGTACCCGTGTTGAGCTGAACACTACCCATGAGTGGGCGCTCAACCCGTATCCAGAGGCCGGTGTGGAACTTGCGCGTGAAGTGGTTGAAGAGCTGGGCTATTCTCACCAGGAGATCTTCACCGTGGCTGGGCACGACTCGACGAATATGAAGGAGCACGTACCGACCGTCATGCTCTTTATCCCAAGCGTTGACGGCGTCTCCCACAATGAGGCGGAATACACCAAGGATGAAGACTGCGTTGCAGGTCTTGATGTATTTACCCACGTGGCAGCGCGCCTGGTTGAGGGCGCGCTGACCTAAAACACCTGGCTCGAGTTACTTGTCCAGCGGCGTTACCTGCGCGCCCGCCATGGACTCGAGTACGGCAGACTCCGTGGTTTCTTCTACCGGCTCGGCGTTGACGTCGAGCACGGAGCTGTCGTCGACGCCGGCGGTATTGGCGCTGCGCTCACCGGAGCCTTCGAGGTTGATGCCGTAGAGCTGGGTGAAGTTTTCCTCATCCTGCTCGGCTTGCCAGCCGCCACGACCCGCGATGACAACGGTTGCCGGTTTTATAGCATTCCAATCGGCAGTAATTTCGCGGGATACGCGAACCTCAATTGAGGCGGTCTGCGCGTTGAACATACTCTAAGAACCCAGCAGCCCCGGATAAAGCGCAGCGACATCTTGCCAGCGAGAACCTTCTGATCCAGAATCGGGAAGTAGCTTTCGCCCCAGCTGCCGATGTCGCTTGGCAGCAGCGTGAGGTTGTCAGCGTGCCCGTATTTTACGAGTTGTTCGACGTCATCGCCCTCGTTGAGCGGACGGTCCATCACGATTTCGCCGTTTTCTACGCGGGCGATCATTCCCACTGGGCTGACCCACTCGCTCTTTCCAAAGCCACCGAGGTAGGAACCCCCAAACGATGACCCGGAGCTAAACCCTTGGGCAGTAGGCACGACCGTGCTGTTTAAGGACAGAGCGACGATTGCAGTTACGGAAAGAGGACGGAGCAATTCCTTAGTCATCTCGAAAGCCTTGCCTCGAGGAAGCTGGTACCGCACTGTTCTCTATCTCTCTTTGCGCGTTCTCTCAAACACACGCGCAAATTATGAGCCCTCAAAACCCAGAAACTGGCGCAAGAACGCTGTGCAAGAGATAGTAGGTTTGTATACTGCTAGATTTTGCACAACGAAAGCGCCCAGGTCTTCGAAAAGGCTCTGGGCGCTATCGCTGTCTCTCTCTAAACGCCTCCGATTATCAGCCAAGGCTGCCCTCCGGAAGCTGAGGGGTTCTCTCTATCTCTCTCATGCGCTCTCTCAAACGCACAACAAAAGTATGAAGCATGCGGCTGGCACAGCAATGATGCGTGGCTGTTAGATCGCTGGGACTGCCTGTGCAATCACTGGCGGTTTATGGGCGCTTGCCGTTTGCCTCTAGTCCTTGCCCGTTAGTTGATGCGGTTGCCGCTTTCGCGGTCGAAGATATGCACGTTCGAGGTATTTGGCTTCAGCCAGATGGTTTCGCCGATGCTTTGATGGCTACGCGGTTCCACGAGCACACCGGTATTGCCACCCAGACGAGTAGTGGAGCTAAACACCGTGCCGTCCTCGCCAGTGAGATCGCCGTAGAGGTAAGACTCGTGGCCAAGTTCCTCAACATGGTGAATGACAAACTTTACGCCGCCTTCGCCTTCAGAACTCTGCTTCCAATCTTCAGGGCGAATGCCCACCGTAAGTGGACCTTCTGGCGCTTGCTCGAAACCCCAGCGGCGCAGAACGGAAGCGTCGATGTCGTAGAGGTTCATTGCAGGCGATCCGATGAATCCCGCGACGAAGGTATTAGCAGGACGGTCATAAATTTCCCGAGTTGGTGCTACTTGTTGCAGAACACCCGCATTTAGTACCGCCACGCGGTCGCCCATGGTTATAGCCTCTGTCTGGTCGTGGGTGACATAAACCGTCGTGGTACCGAGGCGTCGCTGTAATTCGGAAATCTGCGCACGGGTAGATACGCGCAGCTTGGCATCGAGGTTAGACAGTGGTTCGTCCATGCAGAACACCGCCGGTTCGCGCACAATAGCGCGCCCCATCGCTACGCGTTGGCGTTGGCCGCCCGACAAGTTTGCTGGTTTGCGGTCGAGTAGGTCTTCCATCTGCAGGATCTTCGCCGCTTCCTGAACGCGCTCCTTGATGAGGGCTTTGTCCATCTTCCGGTTTTCCAAGGCGAAGCTCATGTTCTGTGCAACGGTCATGTTGGGGTAGAGGGCGTAGTTCTGGAAGACCATGGCAACATCACGATCGGATGGGCTAACGCCCGTGACGTCCTTGCCGTCGATGCGGATGGAGCCGGAATCGGTTGGCTCCAGTCCAGCGAGCATGCGAAGACTCGTTGATTTTCCGCAACCAGACGGTCCGACGAGCACAAGGAACTCGCCGTCGGCGATGTCGAGGTTGAGCGAATCGACAGCGGGGCGTTCGGCGTCCTTGGAATAAATCCGCGAGACACCATCAAAAGTGACAGTTGCCATGGTTTCCTCTCAGTTCAGGTACGAAGACGGGGCGGCGAGATGAATTACTTCTTGATGACCGGCTTGACCTGGTTGTCGTAGATAGACTGCAGTGTCTTTTCCAGATCGGTTAGGGTCTTCTTGACGTCATCGCGGTTGGTAACGATCTTCTCGAAGGCACCGCCGATTTCCTGATCGGCGCCGGGGAGGAATACACGTGCGTAATCCTGTGGACGGGTATCCGGTAGCTGTTCAATAGCAGTCTTGAAGTTCGGGTTTTCTTTCATGAACTTCTTTTGCTCATCCAGTTCCATTGCAGTCTTGCGCACGGGCATGTAACCGACGTTCTGCGACCAGTAGGCAGTGTTTTGGTCATTGGTTACAAAGTCGATGAACTTGATCGCTGCGATTTGGCGATTCTTGTCGATGCCGGCTGGGATAGCCAGACCAGCTCCGCCGGTTGGGCAAGCACCATCGCCGTTTGGGTTAGGCAGGAACGCGGTGCCCAAGTCGAACTTGGCGTTTTCGGTGATGCCGCTGAGATCACCGGTGGACAGCACCGTGGCAGCGGCGCGGCCGGTGGAAAATTCCATCGCCATATCGTTGCCCACGTAGGAGTAGCCTTCTTTTTCATCGGTGACCTTCTTCAGCCACTCGACGGCTTCGATGGTCTTGGGATCAGTGAACTTGAGCTCCCATTCATCGGAGTATGCGCCGCCCTTGGACCACAGCGGCCCCTGGAAGATCCAACCCAGGTAGTCAACAGCATCGCCCCAGCCAAAGGCTTGCATATCGGGGTTTGCATCCGCGAGCTTTGTAGCCCACTTATCCATCTCGTCCCAAGACTTTGGTCCGCGGTCAGGTAGGCCAGCCTTCTTCCATGCGTCCTTGTTGTAGTAGAAGAGTGGAGTAGAGCGGGCAAATGGCAGTGCAAAGTGGCCGCCGTCGTAGGCGTAGTCCTCATACAGTGGCTGCACGTAGGAGGAAAGGCCGACGTTTGCTTCCTTGGCGAGCTCGTCGACGTTCGCGATCTGACCGTTGATAGCGAAGTTGTACCACCAGACGTCGGAGAGAACCACGATGTCGGGAAGGTCGCTGCCGGTCAGTGCCGCGTTAAACTTTTGGGCTGCTTCTTCGTAGTTCTTGCCGGCATCAATCAGGTTGATTTTGATGTCCGGGTTTTCTTTTTCGAAGCGGGAGATGATCTCGGTCTCGATGTCCTTCGAGGAACCCGGGTGGTTGGACCACCAGGTCAGCTCGGTGACTTCCCCGGAACCAGAGGAATTCTTCTTAGCTTGTGGGTCGGTGGAGGAAGTGCCTGCGCAGGCAGAAAGAGAAACCGAGGCGGTGCTCAGTGCAAGAACAGAGAGGAATGAACGGCGGTCCATGAATTAACTCCTTGTAGAAATAGAAAGACTAAACGGCGAGCGTGGTTGAGGTAGCCATCTGCGGCTATCCCTTGACGGCACCAGTGGTAAGGCCCTTGATCATGTATTTCTGAAGGGCCAGGAAGATGATGAGAATCGGAATGATGGTGAGGATGGTGGCGGCCATAACTGGACCCCAGTTGGTGACGCCGTCGTTGTTTTGCAGCATGGTTAGACCCACCTGAAGCGGCGCGACGTCGGCAGTATCGGACATCAAGAATGGCCACAGGTATTGGTTCCATTCGTTGACGATGGTGATCACTGCGAAGGCTGTCAACGTTGGCCAAGAGATCGGAAGCAAGACCTTTGTCAGCAGGCGAATAGGTCCAGCGCCGTCCATTCTTGCGGCCTCAACCAGTTCAAAGGGCAGCGATAAGAAGTGATTGCGCATCAGGAAGGTGCCGAATGCGACGCCAGCCAAAGGCACGATGATGCCTGTGAAAGTATTTCGCCAGCCCAGCGCGTTGACCAGTGCGTAATTGGAAATAACGGTGATTTCGGAAGGTACCATCAGCGCTGAAATGACTACTAGGAAGACGATGTTGCGACCCGGAAAACGCAGGATTGCCAGCGCATACGCAGAAATCACGCCAAGCACGAACTTCAGCACAGACAGCACAGCTGTGATGAGCACCGAGTTGCGCAGGTACGTCCAGAAAGGAACGCGGGTGGTTGCGTCTTTGTAGTTCGCGGTTTCCCAGCTGGGTGGAAGCCAATTTACTGGATCCGTGTAGATGTCGCCTTTGGCTTTGAAGGAGGTCATCAAAATCCAAAACAGCGGTAGGCCAACCAGCAGGAGGACAGCGACGATGCCGATGTATCCAAAAACTTTTTTGAGGGTGTTATCCATTTAGGCTTCGCTCCCATTAGTGGTTTTGCTTGTCCATGATGCGTACCTGAATCAAAGTGATGATTAGCAAGATCAAGAACATGATTGTGGCGGCGGTAGCACCGTAGCCAGCGCGGAAGTTCACGAAGGTCTCTTGATAAATCTGGAACACAAGAGTGGTAGTGCCGTTACCCTGTGGGCCGCCACGGGTCATTACGTTGATGATGTCGAAGACCTGTACAGAGTTCAGCGTCACTGTGATCGAAAGAAAGAATGTAGTGGGGCGAAGCTGTGGCAGCGTCACGCGGCGGAAACGCGTCCAAGTGGACGCACCGTCGATAGCCGCGGCCTCGTCCAAGTCCTTGGAAAGGCCTTGTAGAGCAGCCAAATAAATGACGAAGGTATAGCCCAGGTTCTTCCACACGAAAGTGAAAGTCACCATGAATAGCGCCCAGCCGGGTATGGCATAGAAGTTAGGACTTTCAACGCCTACCCAACTGAGCATCTCTTGAATAAGTCCGAAGTTGGGATCGAAGATGAACTGGAAAGCAATGCCGATGGCAGCTCCGGAAATTGCGAAAGGTGCGAAGACCACCGATCGGGTGAAATTGCGGCCCTTCAAGTTTTGATTGAGCAAGAGAGCTAGCGCGAGTCCCAATACCAGAGAGCCGATTACGGCAAAGAAAGTAAAGATGAGGGTATTCGCGATGATGGTCTTCGTATCGTCGCGCGTGAACCACTCAACGTAGTTCTGAAATCCTACGAATGCCGACGTTGGGCTCGAGATATTCCAGTTAAAAAAGGAAAGCCGGATATTGTCGATGAGTGGGCGATAGGTAAAGATTCCCAACAAAATGAGGTTGGGGGCTAAGAGTACTAGCGCGAGCCACCACTCTTGGCGCTTTTTCCCCTCTGCTTTCTTGCGTAAAGCAGCTGTATCGGGACTATGCTCCGATTGTTTAATAACCACTTTGGAGAAGCTAGGTTGGGAAGGTTAAAACCCGCTACCGGTGGGGTGAAAACTTGGCTAACTAAAGATGAATGAAAAAATACTCAAGAACTAAGGCAAAGTAGCAGCGCCTCCGCCCGAATCACGGGGTTGGCAAGATCGATGCCGCACAGGGCTTGGACCTTTTCGATGCGGGCGCGCACGGTGTGGCGGTGCACGTTGAGCTCGCTGGCAGCGGCGGCGAGCTGGGCGTCGGCAAGCAAGTAGGTGCGCAAGGTGCGCAGCAGCTCCGTATTGTGTGCGGCGTCATGGTGCTTAAGCTTTCCGACGATCGCGGCGCGGCGCTTTCCTAAGGCCTCGTGTACTGCAGATTCACCGAGCCAGGCGGGGGCGTCGGAGCTAAATTCCGCCATGGTTCCAGGAGGCAGGCTGCGAGCGTGGGCCTTCAGGGCCGTTACACGGTCGGTGCTGATTTCCTCCCACGGGGTGTCGCGGAGCACGGAAACCTGCAAGTTTTTGGAGTATCGGCCGAATAGTTCCTGCGCATCGATGGTTTCGGGAGGCAAGGCAATGAGTGCGCTTTCCGACGCCGTGCCTTCCAAAGGCAGCACGAAGCAGGCATAGCCGCCTTTGTTTGCGGCGCGGTGGACTAGCCCCAGCGCGCGGCTCAGGCGGGTGGGTGAATCAGCCTGCGCCAGGCAGAGGTGGAGACGGCCGTGGGAGGCCACAGAGTTGAAAGCGGCGTCTAAAGCCGTGGCGCCAAGCGCAGGCGTGGTGCCGGAGACCTGCGTTGCAAGGGCGAGAGCGCCTAAGATGATGCGGGCCGAAGAGTCGCGGTTTTGCAGCAGCATTTCCGCCAAGCCCGCAAGATGGCGGGTCAATGCGCGGTCATAAGAGTCGAATTTTTGCTCGCGGGATACCGCAAGCGCGATACGCCGTCGGCCGTGGGTATTAAACACGTTGGTGATGGTGGCGATCGTCGTGCCGTCTTTGGTGATGCTCGAGCGCGCGCCTGAGGTCCGTCCCGAGCTTTGGCTTGCCGCGGCAATAGCGAACTCAGCGGCGGAAAGCTCGCCTAAATCGTGACGATTGATGACGATTCCTGAATCGTTAGCCACGGCCACGGCAGCGCCGAGTTCTTTTGACGCACGCTCCAGCAGCGCATTAGTGCCATTCGACGCCGCCTGATTCAAACGCTCCTGTTGGCGGTGCAAGGTGAACTGGAGGTTGTTCTCGATGCGCGATTGCTCCGTAGTCACCGTATTGATGATCGAAATGAAAGGCGTGGCGCGGGGGACTTCAAAAAGCGTTAGGTGGTGGCGCGCCGCGGCGTCGATAAGCTCCTGCGGAACCGTGGAGAAGGTCAGGCCAGTGCCGAAGCCAATGGCACCTACGCCCGCCGCCGCCAGGGTGCGCGCATAGACGGAAAAGTCGCTGGGTGAGTGTTCGAAAGCTAGCCCCAAGGTCAGGATGATGGCGCCCTGAGTGGTGAACTCGCTGGGATCGCGCAACTCGCTGGCTTGGATGGTGGTGAATTCACGCGGGCCTTCGAGAATCGGGCGCAGGTTTAGTTTGCGCTGGTTAAACAGCCATTGAAAGCGAAGCTCGCTCATTGCCGGGTCCTTCTTGCAGCAACTCGTCGATAGACATAGTGAATAGTCTTTTCCTCAAAATATATACGCGATGTCCATGGCCTGCGACTAGTCGTGGCGTCCACAATGATTCACATCACAAAGCAAGACGATTGAAGGAGAATCATGCAGGAACTTGAATACCGCATCGAGCAGACCCGCCACCTCGCGCAGGAGGTCCCAGGACCAGCCAGCGCTGCTCTTGATGAGCGCCGCAAGAACGCCATCCCGGCTGGCATGGCGCCTGCGCTGCCGGGCTACGTCGTGGACGCTGATGGTGGCATCCTCGCTGATGCAGACGGCAACCGCTTCATCGACTTGGCGTCCGGCATCGCTGTTACCTCCGCGGGTGCTTCCAACCCGGCCGTCGTCAAGGCCGTGCAGGAGGCCGTCGCGCACTTCACTCACACCTCCTTCACCATCTCCCCGTACGAGTCCTACGTTGAGGTCGCAGAAAAGCTCAACGAGGTCACTCCGGGCGATCACCCGAAGAAGACCGCGCTATTCAACTCCGGCGCGGAGGCGGTAGAAAACGCCGTGAAGATCGCCCGCAACTACACCGGTAAGCGCGGCGTCGTGGTCATGGACCGCGCATTCCACGGCCGCACCAACCTGACCATGGCCATGACCGCAAAGCAGTCCCCATACAAGAACGGCTTTGGCCCGTTCGCGCCGGAAATCTACCGTGCGCCGATGTCCTACCCGCTGCGCGACCAGCTGTCCGGCGAAGAAGCCGCAAAGCGCACCATCACGATGATCGAGCAGGAAGTTGGCGCAGCCAACCTCGCCTGCGTTGTGGTCGAGCCGATTCAGGGCGAGGGCGGCTTCGTTGTTCCGGCTGAGGGCTACCTGCCGGCTATCCAGAAGTGGTGCAACGACAACGACGTCGTCTTCATCGTTGATGAGATTCAGGCTGGCATGATGCGCACCGGCACCTGGTTCGCTTCCGACCACGAGGGCATCGTCCCTGACCTGGTCACCATCGCCAAGGGTATTGCTTCCGGCATGCCACTTTCCGCTGTCACCGGCCGCGCGGAAATTATGGATGCACCGCAGCCAGGCGGCCTGGGCGGCACCTACACCGGCAACCCTGTTTCCTGCGCCGCAGCGCTGGCCACCCTCAAGGAATTTGAGGAGAAGGACTTTGGCGCCCGCGCGCTGAACCTGGAAAAGATTGCCCGCGAGGAGCTGGAGCCAATCCTGGGCGACGAGCGCGTGGCCGAGTTCCGCGGCCGTGGCGCCATGCTTGCACTCGAGTTCGTCACTGCTGATGGCGAGCCAGACTCCGAGCTCGTCCACAAGATCGCAGACGCTGCGAAGGCCGAGGGTGTCCTCATTCTCACCTGCGGTCTCGACCACAACGTCATCCGCTTCCTGCCTTCCCTGGCCATCCCGGAGGATCTATGGCGCGAGGCCCTGCAGGTAGTGGTCAAGCAGTTCAACGAGTACAAGTAAATCCGGGCTGCAGCCGAAAGGGTAGAAGCAAATGACAAACTTTGATTATTCGCAGGTTTCTGAGCTGTTGGGTTCTCTGCCAATTGGCCTTTGGCTGGAGGGCACGAACGTCGCAGCCACCGGCGGCGCCACTTTCGAGGTCCTTGATCCGGCAACGGAGGAAGTCATTGCCAACGTTGCAGATGGCACCTCCGCTGATTGGATGCGCGCGCTGGAGCTTGCCGACGCCGCGCAAAAGGAGTGGGCCGGTTTTGCGCCGCGCACGCGCTCTATCATCCTCACCGACATCTTCAACGCCATTATTGAGCGCAAGGAAGACTTCGCTCGCGTGATGACCCTGGAGATGGGAAAGCCCTACGCGGAAGCGCTGGGCGAGGTGGCCTACGGCGCTGAGTACATGCGCTGGTTCGCGGAAGAAGCCGTGCGCATTCCGGGCCGCTACTCCCAGTCCCCGGCAGGCAATGGTTCCATTACCGTCTCCCACACCCCGGTGGGCCCAGTGCTGGCAATCACCCCGTGGAACTTCCCGCTGGCCATGGCCACCCGCAAGATTGCCCCGGCCTTCGCCGCTGGTTGCCCGGTCGTGGTCAAGCCTGCGGCGGAGACCCCACTGACCATGCTGCTGTTGGGTGAGGTCATCGCAGAGGTATTCACTCGCCACGAGGTGCCGGCTGGTGTGTTCTCCATCGTGACCACCACGCAGTCGAGCGCGCTGTCCTCCGAGCTCATGGCGGATCCGCGCCTGCGCAAGGTGACGTTTACCGGCTCGACCGGCGTGGGCAAGATTCTGGTGCGCCAGTCTGCCGATAATCTGCAACGCACCTCCATGGAGCTGGGTGGAAATGCCCCGTTCCTGGTCCACGAGGACGCCAACCTCGACCTAGTGCTTGACTGCGCAATGCAGGCGAAGATGCGCAACGGCGGTGAGGCTTGCATCGCGGCCAACCGCTTCATCGTGCACGAGGCGGTGGCTGAGGAGTTCACAGAGCGCCTGACGGAGAAGATGGCTGCTATCCAGGCAGGCCATGGTTTGGAAGAAGGCACCACCCTCGGCCCGCTGATTAGTGCGAAGCAGCGCGACAGCGTGGCCAAGCTGGTTGAGCGCGCGCTCGAGCAGGGTGCTACCGCCACCACCGGCGGCGAGCGTCCGGATGGCGCCGGCTTCTTTTATCCAGCTACCGTTCTGGCGAACGTGCCTGACGACGCCGAGATCCTGCGCCAGGAGATCTTCGGGCCGGTAGCCACCGTGACCACCTTCTCCACCTTGGAGGAAGGAGTCGCCAAGGCCAACGACACCGAGTTCGGTTTGGCAGCCTATGCCTTCACCGAGAACTTCCACACCGCGGAGTACCTGGCGCACGCGCTGGAGGCAGGCATGGTGGGAATCAACCGTTCCGCCATCTCCGACGCTGCCGCTCCATTCGGTGGCATCAAGGAATCCGGCTTCGGCCGCGAAGGTGGTGCCGAAGGCATCGAGGAGTACATCTCCGTGCGCTACATCGCTAAGCCTTAGCGCTAACCGGCAAGCCTCAGCGAGCTGATTTTTCACAGGCATTGCCCCTTGGCGCCCTCACCTTTTGCAGAAAAAGGGGAGGGCGCCGAGGGGCCCAGTTGATCCATGCGCAGTTACTTATATTTCTATTTTAGATTCGGGAGAAAACATGACGGTTGTTGAAAAGACAGAAGGGGCTGCTCCGCAGGCTGCGAAGCCGGCCTTGAGTTTCGTCCAAGGCATTGCCCTTATCTTTGGCACCAACATTGGTGCAGGCATTCTTTCCATCCCCTATGCCGCGCGTAACGGCGGATTCATGGCGCTCGTTATTGCGCTTCTCGTGGCGGGTACCCTGACCACGATTTCTATGCTTTATGTTGCGGAAAGTGCGATGCGCACAAAAGCGCCTCTGCAGGTTTCCGGTTTGGCGGAGCACTATCTGGGGCAGTGGGGCCGTTGGCTGGTCTTTCTTGCCATCATTATTAACGGCGTGGGTGCTTTGATTGCCTATGCTTCTGGCTCTGGCCAGCTGATAAACAATATTTTCGGTGCGCCGCCGCTATTGGGAACGCTTATCTTCTTTGGTTTCGGCTCTTGGGTTATGTACCGCGGCCTGCACACCACCGGAGCTACTGAGGGGGCTATCACCGCCGGAATGGCGATTATCATCGCGATTTTGTGTGGTTGGACCTTCATTGGGCCAGGCATTAAAGCGGAAAACCTACTGGTGCTGCACCCATTTTTCATCGTTCCGATTTTGAACCTGGCTGTTTTCTCGTTCGTGGCGCAGTACGTCGTGCCGGAACTGGTGCAGGGAATGGATCCGGAAAAACCGCATGAGACCGCACGCGCCATCGTCGTGGGTATGGTCATCACCGGCTTTACCTTGGCGCTCGTGCCTTTCGCCGCGCTCGGCCTCCTTGGTATGGATGTGACCGAAGTCGTGACTATCGCGTGGGGTGAGAAGCTTGGGCCGGTGGCCTATTATCTGGCGAATATCTTCGCTTTAGCTGCAATGCTGACATCTTTCTTGGCAATTGGTTTTACCACGATGCGCAACATCTTGGACATGCTGCACTGGGAGGGAAGTAACCGCCAACGTGCGATTGGTGTTGCGCTGACGGTGCTGCCGCCGCTAGTTATTTCCGTTGTAGGGTTGGGCGGCTTTGTTGCCGCGCTGTCTTATGCGGGCGGATTTGCCGGCGCTATCATGTCGATCATTCCCGTGATGCTGTTGCATGCTTCCCGCAAGCATGGCGACAAGGAAACGCGATGGAATGTTGGCGTTCTTGCGCATCCGCTGATTCAGGGCGTCATCATCGTGGTTTATTTCTTGGCTTTCGTTTATTCGGTTCTCTCGATTGTGGGCCTGGTTCCGGCGGGCTGGGCTTAAGGAAGTGGCGTCGGCAAGCGCTCATGGATAGGGGGCAGGGGTGTTTGCCAAAAGTAATACCGGAATTTATTTTTCCAACCGGGCCTGACTATCAGCGCAGCGCATAGAAAAATAGAACGAACTTGACGGGACGCGCCGGACTGGCACTCATAGCCGCCGGACTCCTTCTGGGTGGCGTGTTCTATGACGCGTGTGCTCCAGGCGGTGGTTCTTCTAATGGTTCCTCCACCGGTTCTTCCGCAGGCTCTTCGCAGCAGTAGGAGTACCTAGGCAGCACTGACTTACAGGCCGTCGAAATAGAAAAGGGGCGGCTTCCAGATTCCGCAGTGCGGAGCTGGAAGCCGCCCTCCCTTTTATTCGTTTCTAACCTGCAGCGATGTCGTTGAAGAGATTAGTTCTCGACGTAGTACATCTGCTTGTTGACGAACTCGTCCATGCCCAGCGGGCCGAGCTCGCGGCCGAAACCGGAGCGCTTCACGCCGCCGAAAGGCAGCTCCTCGCCCTCACCGGCTGGGGTGTTGACGTTGGCCATGCCCACCTCGAGGCGACGAGAGATGGCCGCTGCGCGCTCGGTGTCCTTGGAAAAGACGGTGCCGCCCAGGCCGAACTGGGTATTGTTGGCCAGCTCGAGCGCTTCCTCGTCGGAGGAAACCTGGTAGACCACGGCAACCGGGCCGAAGAACTCCTCGTAGTAGATGTCAGAGCCGACTGGAATGTCGGTGATAACGGCGGGGGAGACAAAGGCGCCCTTGTCCGCCAGCTCGCCGCCAGCGCGCAGGGTAGCGCCTTCCTTCACCGCGCGCTGAATCTGATCGTGCAGGGTCTCCGCCGCCGCACGCGAGGACAGGCAGGAGTAGGTGCCTTCGCCCTGGGCGTCGGCAGGCGCTGCTTTTGCTGCCTGCGCGAGCTTGGTCAGCTCAGCCACGAACTCCTCGTAGATGTCTTCCATGACGATCATGCGCTTGTTGGAGTTGCAGGCCTGGCCCGTGTTGTACATGCGGGTCGTCCACGCCAGCTTGGCTGCTTCCTTGACGTCGTCGGTATCGAGAAGAATGTAAGGATCGGATCCACCGAGCTCGAGCACGGCCTTTTTCAGGTTCTGGCCTGCCTGTGCGCCCACGATTGCGCCTGCGCGCTCGGAACCAGTCAGGGAAACGCCCTGGATGCGTGGATCCGCGATGATTGTGGAAATCTGATCGTGGGTGGCGAAGATGTTGTTGTATACGCCTTCCGGAATGCCGGCGTCATCCATGATCTTCTGCACGGCGAGTGCGGAGCGAGGGCAGATTTCTGCGTCCTTTAAGACGATGGTGTTGCCGAGGACTAGGTTCGGGCCCACGAAGCGGGCAATCTGGTAGTAGGGGAAGTTCCACGGCATGATGCCAAGCAGCGGGCCGATGGGCAGGCGGCGGATTACCGCAGTGCCATTGGCAGAAGCCGGAATCGGCTGATCCTTGGTGAATTCCTCGCCGTTATCGGCGTAGTACTTGATGATGGCCGCTGAGAACTCTGCTTCCTCGATGCCTTCGGAGATAGGCTTGCCCATCTCTTCCGCGGCAATCTTGGCCAGCTCCTCCTTGCGCTCCGCAAAGAGGCTGGCGGCGCGAGCAACGATTTCCGCGCGCTCGGACATCGGGCGCGCACTCCACTCACGGTAGGCTGCGGCGGCCTTCGCCAGTACGCCTTCTACCTCGGCGTCGGTGGCGGAGTCGAAGGTCTCGACGATCTCGTCGGTAGCAGGGTTTTGAACTCGGTAAGTGTTAGACATTAATTCTCCTTATTGTGTGATCCAGCTCTTTTTGGAGCCTAATAGTGAACTAGGTTGAAATAGGGCTAGCCTCTAAACTAGCGGCAATTGAGAGTCTTCGCCGGACGTTATCCGCTTCAATGTGCGGCCCTTGAAGAAATCCGGATGGGCAAAGCGCGTGAACAGCATTAATACGGCGCCGAGCAACAGAATTCCCATGCCCAGCACGAAGACGGTGCCTACCCCGAAAATAGAGGAACCGGAACCGTATTCCGGGCTAAGCGAGTCGAATGCCGTGATGAAGAACATCAGCAACAAGAAGCCGCCACCCAGCAGGGGGAAGACGAACTTGAAGATGATGTTGTGCACGCTGCTAAAGAGCTCGTGGCGGAAGTACCAGATGCAGGCCACCGCCGTGATGCCGTAGTAGAAGCAGATCATGAGACCGAGCGCGGAGATGGTATCCCACAGCGCGTTCTCAGACAGGATGCGGGTGATTGTGTAGAAACCGCCCGCTGCAATAGCGGAGGCAATGGTCGCCGTGGAGGGTGTGCGGAATTTTGGGCTGATCTTGGAAAAGACCGGCGGCAGCGCCTTGTAGTATCCCATCGCCAACAGCGTGCGCGCTGGGCCGACCATGGTGGACTGGAGCGACGCGAAGGAACTGGAGAGCACAGCGACGTAGATAAGTAGTGCAGCCGAGCCGAGCACAGGGGAGGAGAGCGCGGCGAAGATCGATTCCTGGTTCTCCGGGTTGCCAGCACCCAGGCCGTCATCACCCGTTCCTGCCCACGTGATGACGGCCAAGGCAGTCAGAATGTAGAGGCTGATGATGACCAAGACCGTGATGGTTGCAGCGCGCCCCGGAGTCTTTTCTGGGTCTTTCGTTTCCTCGTTCATCGTCAGCGTGACGTCCCAGCCCCAGAACATGAAGATGGACAAGGAAATGCCGGCCGCGATGAGGGAGAAGTTGCCGATTTCCAGCGGATTAAACCATGAAACTGAAATCGGGGTGAAGTCGAATCCGCCGCCCTTATAAGCGCGCACGATGGCGACGATGTCAAAGACCACAATGGCCATGATCTGGATGGCAACTAGCACGTATTGCAACTTCTGCGTGGAATCTAGGCCACGGTAGGAAACCCAGGCTGCGATCGCGATGAAGACCATCGTGGTGGGGATATTAATCCAGAGATTGCGCGTAAGGTCTGCAATTTCGGGGCGGCCTGATATCTGGGCAAGGAAGAGATAGAAGAAGTCCACAGCGACTGCGGCAAGGTTCGAAAGCACCAGGATGGTGGCAGTAATAAGGCCCCATCCGCCCATCCAGCCCACCCAGGGGCCAAAGGCTTTGGTGGCCCAAGTAAACGAGGTACCGGAATCCGGAACCGCATTGTTGAGCTCACGGTAGGCAAAGGCCACCAGGAGCATCGGGATGAATCCCAAAAGGAGGACGGCCGGAACAAACTCGCCCACCGCGGAAATGGTGGGGCCAAGTCCGGAAGTCAGCGTATAGGTCGGCGCGATGCAGCTGATGCCGATGACGACTGCGCCGAGTAAGCCGACGCGTCCGGTAGCCAGGCCCTTTGTGGAGGCGATGTTATCGCCGCTGCCCGGCGTGGGCTGAATCGGTGGTGCAGGAGTGGCACTAGTCATGACTACTCACCGCCTTTCAAAATAGAACTAGGAAATACGGTCTGGTGGTAGGAAGCGATCTGGGCGAAAGCGCCTGCTAGATCGCTTCGTGGTCGGCGCCGGCGTGCATGTAGCCGGCTGGTACGACGACCATGGGAACGGGAATGGAGCGCAGCATTCGCGACGCCGTGCCACCCAAGAAGAGCCGGCCGGGAACCGCGAGGCGAGAAGAGCCAACCACGGCGAGCTCTCCGTCTTGCCAGGTGACGTTTTCCATTGCGGCTTCGACGTCGCGCCCCGTGGCGACGTCGGTTGTGGCGTAACCAGCCGAGAGCATTTCTTCGGCGATATCGCCCAGCTTGCGGTTGGCATAAGCGCGTACCGCATTGGGAACGTCGGTGCCGAGGCCATGCAGATCGGACTCACCAGGCAGCACGAGCGAAAGCAGGCGCAGCGGAAGGCGGCGGCGCCGCGCGCGGTCCAAACCAATTGCGATGACGTCCGTGGTGCCTGGGCGCGGACCAAACATGACGGTGATGCGGCTGATGGGGCCGGGGTAGGAGTAGCCGCGTGGTGCGAGAGCGATAGGGACAGTACCGGAGTGCAACAACGTGTTGACCGCAGTACCCATTTGGAAGCGGCCAAAAAGGCCGCCCTTGCGCGCACCAACCACGATCATGTCGCAGTCCAGTTCTTCCGCCGCGCGATTGAGCGCTTCGGCCTCAGACTCGCCGGGGACGATCCGGGCGGTGGCGCGGATGTCACTGGGGACTTCACCCAGCGCCTCCTGCAACCAACCTGCAATCTGTTCTTCCAGGATGGAGCTGTATCCGCGGTCGTGCGGGTAGACACCGGAGAAGGAATTATTGGCCGGGGCCGCCATGACGATCTCAAGGTTGACGTTGCGGGTCTTGGCAAGGGCGATGCCCAAGCGGAGCGCGTCCTTGCCGTAGTCCGTAGCAACGTAGCCCACCAAGATATGTCCGGTGGCTGCGCGGCGATCAAAATCAGAAGCAGACAATATTTAACCCTTATCGGCAATCTTCTGAGCGACGAGCTCGCCCTGGCGGATAGCACCGTCGACGTGCTGGTAGCCTTCGGCAGCGATGTCGGAGCAGGCGTAGTAGATGGAACCGGTCGGCTCGTTCTGCAGGTGGCCCCAGCGGGATAGGCCGCCCAGGTCATAAGAGGTGGCGTAGGCGCCGCGGGTCCACTCCTCAGCGGCCATGTCAGAGAGGTAAAACGCGATCGGCTCCTTGGTCTTCGGGCCCAGGTAGTCCGCCATGGCAGAAAGAATGCGCTCCTTGCGCTCTTCTTCTGGCAGGTGCCACATTTCCTCGGCATAAACGTCGGAGACGAAGCCAACCAAGGTGCCGTACTGGTCTTCTTCGCCCTCGGCGGAGGCAGCAAAGTTCTTGCCGTAGTTGGTGTTGTCGTAGACCTCCTGAACTAAACGGCCGCCGCCGAAGCCGGTGCCAGAAAGGCCCTCTTCGCGCCAGAAAGGCTTGTCGTAGATGGCGTGGACCTTGATGACCAAGCCCATGGAGATGTGCTGGTGCACGATCTGCTGATCACGTGGCAGCGGCGGAACGAAGGAGATGCGGCTGTACAGGTTTGGCGGAACTGCTAGGACTGCGTAGCGGGCCTTGACGGTGACTTTCTCGGAGTAGGCGGTCACCTGGCCAGCAGCGCCGTTGTTCGGCACGCCGTTGCGTACGTCGGCAGCGACCTTATTCAGGTCATCTGCAGTGGTCGGATCAACCTCGGCCCAGTGCAGCTCGCGTACCGGGGTACCGAGGTAGACATCCTCGCCTAGCTCTTCTGCCATGGTTAGCGACACGGACTGCATGCCGCCGATCACGCGGCGGTCCAGGATGAAGTCCTCGTCGACCAAGTTGGAGAAGGAACCCGCGGAAGCAGCCATCAGGACTGCCTGCAGGGTGGAGAAAGCATAGGAAGGCTTGGTGAGCATGCCCGAGGCGACGTAGATGGAGACGTTGTCGATTGCCTCCGGGTCATCAGAAAGGCCTTCGAGCCACTTGCGGAAGGAGATGGAGTCCAGCTCCTTCGCACGCGGGTGTGCCCAGGGGTGCGCCGGGTCCATTTCGGCTGCGAGGTCATCCATGATCTTGATGAGTCGGTCCATCTCCGCGATGGTCTTCTCGGAAGCAGGGAAGACGGTGCCCTCGTACTCGTGGCGGGTGCCGTCTGGGGCAACGTAGATGGACTTGCCCTCGCGGTAGCGCTGGAAGGTTTCGAGTCCTAGCTCATCAACGAGCTCGATGAGCCGCGTCTGATCCGGGGAAATCCACTGTCCGCCCAGTTCCACGAAGTGCTCGACGCCCTCGGCATCCTTGACCTTGCCATTCCAGGTACGGCCGCCGACGCGGTCGCGGGCTTCCAGGACTGCGACGGAAAGGCCCTTCTTCTTCAGCGTGCGTGCTGCCATGAGGCCGGCAGGGCCCGCGCCGATGACGACAACGTCGCGCTCGAGGACCGGGTTGGTGTTGGATTCGTTGCTAAATAATGACGACATGGTGGGTTCTCCTGTGTGAAGTGGTGAGCATCTTCCTCTACGCGGTGCAGAGGAAACGACTATGGGAAGATTGTTTGAAAGCTCGACGCAAAATGAACAACATTCATTTTGTGTTGCGTGTCACTGTACAGAATTAATGTGACTCTGGATAGAGGTTTGAGCCATGAATTTTTCGCGCGCTAAAGGTCGGCCACCAAAGGCGCTGGTAAACCGTGAGAAAATTGCCGAGGCCGCTTTAAAAATTGTGGAGGAAAGTGGCTATGCCAAACTCACGATGGCCCGAATTGCCCGCGAAGTGGGGGTGGCGCCGAGCGCGTTGTACAACCATGTACTTAACAAACATGAGTTGCTCATCCTTGTAGAGGACGCGGTTATGGCGCAGGTAGACGCATCGCTTCTCGACGCAGCCTTAGCGGGTGAGGTGAGCGTGCATCACGCATTAGAGGTCTGGGCGCGTTCCTACCGCGATGTATTCGCGCGGCATTATCCGCTGGTGGAAGTCATTGCTTCTACCCCCGTGTCAGGTGCTCCACGGGCAGTGAAAATGTACGAAAAATTAGCTGAGGTACTGGCATTTGCCGGCGTCGAATCCGCTCAGATTCTTCCGCGGATCATCATGCTGGAGTCCTTCATCTACGGCTCCGCCTTCGACGCCAATGCTCCCCAAGAAATCTTCGAGGTTCCCGAAGACGGTGATGTAGAAGCACCGCATCTGCGCAGCGCCCGTGCTGCATGGCAAGAAAAACTTTCGGCTGCGGCAACTAAAGAGCAAAAAGCCGCCAACCCGTTTGCGGAAGATCCGTTTCAAACGGGTTTGGCGGCGTTATTGGCAGATTTCCTGCCGGCGGTTCCAGGTGAGCAACCGCCATCTAAGTAGGGAAAGGGCGATGGGATAGAAGGCGATTATTCGCCGAATGGGCGAATGCCCGCACGCTCCCAGGCGGCCAAGAAGATGTTTGTTTCTTCCTCGGTGGTAATGGAAACGCGTACACCCTCATCCAGGTAGCGGCGGATGATGACGCCTTCGTCGGAAAGCTTGCGTTCAACCTCTTCGGCGTCGCTGCGAGAAATCCAAACGAAGTTGCCCTTGGAAGGGCGCGCGCCAATTGCCTCAGCTACGCGCTCGCGCTGCACCTTGGTCTCTTCGACGCGGGCAAGCAGCTCCTCTGCCGAGTTAAGCGCTGCGATGGCAGCCTTTTCTGCCATGGAGGTAACCGTCAGCGGCATGGTCATTAGCTTGAGGCCGTGGATGAGCTCCGGGGAGGCGATGCCGTAACCCACGCGTGCACCGGCAAGGCCGAAGGCCTTGGAGAAGGTGCGGGCGCCCACCAGGTTCGGGTAGTTGAAAATCTCCTCGGCAGAGTCCGGGGTATCCTCCGCGTCGTTGTACTCCCAGTAAGCCTCATCGAGGATAACCACGATGTCCTTCGGAACCTGCTCCATGAAGTCACGGAACTCGCCCTTGGTGATGGTGGTGCCAGTTGGGTTATTCGGGTTGCAGAGGATGATGGCGCGGGTCTTGTCCGTGATGGCCTCGATTACGGCATCCAAGCCCAAGCGGTCGTCCTCGGTAAGCGGAGTCATCACTGGTTCCGCGCCGGCCATGCGCACGTAGAGCGGGTAAGCCTCGAAGCTGCGCCACGGGAAGATCACTTCGTCACCAGTGTGGCAGGACATTCCGATGGCCTGCTGAACGATGGCCGAGGCGCCCGCCGCGATAGCGAGGTGATCTTCAGGAACGCCCAGGTACTTGGAAAGCTCGATGGTCAGTTCTGGGGAGCCATCGATCTGGTAGCGGTTGGTCTCCGCCGCCGCCCGCGTCATTGCCTCGAGCACGGAGGGAAGCGGTGGGTTAGGGATTTCGTTGGAGGAGAGCTTCAGCTTGTCGCCGTCGGACTTGCCGGGCTTGTAATCAGGGAACTTGTTGAGATCAGAGCGAAGCATATGGTTATAAAACTCCTTACTTTAAAACGACTTTTAAGAAGTGATTGATAAGAATTAGAACATGTTCCACACGGTAACCGCCATGATGACGATTCCCATGCCAAATACGAAGTAGTTCCACGGGTCATTTTTGAACTTGGAATAAGCGTCGAACTTCTTGAACATGTAGACCGGAACCAGGTAAACGAGGAAAGCCACGAAGATACCACCGACGACCGAAATCATCGACACGATGGATGGGTTATAGACCGCCACCAGGGTAGTGCCAACGAAGGTGATGAGATAGATGATGTTAAGCAGGCTGCGGTGCGAGATATGCTCAGCCAGCTTTGGCGCTGCTAGGCGCAGCAGGTACTCTGTGCCTTCCTCGGTGCCCAGCATGTGGCCGAAGTAGGAGGAGATAATGGCGCACATGACCACAACGGGTGCCATGTAGGCCATGAACGGGGTGCCAGTGACGTTAGCGAAGTAGGACAAGACCGGAATGTTTTGTTCCAGCGCCTCATTCATACCGTCGGCGCCCAAAGCCAAGACGCATGACCAAACAAAGAACATGGTAAAGACCACCAGCAAGATGGCGGTAAGCAGCTCCGTGCGGTCAACGCGCTTGGCGGTCTTCTCGCCATAGGCCGGCTGCATGTCTAGTGCGAACTGAGACAGTGCCGCCATGTGGGAAAAGGAAAATACAAGCACCGGCAGAATCAGCAGGATTCCCTTGAGGATTCCAAAGTCGCCTTCACCGTTGTCGTAGTGCAGGAAGCTCTGAAAATCCCAGCGTGGGATGAGGTAGATGGACGTTGCTGCCAAAGCGAAGATGAGCGGATAGACCAGCACCTGGGCCAGCCACAGCATGGGCTTGCGGCCCACGGCGAACGCGCCGGTCATAATGCCCACGCAGAGGATAGCGAGTACCCACCGGTTGATGGAAGGTCCATCCAGTTGGTTGACGATGAAGCTATCGACCGAGTTGGTGATGCTGATGCCGTAAATCAGCACCGTGGGGAAAATAGCGAGCCAGTACAAAATGGCGATAACGATGCCGGAGGTGCGGCCTAAATACTGCGTGGCCAGGTCCAGCACGTCCTTGCCGTGGTCGCGGATGGGCGCGCCACTGACTATTCGGACATAGGTGCGGTGCGAGAAATAGACCAGCGGCAGGATGAAGACCGTGGCAAAGACCAGTGGCCAGAAACCAAATCCACCAGCGTTAAGTGGAAGGAACAAAATTCCTGCGCCGACGGCAGTGCCGAACAGGGTGATGACCCAAGTCATCGTGGAGCCAGCAGGTTTGGCCTCCGCACGTTCAATAGCGGTAGCAACGGTATCGCTCATTGAAAAATCCTTTGTTTGGGGACAGGTCTAGTCGTTGTCAGGCAGCGACAGAGCTTGATCCACAATCACGTTGATGACTGCTGGAATCTGCTTCTCGCGCATAGCCTGCAGGGCGCGCTCGACGGCAGGGCCTGCCTCGGCGTCGGAAGTGACAAGCTCGCCGTGAGCGCCGAAGCCACGGGCGACGGCGGCGAAATCCGGGTTGGAAAGCTGGGTGCCGGAAACGCGATCAGGGAAGTGGTTCTTTTGGTGATCGCGGATGGTGCCGAACTCGCCGTTGGACATCACGACGGTCAGATAAGGAGCGCCGTACTGCAGGGCGGTAGCCAGCTCTTGGCCATTCATCAGGTACTCGCCGTCGCCAGCAATGGCGATGACGGTGCGCTCAGGAAACTCCAGCTTGGTGGAGACTGCACCTGGAACGGAGTAGCCCATCGAGCCATTGCGCACGCTGAACTGGGAGGGGTAGACGTTGGTGTGCATAAACTGCTGCGCCCAGATGCAGTGGTTGCCGGCCCCGAAGGTGTAGATGGAATCCTCTGGGGCCTGCTCCTGAATGGCGCGCATGAGTGATTCGATGTGTGCGGTTCCGTCAGGAGCCGGGCGCCAGTCGGTTTCGTCCTGAACCGTAGAGAAAGCCACCTGTGCCGCGTGCGCATCCGCGAACCACTGCTGCTGGGTAGCAGAGACCTCGCCCGCATTGATCTCAGACAGCGCTTCGGCGAAGGCTACCGGGCTGGCCAGGATGTGGCGGGTGACGGCTGCGGAGTTGCCACGCAGGCTGGAATCGATGTTGATGAAGAAGTTGCGGTCATTTGCGCCTTGACGCAGCTTGTAGCCGTCAGTCGGGACGTCGCCAAGCACTGCTCCAACGGCGAGTACGAGGTCGGAATCCTTGAGCAGCGCAGCTGCCTTCTCGTCACGGCCGTAGCCCAGCCAGCCGGCGTTGGCCGGGGAAGAAAAAGGGATGCGGTCGCTGGCGCGGAAATCGTGGACTACCGGAATCTGGTTGGTCTCTGCAAACTCGGTGATTTGGCGTGCGGACTCTGGGGTCCAGCGCGGGCCGCCGGCGAAGATGAGTGGGTGCTCGGCTGAGTGTAGGGCCTCGGAAAGCGCGGCGATATCGCTTGGGGATACCGCGCCGTCTGTCACGTTGATTGGCTGGATAATCTCGCCGTCGAAGTCCAAGTGGAGAATGTCTTCCGGCAGGCCCACCACTACTGGGCCTGGGCGGCCCTGCTTGGCCTGGAAGAATGCCTCGGCCACCACGTGGGAAGCACGGGATGGGTCATCGAGGATGAAGACCTGCTTGGTCTGGGTGCCAAACCAAGCCTTTGGATCGAACTCTTGGAAGGACTCACGGTCACGGTCAGGGAAGGGGATAAGGCCCACGAAGAGGACCATCGGGGTGGAATCCTGCCAGGCGGTGTGGATACCAACGAAAGCATTGGAAGCGCCCGGGCCGCGGGTGACCATTGCGACGCCCGGCTCACCGGTGGCCTTGCCGTGTGCCTCTGCCATGTAGGAAGCGCCGCCTTCCTGGCGGGTAACGATGGCTTCGATGGGGCTGTCATAGAGCCCATCAAGCACTGGCAGGAAGCTCTCGCCTGGGACGAGGTATGCGCGCTTGACGTTGTGTGCTGCGAGAGATTCAGCGATGGCGGTGCCAACATGGCGACGAGTCATAGTTTTCAGACAACCCTTCTTCTGTGATTGGTGCAACAATTTCACCCTATTGTGAAGGAATTTCGTCCATGTTGTCTAATGCCTAAGATTTTTCAAATCCATGTCCATTGGTAATAGCTCGTGTTAAATGAAGTTTTATGGATTACACGAGGGTGAAATATTTCTTGGCGCTCGCGCGCACCGGTTCCGTGACCACCGCGGCAGAGCAATTGAGCATCACCCAGCCGGCGCTAAGCCGCCAGCTGCGGCGCTTTGAGGAGGAGCTGGGGCTCGAGCTTTTCGAACGCGCAGCTGGGGTGCTGCGCCTCAACGAGGCGGGCAAGGCATTGATTCCCGTGTGCCAGCAATTGGTGGCAGATAATAACAGGGCTACGCAGGAGGTTTCGGCGCTGCAACGCGGCGAGATGCGCACCTTGCAGGTGGCGGCAACGCCGACAACCGTCTCGACTATCTTGGCGCCTTTCATCGTTGACGCGCGCGAGGAGATACCGCTTCTGACTACGCTGGCGGTCGAGCACTACGAGGTGTACCAGGCGCTAGATACCACCGCCGATGTGGTGGTGACGCCAATTCCAGTAAAGGAGGGGCTCGATTCCGTTCCGCTGGGGGAGGCCACTATCCGGGCTTGGGTAAACAAGGAGCACCCTCTAGCGGGCCAAGACAGCATTGACGTGGAGGACTTGGTCACTCATCGCCTCGCCATGTCAGGCCGGAGCAGCGTCTCGCGCGGGCTCTTCGATGCCTTTGTAGGGCGCAGCCACGCTGTGCTTGGCGACGTCGTCGAGTGCGAGGACACCGTTACGCTCATCGCCCTCGCGCGAGCTGGGCGCGCAATCGCCATCTCCAGTGCTCTGCAGGCCCACGACGCGGTAGGCCTGCGCATTTGCAACGAGGAGGAGATACTAGGCGGTGTGCCCCTGCACGCGGCTTGGCGTAGCGGGCACTTTGCCGCCGCGGAAATCCATGCTGTGGTCACGCGCCTCCAGGAGTTTCTGGGGATTAGCCCCGCCGATGGCGTTCGTGCCAGCTAAAGACGCAGATCCACCTTCTCGTTGGCGGCGATTTCTTCTAAACGCTCGGCAGTGCACATGCCGGCGAAAATAACGGCGGAGCCTCCACATGCGAGCGGTTCGAGAATCAACTTCTTAAAGGAACCCTTGTCCTTCCACCCCGCGGACATCACGCGTTGGGCAGGGCCGGCGGCAGGATAAAGCTCCGGCAAAGCGGTGGTGGGCCCATAGAACTGATCGCCGTAGAAACGCACGGTGGGCCCAAAGTCAATGGCGCCAGCGGGCAATTCGCCGCCAGATTCGATGACGCCGCGCCCGAATGGATCATCGGTAACGAGCACAACATCGGCGCCTGTGAATTCTTCGCTCAACTCTGCAAAGCCCTCGGGCGCGGCAAAAATAACATCGGGGCTTGCGCCGTCTAACTCAGCGCGCGTGAACGCTGTGTCGACGCCGGCAGCAATGGCACCCAAAGCGATAACTGCGGGCTGCCAGGAAACAGGAAGGTCGAGGAAAATGAGGGAATCGGAAGCGAGCTCAAGCTCTTCTAAGAGCATGTTGGCAATCTTGGAGACCCAGTTATCCAAGGTCTGTGCGGAAAAATCCATGCGCGCGCCGGTGGCTTCGTTGTAGAAAGTCAGGCGCGGCGCTGCGGCATCTGCGGAAAGTAGGTGCTGAAGCATATCCATGTCCGCCCATCGTAGGTGACTATGCCTTGGCGGGGCAGGGAATGCTTTCGCACTATGGCTCTGGGCTTCAGAGTGGCCCGGAGCGTGAGTGATAGGGATACTCATTTTCTAACATTAAATGACAACTACCTGCCAAAAAATTGGGGAACGATCCCTAAGAAAAGCCAGGAACCTTTTGGATTAGGTCCCTGGCTTGAGAATTACTTAGTTTGTGTGGCGTTTAGTTCACGCAGCGCGGGCCCTCGCCGCCGGCGTCGATTTCCGGGGCAACCTCTGCCGCGCCCATGTCGCTGCCTGGGGTGCCGACCTGCTCGCTCGGTGCGGTGTCAGTAGGTTCTGCGTCCTGTGCTTCCTTGTCGGACGGGCCTTCGTAGTCGTCGTAAGCCACGACGACAAAGGTGTTTTCATCCAGCGACGGGCTGGAGGTAACCGGCAGACCGCCAAGCTGCTCAGCCAAGTCTTTGGCGCGTTGGTCGTTCTCATCCGCAGCGACAATCTGGGATTCGTAGTACAAGCCCGGCTCGGCATTGCTGGTCCGGTCGACCTTGTAGCCCACGCCAGTAAGCCACTTGCCAACACCGGAGGCCAGGCCGTCGATGCTGCCCGCGTTGAGCACATTGACCTCGATGCCATCGGCTACTGGCTTTTCCGAAGGGTTGGAGCCTGCCTCTGCACTTGACGACGCCGCGGCTTCCTTCGTCTGCTCCGCAGTCTTGGCGAGGTCATCCATAAACTTATGGACCTCTTGCTTGTTGATGGTCACGACGGACTCGCCGTAGTCACCCACGCCGTCGATGGAGGTCACCGGAATGGTGGTGAAGGTGACGTTGCCGCCGGCCAAGCCAGAAAGCTGGGTAACCAAGCCTATGACGTCCCAGCCCTCATCGATAACCACGGAGCGCTCGATTGCGTCTGCAATCTTGGAGAGCTTATTCGGGTTAGCCAGGGTGCCAGAGGAGAGTACCTTGGAAACCAAGGAAGCCATATATGCCTGCTGGCGCACGATGCGGTCCAAGTCGCCGCGCGGAAGCTCGTAACGCTGGCGGACGAAGGACAGACCCTGGGCGCCGTGGAGGGTCTGGCGGCCCTTTTGGAAATCAGCGCCAGACATGACGTCCTTGACGTCGTTGTTCAAGCACACGTCGACGCCACCGACGGCGTCGGTAAGCAGCACGAAGCCCAGCAGGCCGACCTCAGCGTAGTGATCAATGTCGATGTCTGTGAGCGAGCGCACCATGCTGATAAGTCCCTGGCGGCCGGCCTCCACGCCCTGCTGCTCAATTTCCTTCGCGGAATGCGGCTTCTTCTTGCCTTCAGCCTCTGCCTCGGCGTTTTCTTGCTCTAGCTCGTCTACCTTGTCCGTCTTGTGGTTGGCGAAAACGCCGTTAATCTTGGTGTTTCCAAAATCGCCGTCTTCGACGTAGGTATCGCGCGGAATCGAAACCGCAGTTGCACGGGAGCCGTCATCCGGGATGCGGATGATCATGATGGTGTCGGTGTTTTCCTCGCCCTCGTCCACACCGGCGTGCAGGTCCGCCAGTTCCTTGTCTGATAGTGGGTTACCCTTGGCATCCGTACGCGAATCCTTGCCCACCAGCAAGATATCCATCGCGCCATCTTTGGTGTCTGCCTTAAAACCACCCTTGTTGCCCAACGCGAGGTTAGAGACAGAGGACATGCCATCGCCCACGCGGCCCACGGTGGCATAGCCAACGCCAGAGAACACCAAGATTGCCGCCGAGACAAATGTCATGACGGCCTTCAGGGGCTTGGACCCCTGTTGCTTTACCGCCGTCGCCGAATTGGGCGAGGGCGAGATGGCGCGGGAACGACGCTGCTTGTCTGACTTTTTCTCAGAAGACACAGGTGGAGGACTTTCTAATTGTGGCGTTCAAAGGTGGCAGCAATCAAGGTGGCTTCTCTCGGTGCTTGCCGTGTAGCCAAGTTAGGGCTGATCTTGTGACAGTTTAGGCGAGAAGATAAAGAAATCGTGATCTATACATGATTTTCGTCAAGCTTGTAGTGTCTTGGCAGTAACCTAGCAGCGAGTATGGGTACGCTAAGCAGCATTGTGAACACAGATAACGTAACTGCCCTCGCAGTGGTCACGGTGACGTATTCGCCGGGCCATTACCTCGGGGATTTTCTTAAATCGCTGGAAAGCGCAACCAACCGGCCCACGGCTGTGGTCTTGGCGGATAACGGCTCCACCGATTCAGTGCCGCAGGCCGCGGCTGCCGGCCGTGACGACGTTGTGTTTTTAGACACGGGCGGCAACATCGGTTACGGCGGCGGAATGAACGCCGGCGCGCGGCTCGTCCGCTCTGGCGCGCTGGGTGAGGTCGATGAAGAGTTCTTCCTCATCAGCAACCCAGACGTGACTTTTACTCCTGGAGCTTTGGATAAGTTGGTGGAGTGTGCGCGCCGGAATCCACAAGCCGCAGCCGTAGGCCCGCGCATCGTGGAACCGGATGGCTCGTATTATCCTTCCGCACGTGCGATCCCCACATTGGTCACTGGCATCGGCCACGCCCTGTTTGGCACCATCTGGCCTAGCAACCCGTGGTCGCGTGCCTATCGCGATGACGCCGATATGTCCGTCGAGCGCGAGGCGGGCTGGCTTTCGGGTTCCTGCCTTTTGGTGCGGTGGGATGCCTTCCAGCAGATCGGCGGCTTTGACGAGCGCTACTTCATGTACATGGAAGACGTCGATCTGGGTGACCGTTTTAGCCGTGCGGGCTGGAGCAACGTCTTTTGCCCTGAGGCAATCATCACCCATGCCAAAGGGCACTCTACCCGGGCGCATGCAGGCGCGATGCTGCGAGCCCACCACGACTCGGCCTACCGCTTTCAAGCCGACCGCCATCCGCAGTGGTGGCAAGCGCCAGTCCGGCTGGCGCTCAAGGCCGGACTGCGGTTGCGCGGGTTTGCTCTAAGCGCCCTAGCGTGCCGCAGCAGTAGCTAGGCGCCTTGGGCATATACACTGACCCCGATAAAACACGTCGATTTATTCGCATAAGGAATTCTTCTATGAGTCAAGCAGCTGTCCAATGGGGCGCCTCTACCGATGCCGTCATCCTCGTCGGTGGCCGTGGAACCCGCCTGCGCCCGCTGACCATCGGCACCCCAAAGCCGATGCTGCCGACTGCTAACTATCCGTTCCTGCAGCACCTTCTCGCCCGCATCAAGGCTGCGGGCATTACCCACGTGGTGCTGTCGACGTCGTTTAAGGCAGAAGTCTTCGAAGAGTACTTCGGTGACGGTTCCGATATGGGCCTGGAAATTGAATACGTAGTAGAAGAGACCGCGCTGGGTACCGGCGGCGGCATCCGTAACGTCTACGATAAATTGCGCCACGATACCGTGATGGTCTTCAACGGCGATGTTCTCTCCGGTATGGACCTAGGCGGCATCTTGCAGACCCACCACGAAAAGGATGCGGACGTTACCATGCACCTGCTCAACGTGGCAGACCCGCGCGCCTTCGGCTGCGTTCCGACTGACAGCAACGGCCGCGTCACGGCGTTTTTGGAAAAGACCGAGGACCCGCCAACGAACCAAATTAACGCTGGCTGCTACACGTTCAAGCGGAAAGTCATTGAGACCATTCCGGCTGACCGCGTGGTCTCCGTTGAGCGTGAGACCTTCCCGAGCCTGTTGGAGTCCGGCCGCTTGGTGGTAGGCCACGTCGACAACTCTTACTGGCGCGATATGGGCCGCCCAGATGACTTCGTGCGTGGTTCTTCTGACTTGGTTCGCGGCATTGCTCATTCGCCGCTGCTGGAAGGCCGCACCGGTGAGTCCCTCGTCGATGAGTCTGCCGGAATCGCCGGCGGTGCGTTGTTGCTTTCTGGCACCGCGATTGGCCGCGGCTCCGAGGTCGGTGCGGGCTCGCGCCTGGACGGCACTGTTGTCTTTGACGGCGTGACTATCGAGCCGGGTGCAATTATCAGTAACTCGATTATCGCTTCGGGCGCGCATATCGGTGCCAACGCACACATCGACAACTGCGTCAT
Organism: Corynebacterium sp. c25Ua_89; assembly: GCF_047459735.1. Taxonomy (NCBI): domain Bacteria; kingdom Bacillati; phylum Actinomycetota; class Actinomycetes; order Mycobacteriales; family Corynebacteriaceae; genus Corynebacterium; species Corynebacterium sp. c25Ua_89. The sequence goes on from NZ_JASBOD010000006.1 coordinate 91,523, forward strand.
TGGTGAGGGGGCTGTCATCGGCGCGCGCTGTGAACTCAAGGGAGGCATGCGTGTCTTCCCAGGCGTGCAGATTCCGGATGCCGGCGTCCGCTTTAGCTCTGACGCTTAAAAAGGGGCAGACATTTAAGCTATCTCTCCCATGACCCGTTTCCTTTTAAGGGGGGCGCAGGTGGTGGGAGTTTTCGCTTTTTAGCTGGTCTTTTACGGTTTTGGTTGCTGGGTAGCTTGTGTGCGCAGAGATCCAGCAGATCGGCTTAGATGGTGGCGACACGCCGATCAAACCTTGGAATTGTTCACAGGAATATGGAGCACCACTACATATGGTACCCCCAGGCCTTACCCCCGGAGGGGGATCTATGTGACGGATGTGAAAGTTGGGGATCGTGTGCTGCGTTTTTGGCGAGAATCCCCGGAAGGCCCCGTTTTCGGGTTGACGATATTTAGTGATCCGGTGTGAAATAACATCAGTGTAATCAAGCGCATCGGCGACGCCTCCGCCAAACTTTGGCTTCGGTGTAAGGTCGGTGCAACTTAGAAGAAACTACCCAACCTCGGAGAAAGGAATTAGCGTGGAGAAAAACTCGAATAATGGCGCTATTCTCCGTGGCGGTGCTGCCGCAGAGATGTCTCTCGATGAGCTTTTTGGCGCCGTCGAGCAGGAGTGGCAAGACCAGGCACTGTGCGCGCAGACTGATCCTGAAGCCTTCTTTCCAGAGAAGGGAGGCTCCACCCGCGAAGCCAAGCGCATCTGCCAGGCTTGTGCGGTGCGAGATGAGTGTCTCGAGTATGCACTTGAGCATGACGAGCGCTTCGGAATCTGGGGCGGACTGTCTGATCGTGAACGCCGCCGCCTCAAGCGTGAGATTGGTTAACCCCCGGCTAGGGAGACCTTTCTTCTTAGATCCTTCACCTCTATCTATGTTTAGTGCCATCTGGCGCTAGGACGTGGTTTGTGGTGGAGGATTTTTGCTTACCAGCTAAACCGAGGATCAACGTCCTGTGGATCAAGGTTGAGGTAATTGGCCACCAACGCAGTCAGAACCGTGCCGAGTAGCTCGGCGCGTTCGCTAGATGTTTCGACACGCTCCTCGATGGGCATCCGGAAAATTACCATGCGGGCACGTGTTGGGTGGCCGGCAGCATCAACGCCAGCGGGGACAACCCGGCCTAAAGGTACAGGGCCGTCGGAGATGATCTCTTCCGGCAGGACCGTCATATCGGCAGAAAGCCGCATGCGTGGAACCGTGTCCACCGCTAAGTCCAATCCGGCGAGCTGCTCTGCAAAAGCATTCTGGATGGGGGCATAGGCCTCGAGCACGGCCATGTCGAAGTGCTCGCTCTTGCTACGGAACCGCGGCGTCGATTGTGGCAAAAGCGGTCCGTGCATGCCCCTTCCGCGGCGGTCGCGGAACGGACGAGTGTGGGGGCGGCGCATGGTCATGCCCGTGATTTTAAGGTTTCGCATGACCATTTTCGTGCGGGGCGCGCCGAGTTTCGACTATTCAAATCTCAACTAAAGGTTTAGACTCATTGCCGTGAATCATTCTCGTCATTGCTCTCGTCCAGGCTGCGGCAAACCCGCCGTGGCAACTTTGACCTACGCGTATTCACAGCAGACGGCCGTAGTAGGCCCGCTCGCGGAGGAGACTGATCCGCATAGCTGGGACTTGTGCGAAAAGCACAGCTCCCGCATCACCGCTCCCATCGGCTGGGAGATGGTGCGCGTGGACCGCATTGAGCTTGAGGAAGAAGACGACCTCATGGCCCTGGCCGAGGCAGTTCGCGAGGGCGGCCGCGTCACCACCGGGCTAGTTGAGGATGGTTCGGGCTCCGGCCAAGACCCCATCGACTACGCCGCCAACTTTGATGGCGCCGATCCTGATAGCTCCAACCACCCGGTCTTCCGCACGCGTCGCGTAAGCGAGGCAAAGCAGCGCCGCCGGGCACACTTGAGCGTCGTGCCTGACGACGCCCCGACTCAGGACGCCACCGAATCTGCCGCGGGTGGCCGTCATCGCTTGAAAGAGGACTAGTTTTAGGCCACGGCTCCAGTATTTGGGGCTGGGGGAAGAGTACTATTGCAGGTTATGCGTACTCGTGAACAGCTAAACGCCGTTATTAAGGCCTATGACGTCCGTGGCGTCGTAGGTGAAGACATTGATGAGAATTTCGTCCGCGACACTGGTGCCGCTTTCGCCGCTATTTTGCGCGAAGAAGGCGAGAAGACGGTGGCTGTGGGCCACGATATGCGTCCTTCTTCGCCGGCGTTGTCCGCTGCTTTTGCTGAAGGCGTAGCTTCGCAGGGCCTGGACGTGGTGAAACTGAACTTGACCTCTACTGATGAGCTCTACTTTGCAGCAGGCTCCATGGAATGCGCCGGCGCGATGTTTACCGCCTCGCATAACCCAGCCAAGTACAACGGCATCAAGCTTTGTCGCGCTGGTGCTGTCCCGGTGGGCCAGGAGACCGGCCTGGAAGCAATCAAGGACATGCTCGTAGATGGTGTTCCAGCCTATGACGGCGCCGCAGGCTCCGTCTCCGAGCGTGAGGTCCTGCCTGACTACGCAAACTTCTTGCGCTCTTTGGTTCCGCTGGAGTCTTCCCGTCCGCTCGTTGTGGCCGTGGATGCAGCAAACGGTATGGGCGGACACACGGTTCCGGCGGTCTTCGAGGGCCTTCCTTTTGACGTGCGCGAGCTGTTCTTCGAGCTAGATGGCACCTTCCCGAATCACGAGGCTAATCCTTTGGACCCGAAGAACCTCGTGGACCTGCAAGCCTTTGTGAAGGAGCAGAAGGCAGATATCGGACTCGCCTTCGATGGCGACGCAGATCGTTGCTTCGTGGTCGATGAAAACGGCGATGCAGTTTCGCCTTCTGCTATCTGTGCACTTGTTGCGGAGCGCTACCTCAAGAAGTTCCCCGGCTCGACTATCATTCACAACCTGATTACCTCCAAGACGGTCCCAGAGCTTATCGCTGAAAACGGCGGCAAGGCTGTGCGCACCCGCGTGGGTCACTCCTTCATCAAGGCCCAGATGGCCAAGGAGAAGGCTGTCTTCGGCGGCGAGCACTCTGCGCACTACTACTTCCAGGAGTTCTGGAACGCGGACTCGGGCATGCTCGCGGCGATGCACGTGCTAGCTGCGTTGGGCGAATCCGATAAGCCGCTTTCTGAACTCATGGCGCAGTACTCGCGTTACGAAGCTTCTGGTGAGATTAACTCCACCGTGGAGGATCAGAAGGCTACTACGCAGGCAGTGCTTGACGGTTTGGCTGAGGAGATTGAGTCCGTCGATGAGCTCGACGGCGTGACCGTGGAGCTGAAGGGCACCGATGCGTGGTTCAACGTGCGTGCTTCCAACACTGAGCCGCTGCTGCGCCTGAACGTTGAGGCAAAGACCGCAGATGAGGTCGATGCCATCGTGGAGAAGGTTCTCGGCATTATCCGCGCTTAGGCGCTTTCCCCGGCGGGCGCCTTCGTGGCGACCATCCTTCTGTTCGTACCGTTTCCTGTAAATAGTGAACCCAAACAAGCTAGCTTTGCCGGCCTATTTGCAAGAAACGGTACATTCGCGGAGGCTGAGCCGCGCCGCCCTGGCCGAGCCGCAGGGCGTGGCCGCGCCGCAAAACACAAAAGCGCCAGCACAATGCTGGCGCTTTTATTCGGGAAAATTAGCCGCGGGAGTGGGTAACCATGTCCTCCCACTCGACGTACTTCTTGCGCTCGCGGCCTTCTGCCTCACCAAGCGCACGCTCGGCGGCGTCGAGGTTCTTCCAACCATCCCAGGTCAGGAACTCGACGCCTGCTTCGGACAAGGTTGCGGTGATGTCCTCGTCGGAGGAGTGGGAAAGCTTGCCAGCCTCGGCGTCCTCGAGCAACATACCGATGGTCTCCGTTGCATCAGACTTGGTGTTGCCAATAAGTCCGACCGGGCCACGCTTGATCCAGCCCGTGGCGTAGAGGCCCGGAACGATGCTGCCGTCCTGCTCGATGACGTGGCCGCCATCGTTGTTGATGACGTTTTTGTCGGTATTGAAAGGAACGGTGTCGATGGCATCGGAACGGTAGCCTACGGCGAGGTAAACAGCCTGGACAGGCCACTCGGTGAACTTGCCGGTGCCGCGAACGTTGCCGTCGCCAGTCAGCTCCGTGCGTTCGGTCTTGATGCCGGTGACTTTGCCGTTATCGCCGAGGATTTCGACCGGCTGCTCGAAGAGGTGAATCTGCAGGGTGTGCGGCGCATCCTTCGGCTCGCGGATCGCGTAGCCCTCGAGGGTCTGGCAGACCAGATCCTGGGACTTAGAGTTTGCACGTGCTTCGAGAGAAGCTTCGTCGTAGTCGATGTCTTCTGGGTCGACAACAACGTTGATGGTCGGGGAGTGGTCCAGCTCCTTAAGCTCGAGCGGAGTGAACTTAGCCTGTGCGGGGCCGCGGCGGCCGAAAACGCGGACCGTTTCAGCCTGGTTCTTGGCCAGGGAGTCATAAACGTTGTCTGGGATTTCGGTGACCTTGAGCTCGTCGCCGGTCTTCGCCAAGATGCGGGCGACGTCGAGGCCAACGTTGCCCACGCCCACGACGGCTACTTCCTTTGCGCTGAGATCCCACTCGCGGTTGAAGCGTGGGTTGCCATCGTAGAAACCAACGAACTCGCCTGCGCCGTGGACGCCTTCGAGGTCTGCGCCCGGGACGTCGAGGTTGCGGTCGCCGACAGCGCCGGTTGCGAAGACGACTGCGTCGTAATGCTCCTGTAGCTGTGCCACGGTAAGGTCGCGGCCGATGTGCACGTTGGAGATGAGGCGAATTTGCTCGGTTTCCAAAACGCGGTGCAGGGAGTTGACGATGCCCTTGATGCGTGGGTGGTCCGGCGCCACGCCGTAGCGGATCAGGCCGAAGGGAGCTGGCATCTGCTCGATGAGATCGATCTCAACATTGCCACCGGTCTTTTTAACCAGGATGTCAGAGGCGTAGATGCCTGCTGGGCCAGCGCCGATGACGGCTACCTTCAGTGGGGCTTGCGACATGTCAGTAGTGGGCCTTTCCTCAAGATTTTTATGGGGTATTGGAACGACTAGCGCTAAACGCTAAAAGTTATCGTTCAGGTACTGGTCGTAATACTAGTCGTTCTAATTCCTTTTATGAATATTAGACTGACTAGTCTGCTGAAACTGCGTGAGCGTGGGTTTTATTGAACCGCGTTAACGTAAATCCGGCAACCGGGTTATTTAGATTCTTCCAGCTTGGCGATGTTGTCGCAGCTCACACTGTAAAGAGTGGTGAAATTAATCCGAACCGCTTTGTCTATTGAAGTTAGACAGGTAGGTTTTTGGCAACCACTACGAAAGGCAATTGTTCACCGCCATGACTACCGCAACGAAACCTACCGCCAAGTCTCGTACGCGAAAGCCAGAGGGACAATGGAAAATCGACGGTACAAAGCCGCTTAACGCTGACGAGGAGATCAAGCGCGAAGACGGTGGTCTCTCCGCCCGCCAGCGTGTTATCGATATCTACTCCAAGCAGGGCTTTAAGTCCATCCCGCCGGAGGACCTTGCGCCGCGTTTTAAGTGGCTTGGCCTTTATACCCAGCGCAACCAGAATCTGGGAGGCGAGCTAACCTCCAAGCTCAGCAATGCGGAACTGCAGGATGAGTACTTCATGATGCGAGTGCGCTTCGACGGCGGTCGCGTCAGCCCGCAGCAGCTGCGCACGGTGGGGGAGATCTCGCGGGATCATGCGCGTTCCACCGCGGATTTCACGGACCGTCAAAACATCCAGCTGCACTGGATTCAGATTGAGGACGTACCGGGAATCTGGGAAAAGCTGCGCGCGGTGGGCCTCGATACTCTGTTGGGCTGTGGCGACGTTCCCCGCGTCATCTTGGGCTCGCCGGTGGCGGGAGTCGCGGAAGACGAAATCATCGACGCCACCCCGGCCATCGATGACATCGTGGATGATTACCTCCCGCGCGAGGAGTTCCACAATTTCCCGCGCAAGTTCAAGACGGCCATTTCGGGCAATCGCCGGCAGGACGTTACTCACGAGATTCAGGACATCGCGTTCGTCGGCGTCGATCACCCCGAGTACGGCCCTGGTTTCGACTGCTTCGTCGGCGGCGGCTTGTCCACGAATCCCATGCTTTCCCAGTCCTTGGGTGCTTGGGTGCCGCTTGAGCGTGTACCGGAGGTGTGGGCCGGCGTGGCTCGCATCTTCCGCGATTATGGCTACCGCCGCAATCGCAATCGCGCGCGCCTGAAGTTCCTCGTCGCGAAGTGGGGCATCAAGAAGTTCCGCGAGGTACTAGAAAATGAGTACTTGGACGCCCCGCTTGCCGACGGCGAGCCCCTTACCGTCGAGCCTGGCTCTCGCGACCACCTGGGCGTGCACAGGCAAAAGGATGGCAACTTCTATCTCGGCGTCAAGCCCACCGTAGGCCACGCCACGGGCGAGCAGCTCATCGCTATTGCCGACGTCGCGGAGCGTTTCGGCATTACTCGCATCCGCACCACGCCGATGAAGGAACTTCTCTTTCTCGACGTCAAGGAAGACGATATTCCGGCTCTTTCGCGGGCGCTCGATGAGACCGGTTTGTACTCGCAGCCATCTGAGTTCCGGCGCGGCGTTATTTCCTGCACCGGCTTAGAGTTCTGCAAGCTTGCGCATGTAACCACGAAGGCCCGGGCGATTGAGCTGGTGGACATCTTGGAAGACACCTTGGGTGACCTCGACGTGCCGATTTCCATTGCGCTCAACGGCTGCCCGAATGCCTGCGCTCGTTCCCAGGTCTCGGACATCGGACTGAAAGGCCAGATCGTCACCGATTCCGAAGGAAACCGTGTTGAGGGTTTCCAAGTGCATCTGGGTGGTGCGCTCGGGCTTTCCCCGGACTGGGGGCGCAAGCTGCGCGGGCACAAGGTCATCGCGGATGAGGTCCCACATTATGTCATCCGGTTGGTGCAGAAATATAAGGAGCAGCGCGAGGAAGGTGAGCAGTTCCGCCACTGGGTCCTGCGCGCAGATGAGGAGGATCTGCAGTGAATTTTCGTCGCGAGCCGAATCCGAACCGCAACCATCCGATGTACTGCCCCTACTGCGGCGGCATGAACCTCTTTCCTGATGAGGAAGGCGATTTCGCTTGGAAGTGCTGCGAGTGCCTGCGTATCTTTTCCGTGATGTTCCACGGTCAGGATGATGCGCCGGTAGCACCTGCCAAGGCGGTTTCTTCCAACGAGGCGTTGCAACGATCACTACAACGTCGCGGGCATCTGTCTACGGCTAAGCAGGATGCAAGCGCGGGGAGCAAACGATGAGCGCACTGATTACGCTTTCACATGGTTCGCGCCATCCAGAGGCAGCTCTTGGCATTGAGGCTTTGACGCGAAAGGCGGCGGCGCTTGCAGGCGCCGCATCTTATGAAGCGGCTTACCTCGATTTTCACGAATCTGACCTGGAAGCTGCAGCCCAACGAGTAGCCACCGCGGGGCAGAGGGAAGCGGTGGTCGTACCACTGCTGTTTACGCGGGGCTATCATCTGCGCGTGGATGTGCCGGAAGCGATCGATCGCGCTGCGCAATCCGCCGGGCTGCGGCTGCTGCAAGCAGAAGGCTTAGGCACCGGTGCCGACATCGCGGAGCTCCTAGCAGCGCGTGCGATGGCGCCGCAGACAGGTAAGAAACCACAGCATCTCGTCATCTATGCCGTGGGCTCTTCGGACGAGAAGGCGGATAGCTCTGTGCGCGACCTCGCTGCGAATGTAGAAAGCCTCACCCATCTGCCCACCTCGGTGGTGTTTGCAACACGTGGTGGGAAAGAGGGCGTCGCCAAGCAGGTGCGCCGCCAAGGCGAGGTGCGGGTGTTGCCACTGTTTAGTACGGCCGGGCTGTTGCTGGACCTGCTCGTGGATTCCCCTGCACAAGTAGACTCCCCGCTAGGCACTGATCTTGCTGGGGTTGTTGCTGACCGTTTTGCCCATGCAGCGGGCCTGTCCACCCAGACTCACATGCTTGCACAGATCGGATCATAAAAATGCGGTCGTTCATTCTGATTGCTCTAGCCGGCGCTGCGGCACAGCTTGTCGACGGCGGCATTGGCATGGGCTTCGGCGTAACCTCCACGACCATGCTGCTTTTGGCTGGTCTTGGGCCGGCGCAAGCCTCTGCGGTGGTGCATACGGCGGAACTCGGAACGACGCTGGTATCAGGCATCAGCCATTGGCGCTTTGGAAACGTGCATTGGCCAACGGTATTCAAGCTCGGGCTGCCAGGGGCGCTCGCGGCCTTTCTGGGGGCGAGCGTGTTGTCTAATATCTCGACTGCGGCTGCGGCGCCGATAACCGCGTTAATTCTTGTAGGCATTGGAACCAACCTCGTGTGGCGTTTCGCGCGCCTGCAAAGGAGGCCTTCGGCCTATCGCAGCAAGCATTCCGTAGGATTTCTAGCCGGTCTAGGGATAGTCGGCGGATTCGTCGATGCCACTGGCGGCGGTGGATGGGGGCCGATATCCACTTCGACGATGATGGCGATCGGTAAAGAGCAGCCGCGGCGCATCGTGGGAACCGTTAATACGGCGGAATTCCTGGTGACTTTCGGTGCGACTGCCGGGTTCCTGGTGGGGTTGTGGAATGACATCGTGGCTAATTTGGCAGCGGTGATTGCGCTGCTGGTTGGCGGGGCCGTTACGGCACCGATCGCGGCATGGTTGATTTCGCGCGTTAACCCGGTGGTGCTGGGCGGTTTCGTCGGTACTGCAATCGTGGCGCTGAACATCGGCAAGGTGATAAGCGGTGCCGTAGCCTACTTCGGTTGGGCCATCGCGCATTGGTTCGTGGTGGCTGTGCAGATCCTCGTGGTTGTAGCGGGAGTGGCTGCCACAGCGATTGGTGCTCTGCGCGCGCGTTCGGCGCGCGCAGCTGAAGAAGCAGCCGAGGAGGCAGAGCGCGAAGCGCATGCGGCATTCCACGCTGCGGTGCCACACCGCCCGCGCGGGGGCCGCGGCTTCAAGGTGGTGGTGCAAACTGCCCCGGAGCTCAGCAGTGCCGCGGAGTACTCGCCGCTGCAGGCGAACTAAGCCAGGTGGCGGTTACTGCGCATCCTGGCTGTTTAGCCCGGCGACCTCGCCGATGACGAAGACTGCAGGCGGGGCAACCTGCTTTTTGCTGACAGCCTCCGCGAGGTCCCCGAGGACGCACTTATAGACTCTTTCGTTGGCCATTGTGCCCTCCTGGATGATGGCCACAGGCGTCGATGTGCAACGACCGCCATTGATAAGCGCCTGGGCGATGGCTGCCGAATTCTTCACGCCCATGATGACGCTGAGCGTAGCTCCCGATTGCGCTAGCGCTTGCCAATCCACCAAAGACTTGGCGTGGCCTGGCGGCAGGTGGCCGGAAACCACTGTGAATGCATGGACAATGCCGCGTTGGGTGACGGGCACGCCTGCCAAAGCAGGAACCGAGATGGCGGAGGTAACGCCAGGGATTACTTCCACCGGAATGGACGCGGCGGTAAGTGCCTGCAGCTCCTCAAAACCGCGGCCGAAGACATACGGGTCGCCGCCTTTCAAGCGGGCAACTTTTCGGCCGGCAAGCGCATACTCGACGAGGAGCTCGTTGATCTTTTCTTGGGAGGTTTGGCGCTTATACGGCAGCTTGGAGACATCGATGAGCTCTTTGCTTGCCACGTCGCAGAGCTTGTCCAGCTGCTGCACTGGACCCAGGTGATCCGCCAAGATAATCTCCGCCTCCTGCAAGGCGTGCATTCCACGTACCGTGATGAGGTCCCACGCGCCGGGGCCGCCACCAATCAAAACGACGGGGTGAATCTGCGGACTTTCTGCTGCAACCATGCTGGTTGATTCTAGTTGAGGTATTTCACCTCACGTGTAAAAAGGGCTTATATACCTGGGGTTTTATTCATAATTGGCTGGGGAAGTTCTAATAAGCACTACTGTGGGGCCGAGGGCCAGACTATGCTCGGCGGCATGGATAGTGCTTACTATGATGGCGCAGCTTATGACCCAGAAACCGTGCGTTATTTCGACGTCGCTCATGAAGGAGCCCAAATCAGGGTCTTAGGCGGTGCTATCTCGCAGCTGGCCGGCCTTTTGGGCGGGGCTAAACCGCGCTGCCTGGTCATTTTACCTACTGATCAGGTAGCCCGCGCGGCTGCCTATACAGTGGTAGGGCTGGCCGAGCCAGCGCGCATTCCGTTGGTGGTGGCGGAATCGCTCCCGCACTTTGTTGGAGCCTTGGATGTTGTCGTGGTGGTAGGTGAGCGTGCGGAGTGTGACTGGGCCTCCCGTGCACTTATTGCTGCGGATAAAAGAGGAGCCGCGACTGTACTGGTCGGGCCCTCGCGCGGTCCGCTCGTGGAGGACGCTCCCGAGTCCACCTTTGTGGCGCCCACTTTGCCCACGGCGGAGGGCGCCTCGCCGGCTCGGTTCATCGCTGCGCTGTATGCGGTGGCTGCGGTCCTCGAAGAAGAAGAAGGGGAGCTCGTAGCCCGCAGGTTGGAGGAAGCCGCCGACGCAGTGGACCGCGAGCTGGAGGCGCTTAGCCCAGAGCATGATTCCGCAACTAACCCCGGCCGCGAGCTGCGGGAATTTGTGGAGGGCGCGAGGGTTATTCATTCCTGCGGCGTAGACCCATATTCCTGGTCAGAGGAACGTTCCGGAGTATTTATCAATGCCCTGGTTGCCCGCATGGCCGCCGCGGTTTGGGCTGCGCATGGTCTTGGCGGTACTTTTGTTGACCCTGAAGCGTTGCCACATATTTTGGAGCGCGCACAGCAAAGAGGCGGAACAGCGGTGCGTGACATATTCTTTGACCCGCAGATAGACCCGCCAGAAGAAAATGCTTTGGTATCATTGAAAATTGTTTTGTGGGGAGAGGAAGAGGCGAACCTTCCCCATTCAATCGCTGAATCGAGCAATGATCCTGAACCCACCTTAGGGGAATTGGCACGCGCTCTTCAGCTCATTACGCGCAGCTATGCCGCGACCGCCTACGAGATTTCTTAAAAGAAGGAAGCAATACATATGCAGCTGCTCAACAGCGCAACCCGCAACTACTCCTGGGGCTCACGGACCATGATTCCTGTGCTTAAAGGTGAGCCTGCGAGCGATACCCCGGTAGCCGAGCTCTGGTTCGGCGCGCATCCGGGGGACCCTTCAACCGTTGATGGCCAGCGCCTCGACGAGGTTATTGCAGCCGCTCCGGCGGAGCAGTTGGGCAAGCGCGTGCAGCAAGATTATGGCAAGCGCCTGCCTTTCTTGCTGAAGATATTGGCCGCCGCAGAGCCGCTGTCTTTGCAGGCGCACCCCTCTAAGGCGCAGGCGGAAGAGGGGTTTGCCCGCGAAAATGAGCAGGGTATCGAGGTAAGCGCCACGAACCGCAACTACAAGGATGACAACCACAAGCCGGAGCTCATAGTGGCACTCACCGAGTTCTACGCCATGGCTGGCTTTCGGCCCCTCGAGCGCACGCTGGAGCTGCTGAAGGCTTTGGAATGCCCTGAGCTCGAGCACTACCTGAACATGCTCCTGCCGGAGGCCGCTGCGGAGTCGGAAAACTTGCGTGCGCTGTTTACCACTTGGATCACTATCCCGGCTACAAAGCGTAAGGAACTCATTGCAGCAATCGTCGAGGCTGGTGAAAAGCTGATCGCGCGTCTTGAAGCAGAACCAGCGGATTCTACGGATTCGGCTGTGGCGTGGATGGCACGCGATATGCGCACAGTCATCAGCCTGAACGAGCAATACCCAGGTGACATCGGTGTCTTGGGAGCGCTGTTGCTCAACCACGTGGTCTTGCAGCCCGGCGAGGCTGTGTATCTCAACGCTGGCGCGCTGCACGCTTATGTCTCGGGCCTTGGCGTGGAGATCATGGCGAACTCCGACAACGTCCTGCGCGGCGGCCTGACCCCGAAGTTCGTGGATGTTCCGGAGTTGGTCAAGGTCCTCACTTATGAAAGCGTGGATGATCCGCGCGTGCAGCAAGAAGAGAAGGACGTAGAAGAAACCCTGCACGGCGCAAAGGCTTGGTCCTATCCGGTGCCGATCGATGAATTCATCTTGGACCGCGTAGAGCTCTGCGCAGACGATACCGTTGAGCTGAACTTCGATGGTCCGGCTATTGCGCTGTGCACTGGTGGGGAAGTGGAGCTGCGTGACAACGAAGACCAAGAGCTCAAGCTGCAGCCGGGGCAGGCGGCATGGCTGCCAGCAGCAGAGGAGACCGTGGTGGCGCGGGTTGCAGCGGGCGAGGCGAGCCAGCTCTTTATCGCTCGCGTCTAGGGCCTGCTAGGAGACCTGCAGCGTCACCGCGAATTACCTCCGCCATCGAAACTACATCCTTGCGCTTAAGAAAACCCTCGGCCTCTGCCTGAATGACGTCGCCGCGTTCGGCGAACGTGGCATCTAAATCTTCGACGATAACCGTGGAAGCGCCCACCAGTTCGCCGCTAAGCTCGCGTGCGTCCGGAGTGTGCGAACCCAGTGCGACGATGATGGCAACGCGCAGCGGCTCGTTCGCCGTGGATGAAGCGTTGCCGGGGCCTTCCAGAAAATCGACAATTGTGGCAACCGAAACCGCGGGAGTGCGCAAATTGGTCACCGCTTGACCATCGAGCAGTTGCGCTGGGCCACAGCGAGGTTGGTTGCCTGACCTGCGGCCGTAGTCGCGCCGGTGGTCGGCGCTTCCGTTGAGGTAGGAGCCTAGCCGGTTGGATCGGAGGCATCAACGGCTTCGGTCATGTTGGTGTCCTCGATATCAACAGCAATCGGCTCCTTAGAAGCATCTGCATAGGTCGGCGCGGAGCTTGGCTGCGGGGCATCGACGGTATCGCCACTGCCTCCAAAAGTTGGCGCTGCATCGGTAGCAGGAGCTTCCGTGCCGTTTATCTTGTCTGGGGTGGCTTCGCCCGAAGGAGAAGACTCGACGGGCTGAGCCGTCGTGGACTGGCTGGAGTCGGAATCCCCGCGCTTTGGACGGACAGTTTCAGTCAGGCTTGGCTGCGCGTTGCTTGGTGCGGAAGCTTGGCTGGTTGGCTGTTGTGCAGTTGCCTGCGTAGAAGGGGTTGGTGCAGCAGTGCCGGAGGCGCTGTTAGAAGGCTCCTGTGGGTAGCCCGTTGCGTAGGTGCCGTTGGCATTCTGCTGCGCGGTGGCGCGGGACTGGGAGGAGAGGTTCTCCGGGCGGTAAACCAACGTGGGGCCAGTGTTAGAGGCGCTGCCGGTAAAGGCGTTTGGGGCTAAGAATGGGTCATTCTTGAGTGCCGCCGCGCGCTTGCGGGAAGAGCTGTCTTTGTGGCTCTTGCTGCTGTGCTTGGAGTGGGGGCGGCTGCTCGTGGTGGTGGTTTGCGAGGTGTGCTTGCTTTGCGACTCGGTCTCGCCAACCTGGGTTACAGACTCGCTGGTGCTGTGCGACGCCACGGTGTCAGGCGTGGAAACGCGCCAGACACCGTAGCCTACGAACAACGCGAAAAGGAGACCGAGGGCGATAAAGACATACACGCGACGTGCATCGGGCTTCATCGTAAGCTCCTTTCCTTCTCAAGCCATCTATGGAAGGTTCTAAGGGGAATGGCTTAGTTTTAACCGTTACAATAATGGACTTCAAAGAAATAGCTTCCGACCAGCGGGGATGCGGGCTAGAAACTGATATTTGTAACAACTAGGTAACGACCATACCATGTAAGAGCATTTAGTGGAATAGGCATCTTACGCATAGCCATGTAGACGGAAGTTTCCTTGAAAGGCATTTCGGAAAATGGTTTAGCTAGTTCGGCATCCGCTTCGCAGTGCGCAGCCGGAGAAATTTTGCGTCCTACACGGCCTAAGGTGCCTGTCCGTCTGGACTGAATTGGCGGTTGACCTTTGTTTCCGCGCTCAGCCTAAAGTGTGTTGATTCTCTCTGTGGTTTTTAACGTATAAATTGACTGTGGCAACGCACTGACAAAAGCAGCGGCAGCGGCTAGATATAGAAGTAAACATCGCGGGAAGATTTCTCCCCTTCATCAACTGTCTGCCCGCGGTGGAGGCCACCAGCAGTAGAACTTTCGCGTTATATCAAAGGAGAGCGCAATGAGCAGTTGGGACGAAGACATCTTTGCAGATGACATCAACGTTGATTTCCTGGATGAACTCGCCAACCTTGATGACGAGGACATCGTTGAGTCTGTATCTGATGCTTGTGCCTTGGCTACGAATGGCAATTCCGTATCCGAAGAGGAACAGTGCAATGCGCTAGCGGCCGCTACCATCGCCGCAATCTGGGCCGGTGCGCCGTTTAGCGCCGGTGAAGTTGTTTCTTCCTATCCGTTTATCCGTGGTCTTGCCGGCTCCGGCAGCGAAGAGCTCAACGAGCAGGCTCTGGAATTGCTGGAGGGCGTGGAAGAAGATTATGACCTCGAAGCATTCATTGAGGCTTTGTCCTAATAATGCTGGTTAGCATCGAAGGAATTGACGGTGCGGGCAAGAACACGCTCGTAAACAGGATAAAAGGCGAGCTTTCTGTAGAAGTCGATGTCTTGGGCTTTCCGCGCTATGAAGAATCCGTGCACGCGCAGCTGGCCCAAGAGGCTCTCTACGGCCGGATGGGGGACTTAACGGATTCCGCCTATGCCATGGCCACCCTCTTTGCTCTTGACAGGTATGGCGCAAAAGACCGCCTGTTGGAAGCGCAAGAGGGCAAAAACCTGCTCATTTTGGACCGTTACGTGGCCTCAAACGCCGCCTACTCGGCCGCGCGCTTGGGTACTGATGAGGTCATAGACTGGGTCTACGACCTTGAGTTTTCGCGTTTGGGGCTGCCTAAGCCGAGCCTGCAGATCTTTCTCGACACCGACGTCGAGCTCGCTGCAGCCCGAGCCGAGGCGCGCGCAGCCGAGGACGCCAGCCGTGCCCGTGACCGTTATGAAAAAGACAGTGATCTGCAGGCGAACACTGCGGCGGCGTATCGTCGATTAGCGGAACATGCGTGGGGCGGACGCTGGATCGCCACCGCTGATACCGATATGATTGTGCAATCTGTCAAGGAACTCGTAGAGGAGTAGGAAAATGGCGCCGAAGATTCTGGTCGTTGACGATGATCCAGCCATCTCGGAAATGTTGACCATCGTTCTTGAGGCCGAAGGCTTTGAGCCCATCGCTGTTACTGACGGCAATGAGGCAGTTCCTGCTTTCCACGAACACGAGCCAGAGCTCATCCTGCTTGACCTCATGCTGCCGGGCATGAATGGCGTTGATATTTGCCGCGCCATCCGCTCGGAATCGGCAGTTCCTATCGTTATGCTCACCGCGAAGACGGACACTGTCGACGTGGTGCTTGGCTTGGAATCTGGCGCTGATGATTACATCACCAAGCCCTTCAAGCCGAAGGAGCTGGTTGCCCGCATTCGTGCGCGCCTGCGCCGCACCGACTCTTCCTCCAGCGAGCTCATCGAGGTCGGCGACCTAGTCGTCGACGTCCCGGAACATACCGTCAAGCGCGTCAATGGCGAGGAGCTTTCACTTACCCCACTGGAATTCGACTTACTCCTCGAGATGGCACGCAAGCCTGGCCAGGTGCACACCCGTGAAGCGCTACTGGAATCCGTCTGGGGCTACCGCCATGCTTCTGATACCCGTCTTGTCAATGTGCACGTGCAGCGTCTGCGCGCCAAGATCGAGCACGATCCGGAAGACCCGCAGATCGTCCTGACCGTCCGTGGCGTTGGCTATAAGACCGGCAAGACTGGCGTCGGCGAATAAAGAGGACCCGCAGTTATTTTTGATTGGTTTAAGCGTCTGCAGGATGGCGTTGTAGATAAGTGGCGCACATCGCTGCAGACAAGGGTCATCGGCATGATCCTCGTGGCATCCACGGTGGTCATGCTCTTGTTGGCGTACGCGCTTGTCTCGGTGCTGACGCAGCGTTTGGTCAGTCAAAAAGAAGATGCAGCCCGCCAGGAGCTCGATCGCGCGCGTACTACCGTGGAGCAGCAAATCGATGCTACTGGCAGCGCCAACTCGAACCAGGTGCGCATCAATTCCGCACGTTCTTCCCTTGGCCAGCTATCGGCTGATCACAACGAACACCAAGAAGCCTATGAAGCTGTTATCGCCGTAGAAAACGACGATAACTCTCTTACTACTTCTCCTGAGGGCTTCCGCTTGCCCAATGAATTACGGGACTTGGTGTCTAACGGCCAGGTGGCGCAGCAATACACCAGCGTGGATCACCCCGGCGGCGATCCTTATAATGCCTTGATTGTTGGCACCCCTATCGATTCCGATATTCCAAACGCCCAGGTTTATCTGGTGCTGTCGATGGAGTCTGAGGAAGCCACAATGGCTCTCATGCGCGGTTTGCTTTCGGCAGCCGGCGTGGTGGTTGTCGTGTTGCTGGTCGGCATCGCTTGGCTGGCAACGCAGCAGGTTATCGTTCCCATTCGTTCCGCATCCCGCATTGCGCAACGCCTCGCGGCAGGTCACTTGCGCGAGCGTATGGTGGTCAACTCTGATGATGAGATGGGCCGTCTGGCAGGCTCTTTCAACGACATGGCCGACAAGCTTTCAAAGCAGATCAACCAGCTTGAGGAATACGGCGATCTCCAGCGCCAATTTACTTCAGACGTCTCCCATGAGCTGCGCACTCCGTTGACCACGGTGCGCATGGCGGCGGACCTCATCGCTGCTGATCCAGATTCCCTTGAGCCGCATACTCGCCGTGCATCTGCGCTAATGATTCGCGAGCTTGATCGCTTCGAGGAATTGCTCGCCGACCTGCTGGAAATCTCGCGCCATGATGCGGGCGTGGCTGACCTTTCCACGGCCTCATTCGACGCCCGCTCCTGTGTTGACTCTGCGCTGGCACAGGTCCAGCACCTGGCAGAGGAATTAAACGTCGACGTGCAGGTTAATATGCCGGATGAGCCCGTCACTATCGAAGCGGATTCGCGCCGCATTGAGCGCATCTTGCGAAATCTTTTGGCCAACGCTATCGACCACTCTGAGGGAAATCCCGTGGTCGTCGATTTGCAGGCCAACGACCAAGCGGTGGGCATCGCGGTGACCGACTCTGGCGTGGGCCTGAAGGACGGTCAAGAAGAGCTCGTATTCAACCGTTTCTGGCGTGCAGATGCTTCGCGTAAGCGCCATTCAGGTGGTACCGGTTTGGGCTTGGCCATCGCCCGCGAGGATGCGGTCTTGCACGGCGGTACGCTCGATGCCATCGGTTATATCGGCGTCGGTTCGCGCTTCCGCCTCATCGTGCCCCGCGTGCCGAACACGGCCATCGAAGAGCAGCCGATTGCCCTTGAGGTCCCCAATGCCCCGCAGCCGGAACTGGAAGCGGCAGAGGTAATGGAGCAAGAAGATGTCGGCATCATCTGGCCTTCGGAGCGCCGTGCTCGTGAGTTCGTAGAGCTGGAGTCCGCGGTGCTTGACGACGCCCCGCAACCTGGCCCTGAATCCAGCGGTGATCGCTCTGGTAGCGTCGCCGAAAGCGAGGTAGCGCACCTGGATAAGGGTGTACAAGGCGACGAGAAGGAGCAGCGATGAATAATCCCAACTCGTCTAGGGCTACGCAGTGGAAAAAGCAGGCGCGGCAGTGTCTAGCGCTGTTTAGTGGCTTTTTCTTGTTCTCGGCTGCCGGCTGCTCGACGCTGCCGAATAACACTGCGCCCGAAGTCATCGCCACCTTTGCACCGCAAGCCGATCCGCAAGTGGAAATCATGTCCCCGAAGCAGGGCGCGGATGCAGACTTGGTACTGCGTGAATTCTACAAAGCCTCTGGAAAGCCGGCCAATGATTATCAATCCACCCGCAACTTCCTAACACCGGACGCTCAAGAGCAATGGACGCCGAAAGAAGCCGTGGATGTGGTGGACTCTATCGACATCTTGACCACGGATAATGGCCTGGACCATAAAACCTTCGAAGTCAGTGGAAAGCATATCGGTACCTTGAGCCCTAACGGCGCTTATACCCCGAGTGGACGCGATTATTCAGCCACCGTGCAAATGCAAAAGGTGGACGGGCAGTGGCGTATCCAAGATTTCCCGCCCAAGTTGGTCATTGAACGCAACGACTTGCGTAATAATTACCGGCCAATTTCGCTTTATTTCTTGGGGCAGTCGGGCGAATCGCTCGTTTCGGATAGGCGCTGGATCTACACCGGCCAGCAATCCATCGACAGTGAAATTGTCACCTTGTTGCTGGAAGGCCCCAATACTGATCTGCGTCCGGCGACTACAGATCTAACGCCAACTTCGGCGACGTTCTTGGGATATGAAAACGGCACTTACAACTTCGGCGGGTTGAGCTCGATGAGCAAGGACGAGCGTTTCCGCTTTGCCGCGGCGCTGACATGGACGTTAAACAACGCCGGTGTATCTACCACCGTTAAAGCTACGGCGGATGGCAGCCCTCTCGTTGATGGCTTGGACGTGATGACCGTCGATGATTTTGCTGAATTCAACCCGGGAAATCTGGTCAGCTCTGACACCCAGCTTTTCGCCGTCAACAACGGAGCCTTGTTTGAAGTCGCAGGTGACCAGGTGGAGCCAGCCAATAGCGTTTTGGGCAGGGGGTCAGATGTCCAGTCTGCGGATATTTCCAAGGAAGGAATCGTAGCCGCAATACGTAAGAAGTCCTCCGATGAATATCAATTGAGCATGGGAGAGCTAGGCGTAAAGCTGGAGGATGACCTGAAGGCTAAGACGCTGGCGCGCCCGACCTTTGAGGCAAATGGCCAGAGCATTTGGACTGTTGTGGATGGCAAGAAAGTTGTTCGCGTATCCCGCTCGGCGAAGGGCGAACTACATCAATCTGAAATTGATGCCTCTAGCCTGGATAGCATTCAGGGCGAGATTTCTGTTATCCGCCTCTCGGCTACCGGAGCACGCGTTGCGATGATTATTGAGGGCAACGTCTACGTCGGCGTCGTCGTGCGCGGCAAAAACCGTAAGTACTCAATCGTTAATGCGCATCGCGTGAGCCAAGAGATTCAAAATACCGCGCTTTCGCTGGATTGGATGAGCGACGGTGGATTGATGGTGGGCACAGATAGCGTGAACTCCCCGGTATGGCGCATCGAACAGGATGGCTCTTCTGCAACGACTTTGGCAACGGGTAACGTGACCGCACCGGTGGTGGCAGTGGCAGCTTCTCCAACGAAGCTTTACATCACCGACTCTCACGCATTGCTAGAGCTGCCAGCCGAAAGCACCGACAACACTTTCTGGCGCGAGGTTGCCGGCCTGCAGGGGCAGCGTTCTTCACCTATCGTTGTCAAGTAAAAGCGCCTTATATAAGTTGTGACGTTTGCGCCTCAAGCTGGGGTGGCTTTTAGGCAATTGTGAGACAAGCCAGCGTGAGGCAAACATGGGGCGAAAATAAGCCAAGTGCTCGGGGGAGAGATAGGTGGCACCAGTGGGTAAGCATTGGGATTCGCGCGTTTTGGCACAGCGTGCGGCGGCACTATTCGAAATCGTTGTTCCGCGTCAGTGTGCCGGATGTGGGGGAGAGCTAGAGGCTGCAGCACAGCTATGTGCGCGTTGCCAGCTGCATTTGTGGGCTCTGCCGCAACAGATTGCTAGGCCGGTCCCGTTGGGGATGCCGGTATGGGCGCTCGGGCCCTATTCGGACGTGCGGCGAAACCTCATCGTGGCCATGAAGGAGCGGGGCAATCGCAAAGTGCGCAGCCATGTGGCAGCAGTATATGCCGCAGGCATTGAACATTTGCGGGCGCGCGGCGAGATTCCGGAGGAATTAGTGCTGGTGCCAGCCCCCACGCGGCGTTCTTCGGCGCGGGCACGCGGTGGCGACCCGGTAGCGCAGATATGCATGCAGGTGGCCAAGACCTTGCCGCGGGTAAGCGTATGCGAGGCGTTGGAAGTTCGGGAGTCAGCGGCCGATCAATCCGAGCTTTCTGCAACTCAACGCTGGGACAATATGCGCGCAGCGGTGCAGGCCAGGCCCGCTGCAAGCCGGATTGTGGGACGACGATTGCTGCTTGTCGACGATGTGGTAACCACCGGTGCAACTTTGGTGGCCAGCGCCAGCTGCCTGCGGGGTAGCGGGGGAGTCCCTGACGGGGCAATCGTACTGGCAGAAGCTTAGATTCGGTTGGTTGCAGGGGTAATTCCGGCCCTATTGGTCCCCTTGGTTATGACCAGTGCTACCATGAAGAGTGTCACAGGGAAGTAGTTAAAGTGTCCCAAACCATCCGGTTTCTATCTTGGGAAGTCGGACTGGAAAGGGCCTTTCACCTGCGGAATGTGCAGTCAATCAGTCCCCACGAGATAAGGGAGGCAACTCAATGTCCCAGCCCACCAACGCTCAGGTCACCATCACCGGTCGTAACGTCGAGGTACCAGACCACTTCCAAGAGCGCGTCACCGAAAAGCTGGCCAAGATTGAACGCCTTGACCCGACTCTGACTTTCTTCCACGTGGAGCTCCAGCACGAGCCGAACCCGCGTCGTGAAGCAGAGTCTGATCGCATCCAGATCACCGCAACGGGTAAGGGCCATATCGCTCGCGCTGAAGCAAAGGAAGATTCCTTCTACGCAGCACTGGAAACCGCTCTGGCAAAGATGGAGCGTTCCCTGCGTAAGGTCAAGGTCCGCCGTGAGAACGTGAAGTCCGGTCACCGCGCGCAGAAGGGTACCGGCGAGCTCGCTGCTGAGATGGTTGCTGCTGCAGAGCACGAGCGTGCGAAGGAAGAGCGCTACATCGATCCTTATGCAGAAACCGTCGAGGATGTTCGCCCTGGCCAGATCGTCCGCTCCAAGGAGCACCCGGCTACCCCGATGAGCATCGATGATGCTTTGAGTGAGATGGAGCTCGTGGGCCACGACTTCTACCTCTTCGTCAACAAAGAAAACAACAAGCCATCTGTGGTCTACCGTCGTCATGCTTTCGATTACGGCATCATCTCCCTGTCGGAGGACGCAACAGAGGAGTAAACCTAACTCCTTTTAAGATTTAGCCCTTCCGCCGCGTTCGCTTAAGTCCCTGATTGTCAGGTCTATGCGTCGCGGAGGAGGGGCTAAAGTTTTGCCGACGCACTGCAAACGTTCAGTGGTTTATAAGGTGGTCGGAATCAAGCTTTAACTACCCAGTGGGTACAATGACGAGAAGTTAACTATTTTGTCGCGATAAGAAGGACTATCTAGAAGTGTTTGGACTCTCCAAGCTGCTGCGCGCAGGCGAAGGACGCACCGTCAAGCGCCTAGCGAAGATGGCTGATGACGTTATTGCTCTCGATGCGGAGTACGCCGCGCTATCTGATGCAGAACTAAAGGCAAAGACCCAGGAATTCAAGGACCGCCTGGGGGCCGGTGAAGAGATGAATGACATTCTTCTCGAGGCTTTTGCCACCGTCCGTGAAGCCGCTTGGCGCGTGCTCGATCAGAAGCACTACAAGGTGCAGATCATGGGTGGCGCGGCGCTGCACTTCGGCAACGTTGCCGAGATGCGCACCGGTGAGGGCAAGACCCTGACCTCGCTGCTACCGGCTTACCTCAATGCGCTTGAGGGCAAGGGCGTGCACATCGTTACCGTCAACGATTACTTGGCAAAGCGTGACGCCGAGATGATGGGTCGTGTGCACCGCTGGCTGGGCCTTAGCGTTGGCGTCATTCTTTCTGAGATGCGCCCTGCACAGCGCAAGGAAGCCTACGGCTGCGATATCACCTACGGTACCAACAACGAGCTGGGCTTTGACTATTTGCGCGATAACATGGTCCGCACGCTTGACGACGTCGTCCAGCGCGGCCATAACTTCTGCATCGTCGATGAGGTTGACTCCATTCTTATCGACGAAGCCCGTACCCCGCTTATCATCTCCGGCCCGGTGGACGGAACCTCCCAGTTCTACAACGTCTTCTCCCAGATTGCGCCGAAGATGCGCGAGGGCATCCACTACGAGGTGGACCATAAGAAGCGCACCATCGGTGTGCTCGAGGATGGCGTGGAATTCGTGGAGGACCAGCTGGGCATCGACAACCTCTATGCGCCAGAGCACTCGCAGCTCGTGTCTTACCTGAACAACGCGCTGAAGGCGAAGGAACTGTTTGCGCGCGATAAAGACTACATCGTGCGTAACGGTGAGGTCATGATCGTTGACTCTTTCACCGGCCGCGTGCTGGCAGGCCGTCGCTACAACGAGGGCATGCACCAGGCCATTGAGGCCAAGGAGAACGTGGAGATCAAGAACGAGAACCAGACTCTGGCGACCGTTACTCTGCAGAACTACTTCCGCCTGTACGAGAAGATTTCCGGTATGACCGGTACCGCAGAGACCGAGGCTGCCGAGCTGCACTCCATTTATGGTCTCGATGTTGTGCCGATTCCGACGAACAAGCCGAACCAGCGTGTTGACCAGGCTGACCGCATCTACAAGACGCAGGAAGCAAAGTTCGCCGCAGTCGTCGATGACATTGCTGAGCACGTCGAGGCCGGCCAGCCGGTCCTGGTTGGTACCACCTCCGTTGAGCGCTCCGAGTACCTGTCCCAGCTTTTGACCAAGCGTGGCGTCAAGCACTCCGTCCTGAACGCGAAGCACCACGAGGAAGAGGGTCAGATTGTTGCTCGCGCCGGTCGCCCTGGCACCGTAACCGTTGCTACCAACATGGCAGGCCGTGGTACCGATATCGTGCTGGGTGGCAACCCCGAGGTCATCCTGGACGAGAAGCTGCGTGAGCGCGGCCTCGATCCTTTCGAGGATGAAGAGCGTTACCAGGAGGCATGGGACGCTGAGATTGACGAAGAGCGTGAGCGTTCCAAGCGCCTGGGTGACGAGGTCCGTGAAGCAGGAGGCCTTTATGTCCTAGGCACCGAGCGTCACGAATCCCGCCGTATCGATAACCAGCTGCGTGGTCGTTCCGGCCGTCAGGGCGATCCCGGTGAGACCCGCTTCTACCTTTCGATGCGTGATGAGCTGATGGTTCGCTTCGTGGGTCAGTCCATGGAGAACATGATGAACCGCCTGAACGTGCCTGACGACGTCCCGATCGAGGCGAAGATGGTGTCCAACTCCATCAAGGGCGCCCAGGCACAGGTGGAGAATCAGAACTTCGAAATGCGTAAGAACGTTCTGAAGTATGACGAAGTACTCAACGAGCAGCGCAAGGTTGTCTACGCGACCCGCCACGACATCTTGGATTCTGGTGACATCAAGGACAACATCCGCGACATGATCGATGACACCGTGTCGGCTTATGTTGCCGGCGCTACTGCCACCGGCTATGTCGAGGACTGGAACTTGGACGAGCTGTGGAATGCTCTGGAGTCTCTCTATGGCCCGACTATGAGCCACGAGTCCCTGGTGGAGGGCACCGAGTACGGTTCTGCCGGCGAGCTAAGCGCAGAGCAGCTGCGCGATGCATTGCTAAGTGATGCTAACCACGAGTACGACGAACTCGAAGAGTCCGTTAGCGCTATCGGCGGCGAGTCCCAGATGCGCAACACCGAACGCATGGTCATCCTGCCTATCATCGACCAGAAGTGGCGTGAACACCTCTACGAGATGGACTACCTGAAGGAAGGCATCGGCTTGCGCGCGATGGCACAGCGCGATCCGCTGGTGGAGTACCAGAAGGAAGGCGGCGAGATGTTCAACGCCATGAACGAGGGCGTCAAGGAAGAGACCGTCCGCCAGCTGTTCATGCTCCGCAAGCAGTTCAAGGCGCAGCAGGAAGCGCAGGCAGCTTCCACTGAAACCACTGAGGCTTAACGGATTTAAGCTCATTTGAAGCGTCTGGCCAAGAAATTGGTCAGGCGCTTTAAGTTTTATGCCAGTTTCCTATACTCTAGAAGGAAGCTAACGATAGATTTTCTTTTTCTAGGAAGGGTAACTCCGTGCGCAGTCGTTCACTCAGCCTGGGATTTTCAGCATTTTTGTCTGCCACGCTGCTGAGCGGAACCGCGCAAGCCTACGGCGAGGTTGAGCAGGAACCGCGTTCCTGCCATGAGGCTGTTGTCGCTGCAGGCATGGAAGATTACTTTTCTGCTGCCGAAACCGAGAATCTCACGGTCGCAGAATGCGTAGAACGCATTGCAGAAGGAAAACCCAGTAAGACCCCCGAAGGGCGCCCTGCCTTCGGCCAGATTGGCATGCTCTTCGGCGGCATCGCCTCTGTGATTGGTCTCGGCGTCGGCGCATGGACCTCGGTGGATTGGACCGACATCCTGCTGCGCTTGGGTTCGCTTTAATATTTGGCCCTAGGTACTTGGTGCGAGCCCTGCCTCTTAAGCCTAGATATTCAGGTTGTGGCCAAGGGAGAGCAAGCGGAACTCTTCTAGCCGATTGTGCTTGAAGGAGCCGGTAAAACCATGGTGTTTGCCGCCAATATCGGCCGAGCCAAAGAACTCACCGTTAGCACGGGCGTGCAGGCTTCGCAGCTGCGCGCGCAGCGGCCTATCGTGGGGCCGATGATTAAGCGTCCAAGCGCGCAAATGCACTTTGATATCGCGGTTGTATTTATTGCCCGCTAGATGATGCAGTGGGCGTAGCCCACCCGTAACCTCCAGTGCGAAGATAACAAGGTCGAGGATTTCCTTGCGGGTGGAAAGGTCTTCTTCCGTGGGCTTTCTCTCATAGCGCACTCGATCGGGCGCGGTATAGAGCTTGAGGTGGCTAAAACCAGGGATAGGTGAATACAACTTAAGTGAGCCTTCCTGCAAGTCCTACAGGAGGCGAACGCACCCACCATTGTGCCACGTGGCGTCGGAAAGCGCTGGCTCCTGTGAGAATGCTGAAAGGGGTGGGCGCGATATTTTTTATTTTTAGATATACTTTCGTCCGTCAAAAGCACACCCGCTCTTTTAGTATTAAGGAAGTTTAAATGCGCGGTCTTATCGTAGATTTCGTTGGTGTCTTGGACGGCACCGAGGAAGACGTCAAGCGCTGGCGTTCCCTGTTCGCTGCAGCCAAGGCTAACGGCGTAGCGACCGCCATCCTGTCTAATGATCCAGGTGGCCCAGGCGCAGAGCATATCCGCGAGTGGGAATACCGCGGCATCGTTGATGCGGTCATCCTTTCCGGCGAAATTGGGGCAGAAAAGCCTGAGCTGGCTGCCTTCCAGGCTGCGGCGGATGCCATCGAGCTGCCGATCAATGACTGCGTCATGGTCGATGATTCTATTCTCAACGTGCGTGCTGCCGTTGATTTCGGAATGCTCGGCATGCTGTATACCGTCTTCGACCGCACCAGCGTTGAGATCCAGGCTGTATTCGACATCGAGGGTGAGTTCTAAGTGGCTAAGGCGCGCGTTTATCTGCCGGCGACCTTCGCTATGCTCAGCGAGCTTAAGGAGACCGGCCAGTTGGCCGCACGCTCCGGCTGGGGCTTTACCGTGACCCCAGCGCTGCGCGAGTTCTACACTGAGGGGGATGAAGAAGAGATTGCCTACTCCGCATTCTTGGAGGCTTCGATGGCATCCCTTCGCCTGCTCGCCATTGGCGACGAGGAGACTTTCCCGCATCGTCGCGTAGTTATTTCTGTGGACGTTGACGAGTCTGTGTTAACTGCCCAGCCTGACATGGGTGATCCGGTAGTCAAGCTGAATCCTGCAGTCATTACGGAGGAAAACCTGCAGGCTATCCACGTGGATGTGGAAGAGTCTGAGGAAGCTACCGCGAAGGCCATCGAGGTCATCGATAACGCCGATCTTGGTGACGAAGACGCGGAGCTGGCCGTAGGAGACGCCCTGGATAACTTTATGGCGTTCTACGACCCATCTGAGCTGCCCTTCTTGGTGGAGCTGCTCTAATTTTCCCAATCGACGTTGGTGCGCAGCGCTTCGAGCAGCTTGCGCACCGCGTCACGACGGCGGGCGGAGGCTGAGTCTTCGGGGATTTTCAGATCCAGCCCGCATTCTGGATCGGCTGGGGGACCGACGTGCGTGCAGCCGCGCGGGCAATATTCTGTTGCCGCGGCTAGATCTTCAAAGACACCGAGGACTGTATCGGCGTCGACATGCGCCAGGCCAAAGGAACGGATTCCTGGGGTATCGATAATCCAGCCGCCGTCTGCACAAAGCTCTTCTGGCAGCGGAAGAGCGACGGATTGCGTGGAGGTGTGGCGTCCCTTGCCCACGGCGGAGACCTCACCGGTCTCGCGTTTAGCCCCGGGAACCAAGCGATTAACGAGCGTGGATTTGCCTACGCCGGAGTGCCCGATGAGGGCCGTGACGTGGCCATTAATCACATCACGCACTTGGTCCAAGGAATCATCGACGCCCGCCTCGACGACGGTGACATCAAGATCTGCAAATTCGGCAGCAAAAGGTGTGGGGTCGGTGAGATCGGTCTTGGTCAGACAGAGTACTGGGTGCACGTTGCCGACGAAGGCGGCGATGAGTGCGCGCTCTACAAAACCAGAGCGTGGGGGAGGATCCGCCACTGCGGTGACGATGAGCATGCGGTCGGCGTTGGCGACGACGATGCGCTCATAAGGATCCGTATCGTCGGCAGTGCGGCGCAAAACAGAAGTGCGCTCCGCAAGCTTGACGATGCGTGCGAGGGTGTCCTTGCGCCCGCTGGTATCACCGACGACGCCGACTCGGTCACCGACCTCGACCGGGGTGCGGCCCATCTCGCGTGCACGCATGGCGACGACCTGCGGTCCCTCGTCGAGCGCTACGCCCCAGCGGCCGCGGTCTTTGGTCACCACCATGCCGAACTTGGCGTCCTTGTGCTTGGGGCGATCCTTGGTACGCGGACGCGAGCCCTTACCGGGGCGGATACGTACGTCGGATTCGTCGTATGAGCGTGCACTTCTAGCCACGGGCGGCCTCCAGCATTTCTTCCCACATTCCCGCAAAGCCAGGAAGTGTTTTCGCAGTGGCGTTGATGTCTTCTACTTCCACGCCTTTAACGCGCAGCCCGATGATGGCGCCGGCGGTTGCCATGCGGTGGTCCGCGTAGGAATTCCACTTCCCGCCGTGGAGCTGCGCCGGTTCGATATAGAGGCCGTCGGAAAGCTCCGTGACCTTGCCACCTAGGGCGTTGATTTCGGTTGCGAGCGCTGTCAGACGGTCTGTTTCGTGGCCGCGCAGGTGAGCGATGCCGTTAAGACGCGAGGGCGAGGAAGCAAGCGCACACAGGGCCGCGACGGTAGGTGTGAGCTCGCCGATATCGCCCATGTGCTTTTCGATGCCATGCAGGTTGCCGTCTGCGGCACCGATGACGGTGACGGAATCTTCTGTTTGTTCCACGTGAGCGCCCATGGCTTGCAGGATCTCGCACATCTCAGCGCCCGGCTGGGTCGTGTGCTGTGGCCACTGCGGGATGGTTACGCGACCGCCAGCAACCGCCGCTGCGGCCATGAACGGAGTGGCGTTGGAGAGATCAGGCTCGATGTTCCATTCCCCGCCGGCGATGGGGCCGGGGCTAACGCGCCAGGTATTTTTGCTTTCTTCGACTTCGACGCCGGCTTGGCGCAGCATCGCACAGGTCATCTCGATATGCGGCAGGGAAGGAAGCGGGCCGCCTTCGTGGGTGACGGTGATGCCTTCTCTAAAGCGCGCGCCCGAAAGCAAGAGCCCGGAGACGAACTGGGAGGAACCGGAGGCGTCGATAGTCACTGCGCCGCCTACTGGAACTGACGTGGATAAGATGGCAAAGGGCAGGCCCTCGCCCTCGACCTCAACGCCAAGGCTGCGCAGTGCGGAAAGCATCGTGCCCATTGGGCGCTTGCGTGCTTGCGGGTCACCGTCGATGCGGACAGGGCCATTGGCTAGTGCTGCGACGGGTGGGACAAAGCGCATGACCGTTCCTGCGAGACCGCACTCGACGGTGGCACCGTGCAGCGGGCCCGGCTTGACGTGGACGTCGTTGCCTTCGTGGCGGAAGGCAACGCCCATGGACTCAAGCGCTGCCTCCATAAGACGCGTATCGCGTGACTGCAACGGATTGCGCAGGATAGATGGAGAGTCAGCCAACGCTGCCAGAATATAGGCGCGGTTAGTGATCGACTTCGACCCTGGAATGGGTTGTTCCCAATCCAGTGGGCCGGTGGCACGCGGGGCTGACCAATACAAAGACATGTAGTCCATAATATAAGTTCATGTGCGGAAGATTTGTTTTGTTCAGCGAGTCTTTACTCGCCGCGGTTGGCGACTGGCCAGGTATTGAGGAGGTCCACGCCCCACAAGGGCTGCCGCCGACGCGTTATAACATCGCCCCGACACAGCCGATTGCCGTGGTGCGTGTACAGGAATCCGTAGCGCGTGTGGAGCCAGCACGCTGGGGTCTTATCCCGCATTGGAAGAAAGACTTAGATGGCCCGCCGCTTTTTAACGCGCGTGCCGAAACCGTGGCGACTAAGCCTTCGTTCCGCGAGGCTTTCGCACGCAATCGCTGCATCATTCCGTTGGATGGCTACTACGAATGGAAAGCTGACCTACCAAGCCCAGGCGGTGGAACCAAAGTCAAGGGCAAAAAGACGCCCTATTACGTCACCGGCCCAGAGGGCATGCTCTTTGCCGCTGGGCTGTGGTCCCCGGGCCAAGACAGGCTTTCAGCCACGATGATTACCACCGAAGCCACCGAAGAAATGGCGTGGCTGCACGGCCGCCTGCCTAAGTTCCTGCGGCAGGAGGAAATCGAGCCATGGCTGGCAGGCGAGCCTTTGCTCGAGCCAAGCACCGTCACCGGTTTTCAGGCGCGACCCGCGGATCCAGCCGTGGGCAACGTGCGTAACGACTATGCCGAGCTTATTGCAGAACAACCCCCGGAAAGGCTGTTCTAGAACGATGGTTGCGCCAACTACTGCGCTACCAGGTCGGTGAAAGTGATATCGAGAACCTTGGCTAAGTCCTCCGCATTCATTTCGATGTCGAGGCCACGGCGCCCGCCGGAGAAAAAGATGGTGTCGAAGAGGACAGCCGTTTCATCAATTGCGGTGGGAAGAACGTGCTTTTGGCCTAGCGGAGAGATTCCGCCTGGAATATAGCCGGAGGATTTCGAGGCATCTTGA
Organism: Corynebacterium sp. c25Ua_89; assembly: GCF_047459735.1. Classification (NCBI taxonomy): domain Bacteria; kingdom Bacillati; phylum Actinomycetota; class Actinomycetes; order Mycobacteriales; family Corynebacteriaceae; genus Corynebacterium; species Corynebacterium sp. c25Ua_89. Next base: position 120,483 of record NZ_JASBOD010000006.1, read on the forward strand.
GGATCGGCCATCGTCGCCTTCGCCGCACCGAATGCCGCGGCCGCCTTCTTTAGGCTGAGCTTGTGTGAGACTGGCAGCACGCAAACCGCTAATTCCCGCTTGGCGCCTTTGCCCGCGGTGAGATCGACCACCAGAGTCTTGAATACGCGATCAGCATCGATGCCTAGTTCCGCTGCGGCAGTGTCACCGAAATGATCCGTGCCGCCCTCGAAGATTGCCACCTCATGTGGGATTCCCGCTTCTTTCAAGATCTTTAAAGCTGGGGTAGCGGCATGCGGAGTTTTCTTGGACTTGGACATAAGCCGCATTTTAGTAGCCGCGTCATGCTAACCCATTAGGATGGGATACGTGGCTACAAAAACTACTAGCGCTAAGGACAGTCAGCGCCTCTTTGAGGAGCAAGCACTGCCTTTACTCGACCAACTCTACGGTGGAGCCATGCGTCTTACGCGCAACCCGCAGGACGCCGAAGACTTGATTCAAGAGACCTATCTGAAGGCTTATAAGAATTTCGACTCCTTCAAGCAAGGCACCAACCTCAAAGCTTGGCTCTACCGAATCATGACCAATACCTACATCAACTCCTATCGCAAGGCGAAGCGCCGCCCGGCGGAATCTTCAGCAGATGATCTGAGCGATTTTCAGCTCTATACAACTGCCGGTCATGATTCGACCGGCCTGGAATCGGCTGAAGTCGAAGCATTGAAGTTGATGCCGGATTCCGCGATCTCTGAGGCAATGAATGATTTGCCGGAGGATTATCGCATGGTTGTCTATTACGCCGACGTCGTAGGCTTGGCGTACAAGGAAATCGCAGAAATTATGGACACTCCACTTGGCACGGTCATGAGCCGGCTACATCGTGGAAGAAAACTCCTTCGTGGCGCGTTGAAAGACGTGGCTAGAGAAGAAGGCATCGGTCTCAACCACCCAGACATGGAGGAGAAGTAATGAGCAACGCGACAGGGAACAATTGCGGCGCATGTAATTCTCCTGAGGTCCAGGCACTGTTTTGCGAGCTTTTGGATGAGCGCACAAGCTATGCGCGTGCGCTAGAAATCCGCGAACATATTGCCCAGTGCGACGAATGCCAAGCACGCCTTGAAAGCGAAGAAGTGGTTCGTGCGCTCGTTCGCAAGTGTTGTTCTGGCACCAAAGCGCCACAGTCGCTGCGTCAGCGCATCACCATCGAAATAACTCGTGCCGAGGTTCGCTGGAATTAAAATCCAAAGGTAGATTCAGCAGCTTATTTTAGATACAGCAAAAGGCTCGCCTTCCTTCAATGAAGGGAGAGCGAGCCTTTGTCGTGCTGCTTATTTATGCGCTAGGACGCTTGCCGTGATTTGCACTCTTCTTACGGCGATCCTTGCGCTTACGACCACGCTTAGACATGGGCGGCCTCCTTGCTAATAGGTGAGCGGATAAATTACTTACCCACTGACTTTAGTGGCTGGATCAGCCGGTGGGAAATCGGGTTAGGTTAGCGGAGAATTAGGGGAGTGAAATTTAAACGGTAACGCGTGCGCGGCCGCGGCCTCGGTTGCGGCGGCGCTTGAGAGCGCGGCGCTCTTCCTCAGACATACCGCCCCAGACGCCGGCATCCTGGCCGGACTCCAGTGCCCACTTCAGGCAAGCGGAGGAAACTGGGCAGCGGTTGCAAACCAGCTTGGCCTTTGCGATCTGGGTAAGTGCAGGGCCGGAGTTGCCTACTGGGAAGAACAGCTCTGGGTCTTCGTCGCGGCAAACAGCTTCGTGGCGCCAATCCATGATTGAAATCTCCTAACAAAATTTAGACAGCATGACAGGTCTCTGCGGTCCACAAATGCGGACTACAGCAATTAACAGGGGTGGGAGTGAACCGGTCTGCGCTCAGTGGGGCCCTGTCTCGAGTTAGGGCCAGCGTCGGCGCCGCCATGATTCACTTTGTGTTCACTTGGATGTTGTTCCAAGTTTTGGACTGCTTAAACAGCCCGTTGTTTTTGCTACTTGAGAATCATGACATGTTTACCTCCATCCCGCTAGGGGTAGGAGGCAAATTGTTGCGAAGATCACTGACTTTCATGCAAGTGAACGGCGAAAAATGGCGCCATTCTTCCTGCAAGAAAGCTGGCAATAATTAGTTTACCTGCCACTTTGGGTGATTTTAGGTGAGTGTGGTGACTTGGATACCGTCAAATCTACTTCTGGACAGATGCCCCCCGATGTGCATCCGCGTCGAAAGTTAAGGGCCTTTTAGCAGTACTTGTTCCCATGCGTTATCAAATCCGCGCGCCGTAACGGCATGACAATGCGTCTCATGCTTTAAACAGGTGAGTAAACTGTGGCGCGTGACTGAGAAGAATTCGAAGAAGAACACTGTCAAAAAGTTTGGAAAAAGCGCCGCGGCGAATTCGGGCGCGCCGCGCTCGGTGCTGATTGCTGCGGGCATTGCCATCGTGCAGTCAGTGGCCGTTATTGCCTTCGGGCTCTTCCTCATTATCCGTGAATTGATGGGTGCTGAGAACGCTTCGATGGTCTCTGAGACAGGCGCTTCCAACTTCGTTGGTTTCGGCACCGCTGTCTTCATCTTCATCGTGTTCGGCTTTGTGATTATCGGTGCCCTTGCCTTTGTAAAGGGAAAGCGCTGGGGCAGGGGAGCAGTGGTCCTCGTCGAGTTCATCCTCGCTGCGAGCTCTTTCCAGATGTTTAGCGGCGGCTCTCCGGTGCTCGGCGTTGTCACGCTCGCGAGCGCTATTGCCGCGTTGTACTTCGTGATGTTTGTGCCGGACTCTGCGAAGTGGGCTGAAGCAAACTTCCGCGGCTAGTTTTCTGCCTAGCCGCGGTGGGCTGCGGCCGCAGGGTAGCGCCTTAAAGCGCGCTAAGGCCCACGGCAGTGTCACCGCGCTGTTCCACGATGGTGGTGCCGGACTGCGTGAGGAAAACGGGGCCCTCATAGTCGCCGCGGTCGACCCGGATGGTGCGCTCGGTTTCGCCGGTGGTCCAGTTGACCACAGCAATGCCTTTCTTAGTTGGCATAAGCAGGCGATCGCCTACTGCTACACCGGTACCGATAGCGCCTTCGAGTACTTTGTCGACTTTGAGCTCAGAGGGCGTAAAAAGATAGAGACGCTTTCCATCGAACCAGGACATGTGATGGGGTAAGTCAGCGATCGCTGGTGAAAAAGGCGTTGAGGAATTATTGACGTCAGGGGAAGCGGCGACCTCCATTGAAGAGAGCTTCGTCCCAGAATTGGAGTAAGAATCGATACGTGGTTTGGGGCCTGGTTGGTAGACTGCTGCGGATTTTTGCCCCACTGCGATGATTCGTGAGCCCTGATTTGCCATAATGATGTTCGCGGAAACTTCTGGTTTGCGAGAGTCTTCCGGAGTAGTGCCCATAAAACGAAGAGCGGTGACTGAAGGGTCATCAGGACACGATTCGGTTACCGCGAGATTTTCTGTACGGGTTAGCGCGGACGTGATAGAGCAGTCTTCGTGTTCTTGAAAGTCAGGCTCTTGTTTTGCCTGTACGCTTCCGTATTCAATCGTGCGGACCATGTCGGATCTCCAAATATCGACACGTTCAGCGGACACAGTACCAACTCGATCATTAGAGGTAATGGGGATTACTTCCTCTGAGTTAATTGCGCTTCGAGTGTCTGCGTATTGACCGGTCGCAGCATCAATCGACACTGTGTCGCCGCACCCGACACCAGTGCGGTACGTTGCCACTACCTTGTCCCAAGCGGTGCTGAGGGAACATAATTCGGCATTTTGGCGGGAGTAACGCCATTTTTCTTCGCCGTGAGTATCGGATGCCGTGATAGTTTCCCCAGTATGTGTAATTAGGAGCCCCTTCGCGGAAAGCGCGCGGTGTTGCCCCGGCAGTAGTGGGTTAGAAAGCGTGAATACTTCGTTGAGCTTTTCAGGTGCCTTTGCCAAAACTTCGACGCCGTCTGGCATGGCTTCGCTAGCCGGAACGAGCTCAGCTTCTCGAATGTTTGCAGTGAAAAAAGTGCCTCCAATAGCGATGGCACACACGGCAGTAATTACGCCTGTACGTATCCAATCAGACTTACTAGCTTGAAGGATTGGTGTGGTGCTCATCGGTGTTGGCTCCTTGTACGGCGTTTACGGGAGGGACGCACTTTTGTGGAATATTTTTTGTGCTTAGAGGTTGCGCCGATTATCTTAACCGCGGGACCGACGGATTCGGCAATGCCCTCCTTAAAGCCCAGGGCTTCGGCAAGCTCAGGGGACGTGCTAAACCACTGCGGTGGCTCCGGTTCGTTGAGGTCGAGTTCGTCGTTGATAAGGCGCCATTTACCCAGCTCGTCGTAGCCCACCAAGGTGATTGCGGTGCCGGTATGGCCTGCGCGGCCAGTGCGGCCAATGCGGTGGACAAAGGTCATAGGGTCATCTGGAACCTGATAGTTGATGACGTGGGTGACATCGTCGACGTCGATACCGCGTGCGGCAACGTCGGTGGCGACGAGGATTTCCACCTTGCCCTCGCGGAATGCGTTGAGGGACTTTTCACGCGCTGCTTGGCCCAAGTCACCGTGCACTGCGCCGACTCGGAACCCGCGCTGGGCTAGTTCGTCTGCAACTTCCGCTGCCGAGCGTTTGGTACGGGCGAAGATGATGGTCTTGCCGCGGCCTTCCGCCTGCAGCGCGCGGGAGACAATCGCCAACTTGTCCATGCGGTGAGCCTGGAAGGTCACCTTGCGGGTAGAAGCATGGGTTTGGTTCTCGTCGCCTGATTCGGCGCGGATATGGATAGGCCGCGACATGAAAGTACGTGCCAAGGTCAAAATGGGGCCAGGCATAGTGGCAGAAAACAGCATGGTTTGGTGCGCATTGCCGTGGAGAGCTTCCAGAATCTTTTCAATATCTGGCAAGAATCCCAGATCAAGCATCTCGTCGGCCTCGTCGAGCACGAGGATTGCCACGTGCTCGAGGCTCAAGTGGCCTTGCTGAACCAGATCCAAAAGGCGGCCCGGGGTACCTACGACAACATCGACGCCCTTGTTGAGCATCTTGATCTGCTCTTCATAAGGGCGCCCGCCGTACAAAGTGGCAAGGCGGACCGGGAGATTGCGAGCAGCAGCCGAAAGATCTTCGCCGACTTGGACCGCAAGCTCGCGAGTAGGAACCACGATGAGGGCGCGAGGGGTGCCGTCTAGTTCCTTAATATCGGCGTCGTCAAACACGCGATCTAGAACTGGGATGCCGAAGCCGAGCGTCTTTCCCATGCCAGTGCGGGCTTGGCCGATGAGGTCTTGTCCGCCGAGCGCGATCGGAAGAGTCAGTTCCTGGATGGCGAACGTGCGCTCAATTCCGCGGCTGGCCAGGGCATCTACGATCTCTGCTGCGACGCCGAGGGACGCAAAGGTAGGTGATTGCGAGAGCTCAGACTGTTGAAATGACACAACTTAATAGTAGCCGGTGCGGCTATAGTGGGGCCATTGAGACTTTAAATTAAACTTTTAAGGAGAAGACCTTTTCATGGATATCAAGATTGGTTTCGCAGACACCGCCCGTGAGCTCGTTATTCACGCAGAGGGCACCCAGGAAGAGCTGGTAGCCAAGGTCAATTCCGCATTGGCAGATAACGCTACCTTGGAGCTGGAAGACACCAAGGGCCGCAAGTACATCGTTCGCACTGACCGTGTGGTCTATGCAGAAATCGGCGTCGCTAAGACCCATGCCGTCGGCTTCGCAGGTGCTTAAACCCATGAGGTTTGCGCCCTAGCAGAGGAATTGCCCTCAAAAAGGGTGCAACGGGTAATCTATTTCCTCATGGAAAGCCCTGTGGATAGTTCGCAACGCGCCCCACGTCACTCGCACCGCAAGCCTGGCCAAGATCCGTGGATCGTCAGGTTTGCACAGGCTTATGGTTGGTGGCGCGTTGTTGCGATCCCAGTGATGGTGGTGCTGACCGTGTGGGTGCTTGTCGACGTCGCACGTCCCGCGCAAGAAGAGGAGGCCACCGTAGCTTCTGGCAGTGACGCGGCGGCTACCACCGAAGAAGACCGAGTAGGCCCCGATCCCGCCAAGGCCAGCCACATTGCTGTGGCGAAGGAGGGGCTACCTGCCGGCGGTGATTTCTCGGAAAAGGGCGACGATACTTACCGCGATGCGGGTACTGCCGGCGCGCATGCGGGTAAAGGCGGCAAGAAGAAGGTTCGTTACTCGGTAGAGATTGAAAACGGCGTCGACACGACCCCGTACGGAGGCGACTCCGCCTTTGCTGCCATGGTCGATGCAACGCTGGGGGATCCACGCGGTTGGACGGCTACTGGTGACTTCGAATTCGCCCACGTAAAGGCCGATGAAAATCCGGATACGCGTATTCGCTTGACCTCCCTGGAAACCACCGCTGAGCTCTGCGGCGCGCAGCTGGAAACGGAAACTTCCTGCCACACTGGAATCACTGGTGAGTCCACGGTCAATCTCAACGAGTCCCGCTGGGTGCGCGGGGCGCTGCCATTCGAAGGTGACTTGGGCAATTACCGCCAGTACCTCATCAACCACGAGTTTGGCCATGCCATTGGCTATGCTTCCCACCAGGCGTGTGGCGGCAATGGGAAGCTTGCGCCGGTCATGATGCAGCAGACGCTTAGCTTGAACAACGCTGAGCTCTATGAAAAAGATTCCAAAGAAGTCTATCCCAACGAGGATGTAACCTGCGAGCCGAATCCATGGCCGTATCCAAACCCGCGGGTTAAAGATCCGCATAAGCCGGAACAGGAGAACTAAATGTTGCTTCCTCCAGAGCACGTGCTGAATGCATTTCACGCTGACGCCAATCTCCGCCAGGTCCAAAGTGAGGTTCTGGGACCGGAGTGGGATCACGGCATCAAGGTAGGTGACGTTGTCTTCGCCCGCGCCAACGAGCTTTCCGGATGGTCCGCCAAGGTCCGTGAGAAGCTCGTCGTAGAAGGCGCGCGCGTGGTGAGGCCGGTCCTTAGCACGGATGCCCGTTTTACAGCTGCGGGCTGGAAGGCCAATCAGTATGTTCCAGGGCAGCTGCGTGGGCGCATCGATGAAACCGCACAGATGGCCTTGCGCTTGGACGCGGCGCTTTCTACATTTCCTATGCCGAATGTTGGCCAGCGTGACGACGTTTTCGCTCGTGCCGAGCGTGCCGCTTGGGCGGAGACCGGGGAGGCCTATTCCGCGGAGCTAACTGATAGCCTCCCCGTGGGCATCGCGCACGTGGACGTGCTGGGCACGACCGTTTACTCTGGGGCGAATCCGCCGGCGCTTGTCGACGTCGTGCCTTCCGCAGCCCCACGCCCACTGGGCTGGAGCGCGGCACTCGTTATTGTCGACGGCCTAGTAGCCGAGTCTGTGGATGATGGCATTTGTTCGCGCTTTGGGCACGTGCCAGGTATGCCGCAGTTGTTGTTGCGTGCCTCAGCTTATCGCCGCTACGTCAATAACTTGCATCTCGCTTCGAAGTCAACCACGCGTTCGAATATTGAAAGGGTCGAAGCTCTGCTGGTGTCCAGGGCATCTGAAATACTAAACGGGTGAGTTACGATCCCCGTTCTACTGCCCGTGTAGGTGTCGTTCTGCCGCCTTCCCCTCAAGTGCGCCTCGTGCCGCGCCATGCCAATTACAGCACGCGCATTTGGGATTTTCCGCTGCCGCAAAAAGGTACCTGGCGCGTTTTAGGCTCGGCTGGTGCCGGCGTTTCCAGCCTGCTGATTGATGTGGTTTTGGAACAGCTGCGCAGCGGCGCCGATCCTTCGGGCATTCTGGTTGTTTCCACCTCCAAGGAATCTGGCGCCATCCTGCGCCGTGAATTGGCAGAACACCTTGAGGATTACGCGGCGCAGGCCTCCATGGTGCGTTCCGTGCACTCGCTGGCCTTTGCGCTGTTGCGTAATGCAGCGGACGAGGAGATCCGCCTTATCACCGGCGCGGAGCAGGACGCCGTCATCCGTGAACTACTCGAGGGTCAAGCCGAAGAACATCGCGGCAGCTGGCCGGCGGAGGTACGGCCGGCACTGACCTTCGTGGGTTTCGCGCGCCAATTGCGCGACCTTCTGTTGCGCGCTATCGAGCGCGGCCAAGGTCCTGATGAGCTCATGGAGTTGGGTAAGAAGTATGACCGGCCGATGTGGACTGCGGCGGGTGAATTCCTGCTGGAATATGAGCGCACCCAACAGCTAGCCGGCCTGCACTCTTATTCGGCGGCGGAGTTAGTCAACGAGGTATTGCTGCGCTCTAGCGCTACCGAAAACCACCCGTGGCACACCATCATCGTCGACGATGCCCAGCTGCTTGATCCAACCTCCGGATTGCTTGTGGAAAAGCTCTCGCGTGGGGCGGAACTGACCGTAATAGCAGGTGACCCTGACCAAGCGGTCTTTGCTTTCCGCGGTGCCAATTCGGAGTTCTTGACTTCTTTTCCCGCAGAGCATGAGCTGGTGCTGGATGAACCGCGGCGTCGTCCAGCGCCTGCCTGCATCAGCATCGTGGACTCGCGCTCGACCTTGCGTGATGTGGTGGCCGACGCGGTGCGCCGCCGGCATTTGGAAGACGGCGTCGACTGGCGCGATATCGCCGTCATCGTCCGCTCTAGCGGAGATATCGGCCAGATTCGCCGCACGCTGCTAGCCGCTGGCGTGCCGGTTCATATCAATCCCACGGACGTAATCTTGGCCGAGCAAAGGCTGGTCAAGTCGGTACTTTTGGCTTTACGGGCGCTCGAGCATGAACTCAGCAATGCGGAACTCGAAGACCTAGTCACCGGGCCTGTGGGCGGAGCGGATCCCGTAACCTTGCGCCGCCTGATTCGTGGCCTGCGGCGGTGGGCACCACAAGCGCGCGGCATTGATTCGCTGCGTGGGCTTTTGGAAGGGCAGTTGCCGGATTTCGCGGGGCTTTTGACCGAGCGCGAACAAACAATCTTGGAGCGTATCCGCGCGATTGTGCAGGCAGGCCGCGCTGCCATTGGTGCGCAAGCCTCTATCGAGGAAATCCTGTGGGAGGTCTGGAACGCCACTGGGCTCGATGCTCGTTTGCAGGCGGCTGCGTTGCGCGGTGGTGCAACCGGCTCGCAGGCAGACCGCGACCTGGATGCCATGATGGCGCTTTTCGATGCTGCAGGTGACTACTCTGAGCGCCGTCCCGGAGCTTCGCTCGATTCCTTCCTGCGGCACATCGAAGAACAAGAATTGCCCACCGGCGTGCGTGACCGCCGCAGCGCTGTCCCGCAGGCGGTAGAGGTGATTACTGCGCACGGTGCGGTGGGCCGGGAATGGGACACTGTTGTCATCGCTGGCGCTCAGGAAGGTGCTTGGCCTTCCCTCGGTGAGACGGGATCGATTTTTGAGCAGGAAGCGTTAATTGATCTGCTGGATCGGTCGGTTACCCCGGGCACGCCGGTAAGCCATGTGGCAAGCCGCTTGAGGGAGGAACGCCGCTTGTTCCATGTGGCCACGACCCGCCATCGTGCGCGTTTGTTGCTTGCCGCGGTCGATGCGCCCGATGCTGACGTGCCCGAAGAGCCGTCGCGCTTTATTAGTGAGTTTGCGCGGCAGGGCAGCGTGGACGTGCCCGGTGCAGTCGAACGCCGGGAAGCAAATAAGCGCCTGCGCGCGGTGCGTTTGCCGCAAGAGTTGGGCTTGCAAGTGGCCGAACCCGAACCGGTATCAGTGCGCGGTGAGCGGGAAATCGACCCGCTCGAGGTAGCGGTACTTTCGGTGCCTTCTTTCGTGGCCCAATTGCGCCGTGTTGTCATGGATCCTGAAAGCGGGGAGGCCGAGCGCAGTCAGGCGGCACGTCAGCTCGCACGGCTTGCCAAGGCCGGAGTGCCCGGAGCCCATCCTGAGCAATGGTGGGCTGCACGCTCGGTGGCGGTAGCGGAAGAAACGGAAGACTCTGGCACGCCCACTGGCCGTGTCTCGCCATCCCGCGTGGAGGCGCTCTTGCGTTGTCCGCTCAATGCAGTACTTGGAAACTTGAGCGAGGAAGAAGAGACGCCGCTGGCGTTGCTGCGCGGCACCATGGCGCATGCATATCTTGAGGCGCTGGGCCGCGGTGTGGACCCAGAACTTGGCAAAGAGATGGTCAAGGATGCTTTTGGCTTAATCCTTAATGCGCCCAGCTGGAAGCGAGACTCCGAGCTCGCGGACTTTGAGCGCCTGCTTGAGCGCACGCATCATTGGGCCCTAGACACTGCTTCTAACTTCGAGCTGATTGGTGTGGAGGTTCCGGTCTCCGTGGAGGTCATGTCGGGAATTAAGGTGGCAGGCTATATGGACCGCCTAGTTAAAGCAGGCGAAGTTTACATGGTGGTTGACCTCAAGACGGGCAGCAGCGCGCCGTCTCGTGAGGAAGCCAAAGACAATGCGCAGCTAAAGACCTATCAGCTGGCCTTGGCACACGGTCAGCTGTGCGACGCTAACGAAGACAGGGCACAAGGTCCTGTAATCCGCACGGGTGAGGGTATGGCTCGCGGAGGCGGCGTGCTGGTTTATCCAGGCACTGATCAAAAGTCCATCACCAGCCGTGACCAAGCTGCTGTCCCGCCGGAAGAACTAGAAGAATTCGCTGGGAAGCTGCCCGCGCTGGTAGCTGAACTTTCCAGTCAGCACTTGACCGCCCGGGAAAATGAGTCCTGTGGACGCTGCGCAATCCGGTCCATTTGTCCCATCCAAGCAGAAGGAAAGCAGGTCTCTGATGAGCTCGCAGACTAAACTATTAAGCCCCCAGCAACTTGCTGCTGCTCTGGATAAGCCTTTCCCGCCGACGGATGAACAGAGCAAGGTCATCGAGGGCCCGCTCGGTCCGAAGCTGGTCGTCGCCGGCGCGGGCGCTGGCAAGACGGAAACCATGGCCTCGCGTGTGGTCTACCTCGTGGCCAATGGCATGGTGCGCCCAGAAAACGTCTTGGGTCTAACCTTTACCCGCAAGGCAGCTCAGCAGCTTGAGCAGCGCATCCGTAAGCAATTGATGAAGTTACGAGATTCCCGCATCGTCGCGCCGGATTCTGCAGCGGCGGAAGCGCTGGAAAACATTGCGCCGAAGGTCGCCACGTATGACTCCTACGCGGGTGATTTGGTACGGGAATATGGCCTGCTCGTGCCGGTTGAGCCAAGCGCGCGGATTATTACAGATGCAGAGCGCTTCGCCATCGCGCACGATGTCGTGCTCAATTACGGCGGCAAATTATCTGCGTCCCAGTCGGTGGCCACGGTTACTGAGACCCTGCTCAAGCTTGCACAATCCATCGATAACGCGTTGATGGATCCGGCCGATATCCGGGAGCATGCTCGGATCTTCACTGCCACCGCTTATGACCTAGAAAAGACCCGTAAAAACGGCCCGGAATTCAACAAGGATGTGCAACGGTACCTAGACCGCCAGCAGCTGCGTGTGGAGTATCTTCCACTCGTTGAGGCCCTGAAGGAAGAACAAGCGGCCCGTGGCGTCATCACCTTTGGCGAGCAAATGGCAATCGCCGCCAAGCTGGCCCAGAGCCATCCCGCAGTAGGCGAGCAGCAAAGCCAGCGTTTCAACGTGGTGATGCTCGATGAGTACCAGGACACCTCCCATGCACAGCGCGTGCTTCTTCGTTCCCTGTTCGGCGGCGTGCGCCCAGGCGTATCCGTAACGGCCGTGGGCGATCCAATGCAATCTATCTACGGTTGGCGTGGCGCCACGGCAGAAAATCTTGCTGCCTTCGTAGAGGATTTCCCTCAGGAAGATGGCTCACCCGCGCCGAAGGACCAGCTGACCACATCCTGGCGCAACCCACAGCGTGCTTTGGAACTGGCAAACGACGTCGCGGCCAAGCTCTTTTCCGAGTCCGCTGGCCCACGGCCTGTTGATGAGCTGCAGCCGCGCGATGGCGCGCCGGAAGGCGATATCGAGCTGGGGTATTTTGCCTCTGAGCGCGAGGAGCATGAACACATCGCCCAGCATCTCAAGAGCCTTTATGAGCGATACGAGGACCCAAACGATTTCAGCGCGGCGGTGCTTGTGCGAACGAATAAGCAATCGCCCCTTATCGCACAAGCCCTAGATGACGCAGGCGTGCCGAATGAAATCGTCGGCCTAGGCGGCTTGCTCTGGCAGCCGGAGATTCAAGATCTCATTGCCGTTGCCACCATCCTCGTCCGTCCGCAGGACACCAACGCCGCACTGCGCGTGCTCACCGGGCCCATGTGCGGGCTGGGCGTAAAGGATCTGCAGCAGCTGTTGGCACGTCAACGCAACCTTGCCGGCGGCGATGCAGCGGCATCAGGACGGTTGCGTTGGGAGGGCGGTGACCCAGTTGAGCATCTCGCCGCCCAACTAGCGGAGCTGACTGAAGAAGGCACCGGACAAATTTTGGGCCTGGCCGATGCTTTGGCAGACCTTGGCGAACGCGAACGCTATAGCGCGCCGGGGCTGGTGCGCATGGAGGAGCTTTCTTCGAAACTGCGCCACCTGCGTACCTACTCGCTGTCTAAGTCTTTATCGGATCTCTTCGCCGACATCGAAGCGCTCTTTAATATCCGCACCGAGGTCCTAGCCAGCGGCACGCTGGGCGGCACCACGCACCTGGACGCTTTTGCCGATGTCGTCGCTGATTTCCACGGCGATTCCCTTTCCGCATTGCTGGACTATCTCTCGATGGCACGCGAACGCGAAGACGGCCTTACTCCCGGCGAAGTTCCCGCTGTAGCCGGGCGTGTGCAAATCATGACCGTGCACAAATCCAAAGGCCTAGAGTGGAAGCACGTCTGTGTGCTCCACGCTGACTCCACGAGCTACAAGGGCCAAGCCGAAACCTTCCTCACCTTCGTGGAGAAGGTCCCCGGTGACGAAGACGTCATCGAGCTGGACCCTGATGCCACAAAGCGTTCAGAATTCGGCAAGGCATGCGAGGCCTATAAGGAAAGCGTGCGCCAGAACCAGCGCGAGGAAAGCGCGCGCCTGTTCTACGTTGCGATGACCCGCACCGAGTCCACGCTGACCATCACGGGTTCTGGAACCAACAAGGTCCAAAATAAGTCGAAGAAGGGGCCCTACGAATACCTAGAGCTGCTGCGCGCAAAGCATCATGACTTGGTTCAGCATTGGGACGTGCCCGCTAGCCCCGAGGAGGCTGCCGCGCACGAGGTAATGCTCGAGGGCACTTTCCCAGCGCTGCAAGCTAGCTCGCATGCTGTGAAGGCAGCGGAGACTGTGCTGAAGGCCATGGACAAACTTCCGGAGTTGCGCGCAGGAGAAACCTTTGAGCTTTGGGAACAAGAAGCAGGTGCTTTGATCGAGGAATACGCGGCATTGCAAGCACCTGTCGTGGACGTAGAGCTTCCCACCGAGCTGACGGCTTCCGACATGGTCTCGCTCAGTTCAGACCCCATTCAGTTCGCGCGGCGCCAACGACGTCCCATTCCTTTTAAGCCGAATGCATACGCCAAACGCGGTACCGCTTTCCACGCTTGGCTGGAAGATAGGTTTGGTTCGCCGGCTCTGTTGTCGGAGGATGAACTGCCCGGCTCCGATGAGCAGCCTGAGCAGGACTTGGAAGCATTGAAGGGGGCGTTCCTTTCCTCCGAATGGGCGCAGCGCACCCCGGAATACGTTGAGGCGCCTTTTGAAATCACCATCGGTGATTCGGTAGTACGCGGACGCATGGACGCAGTTTTCCGCGAAGCAGACGGCACCTGGTTTATCGTGGACTGGAAAACTGGCCGCCCGCCTAAAGGCGCGGATATGCGCGCGGCAGAGATCCAGCTGGCGGTCTATGCTGAGGCATGGCGGCGCGTGCATAGCACCGAAGACGTACGCGCGGCATTCTTCTATGTCCATGACGGTTATCTCTTCGAACCGCGGGATTTACCCACTGGAAAGCGGCTGGTAGAGCTTCTTGAATCGTCAGTTTCTGCTTCTGCGAGTTAAGGTATTTAGCCGGTTCGTAAAACGCGGGTCCCATTTTGGTTATGCTCGCGTTAACTCGGGCCGCTAAAGCCACAAAATCAAAGCTAGAGGAAGACCAAAGTCCAGTGCCGAAACAACGTGCGCAACGCATAAGCCGTCGCTTTAAGGCGCGCTTCATGCCGCAGATTGAGCTGACGTCGCAGCCTGATCACGCGCTCATTGATGTGATCACGGTCCCGCGTGCTGACAATGACAGCCCGTGGAAGCAGCTGGGCAGCCGAGTCCTGTGGGCATTCGCGCTGCTTGTCTTCGTCACCGTCGTCGTTTACTTCGATGGTGATGGATACAGCGAAAACCTGTCGCTTCTCGATGCCGCCTACTACGCCGCAGTTTCTCTCACCACAGTAGGCTATGGCGATATCGTCCCAGTGACCCCGCAAGCCCGCTTCGTCAACCTGCTCATCGTTACGCCAGCCCGCCTGATCTTCCTTGTTTTGTTGGTCGGCGCGACGCTGTCAGTGCTGACAGATAAAGCACGTCGTACATTCGAAATCCAGAATTGGAGAAAGCAATTGCGCAACCACACTGTTGTTATTGGTTACGGCACCAAGGGCGCGGGCGCCGTCGCTGCTTTGCTGGCTGACGACGTCCCGGCCTCCCAGATCGTGGTCATCGACACCAACCGTGCCTCGCTCGCGAACGCTGAACACCACGGCCTAGTCACCATCTTCGGTTCCGGTACTAAGCAGGACGTCCTGCGCATCGCGGGCGTCGAGAATGCGGCGTCTGTCGTCGTGACTCCGTCCACGGACGATACCGCCGTTCTGTGTACTCTCTCGGTGCGCGAGCTGAACCCGAAGGCAAAGATCGTTGCTTCGGTGCGTGAGTCTGAGAACCGCCACCTGCTGCGCCAATCGGGTGCCGATTCCGTGGTTACCTCCGCGGAGACTGCCGGACGCCTGCTGGGCCTTGCCACCGTAACACCGACGGTGGTGGAAATGATGGAGGATCTCCTCTCCCCAAACGAGGGCTTTTCCGTCTCCGAACGTGCGGTCCGCGAGTTCGAGGTGGGCTCCAACCCACGTCACCTTGCAGACATCGTGCTGGCAGTGCTGCGTAACAACGAGCTGCACCGCGTGGATACCGCGGATGCTTACTCCCTCAAGCCCGGCGATCGCCTCCTGTACATCAAGCACGAGATGGAGCAGGCAACTGAAGAAGAGGACGAAGAAGACTAGTGTTTCTTCCTGTCACCGAGAGCAACCGAGTACCGGTCGATGACACGGGTGCGCCGGTCTTGGTCGCGGAGCCCAGCGGCCCCATCCTCGTTGAGGTAGGGGCCGTTCAGGCGTTTTCTATCCCCGATGAATCCGCTACGAAGCTGGGAACGCTTCGTGACGCTGCCTTCTTCGCAGAAACCCCTGACATCCTCAAGGCCATCCATTTAGTTCGCAATCGCCGGGAGACGCGTTTTGATGCGCGTACGGGTGATGAACTGTACTTCCCAGAACCGGGCGTCGTCGGGCGCTCGCTCCAAGACCCACGCCGCATGGTCTTTCCGCGGATCAATCCCGCAGTCATCGGCATTATCTACTTGGCAGGCACGAATAAGATCCTTCTGGCTCGCAACCGGATGCGCAGTAGCTTTTTCTCGCTCATCGCGGGCTACGTCGAACCTGGGGAGAGCCTGGAGGAAGCCTTCGCGCGGGAAGCGTTGGAGGAGACCGGCAGGCGCGTGCACGAAGTGCGCTATTGGGGCTCGCAGCCTTGGCCGCCTAGTGGCTCGTTGATGATGGGGTTTAGTGCGGTCACGGATGATGTCCAGGCTGTTTGCGATACTGATGGCGAGCTCGAAGAAATCCGCTGGATTTCACGCGCTGAGCTGCCGGAATTAAACATTGCCCGCAAGGGCTCGATTGCACACACGATGATTATGGAGTGGTACCACGGTGAATAGGCCGGATTTGTCCCTATTGGACGAGGACCAGCTTGCAGCAGCCACCGCCCCGCGTGGGCCGGTGTGCATCCTGGCGGGCGCGGGCACCGGTAAGACCCGTACGGTTACTTATCGCATCGCCAACATGGTGGACCAAGGTTTCGCTAGCCCGCAGCGCATCCTTGCGGTTACCTTTACTACCCGTGCTGCAGGCGAGATGCGTGACCGCCTCAACCATATGGGAGTCGGCGGTGTCCAAGCACTGACTTTCCACGCGGCGGCGCGGCGTCAGCTGCGCTATTTTTGGCCGCAGGTGGCAGGTGATTTGCCGTGGGAGCTCGTCGATAACAAGTTCTCCCTTGTTGCCCGTGCGGTGCGTTCGCTGAATCTCGATAATTCGAAGGACTCCATCAGGGATTATCTCAGCGAGATCGAATGGGCTAAGTCCTCGCTGGTTGGGCCGGATTCCTATCCGGAGGTAATCGCCACGACAGACCGCGAAGCGCCTGCTGAACCTGCCAAGGTCGCGGAGGTATTCCGCCGCTATGAGCAGCTCAAGTCCACTTCGGACCGCATGTTCTTGGACTTTGATGACCTGCTCATGCACATCGCTGGCGCCATTGAGAATGTCCCTTCCGTGGCAGAGGTCTTCCGTGAGCAGTACCGCACCTTCGTGGTGGATGAGTACCAGGACGTTACCCCGCTGCAGCAGCGGGTTCTGAACGCGTGGCTGGGGGAGCGCGATGACCTCACTGTGGTCGGCGATGCCAACCAGACGATTTACTCCTTCAACGGTGCCTCGCCGGACTATCTGCTGAACTTTTCGCGCACCTACCCCAACGCCACAATCGTGAAGCTGCAGCGTGACTACCGTTCCACCCCGCAGGTAACGGACTTGGCCAACCACGTCATCGCGAAGGCATCTGGCCGCGCTGCCGGTACACGCTTGGAGCTGCAGGGTATGCGCGAGCCCGGCCCGGAACCGACGTTCAAGGCTTTTGAATCCGAAGAGATCGAGGCAAAGGAAGTCGCGGGCCAAATCCTGACTCTGCTCAACAAGGGCGTTAAAGCCTCTGAGATCGCGGTGCTCTACCGCATCAACGCCCAGTCCGAGCAGTTTGAGCAGGCACTTGCCGACGCCGGCATCGTCTACCAAGTCCGCGGTGGCGAGGGCTTCTTCCGCCGCCCGGAAATCCTGGAAGCAATCCGCGTGCTCATTGCGGCTACCCGCCGTGAAGACTTGCCGGCGGATCCCGTCGCCATAGCTCGCGCTGCTTTTGTTGAATTGGGGCTTACGCCTAGCGAGCCGCAGGGTGCCAAGGCACGTGAGCGTTGGCAGTCGCTGAATGCTCTCGTAGATCTCATCGAGCAAATTGTCCAAGACCATGAAGGCATTGATTTGAGCGGAGTGCTGGGAGAGCTGCATCGCCGTTCTGAGAATAAGCAGAACCCCACGATGGAAGGCGTCACGCTGGCGACCATCCACGCAGCCAAGGGCTTGGAGTGGGACGCCGTGTTCTTGGTGGGCCTGACGGAGAAGCTGCTACCTATCAACTACGCCATCAAGGCAGGTGACGAGCAGGTGGAAGAAGAACGCCGCCTGTTCTACGTCGGAATCACCCGCGCCCGCGAGCACCTCGCTTTGTCTTGGGCTTTGGCAAAGACCACTGGTTCTCGGGCCTCCCGTGAACGCACCCGCTTCCTTGACGGCTTGGTGCCGGGAATCGAAGAAAGCGCTGGTAGCGGTAGGCGCTATCGTGAGCGCAAGTGCCGGGTATGTGCCGCGCCGTTGAGCAGCCCGGCTGAAAAGGTCTTGGGACGCCACGAGTACTGCGATTACGAGGGCGACGAAGAAGTGTTCTCCGCCTTGCGTGCTTGGCGTGCGAACGCCGCCCGCGATGCCAAAGTGCCGGCTTACGTCATCTTCTCCGATGCCACTCTGCAAGCAATCTCTGAGGCTCTCCCGGCTGACGAAGGCGAGCTGCTCGAAATCTCCGGCGTCGGCCCCTCCAAGCTTGAGCGCTATGGTGCGGAAGTTCTGCAGATCATCTCCACGCTGCGCAGCTGAGCAAGTACCCAGGGCAGCAAACCCAGACCTGCATTTTAAGCCAGATGCCGCAGGGGAGCGCCACGATGCTAGCGCTTAGCGCCGCTGGGACTTTTCAAAACAGTAGGGACACTTCGGATGCTCGAGGACTAGGCGGTATTGGTTGTGGCCGTAAGGGTCTACCTCCAGTAACTCGCCTTGCATGACGCGGCTACTTTTTGCACCAGGTGGGCTGGGGCGGCCTGTAAGCCGTCTTAAAAAGATCATGGTTTGCATGGCAACCGCTTTGATAATGACCTCGTCGGCCTTGGCATCTGCCGCATCCAATTGGGTGACGACGTTGTGCCACTGCTCATCGCCGTCGATTCGGTGCAGATGCGAGCACATGGGACACGGCCCGCGGCCGGCGGTTCGCAGGGGGCCAATTACGCCACGGGCGTCAAACATCGACACAGGTAAAAAGTCGCCCTTGCACTTGCGCAGTGCTTCAGCCAGTTCCACCGGCTTATCAAGGAAATCCACCGCTACCACCGGAAAATGCGGGCTGACAGCCTTGATATAAGAGTAGGTATTTTCTTGTTCTAGCTGGTTACGCAGCACGAATCCATCCTGGCTGGCGGCTGCCCGTATGGCCTCGGCAAGTGGGCTTTTGCCCAACACAACCACGCAGCTTCGCGCAGGCTCCGGCCACAAAATGTTGTAACAAATGAGATCCTCAATCAGCGAGCTCGCAGCGGTTTCCTCCATGCCGGCGCGGGTGAGTAGCCGCTGAATGCTATCGCGCGTAATGGGCTGGTGGAGGCGAGACAGGGAAGCGATAATTTCGCTTTCCACCTCGACCACCCCCACGCGAGTGGCGTCCATGCCGAACTGAATGACGCCGGGCTCGCGCTCCAGAATGCTTACCCCCGGCGCCAACATGTAGGCAGTCATTGATTGCTCTTGCGATGCAACTGGCATGCTTTTCCCCCTAAAACCACGCTCGTTGCTCCCATTCCAGCACAAGTACAATGACCTGTCATGTCGAGTAATGAGAACTCAGGTGTCGCCGTGCGCGTTATCCGTTCTGCAAAGCGCAAGCGGACGGTGCAAGCACGGCTTGTCGACGGCGTCTTAGAAGTCCGGATTCCTTCCTGGATGTCGGCGAAAGAGGAGGCCAAAGCCGTGGCCGACATGCAGGCGAAGGTAGCGCGCAAGCACACCTCGACGCGGCGCTCTGATGCTGATCTGCACGAGCGCGCCGTCCAGCTCAACAAAAACTTCCTCGACGGGCGAGCGAAGATCGGCTCAATTCGTTGGGTGGGCAATCAAAACACACGGTGGGGAAGCTGTACTACCTCTACCGGCGATATTCGCATCACCGATCGCCTCAAGGACGTGCCGGAGTATGTCCTCGATTCTGTCGTCATCCATGAGCTGACTCATACCTTCATCCCCGGGCACGGGCCGGAATTTTGGCAGTGGGCTGACCGCGCGCCGAAAGCGGAGCGGGCCAAGGGATACTTAGAGGCCTACCAGCGCTTTGGCTGATAGGCCTCTAATGGCAACGGGGGAGATAGGCAGTGGCCCTAGGCGTTACTCCTTGTCTTCACCGGAGTTATTGGAATCGCCGTTTTCATCCTGCTCGCGCAGCATTTCTTCAAGCTTTGCGAATTCTTCCTCGAAACCGGAATCGGTGGCATCGTCGAGCAAGCTGTCGATGAAGGCGGCCGGGTTATCGAGGTGTTCTGCCGTAGGCAGGAAGTCTGGGTGGTCCCAAGCCCTGTCGCGCTTGTCAACGCCCACGGCGACCGTCGCGCGACGCCACAGCTCGGCAGCGGCGTCGACCTTCGGCGCAGACAACTCGATGCCGACGACCTTGGAAATGGCCTTTTCTGCGGACCCGCCGGTGGCACGGCGATGCGCCCACGCCTCGTTCATGGTGGAGGTGGACGGGATACGATCTCCCAGTGCATCGTTAACTACCTGATCAACCCAGCCCTCAACGAGCGCGAGCAAGGTTTCTAGGCGGGAGACAGCACCGGCATTGCGGGAGGTGATGCGCGGGGTCAGGTCCATGCCCTGCAGCTTGCTCATCGCATCCTGGATGGCTTGTGGGTCACCGGATTCGAGGTTGAGCTCGCGGGTTGCTTCCTCGATGTGGGAAGTGTCGATGACAAGGCCAATTGCGTACTCCTCGACGGAGGAAACTAGGCGCTCAACCAGCCACGGAACGTGCTTGAACAGGCGCTGGCGGGCGGCCTCGCGGGCGCCAATATAGACCAGAATTTCTTGGCCCGGCACATTGAGATCGCGCGCGATCTTTTGGATGTTGTGCGGCAAAAGCGCGGTGCTACCGGCAGGGGAGACCGGAATGCCGAAGTCGGAGCCGGTAAGTGCCTGGGTGGCAAGGTCACCAAGTGCGCGGCCCAACTGCATGCCAAAGTTCATGCCGGACATCTGATTCATCATGTTTGCCATCGGGCCCATCATCTCGCGGGCTTCTTCCGGCATTGACTCCAGCTGCGCATTGTTCATGTGCTCGGCAACTGGGGTAACCAAGCGCTTCCACATTGGCATCGTTGCTTCGAGCCACTCGCTGGAGTTCCACGCCTTGACGTTGCCGGAAGCGGTGGGTAATTCGGTGGCGTCGTCAAGCCAAAGCTCCGCTAGGCGTACGGCTTCTGCTACCGCATTGCTATCGGCACTGCTGATTTCCTTGTCGCTGGAAATCTGCTGGTGCGCGATGCGCTGGGCCATCGCATAGTTGACCGGGCCGGAGCCCTCAGGAGAGCTCATTGAGGAGCCCATGCCAGAAAGCATCTGGCCGAACTGATTAAGAAGGTCTCCTAGACCACCGCCCGCGGCGCTGCCGCCGAAGCCGAAGGCGCCAAACGGGTTCTGGTCGCGGCGCGAGTTATCGTCGTCACCGTCATCATTGTTGGGAAAAGAAAAACCGAATCCGTTGCTCATGCGCTCCAATGTACCGGCTGGCGGTGGGCTGTTTCCATCGCTCGCGCAACGCTGTCAGCGAACAAGGATGAAAACGTTGTAGGCTAATTCCTCGTGAATTCACCAGAGAATCGACGCCTCCGCACTCTCGTTTGGGGCGCTATCCCGGTCATCGTGCTGGGTGGTGCCTTGAGCATCGATCGCATCCCTGGCACGGATATTGCTTTAACCGTGCCTTATGCGGCCGAGGGGCCTGGCCCAACCGTGGATACGCTCAGCGAGGTTGATGGCACTGAGGTCGTGGACGTGAAAGCGCCAAAGACCTATGAGACTTCCGGTCAGCTCAATATGACCACCGTGTCTGTGCGCACCAACATGACGCTGACGCAGGCCTTGGGTCGCTGGATCATGACTGATGACACTCTGGTACCAATCGATACCGTTATCCCGCAGGGGCAGACGGATGAAGAGGTAAACGAGTCGAACGAGCAGGCCTTCACACAGTCGGAGTCGGCTGCGACGGTCGCCGCGATGAATTATCTCGACGTGCCAGTGAAGATCGTGGTCGCGCAGGTTCTAGAGGATGCACCTGCCGCGGGGGTCGTGCGTGCAGATGACGTTATTACCTCCGTTGATGGTGAGAAGGCAACGCAGCCGGGGCAGGTGCAGGACATGGTCCGTGCGAAGAAGCCCGGCGATGAGGTCGAACTCGGCATCGAGCGCGGTGGCAAGAAGCTGCAAGAAAAGGTCACGCTGGCGGCGCATCCACACGATGATTCGGTGGCGCTGATGGGCATTTCGATGACCTCGAAGCCTAAGGAAGACATTCAGGTCGATTACAACCTGCAGGACATCGGCGGGCCGTCCGCGGGCATGATGTTTACTCTCGCGGTAATCGACAAGCTTTCTGATGGCGAGCTCAACGGCGGCAAGTTCGTTGCCGGTACCGGCACCATCAGCGAAGACGGCACGGTGGGTCCCATCGGCGGAATCGTGCACAAGGTAGCCGCTTCGAAAGAAGCCGGCGCCGAGCTCTTCCTAGCACCCGCAGACAACTGCGCGGAGGCCACGAGCCGCGACACCGGCGACATGGTTGTTGCCAAGGTGGAGACCTTGGACGATGCCATTAAGGCGATGGATGACTTCGCCCACGGCAAGCAGGTTCAGACCTGCAATTAGATAAGACCGAGCTCTTTAAGACGCTCTTCGGGATCGTCTTGGTCGGTTGAGATCATCTGCTGCATCACGAGACCGTCCTTGTTATCCACCACCGTCAAGATGGCGGTGTTGCCCAGCATGGACCAGCCGACGACGCGGTCGCCTTCATCCTTGACCACGCGGGAGCTGCGCAGCTCGGTGAGCACCTGCGTGGTTTGGGCGGCCTTGGACTTGTTCTTGAAGAACTGGAACTGGCCGATTTCCGAGCCGGAGCAGTTATAAGAATCTGCGACACCATTGGGATCACAGCGGTCGAACTGCTGGAAGATCTCCACCGGAACGAGGGTTTCGAAGGTCTCGTAGGCTTCTTCTACCTGCTTGGAAAGCTTTCCGTTGCCCTTCTTTTCGCCCTTGGCAGCAGTCGCAGAAGCGGAGGCGGACCCGCTCGCCGGCTCGCTTGCGCCAGATTCTGTTTCCTCGGAGGTGGTGGCCTCGGCCGATGATTGCTCAGAAGAAGTGGTAGAAGCGGTGCTTTCCGACGTCTTCGGGGCCGGGGTTTCAGCCTTCTGGCTGGTAGCTACAGGAGCAGCCGGTGCGGGCTGGCTAGCCTCCTGGCCGTCCCCACATGCCGCGAGGGAGCAGCTTGCAGCAAACAGTCCAGCTGCTACGCAGACGGTGCGGGCGGACAAGGAATTTCGCACGAGGTACTCCTTCAAAGCTGTGTGTTCAAAAGACAGTATTGAGACTTCAGGTGTAGAGAAATTTGGATATAAGACACTTAGTGCCTCAGTTTAGTCGAGTTCATCGGGATCTTGTTCGAGCCCGTAGCGCAATGCGGCGATGACACCCGGTGCCACGTCTGGGCCGCCGCGCAGCTGGATATCGTCTTGTGCAAACGGGCCGGCTGCTTCCAGTTCTTCCTCGGTTGGGCGCACCTGCAGCAGGGTCAGTTCGACGCCTTCCTCACGCAGCACGCCGGAGAAAAGGCGCGCAGGACGCGGGCTAGAGTCTGCGCTCTGGCCAGACTCAGCGGAGGTGTCGCGGAACTTAATCTCTTGGGCCAAGATGACGCCGGCGATCTCGTGTGGCCAGACCACGCGGGAGACATAATCGGCTAGCTGCTCGGAGCCGGGCTCGATGTTTTCCGGGATATTGTCCTGCACGATAAGGGTCAGCGGGGAAGCGTCTTCCTCATTGAGCTCTGCCAGCTGGTCCGCGACCAAAGAAGTCGGCACCAGAGCGAAAAGGGTAGGGGGTGCCTCCCAGCCCTCAGCGTGGACAAATTCCACTGCTTCACGCATGGCTTTGTTTAATGCTGGCTGAGAAAGCTCGGGGGAACTCATGAGACTCCTTATTCGTTAACTGTGTATTGCTTCCCTAAGCTGGAAGACTATACCGCTTATATTCGCACGATTTTGATTGGAGCTGGCGTTGGCCTCTGGTATCTCCCGACCCGCTGCCCCAATGAAGCGACCTCCCAGGGGCTTGTCCTGGACGGTCGCTATCATTGCCGCCTTACTGTTCATCGGCCCATTGTTAGTGGGCTTTTATACAGATTGGAAGTGGTTCGGCGCAATTGAATACCGTGGTGTCTTTACCACCACCTTGGTAGCGCGAATCGTGCTTTTTGTCATCTTCGCAGTGGTATCGGCAGGCGTGGTTTATGCCGCGGGCCGCGTTGCGTGGCGTGGCCGCCCCGAGAGCTTAGCTTTCAACGATCTGAATTCGCCGGTTTACCAGTATCGTCGTTCCATCGAAAAGACCATGGGCGTGTTCCTAAAGGTTATCCCGCTGCTGGTCGGTGTGGTGGCAGGCCTGATGGGGCAGGCTTCGTGGCGCCAGTTCATGCTCTTTTTAAACGGCCAGGATTTCGGCGTTGATGATCCGCAGTTCAACAAGGACTTGGGCTTCTATGCCTTCCAACTGCCGGTGTGGAACATCATCGTTTCGGCGTTTTCGATGCTGCTTCTGGTGTGTTTCTTGCTGGCGCTGTTTAGCCATTACATTTTGGGCGGCATTCGCATCGGCAACCGTGCCTCCGGTGTGCGCGGTTCCATTTCTCGCCCAGCTCGCATGCAGCTAGCGGTAACCGGTGGCCTATGGATGCTGCTGCAGGTAGCAGGCTACTGGCTGGATCGTTATCAGCTTCTGTACAACCAACACTCGCTGTTTACCGGCGGCTCCTACACCGACATCAATGCTTACCTGCCGGCCAAGATCATCCTGATGGTCGTCGGCGTCGTCGTAGCAGTGGCGATCTTCGCCGCGGTGGTAATCAAGGATCTGCGCATCCCTGCACTGGCAGTGGTGCTGATGCTGCTTTCCTCCGTCATCATCGGTCAGGCTTGGCCGCTTTTGATGGAGCGCTTTTCCGTCAACCCGAACCGCCAGGCAAAGGAAGCGGAA
This sequence comes from Corynebacterium sp. c25Ua_89, assembly GCF_047459735.1. Taxonomy (NCBI): domain Bacteria; kingdom Bacillati; phylum Actinomycetota; class Actinomycetes; order Mycobacteriales; family Corynebacteriaceae; genus Corynebacterium; species Corynebacterium sp. c25Ua_89. The sequence continues at coordinate 144,827 of NZ_JASBOD010000006.1, forward strand.
TACATCGCCCGCAATATTGAATCCACCCGCTATTCCTACGGGCTCACGGATGAGCAGGTTACCTATGAGGAGAACTGGGGAGCAGAGGAAGTAGCCGATTCTAAGGTGGCTTCGGATTCCTCCACGATTTCGAACCTGCGCTTGTTGGATCCGGATATCTTGGCGCCAACCTTTACCCAGATGCAGCAGCTGAAGAACTTCTATGGTTTCCCAGAGACCTTGGCGATGGACCGTTACACCGTGGACGGTGAACTGCGCGACTTCGTGGTCGCCGCACGTGAGCTGGATCCGAATGAGCTGCAGGAAAACCAGCAGAACTGGATCAACCGCCACACGGTTTATACCCACGGAAACGGCTTCGTTGCAGCCCAAGCAAACACCGTCGACGAGGTGGCGCGCGACGCCGGCTCTGCCCGCGGCGGATTCCCAATCTTTACCGTCTCCGATCTGCAAACCCAGCAGGGCAAGCAGCACGAGGGTGAAGGCGAGACCAAGGACGCCGAGAAGTCCCTGGGAATCAAGGTGGACCAGCCGCGCACCTACTATGGTCCGGTCATTGCCGGCGCACGCGATGGGCGTGACTACGCCGTAGTGGGCGAGACCGGTGACAAACCAGTTGAGTACGATACCGATTCCACCACTTACACCTATGACGGTAAGGGCGGCGTTGAGATCGGCAATATTGTGGACCGCACCGCGTATGCGCTGAAGTACCAGGAGATGAACCTGCTGCTGTCTGACCGCGTGGGCTCCGAATCTAAGATCCTCTACGACCGCGACCCGCGCAAGCGCGTGGAAAAGGTAGCGCCGTGGCTGACCACCGATTCTGCCACCTACCCAGCCGTCATTGACGGCCGCATCAAGTGGATTGTGGATGGTTATACCACTCTCGAGTCCCTGCCTTATTCGCAGCGCACCTCGCTGGCAGATTCCACGCAGGATACGCAGAACCCGAACGGCACCAGCCAGCGGCTTATCAACGAGCAGGTGGGTTATATCCGCAACTCTGTGAAGGCTACTGTCGACGCTTATGACGGCTCCGTGGATCTCTTTGAGTTTGATGACCAGGACCCAGTTCTGAAGGCCTGGGAGGGCGTATTCCCGGGCGTCGTCAAGCCGAAAGCGGAAATCTCTGACGAGCTGCGCGGCCACTTCCGTTACCCGGAAGACATGTTCAAGGTGCAGCGCGATCTGTTGGCGAAGTACCACGTTTCCGACCCAGGCGTGTTCTTTAATAACGATGCCTTCTGGTCTGTGCCGGAAGACCCGACCGCCGGCGAGGCACGTGGTTTGAACCAACCTCCTTACTACGTCATGGCGGCGGACCCGAAGTCCGGGAAGCCAAGCTTCCAGCTGATTACTTCTTACCGCGGTTTGAACCGTCAGTTCCTCTCCGCACATATGGCGGTGTCCTCGGACCCAGAGAACTACGGTCAGATCACCGTTCGCGTGCTGCCGACGAATACTCAGACCCAGGGCCCGAAGCAGGCGCAGGACGCCATGATGTCTTCCGACCAGGTCGCTCGTGACCGCACGCTGTGGGAAGGCTCGAATGACCTGAACTACGGCAACCTGTTGGCACTGCCGGTAGGCGGCGGCGAGATTCTTTACATGGAGCCTATTTACTCGCAGCGTAAGGACCAGGAATCCGCGTTCCCGAAGCTGCTACGCGTTCTCGTTTCCTACAAGGGTCGCGTGGGTTATGCCCCGACTATCGGTGAGGCCCTCGACCAGGTGGGCATCGATCCTAAGTCCGCGCAGGACATCACTGAGATCGACGGCGACGGCAGTGCAGCTGACGCGAAGAAGGACTCCGGTGAGGACTCCAAGTCCAAGGATGAGGGCAAGGCTTCGGCTCCGGCCTCGGCGCCGGCGGCCTCTAGTGAGGCCGATGCCATTGACGGCATCAACAAAGCACTCGACAACGTAGAGAAAGCCCGCAACGGTTCCTTCGAGGAATACGGCAAGGCTCTCGACGAGCTCGACCAGGCTGTTGAGGCCTACAAGAAGGTCGAGTCGAAGTAGGCAAGTAGAAAATACTGCCTAGATAAACGCGAATGGCCACCTGCCCAGGGGATTTGGGTGGGTGGCTATCTGTCTGTATAGTTACAGAGGTCGCCGACGAGAGCGGTTATGAAAATAATCAGTCTCGTTAAAGCGTAGATGTTCGGAAGTTCATCACATCGCGGGGTGGAGCAGCTCGGTAGCTCGCTGGGCTCATAACCCAGAGGTCGTAGGTTCGAATCCTGCCCCCGCTACCAACTTCTAATGCCCTAGCAACGGAAACGTCGCTAGGGCAATTTTGTCTGCATGCCCAAATGTCCCCTAGCCCGGTTCAGGGAAATCCTCCAAGATTTCGTCCGCATCCCCATCCTCCTGTGTGAGCACGCTGCGAAGGCGGTTTTCGTTCGGGTGGCGTCTTTGGCGATGTCGTCGTGGAATCCGGCGAGCATCTTCAGCGCTGCTAGTGTCTCGTCGTCGCGGTGGACTGCCCGCAGTGTGTGCGGCATGGTGCGGGCGGTGTCGGCGATGATGAATGCATTCCGGCGGCGGTTTTTGATCGTCCAGGGTAGAGATCGGCTGCTTTTCGCATGGCTAGGTCGGGGAGGTCTCCGACCGTGCAACCGCAGTCGCGGGCCACGGCGATGGGCAGGGCGCCGATCGTGTTGGGTTGATCGATGACCATGAGAACGCTGCCGTGGGCTTGCATGGACGCGAAGATTTCGCGCCGTGCGGCTTCGCCTTGGGGCAGTGGTTTGTCGTAAATTCTCTCGCCGGTGTTGGTCAGCGCGCAGGCATGGTGGCCGGTTTTGCCGACGTCGAGGCCGATGATGATTTCGGGTGTTGTGGACGGTTCCATGGTGGTGTCCTTCTGTTGCGGCTGGTCGCCGGTGTCTTGGACATCCGTTGCAGGTACCCACGTTACGACGAGACCTCTGTTTGGTCCGTGTCCCTATTAGCTGTCAGCGGTTGTCCCCGGTGTCCGGTGGCAACACCCCCGGATTATGGAAATGTTCACGCAGATAAGCCATACGGGGCCCGGTGACCGCGCCCCGTGAGGGGCACCATCACGGTAACGGGGGTGAGGGGGGTAAGGTCAGTAAACTGGGCCTGGCGTAATGCGATAAGGATTGCCTAACCTAATACTAGTTCAGGTGGTGTTCCCGATCGGGAATCGGCAACGGAAGCGAGGCGGCGACGATGAACGGAAAACGTGGATCGACCGGAGAACCCCTCTCCGGAGGGGGAGCCGGGGATGCGGTGGCGTCGCAGACGGATGACGGGCGGTTGGTGCACGTCGCACCGGTCGCAGCGGGTAGCCGACCATCCACCCGCGACATGCTCGTCGCCGCCGCGATTGGCGTCGCGGGGTCTCTCATCATCGTGCCCCTGACTTACCTGCAGGTGTTCGCCGGCATCGCCCACGTTTATCTCGTCGCGGCGACGCTCGGGTTGTGGTTCCTGCAGTGCGTTGTTCCCCTTATCGTCGTCCGCAAGCCTGGCGCGAGCCTCATCGCATGCCTTGCCATGGGCGTCGTGTCCGCGGCGACCACCCCATTCGGCGTCGCCGCAATCGGTGCGCTGATTGTGGAAGGATTTCTCATCGAGCTTCCGTTCATGGTCACCCTGTACCGGCGGTGGACGCGTCCCCAGTTCGTGGCGTCGGCGATGTTGTTCTCCGCGCTGATGGGAACGATGGCCCCGCGCGCAGTCGGCGTCGACTCGCTGACCACGCCCATGGCCCTGATCAGCTTCGCCGTAGCCTTGGCATCGAGCCTGGTGTTTTTGGTCCTGGGCTTTGCCGTCGCAAAGGGGCTTCGCAGCCGCGGGGTCACCCGGTGACCGCCGGAGCACCCGCGTGCGCCGGTGCGACACGCGGGACGGCCCCGGCCCGGTTACGGGTTAGTGGCGCGGGCGTGCGGCATGCCGATGGGCGATGGGCGCCCGACATGGTGGATCTCTCCTTCGATTTCGGCACGATCAATGCCATCACGGGACCCGTGGGATGCGGAAAGACGAGCCTGGCCCACCTTATCGCTGGACTGATCCCCTCGCACATCCCCATCGACCATGCCGGATTCGTGCACATCGTCGATGCCGACGGCACCGAACGCCCCGTGGACGGGGACCGGGTCACCTTCGTCGGGCAAGACCCGGCGACGCAGGTGCTCACGCTCCGAGTCGTCGATGACGTGTCCATGGCCCTCGAGTTTTCCCTCGTGGAAGCCGGCATCGTCGCCAAGCGATCAGCCGAGGCCCTATCGGAGCTCGGGCTGTCAGAGCTCGCGGAGAAGGATCCGTGGGCTTTGTCGGGTGGGCAACGCCAGCGGATGGCCATCGCCGGTGCGGTGGCCAGGGCGCCGGAGGTCATGATCTTCGACGAGCCCGCGGCCCACGTCGACGAGGACGGTCGCCGGTCGCTGTTCGCCGCCATCCGTGATTTGCGGGCTCCGGGTCGCGTCATCCTGCTCATCGAGCACGACCTCCGCCCGTTCGACGGGTGGGTCGACACAGTGACAATCCTCGATGCGGACGGGAGCGTCGCCGCGCACGGAGCGCCGGAGGGCATCGCGGTGAAGGGCATTGCGACGTCGGTCGCGACCGCCGGAGCGCCGGACGCCAGTACGCCGGGCACGGGGGCACCGGACCGTCTCAGTCCGGACCGGCGGCGAAGGCCCCGGGGAGCCGGGGATGGCGCCGATCCGGAATTGGAGGCGGATGCCGTTCCACTGCTGGCCTTGACCGGAGCCCATGTGGCCCGGGGCAGGGAGCGGATCCTGAACGGGGCCGATCTGACACTGGAACGGGGCGAGATCCATGCCCTGGTCGGCACCAACGGAGCCGGTAAGTCCACCTTGCTGGCGGTGCTGTCGGGCCAGATGAAGGCGGGAGCGGACCTCCGGATCGACGGCGAGCCAGCCCGGCGCGCCCCCGACGCCTTCGCGTCGTGGGCGTTCCAGAACCCCGAGCACCAGTTCACCCGCGCGACCGTCGCCGCGGAAATCGACTCCGCGCTGGCCGGCACGGACCCGCACGGGCCACTCGGCGCCGATGAGCTGCGGAAACTGCGGGAAGCCCTGTGCCCCCGGGCACTTGACCCCGTCTCGCCGTTCGTCCTGTCGGGCGGACAGAAAAGACGGTTGGGCATCTTCCTGGCGGTGGCGGCCAATCGCCGTTTGCTGCTTCTCGACGAGCCGTTGGCGCACCTGGATTCGCCGAGCTCGCGCATCGTGCTGGATGCGCTGGCGGAATACGCCGGGGCCGGCGGAACCGTTGTGTTCACGTGCCACGACCGCCGTGCTGCGCGAACGTGGGCGGATCGGGCGAGCATCGTCGCCGAAGGGAAGGTCGCCTGGTCCGGTCCCGCAGCCGACGTGCCGGCTTCCCCGGAGTCGTCCCGGTGGGATCGCGCACTGCCCGCGGCCGGCGCACGGACGTCCTTGGACGAAAGCCCCTGGACCAGTGGATCCGCCGCTCCAAGGCGCGCGGGGTTGAACGCCATCACGATTGTCGCGGCGGTGATGCTCGTCCTCGTCGCCGGGCTGCTCTCCGGCGGAGACGCCGTTCTCGCTCTGACGGGGGTCGTGTTCCTCGCACTCGCTGCGATCGCGGAACGCGACGTTCGGGCGACGGCGGGGAAGGTCCTCCTCGTCCTGTTGATCGGGGTGTTCTTCGGCCTGCTCGGGTGGCGCTCCGAGTTCTACGGCAGTGGGGATCCGGCGGAGGCTGTCCGCCACGGCATCCATCACGGACTGCTACTGACGGCCGTGTTTGCGGGGACGGTCCTGGTCTCCGCGTGCATGCGCGTCGAGGAGCTTTTCGACGCCATGGTGCAACGCCTCCGGGTTCCCTACACATGGTGCACCATAGCGATTTCCGGGGTGAGCATCGCGGCGTTCCTGCGCAGCGAAATCCCCCAGCTGACATGGGCGATTAGATTGCGCTCGATGCGACCGGGGCAGTCTTTCCGCTCCGGCTTCATTCGCGCGACGACGCCCGCGCGCATCGCCTTTCCCCTGTTCGTCAGCGCCGTGCGCTGCGCCGAAAAGCTGTCCCTGACCCTGGTGATGCGCAACTTCGGCCGCCATCCGCGACGTACCTTCCGCACCGATCACCCCTGGCGAGTGCGTGACGGTTTCGCGGCCGCAGCGTCCGCCGCGGCCTTCGTTGCCGCCCTGGTGTCCGCAGTGACTTGACGGGCACCCGGAACCGGCGGGTCCCGGGCCCGCGAGCGTTTCCGAGCTTGTGCGGAGACGCGTCCCACCCAGTTGCTTCACCCTTTCAACCCTTCAGACACATCCTCCGGGTCACGCCATGCGGGCCCGGTCCGCCCGGCACCGGCATGGCGCCGACAACCGAAAGAGGTACCAATGAACACGATCCAGACCATCAGCGACGTGCTTCGGGACAAGGCCGATGAGACGAAAAAGGGGATCACCTTCGTCGAGAATCGGCGGGACGTCTTCGTCCCGTATGGCCGGGTCCACGCGGAGGCGGTGGCGGCTGCGACTCGGTTGGCTGAAGCCGGCATCGGCCCCGGCGATCGCGTGATCTTCCAAGTTTCGGAGAACCGCGGGCTCATCCGGGCGTTCTGGGGCTGCGTCTACGCCGGCGCGGTTCCGGCGCTTGCGCCGCCGGTGTCGGGCCCGGTTGACGTCGACAGGGTGCGGACGCTCTCGGACATGATGCCCGGGGCCCCGATCCTGGTCGACGAACGCAGTCACACGCTGCTCACCGGCGCAAACGGTGCCGTGGTCGTGGGCGAGGACCGGCTGCTCGACGTGTCCATCGTCAATGACGCTGCCGCGGAACCGGGTGCGGCGATGCCGGGTGATGCTGAATTGGACTTCTCTCAGGCGGGGGACGTGGATTCCGGGGATGGCGCCGGGGCGGTCCCCGCGTTCCCGGTGCGAGGTCGATTGCTGCCGCCACCGTTGTGGCGGTCGCGGGGAAGCCGGTCGCGCCGGGGTGCCGGGATCTCGTCGGCCACCCCCGGCTCCTCGAACCGGTCCTCGCCTTCGCCCGCGATGCGGGCATCCATATCGAGGTGCCGCATGACAACCCGACCACGGGGCCGCTGCCGACAGCGGCCCACTGCGATACCAAAGAAAAGGGGAAACGATGACGGATCAAGCTGAACGAGGTGCGGCGATCGTCGTCCGCGACCTCACGAAGAGCTACCCGATTGCGGGCAATGCGGGCACCCCGCCCGAAGGCGGGGCAGGTGCCCCGCCGGACGGCGGGCGCAAGGGAAAGCGCGGCGCCCGGATGCGCAAGCATGTGCTCGACGGCGTGAGTTTTACCGTGCCCGCCGGGGCGATCGTGTCGTTCCTCGGCCACAACGGTGCAGGCAAGACCACCCTCATCCGAATCCTGTCGACGCTCATCACCGCCGACTCCGGCGAGGTGAGCATCTTCTCGCGCGATGTGAAAGAGGACCCGGCGGGCGTGCGCGCCGACATTGCCACCACCGGCCAATTCGCGGCGATCGACGAGAACCTCACCGGCCGGGAGAACCTGGAGTTCTTCGGACGGCTGCGCGGACTCGACCGCGCCGCCGCGGCCGCCCGCGCGACGGAACTGCTCGCGCAATTCTCGCTCGCGGACAGTGCCTCGACGCTGGCGTCGGCCTATTCGGGTGGCATGCGGCGCCGTCTCGACATCGCCGCGTCGCTGTGCGTCGTGCCCAGGCTGCTGTTCCTCGACGAACCCACAACGGGGCTGGACCCTGTCAGCCGCGAAGAGCTGTGGGGCTTCATCCGGCAACTGCGCGACGACGGAATGACCCTGGTGCTGACCACCCAGTACCTGGAAGAGGCGGAGGCGCTGGCCGACCACGTCCATCTGCTCAAGGATCGCCGCATCGTCGCCAGCGGAACGCCGGAGGAATTGCGCCGTGACTTCGGGTCGCACGTGCTCCGCGTGTCCTTCGCCACCGCCGCCGAGGCGGAGGCGTTCGCCTGCTGCCTCGGGGGAACGTGCCTAGACGGCGCCCGCGTCGCGGGGAAGTCGGTGTCCCTCGACGTCGACCCCGGACCGCGGGTCCTCGAGGCGGTGGCGCAGGCGATGGAGGCCTCGGAAGCGTCGCCGGATTCGCTGAGCGTGTCGCCGCCCACCCTCAACGAGGTGTTCATATCGATGAACGCAGGGGGTGCGGCGCGATGAGTGCGACGTCGGTCGCGGCGTTTCTCCGTCGGGATTTGCTGCTGTTGCGACGCAACACCGCGTCGCTGATCTCCATGTTCGTAGTTCCGCCCCTCTTCCTGCTGTGCCTGTACGCGGTGTTTGGGTACTCGGCGGGGCAATCCGGCTTCGGGTACCTGCGTTTCGTGCTCGGCGGCTGCCTGTTTCAGGCGGCGATGTTCACTGCCGCGGCGTCGGCGATGGCGGTGGGACAGGACGTCGAATCCGGGCTCGTTGACCGCGTGCGTGTGTTGCCCGGGGCCACAGGCGGCTATGTCGCCGGCAGGCTCGCCACCGATGTGCTGCGGATGTCCGCGTCGATCGCGGCGCTGCTGGTCGTCGCGTGGGCCTGCGGCCTCGACATGGCTGTCGGTGACGTCGCGTGGACTGTCCTGTGGTCGCTGCTCGCCGCGGCGGTCCTGTCCCTGGTCACGGACGGGGTGATCCTGATGGTGTCCGCCCCGGTGTCGACGGCCTCATCGATCCAGGCGCTGGAAATGCTGCTGCTCATGTTCTCCACCGCGTTCATTCCGGCGACCGCTTTGGACGGCTCCCTGCGCGACGTCGTACGTCACATGCCGTTTTCGCCGATGATCGAGGTGATCAGGGCGGCGTCCCCGGACGCCTTCCCGGATAGCGCCGGGGAAGAGGCAGCCCTGTGGCTCGGTGTCGCGGTGGTCGCCGGAATCGTCCTGTTCATCCGCCGGTTCACCTCGAGGAGCGAATCATGATCGGCGCCATCTTCGTGCATCTGCGGCGCATCGCCCACATTTGGCTGCGGCGCCCCGACTTCTGGTTCATGACGTTCATTGCTCCGCTCGTGTACCTGTTCATCGTCAACCGCATGTTCGGTGGCCTGGTCAGGCAGCTCACCGGAGAGTTCGAACTCCGGAACGCGGTCATCCTGGTCGTGACGGCGTGGGCGTTCATCCTGGCCATCACGGGATCGTCCACCGTGTTCGTTGAACGCAGCAATGGCTTCCACGAGCGGTTAATCACCATGCCGTCACCGTACGCGGCCGTGCCGGCCGCACGGATCATTGCCGAGTTCATCCGGATCATGGCGATGACGGCCGTCGTCGCGGCGGTGGCCGCTTTGCTTTCCGACGGCCCCCCGGAGGTGTCCTGGTGGTGGAGGATCGCGGTGACCGGGGCGATGGTTGCCGCGGCGGCCGCATGCACCGGCACGTACATCGCGTTCTCCATCACCAGCCCCCAGGGTTCCGTGGCCCTCATCCCGTTAATCATCGTTGCGATGTTCGTCAACACGGTGCTCATGCCCGCCGACCACTTCCGTCCCCTCCTGCGCGGAATCGCCGGGCACACCCCCGTATCCGCGGCCGGCGAGGCCGTCAACGGCACCGGGGCTGCGGGTCTGGTGGTCTGCGCGGCCTGGTTCTTAGGCATCGCCGTGCTCGCGGCGTGGGGCATCGCCGTGAAAACGAGGCCGGGGGAGTCTGCATGACGGGCACGTCCACGGGGGCGGCGCCGCCGGCGACGGCCCGCGAACCCGAGCACCTAACCCGAAACCGCCGCGTGGACGCGGCCCACACACCCCGGAGACAGAACCAGATGAAGTCGATTGCCCAGATCGTCCAGGACAACCGCAGACTCCTCGCGGCCTACGAGGACAAGGTCCAGCCGAGGTTCCTCAGCCGCTATGCGCGTGAACCGATGGACGCCGCCGCCGTGTATCGGAAGCTCCGTGCGCTGGATCCCGGGCCGGATGCGCCGGCCCGGGTTCTCGACCTCGGTTGCGGAACCGGGTGGCTCGCCCGCATGCTCGCCGCCGAGCCTCGCTATCGCAGGGCGAACATCGTCGGCTACGACCTGTCGCCCAATGCGATCCGCATCGCCCGCGAACGCGCCGCCGTCGAAAAGCTCGGGGCCCGGACGGAATTCCACGTCGCCGACGTCCTCGCGCCGCTCGCGGGAGAGCCCGGCAGGACCGATGAAATCTGGGTGTGCGGCGCGCTCCACCAAATGAAGGATGCGGGTGCCGCGCTCGGCAGGGTCGCCGGTCTGCTCGCCGACGGCGGCATCGCTTACGTGCAGACGTTCGCCGAGGATCCCGACGTGAACGAGCGGGTCGACATGGCCGTCATGGCGAAGATGGGCCACCGGGTGTTCCGGGGCAGCGAGCTCGAGGACCTCGCCGAAGCCAACGGGCTGAAGCTGGGCAGAGCCTCACACGCCGGCATGGTGTACTTCTGCACTCTCACGAAGAAAAGCGCGATCGGGGAGGCGGGCAAGTGAGCGCCGTGGACGGGACCGTAGGCCCGTGGTCGCTGCTCGCCCCGATCCGGACGCGGATGCGTGCGGTGGTCGCGTTATCCGTCCTGTCGTCGATGGCTACCGTCGCTTCGCTGGTCGGCATCATCGACATCGCGATGACGTACCCGGAGGCCCCGGAGCATCGGACGTGGTTGGCCGTGGCTGTCATCGTCGTCGCCGCAACGGTGCGCATGGCCGCGGACGGCGCCGCCGGCATGCTCTCGCACCGGGCGGATAACGACCTGCAGCTCCACCTCCGGCGCCGGCTGGTCGCCCAAATCCGGAAGTTGCCGCTGGGCTGGCTGGACGCCCGGCGCTCGTCGGGAATCATCGGGTCGGTTGAGAAGGACGTCGCGGCTGTCCACCAGCTCATGGGCCACACCGTCGGTGAGACCGTGGTGGCGGTGCTGGTTCCCCTGCTTTCCCTCATCGCGCTCGTCGCGGTGGATTGGCGGATCGCGGCGGTGGCGGTCGTCCCGGTGCTGGTCACCTTCGCCCTGATGGGCGTGATGATTTCGCGCGGAGCCGGTCTTCAGCGCGACTACGAGCGAGCCTCCGAAGGAGTGACGGCCGCGGTCATCGAGTTGGTGCGCGGTATCCCGGTGATGAAGTCCTTCGGACGCGCCAACCAGGGCGCGGGTCGCTACGATGCCGCGGCGTTGTCGTTCGTCCGCGCGTGGTCCGCCTGGTCCCGGCAGTCGAACATCTATCTCGGGTTCATCGACGTGGTGACGTCCCCGATCACAGTCCTCGCAGTGGTGTGCTGGGCCGGCCTCGCTCTGAGGGACGCCGCGGGCGGCATACCGGAGGGTCTCGTCGCCGGGCTGGTTCTCAGCCTTGGACTCTCCGCGGCGATCGTGCGGGTGGCCATGAACTCCGAACCCATCATCGCGGGGATTGCCGCCCTGAAGTCCATCGCGGAGGTGCTGGGCACGCCGCCAATCGCCGAGCCCGCCGATCCGGTGCCCGTGCGCGGAGGCGCGCTCGAGGTCCGGAACCTGGTCTTCTCCTACGGCGATGGGCCGCGGGTCCTCGACGGGATGTCCGCGACGTTCGAACCGGGGACCCTCACTGCGCTGGTGGGGTCCTCCGGTTCCGGAAAGTCCACCGTCGCCCGGCTGTTGGCGCGTTTCCACGACCCCGTTGAAGGCTCGGTGCTGCTGGGCGGCGTCGATCTTCGCGACATCGCCGTGCGCGACGTGCACCGCTCGGTGTCGGTGGTGTTCCAAGATCCGCAGTTGCTCACGCTGCCGTTGCGGGAGAACATCCGGCTGGCCAGGAGAGACGCCACCGACGGCGAAATCATGGCGGCCGCGAAGCTCGCGAACCTCGATGCGGTCATCGCGGCGCTGCCGAAGCGTCTGGATTCGGTGGTCAACGTCGACGTGACCTTTTCCGGCGGTGAGGCGCAGCGCGTGGCCATCGCGAGGTCGATCGTCACGGACGCGCCGGTGCTCATCTTCGATGAGGCAACCGCTTATGCGGATCCGGCTTCCGAGGCCCTCATCCAGTCCGCAATCGAGCGTTTGGCCCGTTCGCGGACGGTGATTGTGATCGCGCACAGGTTGAGCACGATCCGCAACGCCGACCGCATCCTCGTTCTCGATGGGGGAGCGGTCGCGGAGGCGGGTACCCACGACGAGTTGCTTGCGCGCGGTGGCCGCTACCGGGATTTGTGGCGCGCGTTCGCGCTCGACGACGAACCATCCGCTCCGCGGGGCACTGAATCAGGCGATGAAAAGGCGGGGAACCGATGATTCGGGACTTGTGGTTGATGACGGATCGGCGCTCGAGAATGACGCTGGCGTGGCTCATTGCGTTGGCCGCGCTTGCCTCGCTGGCCCAGGGAGCGGCGTTCGTCGCGCTGCTGCCGCTGCTGTCGGCTCTGGCCGAGGGAGATGATGCGACGGCGTGGCGTTTCACCGGCGTCATCGCCGGCCTCGCGGTCGCCCATGCGGTGCTGTCCCTCGCCGCGGGGACGGTCGGCAGGGCGAATTCCGCAGCGGTGCTGTCGTCCCTGCTGCGTTCCCTGGGCGAACGCGTGCTGACGTTGCCACTCGGGTACGTCACCAAGTCCACGGCCGGCCGCTTTTCGGAGATGGCGTCGTCGGGTATCGCGTTCGCGGCGTCCGTGCCGCACGTGATCCTGCGGCCCGTCATCGCCGCGGTGGTTGCGCCGACCGTCATCGCCTTCGGAATTCTGGCGGTGGATTGGCGCGTCGGTTTGGTTCTCGTCGCGTCGGCGCCGGTGCTCTTCTTCGCCTACCGGGCCATTGGCCGGGTCGGCGGGGAGTCGGACGAAGCGCATGCTGACGCCGTCGCTGCCGTCTCCGGCAGGCTGATCGAGTTCACCCGCTGCCAGCAGGCGATTCGCGCCGCGAGCGACGGTTCAGCGGCGGACGCGATGGTGGATGAGGCGATCCGGGCCCAACACGATACGTTCGCGAAGGCGACGTCGACGCAGGGGGCGGCCATCGGACGGTTGAGTTCGGTCGTCCATGCGGTGTTCACGGCGGCGGTAATCGTCGCCGTAGCAGTCGCCGCGACGGGCGGGATGGCGCCGGCGCAGTTGGCGCCAATGCTCATCGTGGTCGTCCAGTTCACCGGACCGATCACCACGGCGGGAGCGTTGTCCGGCGGTTTCGGTGCGGGCCGCAACACGTTGGCTGCGTTGCGTGACCTGCGGGCGATCCCCGCCCTTCCCGAACCGACCGCACCGGAGCTGCCCAACGGGCATGACGTGGAGTTCCGCGGCGTGAGCTTCGGGTACGGGGATAAGAAGGTTCTCGACGGCGTCAGCTTCCGTGCACCTCAGGGAGCGCTGGTTGCTGTAGTGGGACCGTCGGGGGCGGGCAAGACGACGGTCATGCGGCTGCTGTCGCGTTTTCATGATCCGGACTCGGGGGAGATCCTCATCGGCGGGGTGCCCTTGCCTCGGATCGGCACCGACGGCGTGAACTCGCTGGTGACCCCGGTGTTCCAGGAGACGTTCCTTTTCGACGCGTCCGTGCGGGACAACGTGGTCTTCGCTGACCCCGAATTCGGTTCCGGGCCCGGTGACGGGGACCGCTTGCGCGAGGCCGCTCGGCGTTCCGGGGTGGACCGCATCGTGGAGCTGCTGCCTTCCGGGTGGGATACCCCGGTGGGGGAGGAGGGGACGCTGCTGTCGGGAGGCGAGCGGCAGCGCCTCGCCATCGCCCGGGCGCTTCTGAAGGATTCCCCGGTGGTGCTTCTCGACGAGCCGACGTCCTCGCTGGATGCGGCCACTGAGCGGGCGATCGTCGGCACGATGGAGGCGTTGCGCGGCGATCGCACCGTGATCGTCGTCGCCCATCGCCTGCACACCGTCCGCGATGCCGACCTCATCGTCGTGCTTTCGGAGGACGGGACGGTCGCAGAACGGGGCACGCACGATGAATTGCTGGCGAAGGGCGGCCGCTACGCCGAGTCGTGGGCGTGTCGGACGGGGAGCTCCTCGGGCGCCTGATCCTCATCACCTGGTCGATGCCCTCACGGGCGCCCTGCCGCAGCGTCCCGAATCCCACCGCCAGGCGCTCGGTGGGCAGAGCGAAACCGCCGACGAAAACACCGAGCAGCACGAACACCGACGAGCTGTAAGGCTGAAGCTTCCTAGAAAGCGAAAATAGCCCTCTTCCTCATCCCCGTGAAAGCTGGGAGGGAAGGGGGCTCTTTGCTGCCTTGCCGCTAGCTACTACCGCCCGTGCACCTGGTTTTGAGCAATTTCCAGCCCGTGGCTGGCGATTAGCTCCACTGCCTCCGCCGCGGTGGGCAGGGTGAAAGCGAGTTCCTTGCGCTCCTTGGCATTGAAGTTGCGCAGCACATAATCAGCTGGATCCTGGCGGCCCTGCACCCACGCCAGGCGCGGATACGCGGCAACAGATGACGCGCAAAACTCTTCCAACGAGTCGGTGCCAGTTACATGGAGTTGCTCGTCTGCGCCAGGCACCCAGGGGTCATGCGGGCAGCCCTCGGCGGGGTGACGATTGCCACTCGGTCAGCGGCCAAACGGCGCAGTTCAACGTCGCATTTCACGACACCGCGCAGCTTTTCAACAGTCCGGTTCCAAACGTCGAACCCAACAGTCGGCGGGGTTTTCACTGACAGGTAAGCGCGACCGTCACCTGTCACACCCCACCCCTGCGGAGTAGGGCAGAGGTAGGAGGTCACCCGAAGGATGGTGCTCTCTTGTGTCTTGCTCCGTCCCGCTTTCCATTTGCCCCATTCGCCTTCACGAGACACGACTTCACCAAATAGCAATTATGTGAATCACATCGTCGATTCTTAGTATGCACGATAAAAGCCGCCTACCCAGTACTTGCTGGGGAGGCGGCTTGTGGTTGTGGTTAGACGGTTCTACTGTCGGCCATTCCTAATGCGCGACCAGGCTGCTGCGATAACCAGGCCAACGCACGCGATGGCGAGGTAACCCCACATGTGATCGGCGCTGGTCTGAATGGTCTTTGGTGGAGCAGGAGTGTTCTCTGCGGTTAGGACGCTTTCTTTGTCGCGACCAGAGGTGACACCGTCAATCCAGTCGGCGGTGCCTGCGAGGGTAGTGATTGCCGCGCTGGGGGAGGGCAGGTCAGGATCTCCATTGGAAGTTCCGGCGGTAGCAAGCCCGGCGAGCTTTCCATCGACGAAGAATGGTCCGCCGGAGTCACCGCCCTGCATGCCTGCACCGGAGACCGAATGTACGTCGAGGATGGCGCTTTGAATCATTGGCATCATGGCAGCGTCGGCTGGGATGCTTTCGGTTCCAGCAGGGATCGACTCGGTTTTGGAAGCATCTGGCTTAACTGCATCTGGCATTGCTGTACCTGGCATGACGGCTTCTGGCTGCATTTTCATTGATTCCATGTCACCGCCTGGAATCGCTTCACCTGGAGTAGCTGCACCAGGCGCAGCCTCACTTGGAGTTCCTTCATCGGGGCCTCCGCCCAGCAGCTCATTGACGACCATCTTGGACATCGGAAGCTGTCCGGATCGGGCCATCGACGAGCTGCTGCTCCAGCCGTAGAGAGTTCCCACCTGTCCAGGTGTTGGAATATCGCGGGAGACCTTCGCCGGGGTTGCGTCAGTGACTTTTTGAGTCAGGTGAAGCAATCCTGCATCAGACATTGGGGACAGCGCCCAAGAATCGGCATCGTAGACTTTCCCGCCGATGCGGGCCTGGGTTCCTTCGTTGTTCACAGACTCTAGGCAGTGGCGTGCTGTGAGCACCCACTGATCTGCAACCAGCGTTCCGGTGCAGTCACCGAAATTGCCGACTTTGCCGATCTTTAGCGCGGCCACAGAACTGCTTTCAGCATTTGCCGGTGCGGGTTCGCCGTTTTCCAATGCAAGAGCTGGAGACGCAGATAGAAGCAGGGTGCTGCTAACAATTGCTGCGATGGAAAAAGATGTTTTCTTCACGGTTATTTCCCTTTCCCAGAAGGAACAATGGCCTTGATTGCGGTGGCAACGAGTTTTTCGGCAGGGCCCTGACCCACAAACTTCCTCCAGAGACTTGCGATGACGAGGAAGAATACGATGAAACCTGCTGCAGACAGCGTGGAATGCAATGCAACATTCTGCTGCCAATAAGCTGCGGTGAGAACGTGCAGGATGTAAATGGTCAGCGACATTGTTCCCATGGCCGCGAATGGGTAAACCGCGGTCGGGAAGCGGTCGCCTACGAACAGGCACAAATGCAGAACAACAGCGGCAACGGCGACGGAGAGAATGATTTCGCCGAAGACACCGGTATGTCCGGTAAATCGGAGCCATCCAGCAATCTCGGGATCAAATCGGAAGTACATGCCGACGGCTGTGATGACAACGCTGACAGCGGTAACAATCCAACTCAACCGGGCATTAGCGCTGGTCTTGGAGGTAGAAGTGTCTTGCAGACGACCGCGTAGGTAGACGTCGTAAAGCAGCATGCCGCCGATGAAGTATGCAATCCATGCCAGTAGCGGATAAATCTGTGGCAGCGTCATGGGCGCGTACTTTATTGTTGCGCCGATAGTTGCGGCGATGAAGAAGCCGACTCGCCACCAGGTTCCGAGCGCTGGCATCCAGGAAACCAACATCATTACCAGACCCATGACGATGAGGACTACTTGAATTTCTCCACCGACCGGCAACAAGGCCAGGCCGATGAGAATAATCAGAGCGCCGCGAGTGATGAGGCGCAAGAAGGTGGTGCTGCTGTAATTTCGGCCGATAATCATCATGGTGGCGCCGGCAATAATGGCGAACAATGATGAAGGCAGGCCGGAGAGCACAACCTTTGTGCTCCAAAGCAGTGAGGCCATATGGACAATGATCATGCCGATGATGGCGAGTGAGCGCGCTATATCAAGCCCCACAATTCGTGAAGGTTTATTCACCTCAGATTTCTCCTTGTACTACAACTTATCGGGAGGTGCTCTTTGGTAAAAAGCTCTCCCTATAAGCGTCTTAATCAAAACGACTTTCTTGTTGTAGCAACCGAATCTGGCAATACATTAGGTGATTTTGAGTAAAAACAGAGTGTTTCGTCTGTACATTCCCTGTGAAGCTAACGTGTTCAAAGAGCCCAGGTCACGCGTAACCTAGTGGCCTGAGAACAATGCTGACGAGTTTCACTTAGTCCGAGGTGCCAGGCGTCTTCCTCGCGTATCTGTTAATCATTGCTATTCCCAGTGCTCTCGCATCGGTAGGTGACGCGTGGCTGGCCCAACCCTGAACCTGCTTGCCACCTGGTGGGCAGCGGTCCCCGGCTATGCCCTGTGCTGGAGCATCATCGCCGATGAAGACAACACGATCTGCAGTCCGGAGAATCGTGGGGTCTATGGGCTTTGGTGATGCACCGTCTATAGAGGCGCCGATTTCTGTAACTGATTTGGCTGCAAGCGCATTGGTAGTAGTTTTGGGATTTCCTTCACTTCAGAATCCTTTTTCTATAGTTTTTCCGGCACGGAAAGATCATTGGGGAAAAGGCGCGGCCCGAGCCAGCGGGTGACGTAGACAAGTGCAACGAGTACGGGAACTTCAATCAGTGGTCCAATCGTTCCCGCAAGTGCTTGCTGGGACAATGGGCCGAAGGTGCCAATCGCAACTGCAATTGCCAACTCGAAGTTATTTCCGGCAGCCGTAAAGGCAATCGATGCGGAGGTTGCGTAGTTCATGCCCGCGGCCTTGGCCGAAGTGAGAGCGATCGCGAACATGGCGAGGAAGTAGATCACTAGTGGTAACGCCACTTTTCCAACGGTCCAGGGATTCTCAACAATCTGCTGTGACTGAAGTGCAAAGAGCAACACGATTGTGTATAGAAGGCCGGCAAGCGCCAATGGTGAGATTTTGGGCAAGTACTCATTTTCATACCAGTCGCGACCACGGGTGCGTTCACCAATTATGCGTGATGCCGCGCCAGCCAGCAGCGGAATGCCGAGGAATATCACTACGGATAGTGCGATTGCCCAAAAAGAAAAGGTGACGGAAGTGGTTTCCAGTCCCAACCAGGAGGGCAGAATCTGCAGGTAGAACCACCCTAGAACGCCGAACATTACAATTTGAAATAACGAGTTTACGGCCACCAATACGGCAGCGACTTCAGTATCGCCGCAAGATAGGTCGTTCCAGACCAAAACCATTGCAATGCAGCGGGCGAGACCGACGATAATCACGCCAGTGCGCAGTTCTGGACTATCGCTGAGGAATATCCAGGCAAGGCTGAACATCAGTGCGGGGCCGAGAATCCAATTGAGGAAGACTGTAATGCCCATCAGCTTCCTTGATGTCAAAATTTTGCCCGTTTTGTCGTATCGGACTTTTGCGAGCGGTGGGTACATCATGACCAGCAAGCCGATGGCGATTGGTACGGAAATTGTCAAAATTTTTGCCTCTGCCAGCCAGTTCACAAGTGACGGTGCAATTTTGCCCAGGATGAGGCCAATTGCCATTGCAGCTGCAATCCATAGCGGCAAGAAGCGATCTAGGAAGCTGAGTGACTTTGTAGTCTGTGTCATAGATTCCGGTGTAATCGATATATCGATAGATGTCAATATGTCCAGAGTAGGGGCCGTGTAGTCTCAACAGGTATGGACGAAATCTCAGAATGCTGCGCACTTGGCGGTCGGCCTCTCGAGGCGGCGGAAGCGCAAGCTGCGGCAACGCTCTTCAAAGCGCTGGCGCAACCGGCGCGCCTGCAAATTTTGTCTCAGCTCGCTGCCGCTGGCTGTAGTCCGATGACCGTGGGGGAGCTGGCCGCTGTTTCTGGGCTTAGTCAGCCGACGGTATCGCATCATTTAAAGACCATGGCGGATGCCGGGCTGCTTACTAGGTCTAAGAGTGGACGGGTAGTAACCCATGAGGTACGCCCTGAGGTATTTGCTGAGCTGCGACGTATCCTGGATATCGGTCACGCGGACGGGAGATAGTGAGCCGCTGCTCGCAAATTGCGACAGGTCGGAAAACTCTGTTTACCCGTTCAGGCGCTTGACGACGGCGTCGTGAAGCAACCCATTCGTCGCAACCGCATCCCCGCCGTGCGGCCCGTCGACACCCGCTAGAGAAGCGAAGCGGCCACCAGCTTCGGCTACCAGGGCTGCAAGCGGAGCCAGGTCCCACAGAGAAACTTCCGGCTCAGCGGCGACATCGACCGCGCCCTCGGCTACTAGGCAGTAGGAGAGAAAGTCACCGTAGCCGCGTAGACGCCATGCTCAAGCGGGAAGTCTTACGTGATAGGAAAGTCTTTGGCAATCCGATCGCCTGCCGGCAGGAAGTCTTTCGATGGTGCATGCGCTACAACACACACCGGCGACACTCGTGGTGCAATCTTGTAGCCCCTGATGTCTTTGAAACCGAGACTTCAGCGACACTGACCAAAGCAACATAGCTAACCCCCGACATGTCCACTATCCGGGGGCCAGGCCCATGCATGAGTTGTACTCATCCGTGTACATTGTGCCGTCCAAATCAAAGACATATTCCACGATTACCCCCCTTAAGCTTATGTCGGTTTCAGACTGGTCAGTATCGTCAAGAGAAGGAATGCAGATAGCGATACAATTCCGAAGAACACCGCAACCCAAATAAAGCCAACTGAGCCCAACAATGCTCCTGCAAGAATAGATCCGATAATCATTCCCAGCGGAGGCATCGATTCAGCACGACCCCGCGCAACTAGATGAGTCCTTCCGTATTGGTTTACCGCAACAATATTTGATGCCGCAGTAAACGAAAAAGCCCAAAGGACTCCCGCAATCACCATCAAGATCGCTAGTTCAAGATTATTTTCTTTTTCATCCTTGAGAAGAAGTTCAGCACACACTGCAGACAAACCGCCCAGCCCCAAGGACCAAATCGCAACCTTCTGCGCTGAAAACTGGTTGATAAGATAGGGAACCACCAATATTGGAAGGTACATGGCAACCATATGTAACTGCGACAATTCAGAAATTTCGGAGCTGCTTAGCTCCTGTCGCTGGGCTTCTAAGGGAACTGCTGTCATTAAAAGGGTCATAGTTACATAACTGAAGAACCCCAATACACCACCAAGATAAAGAGTCGAACGATCACCTGAACGATCACCCGAGCGATCATCCTTGGATGTTCGTGCAAGCATCGTTTCAATGGTTTGGGGTAGAGCCAGCGAGGCGAAAAAGACCAGTATCCCAAGACCAATTACAACCCGATACGCCTTGTAGAAATCGCTTGGGGATTCGGCCACGATACCAGCAACCCAAGGACCGAAAATCGACCCAACGACTCCGCTCAAGAGAACGAGACTCGTATCCCAAGGACTTGGCTGGGGCGCGAAATCTTTCACCAAAATTCGATGAAAATTTGCGAGCCCCATAAAGATACCGACGAGCAGTATTCCACCGTAAAATAGCCAGATTTGTTGCTTTTGCATTGCAAAAGATGTTGCCATTCCTGACAAAATACAAGTTGTACCCGCAATTAGATATACCATTCGAGGCCCGAGCCTTTTAATCAATGGCATTCCAAGTCGAGCGGCAATTATGGTACCCAAGGCTATTAAAACATAGGTCATCGTGCCGCCTAACGCTGTCCTAGTCAATTCTTGACCAGAGCGTACCGAAATCGTCAGATCGATACCCGCGACTGACAGGGAAAGCGCGTATAACAAGCTGAACCGAAAGGTATTAAAATTTATTGCTTGTTTTAATTTCATAATTCACTTACTGCGTTAGCGGTCCGCAACCTTTGTATCCAAATACAGATCTGTCACACCAGAGTCCGGGATGTATCGCTGAACATCTCTACCGACTACATTAATTTCAGGCTCAATACGCACAACTATGCCTCCAGGTACGTCCAAAGGCAAAGACCCCGCCACCCACGGACTGGTAATCCTTAATGTGGTGAGCGGAGTCCTCAACGTTGCTATCACAACAGTGAAGCTTGTTGGGGGGGCTGCGTTTCTTTCAAGAGAAGTTTGCGTAAGGAACGATAGTTGTTATCCATAAGGTGGATGAAATGGAAAAAGAAAGAATTAGCGCAACTATAAATGCTTTCCATGAACAGTTGCCGATGTAGCGGTTTTTCTTCACCAGGAAAATGAAGAAAAGAATGATACCGCACGCAAGCAGGAGCGCCAGTGGTAATCCATAGAGCACAAAAGGAATGGGGAGCGTTGTGGATAATAGTATTTCACCGTAGAGTGCTACTATTCCGCAGACGATTCCCATCACGGTTTCTAATAATGGAAGTTTGTCTTTCATGTCAGGCCTTCTTCAGTATTTTTAGCTCTCCATTGTTTGCTTTGTCATGGCAATCATTAATTGCCTCTTGCTCGTCTCCTTCATGTCGGAGGCCTACATCGCGGCCAATTGCGTTGTTCGTTTGGTCCATGTCCCCGGCATCTGGCGTCCCAGGGTGGTCAGTTTTATGAGCGTCGGCAACCTGAGTAGCGAAGTCTGCGTTTGATCGGATGGTTGTTAACGCCTGCCAGATGCAATGGCGGTCTGCATCTTGGATGGGCCTGGCCCCTGTTAGGTAGACACCTTATATCCAGCCCGGTTGGGTTGGGGCCAGGCCCCTTTGACGTTTTACAAAGAAAACCTAGTACAGCGGCCATTTTTAGGTAAACCAAAGGTTTTGGGTACACCCGCAAACTGTGTAAACGATAACGGGTTGGAAACAGATACAAACTAGGGCTTCGTAATACCTACCCGCGTGAAATGATGAGCCTTGCTAGACCAATAGCAAGATAGATAGAGGGATTTGTTCATGCTTCACATTCCGTACCTAAAGAAAGTCATCGTGGGCTCGGCTTTCGCAGGTGCGTTTTTCTTTGCGAGCCCCACTGCAGGCGCCCAAGAGCTGCCTGCTGCCGAGCCATTCGACCCAGCTGCCGCCGCGAATGCCGTGGTCAATCATGTCAATGATGAGATTGCTCGCTTCGGCGCGCAATCTGGTTTAAGTGACATGCTGCAGACGCAGCAGCCGGCCGCGCCGGCCCAGGCACAAGTGCAGGGCCAAGTTCAGACCCAAATTCAGGCACAGAATAAAGCGCTGAATTCGGCCGTCAACGATGCAGTGTCCCAGGCCCAGAACGCAGTGCAGCCGGTCATCGAACAAGCGAATGCGGATAGCCAGCAGTACGCGCAACCGCTGACCAACCCGAACCCGGTCGGCATGATTGAGCAGGCAACACAGCCGGCTTTCAAGCCACAGGGCACGGACCCGAACTACGTCTGGAAGAACGATGCTTTCTCCAAGGCGGCAGCCGCTAAGCCCTTCGATGACTACGTGTTGCATCGCGTACCTGGTTCCTACTTCGACGCACCGCGCGTACCTGAAGAATCCAATGCGGCGTTGACGCGTGGAAAGTCCTTGTACGGCCCAGGTACGCCGCTGTATGTTCGTCAGGACACCATGTGCACCTTGACCGCAGCAGGCACCGACGCAGCCGGCCGCAAGGTAGGCATCACCGCGGGACACTGCGGCAACGTCGGTGACCCAGTTTCTTCCGCCGATTCCTGGCAGGTTGGCCCAACCGGCACCATTGCCTCCAGGAACGATTACCTGGACTACTCGGTCATCGAGTTCGGCTCCAAGGCTGAGGTAACCCGCAACTACAATGGCGTGCATGCCACGGAGGTTGGCGGCAATGTCAAGCCGGGCGCTGTCACCTGCAAGACTGGCGTCGCAACCGGCACTACCTGTGGCATGACCTACCAGCAGGCCAAGGAAGTCCAGATCAACCAGGTCTGCGCCATGGAAGGTGATTCCGGCGCACCGGTTATGTACAAGGGTCGCATCATCGGTGCAATCTCCCGCGGTCTTATCCCGGGTCTGCCTGATTGTCGCACCCCGCTGCAGGGCGCTCTGCACGATCCGACCGTAGCGATGAACATGGACGCAATCCTTGCGGACATGAACCGCCGCGGTGGGGTAGGAGCAGGCTTTACGCTCCCGCAGAACTAATCTCTCCCACAAACGGCTACATGCCCCGCGTTTGAAGCGCGGGGCATGTAGCCGTTTTAGTGATTGTTTTGTCTATTGCAGTTTCAGCGCTTCCAGCGCTGCCGTATGCAGCAGGCCGTTGCTAGCCACCGAAGAGCCGTGGTGCGGGCCGGCCTCGCCGTTGAGGCCGGTGAACTTACCACCTGCCTCGGTTACCAGCAAAGACGGCGCTGCAAGATCCCAGAGGGAGACCTCGGGCTCTGCCGCGATGTCGACTGCGCCTTCTGCCACCAAGCAGTAGTTCCAGAAGTCGCCATAGCCGCGCAGACGCCAGGTCTTTTCGGAGAGTTCCACGAAGCAATCACGCAAACCGCGCTTAGCCCAGCCTGCCAACGAGCCCATGGCCAGAGAGGCATTTTCGAGCTGGTCAATCTGCGATACGTGTAGACGCTTTGGCTCGCCGCCGAATACGCGGTAGGCGCCGCCGCCCTTGGCGGCGTACCAGCGACGTCGCAAAGCAGGCGCGGAAATCACCGAAACCACAGGCTCACCGTCTTCCAAAAGAGCAATCAGCGTGGCCCATACCGGCACGCCGCGCACGAAGTTCTTGGTGCCATCGATCGGATCGATGACCCACTGGCGGCCCTTGAAGGTGGGGGTGCCGCCGAATTCCTCGCCTAAGACTTCGTCGCGCGGGCGGGAGCGCTTGAGAGCCTCACGAATCTGCTTCTCGCAGGCCAAGTCAGCGTCAGAAACCGGGGACATATCCGGCTTGTCCTTGACCGAAAGATCGGAAGCCTCAAAGCGGTGCATCGTGATGACATCCGCGTGACCTGCTAGCTCGAGCGCGAGGCCTAAGTCTTCTTTGAACTTACCCACGGAGCCATGCCTCCATTTGATCGACAACCTGTTTATTACCAGCGATGCACCATTCCACACCGCCTGCTTCTACCTTGCGGGCGGCGCCACCTGCGGCCTCCACCAGCGCTTTGCCCGGGAACCAATCCCAGTCTGCGACGCTGTGCTGCATCCAAGCACCCCAGGTGCCGTCAGCAATGCTGGAGAGGTCCACGGAACCGGCGCCGAGCATGCGAACTGTAGCAAAGTGCTCGGACACACGCTGCCCGGCCGCGCAGATTTCCGGGTCCTGAATGGATGTAGGGTGCAGGTAGGTTGCCATGCTGGTTTCATTTGCCGGTTTATCCTGCAGCTTGGCGACGTCCTTTCCATCACGGGAAGTAGGAAAGTCACGGCCGCCGAACCAGGTGTAGCCCATGGCGGGACGGTGTACTGCGCCCATGATGACGCCCTCGGCGTCGGTAAGCGCGAGCGCCGAGCACCAGTAATCCGAGCCAGATGCGAAGTTATAGGTACCGTCTACTGGGTCGATGACCCAGTTGCGTCCCGAGGTGGAAGGGCGGGTAGCGCCCTCCTCTCCGAGGATGCCGTCCTCGGGGCGCACCACCTCGAGCACGCCGGCAACGAAGCGCTCGGTGGCGCGGTCTGCATCGGTGACGACATCAGAAATGGAGGTCTTCTGATCGACGTCAATGCCCTGCTCACGCATGCGCCATGCTAGGCGGCCTGCGTTGTAAACGAGTGCCTGCGCAAGGTGTGCGTCGGTGTCATCTACGTGAGCTACCAGAAAGGTTTTGGTGATCGCGTCGATCATCTCATTCAAGCTCGGCTGTTGAGTCATGGAGCTATTGTCCCGCTAAATGCGGCCGATGGCTAATTGTGTGTGCTGCGCAGGTAGACTTGGGCGCTATGCGTCCCGAACAATCAGCCCGTCTTGCCGAATTGGATTCCACCCTTACGACCATTGAAAAGGTCATGGATCCTGCAGCTTTAGCTGAGCAGGTTCGTGAGCTCGAGGCTCAGGCTGGTGACCCCTCTTTGTGGGATGATCCGGCCCACGCGCAGCAGGTGACTTCCGCGCTTTCGGCCGCGCAGGCCAAGATTCGCAAGCTGGAATCGCTGCGTTCTCGCGTGGACGATATGCCGGTTATGTACGAGTTGGCGGAGGAAGAGGGGGACACCTCGCTTGCCGACGACGAGCTAGACGAGCTGGGCACCCTCATCGAGGCGCTGGAAGTGACCACGATGCTTTCGGGCGAGTATGACCCGCGCGAGGCCGTTATTAACATCCGTTCCGGTGCAGGTGGCGTGGATGCGGCGGACTGGGCTGAGATGCTCATGCGTATGTACGTGCGCTGGGCGGAAAAGAATGGCCATAAGGTGGATGTCTACGACATTTCTTATGCAGAGGAGGCGGGCATCAAGTCGGCCACCTTCGTGGTGCACGGCGAGTACATGTACGGCCAGCTTTCTGTAGAACAGGGCGCCCACCGTTTGGTCCGCATCTCGCCCTTCGATAATCAGGGTCGGCGCCAGACCTCCTTCGCTGAGGTGGAGGTGCTGCCGGTGGTGGAGCAGACCGACCATATCGATAT
Organism: Corynebacterium sp. c25Ua_89; assembly: GCF_047459735.1. Classification (NCBI taxonomy): domain Bacteria; kingdom Bacillati; phylum Actinomycetota; class Actinomycetes; order Mycobacteriales; family Corynebacteriaceae; genus Corynebacterium; species Corynebacterium sp. c25Ua_89. The sequence goes on from NZ_JASBOD010000006.1 coordinate 170,158, forward strand.
TCCGGATGCGGACGTGCGCGTCGATGTCTATCGCTCTTCGGGCCCTGGCGGCCAGTCAGTTAATACTACGGATTCCGCGGTGCGTCTGACGCACATTCCGACCGGCATCGTGGTGACCTGCCAGAATGAAAAATCCCAGATCCAGAACAAAGCCTCGGCGATGCGCGTGCTGCAGGCCAAGCTTTTGGAGCGCAAGCGTCAGGAAGAACAAGCGGAGATGGATGCGCTCGGCGCAGGCGGTAATGCCTCGTGGGGAAACCAAATGCGCTCGTATGTCCTGCATCCGTATCAGATGGTCAAGGACCTACGCACTAACTATGAGGTGGGCGATCCATCGAAGGTGCTCGACGGTGACCTGGATGGATTCTTGGAGGCCGGAATCCGCTGGCGTATGGCTGAGGCGCAGAAGGAAGAGCAGGAAAGTTAGGTTTTACACTTTCTGTTGTTAACTCATGTTGCTAATGTGGCTTGAGTGATCACCTTTGAAAATGTGTCCAAGGTTTATAGAACGTCGACAAGGCCTGCGCTTGACGACGTCTCGTTTCAGATCGATGACGGCGAATTCGTCTTCCTGATCGGGCCCTCCGGCTCCGGTAAGTCGACATTCCTACAGCTGATGGTGCGTGAGACGAATGTTTCCTCCGGCGACATTCACTTCGGCGATTTCCACGTCAATGCGCTGAAAGGCCGCCAGATCAATCAGCTGCGCCAGTCCATCGGCTACGTCTTCCAAGACTTCCGCCTGCTGCCGAAACTGAACGTCTACCAAAACGTGGCCTTCGCGCTCGAGGTCATTGGCAAGAAGAAGTCCAAGATCGACAAAGCGGTTCCAGAAGTTCTGGAAATGGTGGGTTTGGGTTCCAAACAGCACCGCATGCCGCACGAGCTTTCCGGTGGTGAGCAGCAGCGCGTTGCCGTGGCGCGTGCCTTTGTTAACCGCCCCAAGTTGGTCCTTGCAGATGAGCCGACGGGCAACCTGGACCCGGGTACTGCCTCGGAGATTTTGGGATTGCTATCCCAGATCAACCGCCGCGGCACCACAGTCATCATGTCTACGCACAATGCACGTGCCGTCAATGATGCCCGCCAGCGCGTCCTCGAGCTGCACAACGGCAAGCTCGTTCGCGATGAAGACCACGCACTGTACGGAGAGGCTCTGTAAATGCAACTAGGACTAGTTTTACGCGAGGCTTTTAAGGGGCTCGGCCGCAACCTGACCATGACGGTGGCGATGGTTATCACAACCGCCATTTCCGTAGCGCTGGTCGTCGCCGGCGTGCTGGTGACCAACATGACCAACGACACCAAGGAGATCTACTTGGAGCGCGTGGAAGTCATGGTTCAGCTCAATGAGGACATCTCTGCAAACGATCCGGAATGTAGTTCTCCGGAATGCGCTGACTTGAAGAAGCAGCTGGAAAGCGAAGACGACGTGGAATCGGTGACTTATCGTGACCGTCAGGCGTCCTACGACCGCTTCGTCGAGCTCTTCAAGGAGACCGATCCTGTGATGGTGGAGGAGACCTCTCCCGACGCGCTGCCAGCGGCCTTCCACGTCCGCTTAGTCGATCCCACGGATACCGCTCCAATCGACGCCATCAAAGACAACCCGGCGGTCGGCGAAATCATTGACCAGCAAGAAGAAGTCCGCGGTGCCGCCCATAACTTGGACGCCATCCGCAATGCCACCTTCGTGCTCGCAGCCGTGATGGCAATCGCAGCTATCTTCCTGATCGCGAACATGGTTCAGATTGCTGCTTTCAACCGCTCCCGTGAGACCTCGATTATGCGCATGGTGGGTGCATCCCGCTGGATGACCCAGGCTCCGTTCGTGCTGGAAGCACTCCTCGGAACGCTGATCGGCGTCGTGCTCGCTGGTGTGGGCATCTCCGTGGGTAAGTCCGCGGTGGTTGACCCCTCGCTGAAGAATCTCTACGAATCGCAGCTTCTGGCACCGATTAAGAGCTCGGACATTTTGGTTGCTCTGCCTATCGTGGGCGTATTCGCACTGATCTTTGCTGCACTGACGGCGCAGATTACCCTGCGCGCTTATGTGCGCAAGTAAGCACCGCGTATAGTTGTAGAAATTATGGCGAAGAAGGCAAAGAAGAAAGCAGCGGTCGATAACAACACGACCCTAGCCACCAATCGCCGTGCCCGTCACGATTACAAGATTCTCGATACCCTCGAATGCGGCATGGTCCTGGTGGGAACCGAAATCAAGTCAATGCGTGAGGGCAAAATCTCGCTCGTCGATGCGTTCGCAACCATCGACGACGGCGAGGTTTATATCCGCAACCTCCACATCCCTGAGTACTCGCAGGGAACTTGGACAAACCACTCGCCAAAGCGCACTCGCAAGCTGCTGCTGCACCGCCGTGAGATTGACAAGCTCATGGGGCAGGTGCGCGATGGCAACAAGACTCTGGTGCCGCTTAAGGTCTATCTGAAAGATGGCCGCGCCAAGTGCGAGTTGGGCCTTGCCCAGGGTAAGCAGGACTACGATAAGCGGGAGGCCATCAAGCGCCGCGATCAAGACCGCGAAATCACCCGCGAACTGGGGCGCCGCATCAAGGGAATCAACGCCTAAGCGCCGCCACGACGTAGCCTGGGTACCATGATTCATACGGCAAAGGCTCACGACGTCGTCAAGGGCGAGGCAAAAGTAACCGGCAAGTCGGTGCTCGTGGACAGGCTCTGGCCGCGCGGGATAAGCAAGGATGACTTGGCGCCGGACTATTGGCTCAAAGACGTAGCTCCCAGCCCTGAGCTGCGCAAGTGGTGGAACCACGACGCGGATTCATTCGATGAGTTCTCCAATCGTTATAAGTCTGAGCTCGACGCGAACGACGCCGAAGATATGGAAAACCTACGCCGCCTCGCGGACAAGGGCGCAGTAACGCTTATCTTCGCCGCCAAGGACCGCGAGGTAAATCACGCTACGGTTCTCAAAGAATGGCTGGATGCGCAATAAGGCGCAATAGGGCAGAGATGAACCACATAGGGCTTATGCCGAGGGACTTGAGCCTTAAGCCGGTGTTGGAGTAGTGTTTATCAAACCGCAGAGAATTGCACATACCCGCTCTGTAGGTCAATGGGGTCGACTTGGTTTCGACTTCGTACATTGAGCCAGGGGAAGCGTGCCGGTGCAGGCTGGAGACCACCGTAAGCGTCGCAGCAACCAATAAACGCAGAGAAGAACTCTCAGCGTGACTACGCCCTCGCTGCCTAATTTCAGCGACGCGTGTCTGTCAGCCCAGGTTTAGTTCCTGACCTGGTTCCTGGCATCGACTAAGGAACTTGCCTTTCTGGTTTGTTGTTCGGCCGGAAGGGGACTTCTAGAGCAACTGGGCCCATCATCCGGAACGTGTTTGCCCGTGCCGGAGGGCCGAGTAGAGATCCTGTGCAAACTGCGCACGGAGAAGCCCTGGCGAGGTGACGAAGGACCCGGGTTCAATTCCCGGCGGCTCCACCACTTGCCCCAGCTAAACGATGTTTAGCTGGGGCTTTCTTCGTTCTGTAATTGCTACTTAAACCGGATCATAGGTACGTCTAGCCCGGCTGGGACTCGCATCCTACGCCATCACCGTTGCTATCGCGGTCGGGACTGTATTCCGGATCGCCGGGGTAAACTTTGTGGCCAATCTCAGCGCAGGTTCGACTGGCGCCGCCCGAATATTCAGGTGCTGGCGCAGGGGCCTGGGCAGGTTCCACAGGAACGTCCATCTCATTGGAACATTGCTGCGTCCAACCAGAGGTTCCGTCTGTGAAGAATGTTGTTCCGCGCTCATGGAGCAAAGGATCGCCACAGGTTGAAATGGTTTTGTTCATCGGTGTTGGGGATGTTTCTCCAGGTGCTTCGGTGTAACCGATTACTGGGTCTTTTTCTTGGCCGATGTTCTGCGGCGGCACTACGTGAAGATCGTCATCATCTTCTGCATCGACGGGCAAGGTTGGTGATGGTGTTTGACTAGTCAAAGAAGCGCTGCTGGTTGCCGATGTGCTTGACGTAGCAGTGGTACTAGTTGCTGAAGTAGTGCTGGTGATTTGGGTGCTAGAGGGGGTGGTGGAGTCTGCGGATTCCTCCGCGCTGCCGCATGCAGTTAGTGCGAGAGGAACGGCGAGAATAATTGGTAGCAGGCGTTTCATGCTGCTGTCCTTCCGAAGGGAGCGGTTTAGTTTTAAAGAGATTGACGGTTTCACTACCGGCGCATGAGCGAATAGCGAAGACTGCGAATAAAAATCTTACTGCTCGACGATTGCATTTAGAGGGCAAAGTGACATCGGAACTTCTCGGCTATTTTGATTGGCTATCGAGATTTTCTGAATCGACAACCTGTCTGAAAACTTTGGTGATGGTTTGCCCGATTTAGATTGCGTACGTTGAAAGAGCTGGACCTGACCTATCCGTAGTATGTTGTCATACTCGCGCTTTGGGAGTGTGACGGCATTACGGTCCGCGATCTAGGGGAGAAGCTGCACCTCGATAGTGGAACGCTCTCGCCCTTGCTGCGGCGCCTTGAGAAAATCGGCTACATCACCCGCGAACGTTCCGAAGAAGACTCGCGCGTCGTGCTAATTCATCTCAGCGACCAAGGCCAGGAACTACGCGCTGAAGCCGGTTGGGTGCAATCCTGCCTCATCGATAGTCTCGGGCTTTCGCGCGAAGAAATGGATACGCTGCGCTCACTCGCGCAGAAGGCTACCAAGCTCGTCCACGAACATTAATTCATTTGCATCAAATCAACTGCACCCATTCAAGTGCGCTAAACCTTTACCCATTAGGAGCTACAACATGAACGCAATCTACACCGCAGAAGCACTGGCAACTGGCGCTGGTCGTGACGGCCACGTACGTTCCGCTGATGGCCTGGTTGACATGGACCTAGCCATTCCTAAGGAGATGGGTGGCCAAGGCGGCGCCGCGAACCCAGAGCTCCTCTTTGCTGCCGGCTACGCAGCCTGCTTCCACTCCGCGCTGCAGATGGTGGCCCTCGCCGACAAGGCGCATGAGGTCTGCCCTTATAGCAACGCCACCCGCGGCAACATCGACGTCAAGGTTTCTGTCGTCGAGGATTAATCGGCGCGGTGCTGGAGCACCATTTCTTAACCACAAAAGCGCTGAACCAGCGCATCGTATGCCTTCACTGTGAGTTCTAGGTCTTCCAGGTGGAGGCATTCGTCATGTGAATGTAGCTCGTTGTTGGCGCTAGCTAAGTCCCGTGGGCGAGCATGCAGGGCGAAACCATAGCCCACACCACCCATGCGGCGGGCGAATCGCAGATCTGAGCCGCCCGAGGCGTAGACGGGCACAACTGATGCCTCTGGGAAGAACTCGCCAAATGTCGCAGCCATCGCATCCCAGAGCGGACCTTCTGCAGGCGATGCCGAGGGGGTCTCATTGTTGAGATGCTCGATCCTTATCGCATCCGCCATGTCCCCCAGCGCCGCAATGAGGGCGGCGTCGACAGAATCCGCGGTATCCGTCGGATGCGCCCGGATGTCGAGGTTGAGATAAGCCTTCGAGGGAATGACGTTGATGGCGCTACCGCCATGAATCCCCGTGAAAGCGATGTTGGTGTGACTAAAAGAGTGTGCGAACGCCGCTAGCTTACCGAAAGTCTCGTAAGTAGCGTCCCCTGCGGATCCGTCGACAAGCGCGGCGGTGGTATCTGGATCGAAGTGGAACGCCTCCACGAACCAGGACCACACGTGGTCATAGGCGGGCGGCATTGCCAACGCGCCCACGCGCCGGGCGGCCTCCGCCAGTGTGAGGATGGATGAAGACTTTCCATAGGGTAGGGAGCCGTGCCCCGTATCCCCTGTGGCATGGAGGCGACGCTGGAAGATGCCCTTCTCGCCGACGTTGATAACCAGAGCATCGCTGCCATCACGCACCGGCAGATGCGAGCCGCCGGTCTCGGAGAGGCAGTTCTTCCAAGAGAATGCGTCGGGTCGGTTCTCAGAAATCCAGCGCGCGCCCAACCTTCCGCCGGATTCTTCGTCGGCGAGCCCCACGAAGGTCACTGTTCCCCTTGGCGGGTTGCCTGCCTGCGCGCGCCGGGCTGTTTCGCGCGTGGCTGCGGCTTGCGACGCCGTGATGAAGAGCATGTCGAATACCCCGCGGCCGTACAGAACACCGTCTACCACCTCGGCATCGAAGGGATCGTGAGTCCATTTGTCCACGTCAACGGGGACTACGTCAATGTGACCGAGCATCGTCAGTGGTTCCGCTGTGGGGTTGCTGCCGGGCACTGTAAACGCGATCGATACGCGGCCGGGTTCTGGCTCGAAGCGCTCCACCTGGGCTCCCGAGCCCTCGAAGAACTCCTCCAACAGGTTCGCGTTGCGGTACTCGTGGCCACTTCCGGGTGTGCCGTCGTTGATGCAACGATTGCGAATTAATCCCTGCAAGAGTTCAAGAGTGTCGTTGAATAAACCCATTCTGAGGAAGCCGCCTTTCTGGTTTTGTCGTTGAGTGTCCTACGTTCCAAGATTTCTATATACTAACCGATAAATAAAAAGTTGAGATGCACATCACTGTTATATGTAATGTAAGCTACATTGTCTAGAAAGTGTCGCGGGGATAACCCCTCAGTAAATGGGCAAGATGACCACAAATAAAAGACCAATCCCCTTAAAACACGAGGAGAACCACCATGGCCATCACAAAAGAGACCACGAGTGAGCCGCAGGGGAGTGCAAGTCCTGCAAAGGACGCGAAGACTCAACCAGCCAGTAACGGTTGGCTCGATAAGTTTCTCAACGGCGTTGAATACGTAGGCAACAAGCTGCCAGAGCCGTTTACCATCTTCCTGATCCTGTTCCTCATCACCGGCGTTGCTTCTTCCATCATGGCGTGGATGGACATCAAGGTGCAGGTGCCTGGTTCCGATGAAATCCAGCCCGTCAAGGGCTTGTTCACCGGCGAGGGAATGTCGTGGTTTACCACCACGATGGGCGAGAATTACATCAACTTCCCGCCGCTGGTTACGGTGCTGCCCATCATGTTGGCAGTCGGCGTGGCCGAGCGCTCCGGAATGCTCTCCGCCCTCATTCGCAAGTTCTTCGGCTCTGCGAAGCCATGGCTTTTGCCTTACGCGGTCGGCGTCATTGGCGTGACCGCATCGGTCATGGCTGACGCTGCCTTCGTTATCGTTCCGCCACTGGCGGCGATGGTGTTCAAGGCAGCCGGCCGTCACCCTGTCGCAGGCCTCATCGGTGGCTTCGCTGCCGTTGGCGCTGGCTACTCCACCGCACTGGTCCCGACCTCCCTGGATGCGCTGTTCGCAGGTATTACCACCGCGGTTATGGAAACCCTCCCGGGCATGGAGTCCTCTGACGTGAACGCAATGTCCAACTACTTCTTCAACGTGGCATCTTCCATCGTTCTCGGTGTCTTGGCTGGTTACATCACTGACCGCGTCATCGAGCCGCGCATGTGGAAACAGGAAGTGCCTACCGAAGAGGACATCGATCCGGAAGAGGCCGCACACCGCGGCGACCGCGACGAGAACGGCGAGGAGCTCTCCGCAGAGCTTTCCCTGACTGAAAGCAAAGGCCTGGTGTGGTCTGCAGTTGCCACCGTCATCGTTACCGCGGCACTGTTGTTCGCCATTCTTCTGCCAGATTCCCCGTGGCGTAACGAGACCGGAGGCTTCCTGCCGAAGTCTCCGCTGATGAGCTCCATCGTCTTCATCGTCTTCCTGTACTTCCTTGTGCTCGGTGTGGTCTACGGCAAGGTCGTGGGCACCGTCAACGGCATCAAGGATGTCGTCGACATGATGATTGGCTCGCTGAAAGACATGTTGAGCTTTCTCATCTTGGCCTTCATCTTGGGCCAGTTCGTGGCGCTGTTTGCGTGGACCGGCATCGGTACTTTTACTGCGGTCAAGGGCGCGGCATTCCTGGAATCCATCGGTCTCACCGGCTTTGGCGCGGTCCTCGCGTTCATCGTCTTGGCCTCATGCCTGAACCTGCTCATCATCTCCGGTTCTTCGATGTGGACCCTGATGGCGGCAGTGTTCGTTCCGATGTTCGCACTGCTGGGCTACGAGCCGGCCTTTATTCAGGGCGCCTTCCGTGTGGGCGACTCTGCAACTCAGATCATCACTCCGCTGAACCCGTATATGATTGTGATGCTGGGATTCCTGCAGCGCTACGAGCCGAAGGCAGGCCTGGGCACCCTGATGGCGCGCCTGATGCCATACGTGGTTCCGTTCTTCACCGCGTGGGCAATCCTGCTGGCCATCTGGTTCTACGCAGACCTGCCGCTGGGTCCGGGCAACAACATTTTCATCGAGGGATAACGTGTGCGATAGCGACAATCACGCAAGAAACAATCCATCAACGGCGTATCTGGAGGCCACGGAGCAGCTCATTGCGCAGCGCGTGGCGGCCGCCCAAGCAGCCAACGCGGGGGCGCAAGCATCCCCGGCGGAGGCTTATGCGGGGCAGGACGTGCTGTGGAAGGCGGCGTCAGAAAGCGCTGACGCCAACCGCGAGCTTGCCGCCCACATCGTGCAGGATTTGCATGCTCACCCAGAGACGGCCTTCGAGGAGCACCGCTCGATGGGCATGCTTGCCGACGTCGTGGAGCAACGCGGTTTCCCCGTCCGACGCGGTGTTTACGGGGTGGAAACCGCTTTCGAGGTGGAGTGGAGGAGCCCGAATTTCGATGCGTCATCTCATCCCACCGTGGCAGTCATGGCCGAGTATGACGCGCTGCCCGGTATCGGGCACGGCTGTGGTCACAACGTCATCGCGGCCGCGGGCATGGGCGGATTCCTGTCCGCGGTCGAGGCGCTGCGTAAAAACGGCGGCGTCGAGGGGCGCCTGCTGCTGCAGGGCACCCCGGCTGAGGAGGGGCATTCGGGCAAGGAGTACATGATCCGTGGCGGCAGCCTTGACTCCGTGGATGCAGCGATGATGGTCCACGGCTTCGGCTATGACATTGGCTCGCACGCGTGGGTCGGGCGCCGCAGCGTAAACGTGCGCTTTCGCGGCGTGGCGGCGCACGCGAGTTCGCAACCTTTCATGGGACGCAACGCTCTCGACGCCGCGTCCTTGGCCTACCAGGGCATTGGCCTGATGCGTCAGCAGATGCCTCCGAGCGATCGCGTCCACGCCATCATGGGCGGGGGAACGCGACCTTCGGTGATTCCGCGTGAAGCCTCGATGCACATCTATGTGCGTTCCTTGGGCAACCAGACCCTCATGGATTTGTCCCAACGCGTTAACGAAATCGTTGAGGGGGCTGCGCTAATGGCCGGCGTCCAGGTCGATGTCGAATGGGACGAGCACCCGATGACGCTGCCGGTGCGCAACAACGAGGCGCTGGTGGAGCGGTGGACGCGCACGCAAACGCTGCGCGGAAGGACGGCACTTCCCGCGGGAACCGTGCCGGAGACCCTTGCCGCGTCCACGGACTTCGGTAACGTCTCGCACCTTGTGCCGGGCATTCACCCGATGGTCAAGGTCTCTCCGTCCGACGTTGCCCTGCATACCGAGGACTTCGCTCGCTGGGCCGCAACGGATGCAGCTGTCGAGGCCGCAGTGGACTCCGCAGCAGGCTTGGCCCAAGTAGCGATTGACTACTTGGCGGACACGAAAATGCGCGCGGCAGCGAACGCGGAGTTTGCCGAACAGGGCGCTGTTTCGGTGGCGGATCTCTTGGCGGAATCGGCCGCGGACTAGGCGCCGAGTAGGCGCCGAGTAGGTTTTCTTGCACTGTGCAAGGAGGTGGGGGTAACCGCCTCTTTGTGCAGTTCAACCTATATTTTATTGCATTTGTAGGCTTGCCTAACAAAAGCTGCTTGAAAGGTAAGGCTTACTTCAGTTAGGTTAGGCGAGTATTTGAAAACCTTTCGAAAAGGACATCATGACCGCCAAGATTCGTCGTTCTCTCGTCGCGTCCGTCGCAGCCCTGTCGATGGCTCTGACCGCTTGCTCTTCTGCTGAAGAGTCCACCTCCGGTTCTTCTGACACCTCCGCAGCGTCCTCCTCCGAGACCACGGAGATCACTCTCGAGGACAACTTCGGTGAGAAGAAGATTGCTGCCCCGGTTTCTGCCCCGGCCGTTACGGACAACCGCGCTTTCGAGATTCTTGCTGACTGGGATGTCAAGATTGCCGCCGCACCGCTGAAGTTGGTTCCTTCCACCGTGCGCGATGTCTACAACAAGGACACCGTCGCAGCTGACCTCGGTTCCCACCGCGAGCCGGATCTGGAATCTCTCGTCGCTGCGGAACCGGATGTGGTCTGGAACGGCCAGCGCTTCGAGCAGCACCAGGAAGACATCGAAAAGCTGGTGGAAGATGTCCCAGTGCTCGACTTTGAGCCGCGTGATGACAAGGACTTCTTCGAAGAGCTCAAGCGCCACACCGAGGCACTGGGCCAGACCTTCGGACACGAAGAGGATGCAGCCAAGCTCATCGAGGACTTCGACGCAGCCGCAAAGCGCGCCAAGGAAGCTTATGATCCTTCCAAGAAGGTCATGGCAGTGAACACCTCCGGTGGCGAGATCGGCTACATCGCGCCGAAGATCGGCCGCACCTACGGCCCGGTTTTCGACCTCATCGGTATGACCCCGGCTCTTGAGGTTCCGGAAGGAACCGATGACCACGAGGGCGATGACATCTCCGTCGAGGCAATCGCTGAGTCCAACCCGGACTGGATCCTCGTCATGGACCGCGACGCAGCCGTCAGCAAGGAAGGCGAAGAACACGTTCCAGGCGACAAACTCGTTAACGAGAATGCTGCGCTGAAGAACGTGACCGCAGTCAAGGAGGGCAACGTCTACGTTGCCCCGGCTGATACCTACGTCAACGAGAGCATCATTACCTACACTGAGATTCTCAATGCTCTGGCTGACGCCTTTGAGAAGCAGTCCTAACCTGCACAAATAGAACCGAAACCGGAACGCCGAAAGGCTTTCCGGTTTTTGGTGTGAAAGAGATAAATTTTGACTTCAGCAGAGAAAACCGCGGTTCAAGAAGCACCACCCGCGCGCCGTTCCCGCGGCAAGCTTTTCACTTGGAAGCTGTTGCTCGGCGTCGTGGCTGTAGCGGCGTTGCTCCTCCTTTCGCTCATGGTGGGGGAGTATTCGATCCTTGATCACGACGACGGCCGCAACATGTTTATGACCACGCGCATTCCGCGCACCATCGCCCTGGTGCTCGCGGGCGCGGCGATGGCGATGAGTGGATTGGTGATGCAGCTGCTCACCCAGAACCGCTTCGTTGAACCCACGACCACGGGTACCACGGAATGGGCAGGCCTCGGCCTTCTCTTTTCGATGATCGTGCTCCCGCACGCGTCGGTGCTTGGCCGCATGGTCATTTCTGTTGTGTTCTCTTTCATCGGCACGATGGTCTTTTTCGCTTTCTTGCGCCGAGTCACGTTGCGCTCCTCGCTCATCGTGCCGATCATCGGCATCATGCTGGGCGCCGTCGTCAGCGCGGTGTCCTCTTTCGTGGCACTGACCACCGACAAACTGCAGCAGCTGGGTATCTGGTTCATGGGCTCGTTCACCTCCGTGTACGAGGGCCAGTACGAGGTGCTGTGGATCGTGTTGCTGGTGCTGCTCGCGGTGTTCTTCTACGCGGACAAACTCACGGTCGCAGGCTTGGGCGAAGAAATCGCCACCAACGTGGGCCTGAATTACAACCAAATGATCCTCATCGGCACCGGGCTCATCGCTGTGGCCACTGGCGTGGTCACCGTGGTCGTGGGTTCCCTGCCTTTTTTGGGACTTATCGTTCCCAACGTGGTGAGCATGTTCCGCGGCGATGACCTGCGCTCAAACCTTCCTTGGGTATGCCTGCTCGGTATTGCCACGGTCACCTTGTGTGACCTCCTCGGCCGAACCGTCATTTCGCCGTTTGAGCTGCCCGTATCCGTCATCCTGGGCGTGGTCGGCGCGGCTGTCTTCGTATTCCTGATTGTGAGGTCCACCCGTGAGCGTTAAGACAGAGCAGCGCACAGGCGACGTCGCCAAGCAGCGCTATGTGGGCTCCTTCCAGTCGGCCAAAGCAGCGCGCAAGTACTGGCTCATCTTGGTGGCGCTCATCGTGGCGGGCGCACTCTTCGCGTTTGGCCTGCTGGCGTATGACAACCCCATGGACTTCGGAACGCGTAAGTGGTGGCTCATCGCGCAACGCCGTGCCGACGCCGTGACCGCCATGGCTATCGTGGCTGTGTGTCAAGCCGTTGCGACCGTGGCCTTTCATACGGTCACCAACAACCGCATCCTGACCCCGTCCATCATGGGCTTTGAATCGCTCTACGCGGCGATTAATACTGCGACCATCTTCTTCCTAGGCGCCACGGGTCTCACGGAAGCCCGCAACATGGGCACCTTCCTGTTCCAGATGGCAGTGATGATTGTGCTCTCGCTCATCCTGTACTCGTGGCTGCTGACAAACCGCAGCAACAACATGCATGCGATGCTATTGGTCGGCGTGGTCATTGGTGGCGGACTTGGATCGCTGTCCACTCTGATGCAGCGCATGCTGACACCCAGCGAATTCGACGTGCTGACGGCACGACTGTTTGGCTCGGTCAACAATGCTGAGACTGAGTATTATCCCATCGCAATTCCGCTGGTGATTGCGGCGACGGCGTTGCTCTTCTTTAATTCCCGCCGCCTCAACGTGCTCTCGCTTGGTCGCGAGGCTGCCACCAACCTCGGCGTAAATCACAAGTTCAACGCGATTTTTACTCTGATCCTGGTATCAGTTCTCATGGCCACCACCACCTCGCTCGTAGGTCCCATGACCTTCCTCGGATTCTTGGTGGCAACCTTGGCCTACCAGTTCGCGGAAACCTACGACCACCGATACTTGTTCCCCATGGCCATCGCCACCGCCTTTGCTGTGCTCACGGGTGCGTACTTCCTCATGCAGCACGTCTTCTACGCGCAGGGCGTTGTATCCATCATCATTGAACTTGTCGGCGGCTCGGTATTCCTCATCGTCATTTTGCGAAAGGGCAGACTGTGATCACACTCAATAACGTTGCGAAGACCTATTCCCACGAGACGAACATTGGCCCAGTGTCCCTCGACATTCCGGCCGGCGGTATCACCGCGCTTGTGGGGCCCAACGGTGCCGGCAAGTCCACGCTGCTGACGATGGTGGGGCGTTTGCTCGATATCGACGAAGGCACCATTGAGGTCGCTGGATTGGACATCGCCTCTACCAAGTCCCAGGACTTGGCCAAGATTTTGTCGATCCTGCGGCAGGAGAACCACTTCATCACGAAGCTGACGGTGCGTCAGCTCGTGGGGTTTGGCCGCTTCCCGTACTCGCATGGCCGCCTGACGGCTGAGGACGAGGAGATCATCTCCAAGTACATTGACTTCCTTCACCTCAGCGATTTGGAGGATCGCTACCTGGATCAGCTCTCGGGCGGCCAGCGTCAGCGCGCGTATGTGGCGATGGTCCTGTGTCAGGAGACTGATTACGTTTTGCTGGACGAGCCTCTCAACAACCTTGATATCGCGCACTCCGTGGAAATGATGAAGCACCTCAAGGAGGCCGCGCAGAACTTCGGGCGCACGATCATCATCGTCTTGCATGACATCAACTTCGCTGCTCGCTACGCCGATCACATCTGTGCGGTGAAGAATGGGGAAGTGGTGGCCTTCGGTAATCCGAAGGAGGTCATGCGCGACGAGGTGCTGACCCCAATCTTCAATACGCCCATCAAAGTTATCGACGGCCCAGATGGATTGTTGGCCTGCTATCACTAACTGCTTGACGACGTCGCCCCCTCTGGGCGTTGCTTGATACGCCAGGTTTGTCTCCGAAATGGTGGATTTACCTGGCGATTTGTGTACTAACACTAGTGCGCGCTAAATTATTCCAAGTCGCAACAAGGTGGCCGCAAGGTTAACAAGTTGAGACGAGGATGAATTTTTCTTCACGGATTTGACACTAATCAAAGAAGTGA
>NZ_JASBOD010000007.1:0-175266 GCF_047459735.1 Corynebacterium sp. c25Ua_89
GAAGGGAAGCAACCAAAGATGTTGGTTGCTTCCCTTCCTTCTTTTCGTTTTGTACTATTTCGTGGAGTAATCGCGGCCCAGGACACCACTGGCCAATTTGAAGCTTGGAATTGTGCTCGAACCTTGGAGAAGAATCGGAATCTTCTTAGCAGTTATACGCCGGTCGGGTCTGGCAGCTAGGCTGGATTGGATAGCTTTAAAATCACCATTAACCAGAGGAGATTCCCACCATGTGTCCACCGGAGAGGGCAGCGGCGCGCGCCGTCGAACTGTTTAAGCAATACGGACAAGGCGATACCGCTGTTACCGCATTGGACCATGTCAACGTGGTCTTTGAGCGCAATCAATTTACTGCCATCATGGGCCCGTCAGGTTCAGGAAAGTCAACGCTGATGCACACCATGGCCGGTCTTGATTCAGCTACTAGTGGCTCAGCCTTCATCGGCGACACGGATATGTCGCAGCTAAACGACAAATCTATCACCGCACTGCGCCGTGACCGCCTAGGGTTCATCTTCCAGTCTTTCAACTTGGTACCTACCCTAACTGCGGCGGAGAACATTACCCTGCCAATGAATATCGCTGGCAAGGAAGTAGATAAGTCCTGGTTCGATGAGGTGACAACCCGTCTGGGATTGGCACAGCGCCTGAGCCATCGTCCATCAGAGCTTTCCGGCGGTCAGCAGCAGCGCGTGGCGTGTGCGCGTGCGCTTGTATCCCGCCCGGAGATCATCTTCGGCGATGAGCCCACCGGCAACCTTGATTCCAATTCTTCCGCGGAGGTTTTGGATATTCTGCGCACCGCAGTGGATCAAGATGACCAGACCGTCGTCATTGTCACCCACGATGCCAAGGCAGCCTCTTACGCGGACCGCGTGGTCTTCCTGGCCGACGGCAAGCTGGTTAACGAGCTGCAGAATCCAACCATGGAATCCATCCATAAGGTCATGGCGGAGATCGAAAGCTAATGGCAAGAAATACCACCATGCGCAAGGTCTCCCTGCGCAATATCGTTGCCCATAAGCTCCGCCTTGCGTTGACGCTGCTCGCAGTGGTCCTTGGCACCGCCTTCATCGCGGGCTCTTTCATGTTCACCAATTCCCTGTCGAACACTTTCGATGCGGCGGTTTCCAATGCTTTTACTGGCGTTGATGCGGCAGTAAGTAAGAAGGATTCTGGTCCTGATCTGGACGAGAAGATGCGCCAATCCTTGTCCAAGGATGACAAGGTCGGCAAGGTCAACATCGAAAGCGCCCAGAACGTGGTCGTCGCCAATGACAAGGCCGAGGCATTCCAGACCACCGGCGGTGGGTCGAGCGTTAGGCCCTACTACGACGCCGAAGAGTCGGTAGGTGAGCCCGGCGAGATTATAGAGGGCGAGGCGCCACACGGCACTGGCGAGGTCACCATCAACGATGCCGCAGCAGAAAAGTACGGCGTCACCGTTGGCCAAAAGCTGCTCGTTGTCCATCCCGACAAGCGTGACGAGGTTACTGTCGCCGGCATCGAGAAGCCAGCCGTGGACGCAGGTCCAAGTATTACCCTGCAGATGGATAACAAGGCCTTCGTTGAACGCTACGGAAACTCGCAGCAGCTGAAGCTCTCTGCCGCTGAGGGGGTAAGCCCAGAGCAGCTCGTCGATCATCTCAACGCCACCTACGACGTCGAGGCGGAGTCCGGCGAAAAGCTTGCAGAGGAAATGTCGGATGCTATTTCTTCGGCGCTGAAGTTCGTCAATTACTTCCTCATTGCCTTCGGCCTCATCGCGCTGTTGGTAGGCACCTTCATCATTGCGAACACCTTCTCCATGATCGTCGCACAGCGCACCAAAGAGTTCGCGCTGTTGCGTGCGCTGGGCGCATCGCGCCGACAGATTTCCCGCTCGGTCGTCGTTGAGTCCTTCATCGTGGGCCTTTTGGGCTCCGCGGTGGGCGTCGTCGCCGGCATGGGCCTGGTGGCGATCATCAAGGCTGTGCTTGCATCCCGCGGCATGCCTGCAGATAGCGGCCTCGGATTGAGCCCGCTTGCGGTCATCGTGCCCATCATTCTGGGCACCGTGGTTACGGTGGTTTCCGCATGGGCACCAGCCCGCCGCGCGGGTGCAGTCGAGCCGGTTGAGGCCATGCGCACCACAGAGTCCGCTGCGGCAAGCTCGCTGAAGGTGCGCACGATCGTCGGCGGTTTGCTCATGGGCTTGGGCGTCATCTTCGTCATCGCCGGCGTGCTTGTCGACGCCGCGACTGGCATCCGCGCCGGCCTCGTCGGCCTGGGCGCGCTTAGCTTGATCGTAGGCTTCAGCCTCGCAGGCCCCGCACTATCACTACCCATCGTTCCTACCTTGGGTCGAGTCGTCGGAGCGCCTTTCGGGGCCATCGGCAAGCTGGCGTCTACCAACTCCAAGCGCAACCCGCGCCGTACCGCAGCAACCGCCTTCGCGCTTACCCTTGGCGTTGCCCTCGTGACTGCCATCGGCATGTTGGGGGCCACTATGAAGTCCTCCGTTGCGGAGACGATGGAGAAGGACATCAGTGCCGATTACCTGCTCTCCGGGCCTTCCCAGGGCAGTTTCCCCACTCCGGTAGAGACAGGCGAGCGCGCCGCCAAGGCTGAGGGTGCTGGCGAAGTCATCACCGTCGGCACCGCGCCAGTGAAGGTCGAAGACCAAGCCTCGTTGAACTATGGCCCCGAACACACCATGTCGGAGACGGTTGATTCCAACCCACAAAACATCTTCATGCTGAACATGGTCGAAGGTGACAGTGATATCGCCGAGGGCGGTTTCATCGCCGATGCCACCACCGCAGGCGAGCAAGGCTGGAAGGTCGGCGAGAGCTACGAGCTTTCTGGCATGGTTCCGGGCAAGACTACAAAGGTCGAGCTGAAGGGCATTTATGAGGACTTTCAGATGCTGCCTAAGCTGGCGGTTTCCCAAAAGGACGTCGAGAAGCTACTGCCTGGCGACGCCCTGACCGTAGCGATGGTTGGCGTCAACGCAGCAGAGGGCGTCGACTTGGAGCAACTGCGCACCAACCTGGAGGAATCCGTCAAGGAACTCGTGGTGGTGCAGGTGGCTTCCGGTGAAGAATACGCCGGCGAGGCCGCAAGCATGATTAACCAGATGCTGACCATTCTCTACGCGCTGTTGGCGCTTGCGGTTATCATCGCGGTGCTTGGCATCGTCAATACGCTGACCCTGGGCGTTATCGAACGCCGTCAGGAAATTGGCATGCTGCGCGCCGTTGGTACCCAGCGCCGTCAGATCCGCACGATGATCACCCTGGAGTCCGTCCAGATTGCAGTATTCGGCGCAGTGGTGGGCATGATTCTGGGCCTGGGCCTAGGCTGGGCCTTTATCAAGGTACTGTCCGAAGAGGGGCTTGGTAGCGCCGTTATTCCGTGGGGCATGCTGGCCATCTTGCTGGTGGGCTCTGCCGTGGTTGGCGTGCTGGCCGCGCTATGGCCAGCACATGGTGCATCCAAGACTCCGCCTTTGGATGCAATCGCGGACTAGAAGTTCTGATAAACAATCGGAGCCCACATCGCCCCGCGCCAGGCTAGAACGATGCCCAGCGCGAGGGTGAAGAAGAGGTACTGGATACACTTCCAGTACCTCTTTTCTTTAAGCATTTCTCCGAGCTCCTTGGCTAGGGTCGACCACGTGGAGAGCCCGCCGGCGAACCCGACGATGGCTAGGGGATAGAGGACCTCGCTAAGCGCGCCGCTTACTTGCTCAACAAAGCCGTAGGCGAAACCGATCGCGAGCGCGCCACACATATTTGCGGCGAAGGTGCTAACCGGAGCGGGCAGTACCTTGGTGAAACCGTAGCGGGCCATGCCGCCGAGGAAGGCGCCGGAGAGGATGTAGAGAACAATCACTTGGCGCCTACCTTGTCACCCAGGAGATAGGCCATAACGCAACCAACCACCGTTGCCAGCACGTAGCAGCCAGCCTGCGCGGCAGTAACGGAGGAGGTTAGGAAAGCGAACGTGGCGAAGCTAGTAAAGCCGCCGAGAACGCCCGTGCCCCAGAAGGGCCCCGGCTTGAAATAACCCATCAGGGCGCTGCCCAAAACGTTGATTAAAAGCAGCGGAATCATTCCTCCGCCCAACAGGGATGACAAAAAATAGCGGGCCACGGCGCCTAACGCGGCGCCGGACCCGACTACTAGTGCTTGAGGCATGGCCTACATATTACTTCCACTCCATCTGCTGGGAACGGACGAACGCCTCAACTTCCTCAACTGGCTTGTTGAGCTTGGGATCAAACTTCAAATAGGCCTTGGTCTCGCGGGCGATGAGAACGAATGGACCCCAAATCACCCCGGCGATGCTTTCGAGAATATTTGTCACTGGTTCCAGGCTGAAAAGCTACTACGTGACAGAAAAAAGAGGATTTGTAGATCTGGTTCACATTTTCCCCCTTGTGGGGGTTAAAAGTCCTGCGAAACTCCACGTGGCTTGGCAAGCTAAGGCCACGCCTAAAACGGACTTTTGTACCTCCCCATCCACCCCCTAAAGGAGCAATCCATGGCACATGAACGAGCTGGCCAGCTTGCGCAACCAAGTGACCTCATCGATATCGCGGAACTTGTCACCGCCTACTACTCCCGTGTTCCCGATGTAGAAAATCCGGATCAACAGGTGGTCTTCGGTACCTCTGGTCACCGCGGTTCGGCCTTGGATGCCGCTTTCAATGAGCGGCACATTCTGGCCATTACCCAGGCCATCGTGGATTACCGTAAAGAGCAGGGCACCACGGGCGCAATCTTTGTTGGCCGCGATACCCATGCGCTTTCGGAGCCGGCCATGGTCTCTGCATTGGAGGTCCTGCTTGCAAATGAGGTTGAGGTGCGTGTCGACGACCGTGGCCGCTACACCCCGACCCCTGCTATCTCGCATGCCATCCTGACGCACCCGGGCACTGACGGCATCGTTATTACGCCTTCGCATAACCCGCCACGCGACGGTGGCTTCAAGTACAACCCACCAACGGGCGGGCCTGCCGATACTGTTGCCACGGATTGGATTGCGGCGCGCGCCAATGACTATCTGCGAGAAGGTCTTGCCGGTGTTGCCCGTGTAAACGTTTCCGGCGTGTTGGACGAGCGCTGCGTAAAACACAATTACGTCGATTCTTACGTGGCCGACCTGCGAAACGTCGTGGACATGGATGCCATCAAGAAGGCCGGCCTGCGCATCGGCGCTGACCCTATGGGCGGCGCCTCGGTGGATTATTGGGCGGCCATCGCCGAGCATTACGATCTGGACCTTACGGTGGTAAACCCGGCGGTGGATGGAACCTTCCGCTTCATGACGCTCGATACCGATGGCTTGATTCGCATGGACTGCTCCTCGCCGAACGCCATGGCCTCGCTCATCGCAAACCGCGAAAAGTTCGACCTGGCCACCGGCAACGACGCGGATGCGGACCGCCATGGCATCGTCACCCCGGATGCCGGGCTGATGAATCCAAACCACTACCTCGCAGTGGCCATTGACTACCTGTTTAGTCACCGCCCACAGTGGGGCAATGCTGGCGTGGGCAAGACGTTGGTTTCTTCCTCCATGGTGGACCGTGTCGTCGCCAAGCTCGGGCGCGAGTTGGTTGAGGTGCCTGTCGGCTTCAAGTGGTTTGTGCCTGGCCTTCTATATGGCAGCATCGGCTTCGGTGGGGAGGAATCTGCTGGTGCTTCCTTCCTGCGTTTCGATGGCTCTGTGTGGTCTACCGATAAAGATGGCATCATCATGGATTTGCTCGCTGCTGAAATCGCTGCGGTAACCGGCAAGAGCCCGTCGCAGCGCTACGCGGAGCTGGCTGAAGAATTCGGCGCCCCAGCTTATGCGCGTACTGATGCACCCGCTGATCGCGCGCAAAAAGCCATCCTGAAAAAGCTTTCCCCGCAGCAGGTGGAGGCCACAGAGCTAGCCGGCGAGGAAATCACCGCTAAGCTCACCGAGGCGCCCGGAAATGGGGCTGCCATCGGTGGCCTTAAGGTGACAACCTGCAATGCTTGGTTTGCCGCGCGCCCATCCGGCACGGAAGATAAGTACAAGATTTACGCGGAGTCTTTCCTGGGCGAGGAACATCTCAGGAAAGTGCAAGAAGAAGCACAGGCACTTGTTACCCAAGTGCTAGAAGTTTAGGGCTAAACTATCTCGGGTGACTAAGAAAATCGATAAGAAGCTGATCCTGGACGTCATCAGTGCGTTCGCTCGCTTCTACATGGCTTATATCTGGATTAAAGCCGGTTACGCCAAGTTGGGTGAAAATCTTTCAGTATTCCAGTCCATCAGCGCCTATGAAATCTTCACGCCGCAGTGGTCCGAATATCTTGCGCATCTAATCGCCCCATTGGAAATCTGTGGTGGTGTCCTGTTGCTTCTAGGTCTTTTCTTGCGTCCGTCCTCTAAGGTTGCCACTTTTGTTCTTTTGCTGTTTATGATCGGCATTGGGCAAGCTTGGGGCCGCGGTTTGGGTATTGATTGCGGGTGCTTCACAGTCAATCCTGACGAAGAGGCGCAAGTGATGAACTATATGCAGACTCTTGCTCGTGATACGTTCTACCTCATCTTGACGGTATGGACGATTAAGCGTCCGTTCAACAAATTTGCGTTGTACCCTTAGACTCTTAGAGCAAGCCATTTAAAAGGAGAATGTCAGTGGCAAAAGTAACTAACCCGAATAGCAAGGGTAACTCGGGCTTTTTCTGGGCAGTTGGAGTTCTGCTCGTTATCGCGGCCGTCGTTATTGGATACATCGTTATGAGCGGCAAGGACGCAAAGTCCGACAAGATTGCAGAAAACGCAGTCGACGTCACCATGGAAACCTCTGTTGATGACAACGGCGTCGTCACGCTGAAAAGCGCCAGTGCCAAGAAAGACGCGCCGGAAGTTGATCTCTACGAGGACTTTTCTTGCCCTCACTGCGCTGAGCTCGCTGAAGGCAGTGACAAGGCGATGAAGGAAGCCATAGAAAACGGCGAGCTCGTGGTCAACATTCATACGTTGAACTTCTTGGATCTGCGCGGTGTCGACCTTGAGAAGTTCATCTCTGATGAAAGTGTCAAGCTCGAGGGACATTCCTCGAAGGCTGCATCCGCGATGGACATTATTGCTCGCTCCGGTGATGCGAAAGCCTATTGGAATATGCGCGCTTACCTTTTTGAGAACCTGCAGTCTGTCGGCTCCTGGGACTTTGACGACTTTGCAGAAGCGGCAAAGGGCTTTGGTGCGGACGACGATGTTATCAAGAAGATCAAGAACGCCAACGTGGATGCCGGCAACGAAAACGGTCGCGCTAACGCTAAGAAGCTGAAGGATACGACTGGTTCTGTGTCTTCGCCGCGTGTACTGAAGAACGGCAAGGATATCGATCCTCCTAAGGACAGGCCGTTGACGCAGTGGAACTTCGTTGAGCAGGTTGTTAAGTAAGACAGCCTGATACTTAACCAGAATTCGATGGGCAGCCCGTGCCGGCTGCCCATTTTGCTGTCCAACAGGCGATTTGGTTTAGTTCGATGGCCTTTGGTAACTTTATCTCAGTTGCTAACGCGAGGTAATCGCGTTGGGCATGGGGCTATGGCGCAGCTGGTAGCGCATCACACTGGCAGTGTGGGGGTCACGGGTTCGAATCCCGTTAGCTCCACAGATGAGGGCCGTCACTTTTGTGGCGGCCCTTTCTTGTGTTTTCGCGTGTCAGTGACGCGTACCGTGGTTGGTATGGAGACTTTTAGTAAGCGTGTTCGCACTGCCGACCAAGCTGGCGCCGAGGCAGCAGGGCTGCGGTGGCTGGCGCAGGCGCGCCCAGACGTTGTTGTTGAGGTAGTAGGGGTGGGGGAGCGCTCGATTAGCACGCGTCGCGTTGCCGAGGCGCGGCCGACGGCTAATGCCGCGCAGGCTTTCGGCCGGGCGCTGCGCGAGGTGCACGATGCGGGCGCGGATGCCTTCGGTGCAGCCCCGGCGGGGTGGAAGGGCCGCAATTATATTGGCCGCGTTGAGCAGGAATGCCGGCCGGTCGCGCACTGGGGCGATTTTTATGTGCACCAGCGGGTGCTGCCCTTCGTGGAGGTTAGTGGAGCACTTGGTGTGGAGTGCAGGGACGTCGTCAAGCGCGCCTGCGATGCGGTGCTAAAGCGGCAGTGGGATGTGCGTCCCGCGCGCATCCATGGCGATTTGTGGGCCGGAAACGTGTTATTTACTGCCGAAAGTGCGGTGATGATTGACCCGGCCGCCCATGGCGGGCACCCGCACACTGACCTGGCCATGCTGGCTCTTTTTGGCGCGCCCTACCTGGACGATATCTATCGCGGCTACGGGCTATCGCCCGATGAAAAGCGTTGGTTCCCGCTCCATCAGCTACATCCCCTTGCGGTACACGCGTTGACCCATGGCGTGGCCTATCATCGCGCGCTTGGCGACGCCGCGCATGCCACCCTGCAACTTTTAGAAGGATAGGTCGGGCTCGTTGTAGCGAGTACGGAGCTAAAGCGAGTGCGGGCCCGGCGGCATGATGCGCTTGTGCGCGCCGCGATGCCAGAGCTCTTCGATACGGGTACGGGCAGAGTCCGGGACCTCTTTGCCCTCAAGGTAGTCATCGATATGAGCGTAACTTACCCCGAGAGCTTCCTCGTCAGGCAGCTGTGGGCGGTCTTCCTCCAAATCTGCCGTGGGGACTTTCTTCCACGTCGACTCCGGCGCGCCCAAGTGGCGCAGCAGCTGGGCGCCCTGGCGCTTGTTGAGCCCTTCCAGCGGCACGAGGTCAGCCGCACCATCGCCCCACTTGGTGAAGAAGGCCGCGAGGTTCTCAGCAGCGTGATCGGTGCCGATGACCAGCGCGCCGACTTCACCGGCGATGGCGTACTGTGCCGTCATGCGCAGACGGGCCTTGACGTTTCCGCGGTTGAAATCGCCTAAGCCCGGCTTGCCCAGGCTCTTCGCCACGGCGTCGTCAATGCCCTGCGTGGCCGGGGCGATATCCACCGTCAGGCGATGATCCGGCTGGATGAAGTCAAGGGCAATCTGTGCGTCCTCTTCATCGACCTGCACGCCGTGTGGCAGGCGTACCGCCCAGAACTGCGCGCCTTCAACTTTCTCCACCGCCATCTGCGCCAGGCGGCCGGCCAGAGTGGAATCCTGCCCGCCTGAAATGCCCAGGACGAAACCTTTGGCGCCAGTGTTGCGCAGATAATCCGCAAGGAAGTTAACGCGCGATTTCACTTCTTGTTCTGGATCGATTAAGGGCTTAACACCCAGGGCTTTTATGATACTTTCTTGCAACGGAAGTCCAGTTTGCGACATGACGCCCATGGTAGCGGGCTGCAAGGATGAACGAGTGAAGAATAAAACCTATGTCAAAGTCGTCGCCGTAGTCGCCGCACTAGGTGGCCTCCTCTTTGGCTACGACACCGGCGTTATGTCCGGTGCGCTGCTATTCATCGGTCCCGAATTTGACATGAATGCCAACCAAGAGGGCTGGGTTACCTCCATGCTCTTAGTCGGTGCCGCCGTCGGCGCGCTTGTTGCCGGCCGCGTCGCGGATGCAATCGGCCGCCGCAAGACCCTGACTCTCGGTGGCGCAGTATTCGTCGCTGGTTCGGTGTGGTGTGCGCTTGCCGGTTCTGTTGTGGCACTAGCTGCCGCCCGCACCTTCCTGGGGGTTGCGGTAGGCGCGGTATCCATTGTTTCGCCGATGTATATCTCCGAGATTTCCCCAGCGCGTGCCCGCGGCCGCCTGGTTTCGCTGAATACCTTGATGATCGTCGTCGGTCAGTTGGTGGCCTACCTGGTCAACTCCGCGCTCGCTGGCACCGGCTCATGGCGGTGGATGCTAGGCCTTGCCGCCGTACCAGGCGCCATGCTCGCCGTGGGCATGATCTTCCTGCCCGATACACCGGCCTGGCTGCTAAAGAAGCATCGCATCGACGAGGCCTGGAAGCTTGCTGCCCGGGTCGGTATCTCTGGAACCGAGCTCGGAACCGCTGGGGCGGCGGGAGCTTCCGAAGCCGCGAAACGCGGCGAGTGGGCGCGCTTAAAAGAAGAACGCTGGCTGCAAGTGACCGTGCTGCTTGCCATGCTGATGGGACTTACTCAGCAGATAACCGGCGTTAATGCCATCGTGTATTTTGCCCCGACCATGATGAGTCAGGTGGGTATTTCTACTGCGAACGCCGTGTATACCTCCATCCTCATCGGTACTGTATCCGTAGTCGCCTGCTGGTTGGGTCTGAAAGTCGTCGACCGTATCGGGCGCAAGCGCCTGCTCATCATCGGCCTGACCGGAAACGTCCTTTCCTTGGTCGTTCTTTCCATCGCGTACCGCTTTGCCGAGGGCTCAACACCTATGGCGTTGTTGTCGCTGGCGTTTATGGCCCTTTTCATTGCTTTCCAGCAGGCCGCTGTATCGCCGACCACCTGGCTGCTCATCTCCGAGCTCGTTCCCGCTGAGGTTCGCGGCATCGGCATGGGCATCGCTGGGCTTTCCCTGTGGGTAACCAACTGGGCGGTCGCGCAGTTCTTCCTGCCAATGGTCGAGTGGTTGACTGGCCCCGTTGCCTTTATGATCTTTGCTTTCTTAGGCTTTGCGGCGATCGCTTATACCAAGCTGTTGGTGCCGGAGACGATGGGCCGTAGTCTGGAAGAAGTAGGCGATGAGATGCAGGAGCGCTACGCTAATTAATCAGTGTTTTGGTTATGGCGCGCGCGTGGGGTAAGGTTTTTCCTCGTGTCATGGCCGTAACTTTGATGGCTGTGCTTTAAAAGTATTCAACCGCATGAAGTTTGCGCATAACGAAAGGAGCGCCCGATGAAGGTTCGTAAGTCTCTTCGGTCGCTGAAGAAGAAGCCGGGCGCCCAGGTTATTCGCCGCCACGGTAAGGTCTTCGTGATCAACAAGAAGGATCCGCGCTTCAAGGCTCGCCAGGGCTAGAAGCATCGGCTTTCTTGATTAGAAGCACCCGCCTAGGATTTCGGTTCTAGGCGGGTGCTTTTCTTTTGTGCTTGCCGACGTCGCTTTGGCTGCCCGATCCGCATCTCCTGTTGCGGGTGTGTTGTTAAAGCGATCAGTGGGCAAAGAATTGGTGACAATAGTGTTCTTTATCACAACTTTAGGTTGCCGGCAGGTAAACTTGCAGGAGTCTCATCGATGTAATTTCATGGCCGAGCGTCGGGCGGGTCAACATGTGGGGTCTGGGTGGATAACATCCTGGGAATATCACGAATGTAACTACTATATGTAGTGTGGGTTGCAGCTTTTTGCCACAAAGTATAGTGTCGTTCGTGTCGTTCCGGTGGGCTGGATGAAGCGCTAAAGGCGCACCTAGTTAGGCCGGATAACCCTTAAAAACTTGAACTTGCGTCAAAGGACTTTCATCATGAGCATCACTCTCTACACCAAGCCAGCCTGCGTCCAGTGCAACGCTACTAAGAAGGCCCTCGACCGTGCTGGCCTTGAATACACCTCTGTAGACGTCACCCTTGATGATGATGCTCGTGACTACGTCATGGCACTCGGGTATGTGCAAGCGCCGGTCGTTGAGGCTAATGGTGAGCACTGGTCCGGCTTCCGTCCAGAGCGCATCAAGGAGCTGGCCGCACTAAGCGCTACCGCTTAGACGGGGTAGGGCCTATAGCAATGTTGGTTGTGTATTTTTCCTCCGCAACGGAAAATACCCGCCGTTTCGTTGACAAGCTGGGCCTGCCAAGCGCCCGCATCCCACTGCGTAAGAATGATGAGCCGCTCATTGTAAATGAGCCTTATGTTCTCGTCTGCCCCACCTACGGGGGAGGGGCCTCTATTAGCCACGAGAACTCTCGTCCTGTTCCGGGGCAAGTCATTCGCTTTCTCAACAATGAGCACAACCGCGGCCTCATCCGCGCGGTTATCTCCGGCGGAAACAGTAACTTCGGCGCAGACTTTGGCAAGGCCGGAGACGTAATCTCCGCCAAGTGCAAGGTGCCCTACGTTTATCGCTTCGAGTTACTTGGTACCGATGAAGACGTTAAGATTTGCAGGGAAGGCCTGCTGGCGAACGCAACGGCCCTAGGGCTGGAAGCCGCTGCCTAAACTTATAAAAATAGGTAACTGTGCAATGCGCAGTTACCTTACATATTTTTCTAAACCGTTTCTCACCGCGGCGTAAGACATGCGCTGCCAAGCAAAGGAAGACTCCAAAAGCCGTGACAACGCAATTGGGCAAGACCGTAGCCGAACCAGTGAAGCCAGAAGAACAGCTTGATTACCACGCTCTGAATGCCCTGCTGAACCTTTACGACGAAGAGGGTAAGATTCAGTTCGATAAGGACCACGAGGCTGCCAACCAGTTCTTCCTGCAGCATGTCAACCAGAACACGGTCTACTTCCACGACTTGGAAGAAAAGATGCGTTACTTGGTGGAAAACAAGTACTACGAGCCAGCTCTGCTCGAACAGTACGACTTTGACTTCATCAAGTCCCTTTTCAAGCGCGCTTATTCCTATAAATTCCGCTTCAAGTCCTTCTTGGGCGCGTACAAGTATTACACCTCTTATACGCTCAAGACTTTCGACGGCCGCCGTTACCTCGAGCGCTTCGAGGACCGCGTTTCTATGACTGCTCTGTTCTTGGCAGACGGTGACACTACCATCGCTGAGCATCTAGTCGACGAAATCATGACCGGCCGCTTCCAGCCGGCAACCCCGACCTTCCTCAACGCTGGCAAGGCGCAGCGCGGCGAGCTCGTTTCCTGCTTCCTCCTGCGTATCGAGGACAACATGGAGTCCATCGGCCGTTCCATTAACTCTGCGCTGCAGCTTTCCAAGCGCGGCGGCGGCGTGGCACTCCTGCTGTCCAACATCCGGGAGGCCGGCGCGCCGATTAAGCACATCGAGAACCAGTCCTCCGGCGTTATCCCAGTCATGAAGCTGTTGGAGGATTCCTTCTCCTACGCAAACCAGTTGGGTGCGCGTCAGGGCGCAGGTGCCGTCTACCTCAATGCGCACCACCCAGACATCATGAACTTCCTCGACACCAAGCGTGAAAACGCCGACGAGAAGATTCGTATCAAGACCCTCTCCCTGGGTGTCGTCATCCCGGACATCACCTTCGAGCTGGCCAAGAAGAACGACGATATGTACCTGTTCTCGCCATACGACGTCGAGCGCGTCTACGGCAAGGCCTTCGGTGACATCTCCATCACCGAGCACTACGAAGAGATGGTCGAGGACCCACGCATTCGCAAGAAGAAGGTCAACGCCCGCCACTTCTTCCAGACCATCGCCGAGCTGCAGTTTGAATCCGGTTACCCGTACATCATGTTCGAGGACACCGTAAATAACGCGAACCCGGTCAAGACCGGTCGCATCAACATGTCCAACCTCTGCTCGGAAATCCTGCAGGTCAACTCTCCGTCCGTATTTGCCGACGATCTCAGCTACGAGACCATGGGCTCCGATATCTCCTGCAACCTTGGTTCGCTGAATATCGCCACCACCATGGATTCCCCAGACTTCGCTTTGACCGTCGAGACCGCCATCCGCGGCCTTACCGCCGTGGCCGACAAGACCGCCATCAACTCTGTACCTTCCGTGCGCAAGGGCAACGATGATTCCCACGCCATCGGCCTTGGCCAGATGAACCTCCACGGTTTCTTGGGCCGCGAGCACATCGAGTACGGCTCCGAGGAAGCGCTGGACTTCACCAACGCCTACTTCGCCGCGGTCCTCTACGCTGCTCTGCGTGCTTCCAACAAGATTGCCCGCGAGCGCGGCGAGTACTTCTCCGAGTTCCCGCAGTCTGAGTACGCCTCTGGCGAGTTCTTCGATCGTTATGACCCAGCCGAGTTCGCCCCACGCACCGCACGTGTGCAGGAGCTTTTCGACGCCTCGTCTATCCACACCCCAACTGCGGAAGACTGGGCTGCGCTGAAGACGGACGTCGCCAAGCATGGCCTCTACAACCGCAACCTACAAGCAGTGCCGCCGACAGGCTCCATTTCTTATATCAACAACTCGACCTCTTCGATTCACCCAATTGCGTCGAAGATCGAAATCCGTAAGGAAGGCAAGATTGGCCGCGTCTACTACCCGGCGCCGCACATGGACAACGACAATCTGGAGTATTTCAAGGACTCCTACGAGATTGGCTACGAAAAGATCATCGATACCTACGCCGCCGCCACCAAGTATGTTGATCAGGGCTTGTCGCTGACCTTGTTCTTCAAGGACACCGCCACCACCCGCGATATCAACAGGGCGCAGATTTACGCATGGCGCAAGGGCATCAAGACCTTGTACTACATCCGCCTTCGTCAGATGGCGCTTGAAGGAACCGAAGTCGAAGGCTGCGTTTCCTGCATGCTCTAACTGCAAAGAGCCCTCACCTTAGCGGGTGAGGGCTCTACCTTTGTTCTTTTGCTCGTTTCGCTCTTTTCGCATTGCTTGTTTGCTTCTTTCCCCTTGCTTGGTGCCAAGGAGCCTTTTAAGCCTACGCTCCGGCGCTTGCGCGGGCCTCGTCCAGGATGGAGCGTGCGATGATCTCCGCCTCGTCTGGGCGTTGCTCCGCGATGGCGCGTGCCAACTCTTGGTGCAAGTGCGCGGTGCCGGCGATAGGGTTGCGCTTTTCCGAACCGAAAACCGACTTCCCTTTGAGCATTGAGAGTAGGGAGGGGGTAAGCGCCGCGAACATCTCGTTGCCCGAAGCGTGCAGCACCATACTGTGGAAGCGCAGATCCGTAGCTAGCTCTTCGCCAACTCGGCGGGAAGGCTTCATCTCCAACTCGTGGAGACGCTTTGCGAGCTCCAGGATTTCTTCTCTTTCCTCTTCCGTTGCTTCCGTGGCGGCCATCCTTGCGGCGATCGGTTCGATGGCAAGGCGGAGCTGGTTGAGAGAATTGAGCTGCTTTTTCTGGGAAGCCTCGCAAGCTAGGCGCCAGTCAATAATCGATTGATCGAATACTGACCACTCGCTCAACGGAAGAACCGTAATACCGACGCGCCGTGAGGAAGAAACCATGCCTAGCTGCTCCAGAGCGCGCATAGCCTCGCGGGCAACGGTGCGCGAAATGTCGAAACGCACGCAGATATCCCGCAAGGTGAAGCGCTGGCCGGTTTCAATGGTGCCGCTTACTATTTCTGCGCCGATTTCGTCCAGAACCGTATTGAGCAGGGGAGTAGGAGACTCGCTGGTGCTGGTCACCGTAGGGGATCCTCCTTTTGTGAGACCGCAGTTTGAGAGTGCACGAGGCAAAGCTGAAAGAGAATAATTTCCGGCATCCATAAGCCAATCTTGAAACGTAAATACATCTTAAGCGATTGCCGAATCGATCGCTTTCAATGCGTGCAATAGTTTTTGAATTGCGTTCAACCTCTAAACTTTTGGGCTGCGCTCCAAAGTTGTATTTCCCGGCTTTTCTAAGGCCCAGATTAGGCAGCCTTTGATTCCGCCCTTGAGACCACGTTTAGGCCGCATTTGAGACCGCTGTTTAGACCGCTTTCTAAAGGTGCAGCGCTCATTGTTGGCCGGGCCTAGGGTGGTACGCTCGTCGGAGAAAGGTTAACCGCAGTTAGCCCAAGATGAATTCCGTTTAAGAAGAAAGTGGAGTCTGACCGTGTCGCACGAGTATGACGAGTACATCGCTAGTCACGCAGAGCCTGTGAAGGCGATTAACTGGAACACCGTTCCAGACGATAAAGATTCCGAGGTCTGGGACCGCCTTACCGGCAACTTCTGGTTGCCAGAGAAGGTGCCTGTTTCCAACGACTTGCAGTCTTGGAAGACCTTGACTGAGCACGAGCAGCAGACCACCATGCGTGTCTTCGCGGGTCTTACCCTCCTCGACACCATTCAGGGCACCGTTGGTGCTGTCTCTTTGCTGCCAGATGCAAAGACTCCGCACGAGGAAGCCGTCTACACCAACATCGCTTTCATGGAGTCGGTTCACGCGAAGTCCTACTCAAACATCTTTATGACGCTGGCTTCCACTCCGATGATCAACGATGCATTCCGTTGGTCTGAGGAAAACGAGAATCTTCAGCGCAAGGCCAAGATCGTCATGTCCTACTACAAGGGCGCCGATCCGCTGAAGAAGAAGGTCGCCTCCACTTTGCTCGAGTCCTTCCTCTTCTACTCCGGTTTCTATTTGCCGATGTACTTCTCTTCCCGCGCTAAGCTTACTAACACCGCGGACATCATCCGCCTGATTATCCGCGATGAAGCAGTTCACGGCTACTACATTGGCTACAAGTTCCAGAATGGCTACAACGAGCTTTCTGAAGCGGAGCAGGCAGAGATTAAGGAATACACTTTCGATCTTCTTTACGATCTCTACGACAACGAGATTGACTACACGGAAGATCTTTACGACGAGCTCGGCTGGACCGAAGACGTCAAGCGCTTCCTGCGATACAACGCCAACAAGGCGCTGAACAACCTCGGCTTCGAGGGGCTGTTCCCGGCGGACGAGACCCGGGTTTCCCCGGCCATCTTGTCTTCGTTGTCTCCGAACGCGGACGAGAACCATGACTTCTTCTCTGGCTCTGGTTCCTCTTACGTCATTGGTAAGGCAGAAGACACCACCGATGAGGACTGGGACTTCTAACTCGTTCCGCCAGCTCGGCTGCCACCTCCCTCTCTTGAGTCGCATTTTTAACAGCGACTGTTGAGCGTTGGGAGCCACGCGCACTTCCAAGGATTAATCAATCTTCCGGTTGATTACCTTAGGGGGTGCGTTTCGTTGTTTTAACGCCAGGCAACCGCAAAATCCTGTGGCGAGAATCACGCAGAAGTGCAATGGTTTTGGGGCAGGTTTTCGGCCGGTGGCCGTCGTGCTGGGAATTTTCGAAAAATACTGCCTAAAAACGGGGTTAACTAGCTTCTATGGCCATTGGGGAAAGCTGGAAATTTCACAGCGAAGTCCCCTAATATAAGTCGAGTAAACCTAGGTGTTGTGGCGCTAGGTCTTATTTTGAGGCTTTGGCGTGCACGACACTTGTTCTTCAGGAGGAAATTAATGACCGCTGTGGCGCCAAGGCTCGACGATTACGTCGCGCCAACTCGTCCAGAGCCGACTGGCAATGCCAAGACCGGCTCTAAGGCTTGGGTAATGCTCACCACCACCGACCACAAGCAGCTGGGCATCATGTACTTGATCATGTCCTTCAGCTTCTTCTTCCTCGGTGGCTTCATGGCCCTGTTGATTCGTGCTGAGCTTTTCAGCCCGGGTCTGCAGTTCCTGTCCAACGAGCAGTTCAACCAGCTGTTCACTATGCACGGCACTGTGATGCTGCTGCTGTTCGCTACTCCCGTTGTGTGGGGTTTCGGTAACTACATCCTGCCGCTGCAGATTGGCGCGCCGGACGTTGCCTTCCCACGTCTGAACGCATTTGGCTTCTGGATCACCCTGACTGGCGGCATCGTTATGCTGCTGGGCTTTGTCACCCCGGGCGGTGCAGCTGACTTCGGCTGGACCATGTACGTCCCGCTTGCCGACGCCGTCCACACCCCAGGCATCGGTGCCGACATGTGGATTGTCGGTGTTGGCGCTACCGGTGTTGGCACCATTGCTTCCGCAGTCAACATGATCACCACCATCCTCACCCTGCGTGCGCCTGGCATGACCATGTTCCGCCTGCCGGTATTCACCTGGTGTATCTTCACTGCTTCCGTCATTGTTCTGATGATCTTCCCGCTGCTGACCTCTGCAGCACTGGGCATCTTGTACGACCGCAAGCTCGGCGGCCACATCTACGACTCCGCTAACGGCGGCGCTATCCTGTGGCAGCACCTCTTCTGGTTCTTCGGCCACCCTGAGGTTTACGTCTTGGCGCTTCCGTTCTTCGGCGTTATCTCCGAGGTCGTTCCGGTCTTCTCCCGTAAGCCAGTCTTTGGCTACATCGGCCTGGTGTTCGCGGTTCTGGCCATCGGCTCCCTGTCCATGGCTGTGTGGGCGCACCACATGTTCGTTACCGGCGCTATCCTGCTGCCGTTCTTCTCCTTCATGACCTTCCTCATCGCGGTTCCGACCGGCGTTAAGTTCTTCAACTGGGTAGGCACCATGTGGAAGGGCCACATCACCTGGGATACCCCGATGATCTTCGCTATGGGCTTCATGTCCACCTTCCTCTTCGGCGGTATGACCGGCGTTATGCTCGCTTCCCCGGCACTGGACTTCCACCTTGCTGAGTCCTACTTCCTGATTGCGCACTTCCACTACACCCTGTTCGGTACGGTTGTGTTCTCCGCGTTCGCAGGTCTGTACTTCTGGTTCCCGAAGATGACCGGCCGCATGCTCGACGAGCGCCTCGGCAAGATTCACTTCTGGCTGACCTTCATCGGCTTCCACGGCACCTTCCTTGTCCAGCACTGGGTGGGCAACATGGGTATGCCACGTCGCTACGCTGACTACCTCGAGTCTGATGGCTTCACCGTCTACAACCAGATCTCCACGATCTTCTCCTTTGTCCTCGGTGCTTCCGTTATCCCGCTGGTTTGGAACGTCTTCAAGTCCTGGCGCTACGGCGAGATCGTTACCGTTGATGACCCTTGGGGCTACGGTAACTCCCTTGAGTGGGCTACCTCCTGCCCGCCGCCGCGCCACAACTTCGTTTCCCTGCCGCGTATCCGCTCTGAGCGTCCGGCCTTCGAGCTGCACTACCCGCACATGGTTAAGCGCATGCGCGAGGAAGCACACGTCGGCCACCACTAGAGCATTTAGCACTGACTGTTAAGCACTAGAGCTAGCCGCTTTACTCCTGACAACCGCCTCCCCAACTGCACTGGCAACGGGGGAGGCGGTTTTGTGCGTTCAAGGCACTATCCAAGTCAAATGCTTGGCGATTACTCCCATTTCCATCGATTCGCGTGGGATACTAACCGAGTGGATTATCAAGCTGACAACGTAAAGGATCCCGCGTGTGATACCTTTGCGGTGATTACGACTTCCGGCCCCGATAAGCCTGGTGTATCGGCGGCATTCTTCCGAGTGCTCTCTTCGCATAGCGCGGAGCTTGTCGATGTCGAGCAAGCCATCTTTTCGGGCCGCATCTCGCTTTCGGCCTATGTCCGTGTTGCTGGCGAAAGATTGCCACAACTAGAACATGGTCTGCGCAATACGTTGAGTATCTATAGCCAGCAGGTGACTCTGTCTGTAGAAGAGGCAGAGTCAGGCTCCCGCCCACGCTCGACTCACTCGGTGGTGATTCTGGGGGAGCAGTTATCAGCCCAGACTATGTCATCGCTTGCTCAGTGCCTGGCAAACTTCGATGCGAATATCGATCGCATTCGCGGGGTGTCGACTTCCCCGCTTTTAGGATTCGAACTATTCATTAGCTTGGAAGGCTCTGCCGATCCAGTCCGTGCAGCTTTGGCGCAGTTGTCGAATGAGCTTGGCGTTGACATCGCGATCGAGAGAGCGGGCCTGCAGCGTAGGGCAAAGCGCCTCGTGTGCTTCGATTGCGATTCCACGCTTATCACAGGAGAGGTCATCGAAATGTTGGCCGCTCACGCAGGCAAGGAAGCCGAAGTCGCTGCAGTCACCGAAAGGGCAATGCGGGGAGAGCTCGATTTTGAGCAGTCTCTTCGTGAGCGCGTAGCTACTTTGGCTGGCTTGGACGTGGCAGTAGTCGACGAGGTTGCTCAGCAGTTAGAGCTTACCCCAGGAGCGCGGACAACCGTGCGAACCCTAAAGCGGATGGGGTATCGCACTGCTGTAGTCTCCGGTGGATTTATCCAAGTGTTGGAAAGCCTCGCCAAGGAACTGGAGCTTGACTATGTGCGCGCTAATACCCTGGAGATCGTCGACGGAAAGCTCACCGGCCGTGTTGTCGGTAAGGTCGTCGACCGAAAGGCGAAGGAAGAATTCCTTCGCGAGTTCGCCGCGGACTCAGGTCTCCTGATGAGCCAAACAGTCGCAGTTGGGGATGGCGCTAATGACATCGATATGATCACTGCTGCGGGCCTCGGAATCGCGTTCAATGCGAAACCTGCGCTTAAAGAAGTCGCTGATGCTTCCGTCAATCATCCGTATATGGACGAAATTCTCCAGATTCTTGGGGTGCCCGCAGAGGAGATTGCAATTGACTAGCTTTGATGTTGCACATGCACGTCTGGTGAGCGCCATGGACTCGCGCAACTGGCGTGACGACCCAGAAGATCCTGCAAAGCCAGAAACCGTTCAAGCAATGCAGATTGCGTTGCATATCCCAAAGCAGCCCGTTCCGAGCCGAACTGAGGTCCTTGAGGCCGCAGCCCAGGCAGTCGTGGCGGTATGCCTCGACGAGCGAGCAGGCGAGGATGGTGCTTTCGCCGAAGCGCTCGCGCAGTGGTATGGACACCGCATCCGCAAGGTCGCACGCCGTGCGCGGAACAAAGCATGGAGCGATGTCCAACAGCTACCTGGCGTAACCGTTAGCGATCGTGCTCGTGCTTTTGTGCCTTCTGCGGTCTCTGATGTTGAACCGGCTATCCGGAAACTACAAATCGGCCATACCGACCTAGAGTATGACGAACCAGGCCCGGCAGTACCGGATACACCAGTTATCTACGTCGATGCGTCGCTGGGAATGTCGGCAGGTAAGGCTGCCGCCCAGGTGGGTCATGGGTCGATGATGCTCGCAGCTGCGATGAGCCTCAATGATGCCCGCGCTTGGGCGGAGCGTGACTTCGCGCTTTCAGTACGCGAGGTAAGCCACGCCGACTTCCAAGAAGCCTGCGCGCGACCTGAAGCCGTCATCATCCGCGACGCCGGCTTTACCGAGGTCGCCCCTGACTCTGCTACTGTGTGCGCGCTGCCACGAGCCGTTTAAGCGCTGCCTTTACTGTCTCGGAATCGGTTGTTGTCCAAAAATGCGGCATGGATGCTTTCAGGAATCCGCCGTAGCGTTTTGTTTCGAGGCGGCTATCCAAGACTGCGACGACACCGCGGTCATTGATCGAGCGCAATAACCGTCCAGCTCCCTGTGCCATGAGCAGTGCCGCATGAGTTGCAGATACCTCCATGAACCCACTGCGCCCTGCTGCCTGCGCGGCCTCGGTACGCGCTTGCATGAGGGGATTATCGGGGCGGGGGAAGGGGATGCGGTCAATCAGCACGAGCGAGCAGGAAGGCCCCGGCACGTCGACGCCCTGCCAGAGCGTGAGCGTACCGAAGAGGCAAGAATTTTCGTTCTTGCTGAATTTTTCGACAAGCGCTCCAATTGAGTCTTCGCCTTGGACATAAATATCAAAAGGCAGCTTCGCTTTGAGCTCCTGCGCTGCCTGATCAGCAGCGCGCCGCGAGGAGAATAACCCGAGGGTCCGGCCGCCTGCGGCCATGATGAGCTCACGCATTTCCTCGAGTGTCTCTGTAGCGAGCCCATCGCGGCCAGGCTGTGGCAAGTGCTTGGCTACGTAGAGGATTCCCTTCTCGGCGGGGTTAAAAGGAGTGCCCGCATCGAGGGAATCCCACGTTCCTTTCGGCATGCCCCATTGCGCGGCCATGGCATCGAAGCGGCCACCGAGCGCAAGGGTTGCCGAGGTAAGCACGACAGTCTGTTCGCCGAAGAGTTTCTCGTGGAGCATGCCAGCGATGGACAAGGGAGCGACAGCCAACGTATCGATCATCGAACGCTCATCGCGCTCTACCCACACCACGTCTTCCTGCGCGGAAGGATCACCAGTGGCGAAGACATCCAGAATACGGGCAACTGCCTCGGACATAGTGACCAAGTGATTGGCCAAGTTCTGGCGTTCGGCGAAGGTTTCTGGATCGTTTGCCTGCTCACCTTCAGGCGCGCGAGCGATGGCTTCTTTGCAATCGCGTAGAGTATCGCCCAGCGCGGTCAGCTGTTGCTTGGCATTGTCCGGCATATCGATCCAGCGGCCGGGCGGAAACTCGCCCAGAAGCATCACGAATTCATCGGCCATTTGCGAAAGTCTTTGGTCTTTGCCTTGCGCACCAAGTGATTTGGCGCGGTTAGCCGCCATCTTGATTGCACGACCGGTGATTTCCGCAGTAGACACCGAGGTGATACGCCCATCGAGTTCGTGGGCCTCATCGATGATTACAACTTCGTGCTCAGGGAGAATATTGATATCCGATACCGCATCGATGGCAAGCAGGGCGTGGTTCGTCACCACGATGTTGACATCCGCTGCTTTTCGACGCGCCGCCTCAGCAAAGCATTCCTCACCGTGCGGGCAACGCGATGCGCCGAGGCATTCGGCAGAAGTGACAGAAACTTGGCGCCAAGCTAAGTCGGGGACGCCAGGATCAAGGTCGTCGCGGTCACCCGATTCGGTCTCATCCGCCCACTTATAGATGCGTTGAATATGCCGGCCCATTCGGGAGACTTCTTGTTCTTCCATCAGGGCATCTTCCGCCGCCAATTCTTCGGCTCGCGCCACCTTGTTCATGCAGAGGTAGTTGGAACGGCCCTTCATGATTGCGAATGTGGGCTTAACTTCCATTACCGCTTCCAGAGCGTCGGCCAATCGCGGAAGGTCACGCTCAACAAGCTGACGCTGCAGCGCCAAGGTAGCAGTTGAGACGATGACGGTGTGCCCGGAGTTCTGTGCATGCCTGATCGCCGGAACCAGATAAGCCAGCGACTTGCCCGTACCGGTGCCAGCCTGCACCGCAAGATGGCGCTCTGACTCGAGCGCGCGCGTGACTGCATTTGCCATCTTCATCTGGCCATCACGCCGCGCGCCGCCGAGCGCTTCGACGGCAGTATCGAGGAGCAGTTCCGTGGTTTGATTCAAAGGCTGGTCGCTCACTCGACACAGTCTAGCTACTTGCCACACTAAGTAAGAACCCAGAGGCTGAGCCAACCGCAGCAATGCCGGAGCAATGCTGAAGGCATGCCGAATTGGCCTTTCGAGCTGTCCTTGAAAGGCTAGGGCTAATCTTGAAAGGCTAGGGCTAATCAACTCGGCACGCGATGGGTTCAGCGAAAGGCGGGATGAACATGACGCCTTGTTTAGTTCGCCGATAGGTAGCATGTTCTGCTTTCAGGCCGTTGTGGTAACGACACAAGGGCAATAGGTTTCCGGCATTTGTTTCGCCTCCCGACTTCCAAGGGGTGATGTGGTCAACCTGGCAGTCTGTGCCGGGAATCGTACATCCGGGATGCGCGCATTGTGGAAATGTCGAAAGCGCCATGTCCCTTTGTTTCGCATTGGCAAAACGCTGCATACGGTACTGATTAACTGGCCCGTGCCGCGGATGAACGAGGGTTGCAAGCCCATGCTGGGTTAAGCGTTCAGTGACAAAATCGGCGCCGTTGCGCACCGTACCGTCGGTTGCTCGCAGCTGTATTTCTTCGCCAGCGCCTTGTGCGATTTGGGTGAGTTCGT
Organism: Corynebacterium sp. c25Ua_89; assembly: GCF_047459735.1. Taxonomy (NCBI): domain Bacteria; kingdom Bacillati; phylum Actinomycetota; class Actinomycetes; order Mycobacteriales; family Corynebacteriaceae; genus Corynebacterium; species Corynebacterium sp. c25Ua_89. Next base: position 23,306 of record NZ_JASBOD010000007.1, read on the forward strand.
CGAGCGTAATGATGACGTTGGCTACACGTGCTGGGGCAAGAGCGACGTCGCTAAGCGAGGCCTCACCCCGCCCTAATCTTTCGAAGCCTCTTAGGATTGCCGACTCACTAGGGGTAACGGAATCGCTAAGGCCGGTGATCCGCTGGAGAGCATCCTTCAGCCAAGGTTTGTCGGTGGTAATGGCCAGCCGCATCCATCCGTTCGCGCCGTGGGAAAAGCTGGCGCGTGGTTTCCGCGGTGGCTTCTTGATGAGTTTGCGGGCGGTGGCGTCGATAAGATGCTCCGGTGTGGCACAGAGGCGAGCGCGTATCTGCCAGGAGTTGCGTACCTTCGTTAGTTTTCCCTCGATCTTCTCTAGAATGCGCAGGCTATGGCCTTGGGATTGAGCATTTGTGCGGGCTGCGGCCTGAAGGCGTGTGGCATGAGTCTTTCCGTAATAAACCTCGGCGAGGCGCACGGCCATGGTTGCATCGACACGGCTTACACCCATGCGCGTGAGAGCGCGGACGTCTAGACCAGCGATGGGCTCTAGGCTGGTGACGTCGAGCCGCAACGCTGCGATAAGCGGTGGGTGCGTGGTTGTCATAGCCCTGACAGTAGGGGCTGCCAAGAAGACAAAACAAGAGGCAATTTTCTGCCTGTGGATAACTCTCGGCCGGTCTAGTCTGGTGCCTAGCCGCCCGGTCAGCTTCGTTTATTCGTCAACAAAGTTATCCACAGCTGTGCTACGTTTATCGCAGTTTTCGCAACTCAGCTGTGGCTTTGCCAGCGGGGTTAGGAGTGCTCGGGAAATCCCACCAGGCGGGTCGGAACTGCCGGCTCATCGCGAGTAAGTGCAAGGCCTTCCCACGGCAGGGTGGTAATCGCTTGGGCACGATATTCGCGGGCCTGGTGCAGGTTGGGTAGTCCCTCGACAATCTCTCCGTCACGCATTAGCGGGACTGTCATCTCGCGGGTGGAAAGAGTGCCAGTGTCAGGATCCGCGGCGTCGAAAGGCAGCACAATCTCCTCGACCGCGACACCTGTGGAGCGGTAGGTGCGCAAAGCACGCTTGGCGCCGCCTTGCGATTGCTTCGAAGAAGAACGCTTTGCCACCGGATGGCCCTCTACTTCAACGACCTTGTAGACCATGCCGGCAGTTGGCGCGCCGGAGCCGGTAACGACGGAGGTACCCACGCCGTAGACGTCAACCGGATCGCCACGTAGGCCCGCGATGGCGAACTCGTCGAGGTCGGAGGAGACCACAATCTTGGTGTTGTGGTTGCCTAGGTCGTCGAGTTGTTTGCGCACGCGGCGGGTAACTGGGCCGAGATCGCCGGAATCGATACGTACTCCGCCCAACTGTGGGCCGGCTACTTTCACTGCGGTTTCGACACCCTTGGTGATGTCATAGGTATCGACCAAGAGGGTGGTATCAACTCCGAGCGTATCAATCTGGGAGCGAAACGCTGCTTCCTCATTGTGTGAGCCATCCTCGTTGACGTGCGCTAGCGTCCAAGCGTGGGCAGCGGTGCCAGAGACGGGTATGTCGTAGCGGTATCCGGCTTCCAGATTCGAGGTGGCGTTGAAGCCCGCCAGGTAGGCGGCGCGGGCAGCGGTGACTGCGGCATATTCGTGGGTGCGGCGGGAGCCCATTTCAATGATGGGGCGCCCATCTGCAGCGGTAACCATTCGCGAGGCTGCCGACGCCACTGCCGAGTCGGAGTTCATGATCGACAGGATGACGGTCTCTAGGATTAGGCACTCGCCGAAGGTGCCCCGAACGGTAAGCAGGGGAGTGTTAGGGAAATAAATCTCACCCTCGCGGTAGCCGTCGATGTGACCGGAAAAGCGGTAGTTGCGCAGGTATTCTTTGGTCTGCTCATCGAGAAAGTCCATCTGCGCCAGCTGCTGGGCGGTGAACTGGAAGTCTCGAACCGCACGTAGCACACGCTCAGTGCCGGCGACCACGCCATAACGCCGCTCATTGGGCAGACGGCGGGCAAAAACTTCGCAGGTCACCTGGCGGTGCGCGGAACCGTCTTTGAGCGCTGCTTGGAGCATGGTCAGCTCGTACTTATCGGTCAGCAGCGCTGTGGAGCGGTCAGGGTCGGAGGGAAAAGTATGTTCGGCGATGTTAGTCACATCGGAAATGGTACCTAGCGGCCAACTTCTTAGCAGCGATTACTCCTTTAATCTTTTAATGTATGTGTAGAAATTTCGATAGGGTAGAAGGCATGAATGCGCACTTTGCTCTACCTGGTGGTTCTGTCCGCCTGGGGTCGCCCATGGCCACTCCGGAATTAGATGAGGCCATCGAAGTCGATGTTGCAACCAGCGAAAACCTCCCGTGGATGTGCATCGTTTGGGACGACCCAGTCAATCTGATGAGCTACGTTTCCTACGTCTTCCAGACGGTTTTGGGCTACGACAAAAAGCGCGCAAACGAGCTGATGATGCAGGTCCATACTGAAGGCAAGGCTGCGGTATCGACGGGCGAGCGCGACAAAGTCGAGGCAGACGTAAAGAAGCTGCAGATTGCTGGTCTGTGGGCCACTATGCAGCAGGCAGGCTAGGAAGGCACAGTCAGATGCAGACTTGGAAAAAGAAGAAGTCGCTGATGCGCGCGGCGCGTTACACCACCATTTTGGAGCCGATGGAGCGCGAGGTTTTAGGTGACCTCACCTCTACCGTCTCTGAGGCGATTATTGCCCGTGCTCAGTCTGCCCCGCAGGATGAGCTTGCGCAGATGCTGGATATGCCAACTGGGCATACGGAGGCGCCGGAAGACCCTTCCTTGGCTCGTCTTTTCCCTGACTTTGAGAAGCCGGGGGATGAGGAATACGAAGGCGATAACTCTCTTTTGCGTTCTTTGCATGAAAATGACATTGCGCGCGCAAAGCTGAAGAACCTGCAGGTTATTAACACTGCGTTGGGGCCGACGGGCGGCGTGGAGGTCACTATCAGCGAGGAAGAAGCGCATGCCTTCCTTGCGGGTTTGAACGATCTGCGTTTGTTTGTGGCTGCAGGCGATGTCCCAGAGGAATCGATGAGCGAGGACCGCGACATGCTCGTGGAATGGTTGGCTTATTGCCAGGATTCTCTGCTGCAGGTGTTGATGGGCTAAATCATGGCGCTTATCTCCATTGGCCATGTCAGCAGGCATGACACTGGCGTCACGGTTTTGTATTGCGGCGCTGAAGGCGCGCTCGCGAGCGTCGACGTTCGTGGCGGCGGTCCAGGCACGCGGGAGACGGATCTCCTCGAGCCACACAACACCGTTGAGCGCGTGCATGCCATCACTTTGGCTGGCGGTTCTGCGTTTGGGCTCGCGGCTGCCGACGGCGTGATGAACGAGCTAGCTTCCCAAGGCATCGGTTTCCCGGTGCTGGGTGAGGACAAGCCTGGTCCGCGTGTGCCGATTGTGCCGGCGGCGGTGATTTTCGATCTCCTTGTTGGTGCTGAGTTCCCCACAGCATCTGATGGTGCGGAGGCGGTGCGGCGCGCTATTGCGGAACATGATGATTCGACGGGCAGCGTAGGCGCTGGTGTGGGCGCTACTGCTGGCAAGCTCCGCGGCGGTTTGGGCTTGACGGAGCAGCAGGTGCGCACGCCGATGGGGCAGTTTACGGTTGGCGCCCTGGTGGTAGCGAACCCCGTGGGCAACGTTGTGGACGCAGAGACTGGGCGCCTGTTTGGTGCACCGCATGCCGCGCCTATCGACGTCGCGCGTTTCAGCCAGCTGCAGCACCCCGCGGAGTCCAAGCTCAACACCACGATTGGGGCAGTGTTTTGCGACGCCCCGGTGACCAAGGCTCAAGCCAAGCGCTTGGCCATGGTGGGACATGACGGTATCGCTCGGGCAGTGCGCCCGGCGCATTCGCCGTTGGACGGGGACACGCTTTTCGCGCTGTCGACTGCCACAGAAAACGGTGGGGTTGATACCGCGACGCAAGCGGCGCTGTGCGATGCTGCGGCGGAGGTTGTCGAACGAGCGATCGTCGAGGCAATCGTGAAAGCGGCCCCTGGCCTGGGCTTAGAGGCTTATAGCTCTATGCTGGACTAAAGTTATTGCCATTATGACTTCAGGTGATTCCTCGCGTTCTACCGTTTTGAAAAATCGTGGCGATTCAAAAAATTACACGCGCGGCGGGCGCATCCGCACAGGCCTGGGGATTGCCGTGGCCTTTTTGATTGTGGAATGGGCCGTGCAGTTGGTCAACTACGTGCTTTTTAATGGCAACTTGGCCAACTACGGCATCCACCCGTTGGATTTCAACGGTATCTGGGGCATCTTTACGGCGCCGTTGCTGCACGCGAACTTTGAGCATCTCATCGGCAATTCGGTGCCGGGCGCTATCTTTTGCTTCCTCATTGGTCTTTCTGGCCGGAAAGCCTGGTGGGAGGTCACGATCATCACGGTGCTGATTGCCGGCATTGGCACTTGGCTCCTCGGCGGGCCTGGTACCTCGCACATCGGTGCTTCTTCTTTGGTTTATGGCTGGCTGAGCTATCTCATCGTACGTGGCCTGTTTAACCGTTCTTTCGCCCAAACGGCATTGGGCGTATTCCTCGGTTTTGCTTATTCGGGCTTGGTGTGGGGCGTGCTGCCGGTCTATGAGGGAGTCTCGTGGCAAGGGCACCTCTTCGGCGCGATCGGTGGTATCGCTGCGGGTATGATTATCACTTCCGACGACCCAGTGAAGGTGGCGAAGAAGTAAATGGCATCCGCTGCATCTCCGATCGGTATTTTCGATTCCGGCGTGGGCGGACTCACGGTTGCGCGAACGATCATTGAGCAGCTGCCCAACGAGTCCATCATCTACATTGGAGATACTGCGCATTCGCCGTACGGCCCGCGTCCCATCGCTGAGGTGCGCGAGCTATCTACCGCCATTGCAGATGAACTCGTAGAACGCGGCTGCAAGATGATCGTCATCGCTTGCAATACCGCCACGGCGGCCTTCTTGCACGATGCTCGCGAGCGCTATGACATCCCGGTTGTTGAGGTCATCCGCCCGGCAGTCCGACGCGCCATCGCTACTACGCGCAATGGCAAAATCGGCGTTATCGGTACTGAGGGCACCGTGAACTCTGGTGCCTATCAAGACCTTTTCGCTGTCAACCCACACGTCGAGGCGCATGCGGTGGCGTGTCCGGACTTTGTAGGTTTTGTAGAACGGGGGATTACTGCCGGCCGCCAGATCCTCGGCGTCGCTGAGGGCTACCTCGCACCGCTGCAGTCCGCGGACGTCGACACCCTGGTGCTCGGCTGCACACATTACCCACTGCTCACTGGCGTCATCCAGTTGGCTATGGGTGAGTCCGTCACCCTCGTTTCCTCTGCAGAAGAAACGGCCAAGGACGTGATGCGTATCCTTACTGAAACCGACATGCTGGCGCCGGAAGACGCCACTCCGATCCGTAAATTCGAATCAACCGGTGACCCAGAGACCTTTTCGCGTTTGGCTTCCCGCTTCTTAGGCCCGCAATTGTGACCTACCGCGCGTGACACGGTTTCACGTCTTTTTCACCCCAATCCCAGCAATCGGGAAGGTTTCGTGGAACTATTGGACACATGAAGCTGACGATTCTTGGCTGTTCCGGCTCCGTCCCAGTCCCGGGAAACGCCGCCTCTGGGTATCTGGTGTCCTTTCCTGATGCGCCATCAATCGTGATGGATATGGGTCCTGGAACTTTGGCGCGCCTACAAGAAGCCCAAGACCCCTGCAATGCGCATGTCGCATTTAGCCATCTTCACGCCGACCACTGCATGGACTTTCCCTCGTTGATGGTCTGGCGTCGCTTCCATCCCACGGCGCCTGCGCCTTCGCGCAATTTTTGCCTTGGGCCTTCATATACGCCACAGCATTTGGGTCGTCTTTCCTCCGACGAGGTCGATGGCGTCGACGATATGTCGGATACCTTCGCCTTTTCCCCGTGGATAGACCGTGAAAGTCAGCTCATCGATGACGTCTATATGACACCCTTTAAGGTGATCCACCCAGTGGAGACGTATTCGCTGCGCATGGAGCATGCGAAGACCGGTAAGACCATTACTTACTCCGGCGATACCTGCCCGACCCCCGCGCTTGTCGATGCTGCCCGCGACGCCGACCTCTTCCTCTGCGAGGCCGCATGGGGCGCGACGTCGGAAGGCAAGGCCCCTAACATGCATATGTCGGGCGCGGAGGCTGGCCGCGTGGCGCGGGAGGCGGGCGTCGCTAAGCTGGTGCTCGTCCACCTCCAGCCATGGGGAGATAGTTCAGAAACCCTGCGTGCAGCGCAGGCGGAGTTCGACGGTGAGATCGTCTTGGGCGCGCCGGGCATGGAGTTCGAGCTCTAGTACCCTTGGGTGCATGACTGATTTTTCTCGTGCTGATGGTCGCGCGCTAGACCAAATGCGTAGCGTGCGTATTACCCGTAACTTCACCACCAACCCGGCAGGTTCCGTGCTCGTCGAGTTTGGCAACACCCGCGTGATGTGTACCGCCTCCGTGGAGTTTGGCGTGCCGCGCTTTAAGAAGGACTCCGGCGAGGGCTGGTTGACCGCTGAGTACTCGATGCTGCCGGCAGCCACGCACGACCGCATGCCTCGCGAGTCCATGAAGGGCAAAGTCAAGGGCCGTACTCACGAGATTTCCCGCTTGGTCGGGCGCTCTCTGCGCGCTGCCGTGGACCTTTCCGAGCTGGGCGAGAACACCATCCAGCTCGACTGCGACGTTCTGCAGGCAGACGGCGGTACCCGCACGGCTTCGATTACCGGTGCGTACGTGGCCTTGGCAGATGCTATCGAGTACCTGAAGTCCGAGGGCGTCGTGCCCGGCGAGCCGCTGCTGGACCCAATCGCCGCGGTATCCGTGGGCATCATCGATGGCGAGATTTGCCTCGACCTGCCTTATGAAGAAGATTCCCGCGCGGAGGTCGACCTGAACGTGGTGATGCAGGAAGGCGGCGACTTCGTGGAGATTCAGGGCACCGGCGAGCACGGCTTGTTCGGCCGCGCTGAGCTGAACTCCATGCTGGATGTGGCCCAGAAGGGCTGCACCGAGCTGATTGCTGCGCAGAAGGCTGCTTTGGGATGGTAAAGCTTCTCGTCGCATCGAATAATAAGAAGAAACTTGGCGAGCTCGAACGCATCCTCGCAGACGCGGGAATCGAAGGCGTCGAGTTGCTACCGCTTTCCGCTGTGCCGGCGTATGACGAACCGGTGGAGGACGGACGCACGTTTGCCGATAACGCACTGATTAAGGCCCGTGCTGGCGTTGCCAATACTGGTATCGCCACGATTGCGGATGACTCGGGTATCGCCGTCGAAGAGCTCAATGGAATGCCGGGCGTGCTCTCCGCGCGCTGGTCTGGTCAGCACGGCGATGACCAAGCCAACAACGAGCTGCTTCTCGCACAGATGGCTGATGTTCCCGACGAACGACGCCAAGCCGCCTTCGTCTCCGTGTGCGCATTGGTCACGCCAGACGGCGCGGAACACGTAGCTGAGGGCCGGTGGCCAGGAATGCTGCTGCGCGCACCAAAGGGCGAGAATGGCTTCGGCTATGACCCGCTTTTCCAGCCGGAGGGCGAGCAGCGCTCCTCGGCACAAATGAGCCCGGAGGAAAAGAACGCGGTTTCCCACCGCGGGCGTGCGCTGGCGCAGCTTACTAGCGTCATCGCCAAGCTGGCGTAGCTTTACCCCGGATACACTTGAGGCCCAGCAGATGCTGGGCCTTCTGCTTCTGGACTAAAGCTGGAATTGCTCGGTGACTTCGCGGCGTCGCTTGTATTCCATCCAGAAAGATAGGAAAGGCACAACGCCGGCTAGGGCAGTGGTGATGAGCTTGCCTGCTGGCCACAGCGCACGCGGGCCGAGGATGAGAATCGAAAGCAAGTAAATCATGTAAGCCACGCCGTGGGCCTGGGCAATGTAGAGGCCCCAGTGCGGAATCTCCACGCCGACGATGTACTCGAGAACCATGCGCGCAACCAAGAGAAGTAGGAAGATACCGGTCACGGTTGCGGCGATGGAAAAGAACTTGAGTGGGCCGCGGATGCGGGCCTTACGGTCTGGGTGAACTTGGTTAGTCATGGCCCTACTTTCTAATTCTGGTCGTCGCCACGCCTGCGGCGCTGTTGGTTTAAGGCGTTAAAAGTTTCTACGTCCATCTGCGGGCGCTGCGGCAAGAAGTCCTCATCGATCTTAGTGACTTCGCCTTGCTCGGACTTTGCTTGGTGCTGGTAATCCGTGACACCCATTTCGGCGGCTTCGTTCTCTGCCTCAATGCGCTCATTTTCATAACCTAGGGCGGCCTTATACGCATAGACCACAAAGACAGCGAAGAGCGGCCATTGGAAGGCATAGCCTAAATTTTGGAAGGTGCCGGAGCCGGAGCGGAAGCGCGTCCACTGCCAGTAGGCGAGCAATAAAAAGAGCACCACGAAAAACGCGATGAGGACGATATGCCACCATCGCACTTTCAGCTTTTGCCGCTTTGGCGCTTTGTCATTACTCACTCGTAACAGCCTACTCAACACAAACAAAAAACTGGATTCGGGTGCGCCGGTTTTAGCGTGGGCGTAGAAAACATGTAAACTATTTTCGTTGCAAGCGCCCGTGGCGGAATTGGCAGACGCGCTAGATTTAGGTTCTAGTGTCTTATGACGTGAGAGTTCAAGTCTCTCCGGGCGCACGCTTAGCCTCCGTGTCACACGGAGGCTTTTGCCGTTCAGGGGCTTATTTCTTAGCACCATGAACATTTCACGTGAAGGTAATACTTTCGCAACCTAAGTTTCTTAGGCTCTTGAGGTCCCCCGGAATCTCAAACGGAGAAAATTCATGGTCCTCTCGCATCGTAAAATCGGCATTCTTGTTATCTCTTCGCTGTGCGCAAGCAACCTGGTCGCCCCACATGCGCTGGCGCAGTCTGCTTCGGAAGGCTCACGCTTTACACTCGGCGTGCTTCCCGATACGCAGTTCTACTCTCGCTATTCCACCCCTGAGACTGGCAACCTCGCACAGGAGCGCTACGGAAGTGAACCTTATCGGGCACAAACCGAATGGCTTGCGGAAAACAAAGACGCCCTAAATATGCAGTTTGCTACTCACTTGGGCGATGTCGTGGATCAGTCCGACGTGGAAGGGGAGTGGAAGGTCGCCGATGAGGCGATGCGTACGCTCGACCAGTCGGATCTTAACTACTCCATCCTTCCTGGCAATCACGACTTGACCGGCGATGCTTCCTACCAGCCTTTCAACCAGTGGTTTGGTTCTGACCGCGCCAAGGAGGCCAACTCGACGTTCCAGGAACGCTTCACTGGGGTCGATTCTGATTCCGAGTACCACATTTTTGAGGCCGAAGGTCAAGAGTATTTGGTGTTGGCGCTTGCATGGCGCGCCAACAACGAGGTACTGGATTGGGCGCAGCAGGTTATCGATGAACACCCTGACCTTCCGGTAATCCTGACTTCCCACGAGGTCTTAAACATCGATGGCTCTGGTGAAGTTTTCTATTCGGACGCTTATGGCCAGCACCTGTGGGCTGATTTCATCAGCAAAAACGACCAGATTTTCCTCACCATGGGCGGGCATCACCATGGCGCGGGCTACCGAGTGGACAAGAACGACTACGGACACGATGTTGTAGCTATCTTGCAGGATTATCAGATGGCCTATCAGGGCGGAAACGGCCTTTTGGGCGTCCTTGAGTTTGATCTCACCGGAAACGAACTCGAGATGGCAGCGCTTTCGCCGTGGGTCGCGCAGAAGCCCCAGGAAGAGCTCACGCAGTTTGATGAGCTGATTCTGGAGGGCGGGAGCGATAGTTACAAGATTCCGTTCAATTTCGCGGAACGCTTTGCCGATTTTGACCCGCAGTTCCAGGTCGGTGATGAAGACAATGGCGATTTGGCCCAGGAAGCGCGCGATATCGTGTCTGCCGGTTATCGGCCATACGAAATTAAGGCCGACGAGCTTCCGCAGGGGCCGGATGACTTTGTGAAAAATGACAACACTGTCTTCCATTGGCGTCCAGGTGAGGCAAAGGACAAGGAAGGCGCAGCGCTTAACGACGGCGCACCTGCCGGCGCTGGCACCATCATCCCGGATATCGCGGGCGATGGTGACTTGCATCGTGAAGGCGGCGTCGTTGGCGCGGACCGGGTGACGTATAGCTCGGACCATCACCCGTTGTCGTCGGATAGCGGCTCGCTTTATTGGGCTGACCCGGCCGGCAAACCTACGACTGCGGAGTTTAAGTCGGCCAAGGATGCGGCTATTAATCGCTTTGATTCCGATTCGGGCTATACCTTTGAGTCTTTTGTGAAGCTGCCGGAGGACTTTGATGGCGAAAAACACGGCTGGGGCAGTGCGATTTCGCGAGATTCGCAGATTTCCAAGTTGGTACCGGGCTCGACGGATACTGATCCTACGGTGATGTTTGGCGTATCGAACTTGCGGGAGTTGCGCTGGTGGGCAGAGCCGGAAGCCGGCAGTGGCTCGACTGTGTGGTCGCACGAGGTGCCGAAGGACGAGTGGATGCATATCGCTGTGGTCAACGACCCAGAAAAGGACACCGTGGAGATGTTCATCAACGGTGCTCCGATTTTACGTAATGCCAAGGGAGCGGAGGGGCTGTTGCCGCGTGACCTGCAATGGGTGATGGGCGCAGGCCGCGGAGAAGGCCACCCACAAGACCCGTGGTACGGCTGGATTGGCGAGACCCGTCTGAGCCACGGTGTGCTGAAAAAGGAACAGTGGCTAACTGCTCGGGACCATGATGCTGGTGCATCTACCAACGGATCGGCTTCGGGATCGGCAGCCGGGTCTTCCACTGGCTCTGCGGCGGGTCTTTCGAGCGGGGCGTCGAGTAGTGGCGGCGTCTTAGCCGCGGTGCTGGTGGGCCTTTTAGCAGTAGTAGGCGGAGGCTTTGCGGTGGCGAATTTCTTGAGCCGAACCTTGGGAATTCCGCTGCCACGCTTGCCTTTCTAAAGCTTGCGAAAATCGCGATCGGAAATGGAAGCAATCGGGCGCAGAATGTGATTTTGTGCCCGATCCATCCTGTTGCTGAAGTAAATAAACACAATGTGCATTAAGAATCTGAGCTGGTGTTTAGCTATAGAAATTCGCAACAATGGTTTTCTTCCGATCGGCAGATAATTCGGAAATAACTGATAAAAAAGCTATCAATGCGATGTGGGGAAGCTTACGATCGGGGGCAATTTACCCCCGATCTAAACGGTATGTCCGTCTTTTATGAAATTGATGACCTGCGCGGGCATCGAATAAGCACGGATGTGCTCTGTTGCACAATTGCCCGAGTAGGAGGATGCATTCACGGCTCCTAAAATTGGAGACAAGAGGCGCTCGTCGCTTAGAAGGTGAGACCAAAGTTTCCGCCAGGAAACGTACGGAACACAGTGACAGGTAACAGCGGCAAGGCGCCCCGAATCACTTGAATGAAATGTGTCAAACAAGAAGGGAGTCACAATCGTGACCACCGCAACGCAACCGCTGCAGTTTGAAGCCTGGGAGGGGTTTGAGCCTGGCCCATGGGCTGAGGGCATCAACGTCAGGGACTTCATCCAGCGCAACTACACTCCGTACGATGGAGACGCTTCCTTCCTCGCGGGCCCAACCGAAAAGACCCAGCGCACGTGGGACACCCTCGAAAAGGACTACCTGTCAGTAGAGCGCCAAAAGCGCATTTTCGATGTCGACACCCACACCCCAACTGACATCGATGCTTTCCCAGCCGGCTACATCTCAGAGGACGATGACGTCATCGTCGGCCTACAGACCGATTCTCCGCTCAAGCGCGCCATGATGCCAAACGGCGGCTGGCGCATGGTTGAGCAGGCCATCCGTGAGGCAGGCAAGGAGCCGGAGGAAGAAATTAAGAAGATCTTCACCCGCTACCGCAAGACTCACAACGACGCCGTCTTCGATATTTACACTCCACGTATTCGTGCGGCTCGATCATCACACATCATCACCGGTCTGCCGGACGCATATGGCCGTGGCCGCATCATCGGTGACTATCGCCGCGTGGCTCTCTATGGTGTCGACTACCTGATTGCCGAGAAGGACGCTAAGAAGAACGAGGTCGGCGAGCTCGGATTCAGTGAGCACTGGGCACGCTACCGCGAGGAGCATGCAGAGCAGATCAAGGCTCTGAAGAAGCTCAAGGCCATGGCGCAGTCCTACGGCTTCGACATCTCCGGTCCTGCAAAGACTGCTCACGAAGCTGTTCAGTGGACCTACTTCGGCTACCTGGCTTCCATCAAGTCCCAGGACGGCGCTGCAATGTCCATCGGCCGCCTGTCTGCATTCTTCGACTGCTACTTCGAGCGCGACCTCGCAGCCGGCATCATCACCGAAGAGGACGCACAGGAAATCATCGACCATCTCGTTCTGAAGTTGCGCATCGTTCGCTTCCTGCGCACCGAGGACTATGACCAGATCTTCTCCGGCGACCCATACTGGGCAACTTGGTCTGACGCTGGTTTCGGCAATGACGGCCGCCACATGGTCACCAAGACCTCCTTCCGTCTGCTGCAGACCTTGGTCAACCTTGGCCCGTCACCAGAGCCAAATATCACCATTTTCTGGGACCCAGCACTGCCAGAGGGCTACAAGAAGTTCTGTGCTCACATCTCGATCACCACTTCTTCCATTCAGTACGAGTCTGATAGGCAGATTCGTGAGCAGTGGGGCGACGACGCAGCGATTGCTTGCTGTGTTTCCCCGATGGAAGTTGGCAAGCAGATGCAGTTCTTCGGCGCTCGCGTCAACGCTGCAAAGGCCCTGCTCTATGCCATCAATGGTGGCCGCGACGAGGTCACCGGCAAGCAGGTTGTTGAGGGGTACGACGCTATCCAGGGCGACGGCCCGCTCGACTTCGACGAGGTTTGGAAGAAGTACGAGGAGATGCTCGACTGGGTAGTCAGCACCTACGTCGAGGCTCTGAACATTATCCACTACTGCCACGATAAGTACGCTTACGAGGCAGTCGAGATGGCGCTGCACGATTCCAACATCGTTCGCTCCATGGGCTGCGGCATCGCTGGCCTGTCCATCGTGGCTGACTCCCTGTCCGCCATCAAGTACGCCAAGGTGTACCCGGTCCGTGACGAGTCCGGCCTCATCGTTGACTACAAGACCGAGGGTGACTTCCCGTTCTACGGCAACGATGATGACCGAGCCGACGACATCGCCGCAACCATCGTCCACACCGTGATGGATAAGATTAAGGCCATCCCGATGTACCGCAACGCAATTCCAACCCAGTCCGTTCTGACCATTACCTCCAACGTGGTCTACGGCAAGGCAACCGGTGCTTTCCCATCCGGCCACAAGGCAGGTACCCCGTTCGCACCGGGCGCAAACCCAGAGAACGGCGCCGACAGCCACGGCATGGTCGCTTCCATGCTGTCGGTGGGCAAGCTGGACTACAAGGATGCGTTGGACGGCATCTCGCTGACCAACACCATCACCCCGTCTGGTCTCGGCCGCACTCCGGAGGAGCGCATCGACAACCTGGTGGGCGTGCTGGACGCAGGCTTCATCATGGAGTCCGAGTAAGCCACCCCGGCAATCAAGTTTCCCCCATTCAACCTCAACTCACTTCAAGGAGTATCACCATGGCAACCCCAACTTTCGACGAGCGCTTGGCAGACATGAAGGCTAACCGCGACGAGCACCAGATGAACGCGGGTCTGTACCACGCAAACATCAACGTTCTGGACAAGGCAACCCTCGAGGACGCTGTCGAGCACCCAGAGAAGTACCCGAACCTGACCGTCCGTGTTTCTGGCTACGCAGTTAACTTCGTCAAGCTGACGAAGGAGCAGCAGCTCGACGTTATCTCCCGTACCTTCCACCAGGGTTCATAAAAAATGGCTGATGGCATTACTGGAGTCGTGCACCTTGACCCCCAAGCGGGCGAGAAGGTGCGCGGTGCGGCCGTCGGCCTAGGTACCGATAACTCCCTCGACGAGATCAAGCGCCCGGAGCTCATGGAGGCACGCCGTACTGGCGATATCGCCTTGGTGCACTCCTGGGAGCTGGTGACCTCCGTCGATGGTCCCGGTACCCGCATGACGATGTTCATGTCCGGTTGTCCACTGCGCTGTCAGTATTGCCACAACCCAGACACCATGGAGATGAAGGTGGGCACCCTCGAGCGCATCGAGGACGTCGTCAAGCGCATCAAGCGCTACAAGCCCATCTTCAAGACTTCCGGTGGCGGTCTGACCATCTCAGGTGGCGAGCCGTTGTTCCAGATTGCGTTCACGCGCCGCGTGCTCAAGGAAGTCCACGATGCGGGTATCCATACCACCATCGATACCTCGGGCTTTTTGGGTACGCGCCTGCGGGACGAGGACCTGGAAAACATCGACCTTGTGCTTCTCGACGTCAAGTCTGGCGACGAAGAAACCTACAAAAAGGTCACTCGCCGCGAGCTGCAGCCAACCATCGATTTCGGTGACCGGCTGTCGGCGATGGGTAAGCCGGTGTGGATCCGCTTCGTAGTGGTTCCAGGCCTGACGGATTCCCCGGAAAATGTGCGAAACGTCGCCGAGATCGTGGGGCGTTGGAGCAATAACGTCGAGCGTATCGAGGTGCTTCCGTTCCACAACATGGGTGCTGATAAGTGGCATGAACTGGGCTATCCGTACACCCTCGAGGATACGAAGCCGCCAAAGCCGGAGGATATCGAAGCAATTCGAGACGTCTTCCGTGCAAAGGGATTCACCGTTTACTAAACGAGTATTCCCTGAATAAGAAAAGTTTTTAGCGCTGCGCCTAAATGGTGCGGCGCTAAACTTTTATCTATGACTCGTCGATTTGGATACCCAGTTAAAGAGCACACGTTAGAGGTCCCTTGGGATTATGATGACCCAGCGCAGGGCACTTTCGAACTATATGCCCGCGAAATCGGTGACCCGGCAAAGCCGGCGATTCTCTACAACCAGGGTGGCCCGGGTTTTCCGGCGCCGCGTCCGCTGGGGCCGTCGGGCGTTATCGGCAAGGGCTTGGAGCGGTTTCGCTGGATTTTGATGGACCAGCGTGGCACGGGGCGCAGCCATCGCATCGACGCGCTTTCCGACGCCGCCGACTTAAGCGTCGAGCGCCTTAAACTACTGCGCCAGGACAACATCGTGCGCGATGCGGAGCGGCTGCGTGAGTACCTTGGCATCGACAAGTGGTCTTTGTTCGGCCAGTCCTTTGGTGGATTCTGCATCACGAGCTACGTCTCCTTGTTCCCCGAGTCTGTGGACAAGGCCTTCCTGACCGGCGGCCTACCGACCTTGGACAAGGGCGCGGACGATCTTTACCGTTCCACGTTCACCAAGCTCAAGGTGCGCCAGGAGCGCTTCTTCGACTACGTACCTTTCGCGCAGCAGCGCATCGCGGAAATCATCGATCACCTGGACAACTCGCAGGAGGTTTTGCCTACTGGGGAGCGCTTGAGCTCGCTTCGCTTCCGCACCATCGGCATCGAGCTGGGCCGTGGCTCGGGCTTCGACTCATTGGGCTACCTGCTGGAAGAGCCGTTCCGGACGGTGCGTGGGGAAAAGCGCTTGCGCTCCGATTTCCTCCACGAGGTTGGTGCTCGCGTGAGCTTCCAGGGTGGGCCATTGTATGCGGCCATCCACGAATCCATTTATGGCAGTGTGGGCGGCCAGCACGTCACGGGCTGGGCGGCGCACCGCGTGCGCGAGGAGTTCCCGGAGTTTGCCGAGTCAGGCACGTGGCTGACAGGCGAGCACATCTTCCCGTGGCAGTTCGATGAGGATCCGGCGCTGCATGCGTTCAAGGATTCGGCAGAAGCGTTGGCGCAGTTTGAGTGGGATGCTGCGCCTTACGACGCCGCGGTATTGGGCAACGCTGAGGTGCAGGCCGCCGCAGCTGTCTATCTGGATGACATCTTCGTGCCCTTCGAAGAGGCGATGCAGACCGCTAGCGCCTACCGTGACCTGCGCCCAATGGTGACTAACAAGTTCCAACACAACGGAATCAGCCACGACGGCGAGGGCATTCTGGGCGAGCTCTTCCGCTTGGTTGATGACCACTAGAACGCCCGTTTGCGCCGGCCGGCCTCGGTCGGTCGTCGATCAGTTCCTGCGCCTGGCAGTGGCGGCACGACGCTGCGCAGAGCGGAAGATGGAAAAGCAGACGGCGGACTTGGCGCTCGCTGCCTAGCCCCCTTGTCTTATTCGATAGCAGTTTCATTAAGTTTCTTCTTTCCTACTCGCGTACTTATTTAAGGTGTGGAAAGGTGAGGAGTAAATCAAGAATTGAATGAGGAATTGAACGAGAGGAAGAACCAATGATCGGAATGATTGTTGTTGGCGTTGTTCTGCTGGCGATTGTTTTGACCATTTTTGATGGCTACTACATCGTGCGCACCCGTGAGGCTGCCATTGTGGAGCGCCTGGGTAAGTTCGTGACCGTGGCGCACGCTGGCCTGCACTTCAAGCTGCCGTGGGTTGATCGCGTGCGCGACAAGATCAGCCTGCAGGTGCGCCAGCTCGATGTCATGGTGGAAACCAAGACCAAGGACAACGTCTTCGTGCAGATTCCCGTGGCTGTGCAGTACGAGGTTGTGCAAGGCCGCGAGCGAGAAGCTTATTACATGCTCTCCAACCACGAACAGCAGATCGTGGCCTACGTGCAGGATAACGTTCGTTCCTCAGTTGCCAATATGGACTTGGATGATTCCTTTTCTTCGAAGGACACCATCGCGCAGAACGTCGCAATGTCTTTGCGCGACAACATGGCTGCATATGGCTGGCACTTCGTAAACACCCTGGTTACCGATATTCGTCCGGATTCCCGTGTGCGCGAGTCGATGAACTCCATTAACGCTGCGCAGCGTGAGCGCGAGGCGGCTATCGCACAGGCTGAGGCGGAGAAGATTCGCGTGGTTAAAGAAGCCGAGGGCGCCGCTGAGGCAAAGAAGCTGCAGGGTCGCGGTGTGGCTGAGCAGCGTAAGGAAATTGTCGAGGGTATCGCGCAGCAGTACGAGATGCTGCGTGCGGCTGGCGTTCAAGAAAACCCAGAGACCCTCATGCTTGTCTCCCAGTACCTGGACGCGATGGTCGACGTCGCCGACCGTTCTCACACCAACGTCCTCTACATGCCGTCCAACCCAGGTGGCATGCAGGATCTCTTCGGCGGCATGCGCGACGTACTGCTGTCGACTCAGGCTATTAACAATGAAGCCTCTGGGGGACTCGACCGCGAGCAGCGCGAGCGCTTGGAGCAGCTGCGTGCGCAGAAAGCGCAGCGCGCGCAGCAGGCGGCGCGCGAGGTGCAGCAGCGCGCTGAGCACGCCTTTGAGCAGGCTCCTTACGGCGGCCAGCAGCCACAGGCTCCACAGCAGCAGGGGCAGCAGCCACAAAACGCACGTCAATACTTTGATGAGCTGCGCAAGCACCTCAAGGATGAGGGCTAGTACTTCCGCGGAAGGACTCTAAGGATCGCACCTGCAAGCCGTCTTCGGTGAAGTTGGATTCATCCAACCACGCCTCGAAGGCGGCTTTTTGTTGCGGCCATTCGTCGTGGCTGATGGAAAGCCACTCGGTGTCGCGGGAGCGACCTTTGTAAACCATGTGGTTGCGGAAGATGCCCTCCGGCACAAAGCCCAAGCGTACAGCGGCGTTGTGGGAAGGCTGCTTGAGATGCTTGGAATAGTAGACCCATCCCATCTCCACGCTGCCGTGCTCGGGCACTGCGTTGATGAGTGAAATTGAGCCAATGGCTTGGTTGCGGGCGTAGTCGATGATGGCGAAATGCTGCCGATCAGGGAATGCGGCTTGCTCAGCTATCGCCGTGCTTGTCAGCATCCAGCGGCTCGAGGCGGCAATAGCGCCCCTCCAGCGTTACAGGTTGGGGAAGCGAACGAGTGGTCTAAGTAATAACCAATTGGTGCAGTGTTTTCTGGTCTCGGGTGAAGTATTATCGTTTATTTATGCAGGCGTTGCTGTGCTTTCGGAAGACTATAGTGGTTTAATTCTTCCTGCGGTGGTAGCTATTATGTTTCTTCTTTTTCCCCAGGCAAGACAATGGATAGAGACAAGTTCTGAATCGAGTGAGAGTTAGAGAAACAAACTGCAGAATATTATTTCTATAGAATTAGGCTCATGGAAGAAAAACGACTGTCCTCATTATTCTTTGGCAATGTTGTTCTTGAGGAGGGTGTCAAGTTGTTTGTGTGTGGGGCTAGGTTTATAGGTATTTGTCGAAGCTGTCGGGGTAGGCCACGGCCATTTGGTTAATGGCTTGTTTCCAGCCGGAAACTCGGGCTCCTTCCATGAGTCTGCCGGCTGTCGCTGAGACTCGTTTGCCTTGCTTTGCCCTCTTTGCGGCTCGTTTGTCTTCGATGTTGCAGATCATCAACCACAGCGTCTTTATCGCTGATTCATCGTTGGTGAACTGCAACCTGTTGCGGGTAGCTTTACGCAGCTCATTGTTAAACGACTCAATGGAGTTCGTCGTATAGATTACCTTTCTGGCTGCTGGTGGGAACTGCAGAAACGGTACGAAACGCGCCCACGCATCACGCCAGACCTTGACTGAGCGGGGATATTTCTCACCCAGCTCGGAGGCTTCAAATTCGTCTAAAGCAACCTGTGCTGTGGGCTCGTCCGTGGCAGTGTAAATCTTTTTCAACGCGGCTGATACGCCCCGGCGATCCCCGTAGGCTACCCACCGGTTAGCGGCGCGAATCAGGTGCACGATACAGGTTTGCACCATAGAGTTCGGCCAGGTTGCCTCAACTGCCTCTGGCAGGCCTTTCAGCCCGTCACAGCAGACGATAAAGACGTCCTTGACCCCACGGTTAGAAAGATTGGCGCATACCTGCGCCCAGAATGAAGCGCCTTCTTCCTTGGCAATCCACAATCCTAAAATGTGCTTAATACCGTCGAGATCCACGCCGATTGCCATGTACGCAGATTTGTTGACTACTCGGCCGTCGTCGCGGACTTTAATGCGCAACGCGTCCAGGAAAACCACGGGGTAGAACTCGTCTAGCTGGCGGTTTTGCCAGACCATAACCTCATCGAGCACGGCGTCAGTAACCGCAGAAATCGTCTCATGGGAAATATCGACACGCATCGCCGTTGCCATATGATGCTGGATATCCCTAATTGTCATCCCACCGGCATACAAGCTGACGATCATGTCATCAACATTAGTCAAGCGCCTAGAACCTTTAGGGACCATAGTCGGAAAGAATGTTCCAGCCCGATCCCGAGGGACATCAACGGTGACTGGCCCGTAGTTAGAATCCACGGTCTTTGGATACGACCCGTTGCGGTAATTGTCTGTTCTAGCTGCAGCTTTAGCGCTCCTGTCGCCAGACTCGTAGCCCAGGTGGGCATCCATTTCAGCGTTGAGTCCCCTGGTAATCGAGGCTTGTAACATGCCGCGAACTAGGTCGTTGGCATCCGTTGTGGACGTGCCTAGGTCATCAATCAGTTTCGCGATGTCAGGATTAGCAAGCAGCTTCTTTTCAATCGCATCAATCTTGGCCTTATCAGCCGGATCTCGTCTCGCCACAGTAGTCATTCTGGTCCATCTCCTCATGCAGGTTAGGTACCCACACACAAACCATCAGACACTCTCTGGTGTGCTTTCCGGGTGAGTAAAAACAGACCACGATGCCCGGTATGTGCTGGGCAAATGAAGAAAAACGGAACCACATCCAAAGGCACAACCAGGTGGCGGTGCAAAGACCCGAACTGCGGCAGCTCCACGACACGAACCCGCACCGATCTCACTCAGGCCTGCGACTTTAAAGCCTTCATCTCCTATGTCACCTCCACAGTGACGTTGTCTGAACTCGCCGGGCAACAAAGGGTGAGTCGTTGGACACTTGATCGCCGATTGAACCGTTTTGGCTCATCGACGTCCCCAACGACGGTGCCCCGCAGCGCGTCTACGAGCAGATCTTCATCGACGCCACCACGTCATTGCTTGGCACTGGACCAAACACGAAACTGTCCACGCATACACGCAGCTTCTTCGCAAAATCGCCGAGCTGCTCTGCGTCGTCATCGACGTCGGACAAGGCGCACTCACCGCGATTAAAGCCTGCGGGCCAAACGCGATGATTCAGCGTTGTCTCGTCCATGCGCAACGGGTCATCCGCCGCTACACCACCTCACGGCCGCGCACCGACGCCGGCAAAACCATCTACGCACTGGCGTTGAAACTAACCCGTGTCACCACGCTCGATCAGACACGGGGGTGGACGCTGCGTCTGCACGGCTTCGGTCAGGTATTCAAAACATTCCTCAACGAGAAAACCTCCGTGGCCAAAGAGCGCCGAACTCTCAATAACCAGTGGGAATGGACTCATCTGCGGGTACGCAAAGCCTACAACTCACTGCTGCACCTCTCGCGCAACAATTGGCTGTTTACCTACCTTAAGCCACCACCGAATGTGCCTGATCCTAAACGCTGGGCTTCAACGACAAACAGTCTTGAAGGCGGAATCAACGCCAGGCTCAAACGCATCGCCGATGCGCACCGAGGCAGGTCAGGGGAACGCCAACGAAAAATGCTCGAGTGGTACCTCCACACCAAAAAGCAACTGCCTGACGATCCGCTAAATACCGCCAGGCAGTGCAATTATGACCAAGATCAACTCGCCAAAGTCAACGATCTTGCCGAAGAAAACCACAACAAAGCCGACCAAGAAACAGGCCGACCAGCCTTCTACGACAACGCTATCCCAACCGAGTACGAACACTCGATAGGAATCAGAAAAGACCCCATGAAGTAACTAACCGTGTACCCGCCCCGCAACACGCCGAACGGACACACATTCTGCTACTTAACCCTACTTTTTGGTTGTTCATGTTTCAGCTTCTCTACACATTCAAAGGACAACTGCACAATGACCTAAATCAGGCCGACTTGGCCTCAGTGGCTGCGCTTACCGCCATCCATTTTCATTTAATTGTCAATAAGCGTCGACGGGGATAGGCTGAGTGCATGGCACACGAGCACCACGACCACGATCACTCCAGCACGCCGCTGCGCGCACTCTTGATTGCGCTAGGCATTACCGGCACCGTCTTCTTCGCGGAGCTGATCGGCGGCTGGTTGGCGGGTTCGATGGCGCTGATGGCGGATGCGATGCACATGCTTTCCGACGCTGCGGGGTTGATCATCGCGGTGTTAGCGGTGTTGGTTGGGCGCCGACAAGCATCGGCTCAGGCCACGTACGGCTACCGACGAGTGGAGGTGCTTGCTGCACTGGCGAACGCAGTGATGGTGCTGGCGATCTCGGTGTGGATTGTCGTCGAGGCGGTGCGCCGCCTGCAGAGCCCGGCCGAAGTGCAGGGAAAAACGATGCTGATCATCGCGGTGATCGGCCTGGTGGCGAATGCGCTATCGGCGTGGGTTCTGCACCGGCACCGCAAATCCTCGATCAACGTGGAGGGCGCGTTCTTGCACGTGTTAGTGGATATGCTCGGCTCGGTCGCAGTAATCGTGGCCGGCATCGTGGTACTGACCACGGGGTTTGTGGCGGCGGACGTGATCGCCTCCCTAGCGATCGCGGCGATGGTGCTGCCGCGCGCCTGGCAGCTCATGCGGCTTTCGGCGAGCGTGCTGCTCGAGCAAGTCCCGGCGGACTTCGACGCCAGTGCGATCGAGCCCGCGCTGCGGCAGGTCGAGGGCGTTGCTGACATCCACGACCTGCACCTGTGGAGCCTGGACGGCGTGAACGTGCTCACGACCGTGCATATCGTGCGCGACGGCACCGTCGGCACCGGCCCGCTGTTGGATGCCGCCCAGCAGGCCCTGCGCGAACACGGTATCGAGCACTCCACCATCCAGATTGAGCACCCAGAGCACGAATCCCACGAGACGGTGTGCTGATTCCCTTCTAACCTGACTTAGGCCAATTTTGTGCGGAAGTTCGCGGCCGGTGATTACTTGGATGGTGGCAGTGAGGTCGGGCGGGAATGGTACGGCGGCGTGAATGGTTTCGCCGCCAACGACGAGTTGAAAGCTGTGGTATTTCTTGAGTGTTCTCACGAGGCGTTTGATGAAGTGACCACTGCGGGTCTCCATCAGGTGGGTCACGGCTAGTGCTGCCATCACAATATTGAGATGTGCTGTGATCGAGTTTTGTTTCCTCGCATAGATTGGGCGTGCTTTCAGGTCTGATTTCGACATCCGATACGACATTTTCAATGTGGAATAGCCTGCGGTAATGCCCGATAACCTCCTAGGCGGGAAGAGCGGTCAGGTCGGTTTCATAGCCTTTAATTCCGGCTAGGGCTCGGTGTTTGGCAGCGAGAGCGTAGTTGACCTTCTTGTTCGGGGTGGAAAGATCGAAATAGCGGTTGCGCTTAATGGCGATTTCGCCGTCAACAGCGCGTTTGGCTTTTGCGACTTGCTCTTTGATTCCGCGCAGGCCGCGTCTGGCCCGATCATAGGAGTACTGGAAGTGGGTCACCGTATTCGGGGTTGTGTGTTTGCGCGCATCGCTTGCCGAGGCTTGTGTCCAGATCTGGCCGTGGGCGTAGGCTTCACCAGGGATTTCCCGCCGCCAGGTTTCAATCACCTCAGGCACGGTGGGGTTTCACCGACAAAATGTAGTGCAGACCTGCATCTATCAATGCTTGCTTGTTCGGAGCGTGTCAAGTTGTTTGTGTGTGGGGGTCGGGTCACAATATCAATCTTGGTAGCACGCTGCACCTGTCGATGTCGGAAGCCTCGAGTGTATCGGGGAGGCTTTGAGGGCTTGGGTTTCGGCTCTCCATACCAAATCAGGAAAATTTAGAAACTTCGGTACATAAAATATTTTAAATTTTCGGTTTTCCTATCCCAGGGTTAAAAGTAAGCCCCTAAGCCCTACATCAATCAGTATGTCTACCACGCGCAGTATTTCGTCCACTGCCCGTAGACGGGGTTACTGTATCGTACCTATAACCCAGGTTCTGGTAATTCGAAACCTTGGGGCTAATGGGTTGGCCGAGTTTGTTGATACGTGTCATGTTGACATCCTAAAGGTGCTCGTTCCCCCACGCCGGCGGTGACGCTAGTTCGCTGGGCATGCGGCGAGTAATCCTGCGAGCGCGTCATGTTCGGCCTGTGTTACCCACAGTCCGTAGGTAGCTTTAACTTCAATGATTTTCTGCGCGTAGGTGCAGCGGTATTCCTTGCTTGGCGGAAGCCAGGTTGCTGCGTCGCCTGCGGATTTCTGCTGATTAAGTGGGCCATCGACCGCGAGGAGGTTGCGCGGGTCGTTGGCAAAGTCGCGGCGCTTTTCCGGTGACCATTCTTGGGCGCCTTTTTGCCAGGCGTCGGCAAGCGGCACGATGTGATCAATCTGTACCAACTCGGAGGTGTCCTGCCCGCGCTGGAAGCTGATATCAGTGCCGGAATAGGGATCGTGCAGCGTACCTGTCAGGACCACGCAGTCATGAGTGTTTTCTTTGAGCGTGATATCCACGAGGTCACGGTGCAGAATGTCGTTTCGCGTATCGCAGCCGTTGTGGCCAAATTCCACGGTGACATCGTCAGACCATGCCTGCCCGAACTGCTCACGTTCGTAGTCAGTCTTTGGCGCGCGGCCCTTAACCGGCAGAGCGTTGAGCTGTTCTAATACTGGATTTGGTGCAGGTGTCGCAGGGGGTTCGGGTGCTGCCGAAGCTGCGTCTGAAGCTGTTGCTGGAGCCGGTGCCGTGGGGTTGTTGGGTACATCGTCCGGACTATCGCTTGCAGTGGTTGTGGGCGCAGTCGCTGAGGTGGACGAAGTCGGGGCGTCGAGAGTTGCGCCAAAGATGACGAGAGCTGCGACGATGAGGTTGAGGATGCCGACTACGTAGTACGGGCGAAAAGGGGAGCGGGCTGCCATGATGGGGATGATTTTAGCGGCTAGACTGGCGCCGGTAATGAGTATCGATAGGTTCTTTGATGAATACACGCAACAGCGCGGGATTGTCCGCAGTGCGCTGGTGGTTCCGGCGAATGCATGCGAGATTTATGCAGAGGTAGAGCCCGAAGGTCCTACCGGGGAAGGCGTGCGCCGGAGCCAATCGCGCGTGGAGCTAAAGCGTGCTGAAGAGCTAGTTTCCCGGCTCTTGGGTGATTTCTAGCCACATTTCACAGGCGAACGCTTGGTCAACCACCTAGACACCGAACCTTTCGCGCTGTCATTTTCAGGCCAGGGCTATGCCTGGCTTCCCAATCTGCAGGCGGAAGAGATCCTCGAGCCACTCGCAGACGATCTCGCCGCCGCCCAGGTTGGTGTGCTTAGCCCCGGGAAAGGATAAAAACCTTTAGGACCGCGGTTTAGGGAGGGCACCCCAGCTTGTGGGGTAGCCCTCTTCTTGTGTCTTGTTCGCACAAAACGGGGGTGAAATCCGCCGCAAAAGTGCCAGCGTGTTCCGTCTGAAACGATAAAGATGCAGGTCATGGGTTTTGAGTAGCTGCTTGCGGTGGGGCACTATGCAAGAGTGAAGTTCAACGTTAAAGCAAACAAGATTGTGGGAACTGTGGCTTTGGTAGCCGCACTTGGGGGATGCTCGGCTACCGGCGGTGCCCCGCGTGCTGACGAAGAAGGCGGCCTCGCCGGGGGAGTGGACACCGAGCGCATCGTGGTGTCGATGATCTCCCACGGCGCCCCCGGTGATACCTACTGGGACTTGGTCCGCAAGGGCGCCGAGGACGCTGCCAAGAAAGACAACATCGAGCTGCGCTACTCCTCCGACCCGCAGGCACCGAACCAGGCTAACCTCGTCCAATCCGCCATCGATTCCGGCGTCGACGGCATCGCCGTAACCATGCCGAACGCGGGTGCCATCGGCCCAGTGGCCAAGAAGGCTTCCGAGGCTGGAATTCCCACCGTCGGCCTGAACGCCGGCATGGATGAGTATCAAAAGTACGGCATGAGCGCCTTCTTTGGTCAAGAAGAAAAGGTTGCTGGCAACAAGGCGGGCGAGCGCCTGAAATCCCAGGGCGCGAAGCACACGCTGTGCGTTATCCACGAGCAAGGCAACAAGTCCCAGGAGGACCGCTGCGCGGGTCTCAAGAAGGGGCAGGGCAGCAAGGTGGAACTGCTCTACGTCAACGGTCAGGATCTCACCGCCGCGCAGTCCACGCTGAACGCGAAGCTCGCTCAGGATAAGTCCATCGATTGGGTCATGGCGCTCCAGGCGCCCGTCGCGCTTCGCGCGGTCGACGCTATTGCCGACGCCGGTGCATCAGCCAAGGTCGCCACCTTCGATACCAATGCTGAGCTTGTCGACGCTATCGCCCAAGGCGACGTCGCCTGGGCCGTGGATCAGCAGCCTTATATGCAGGGCTACCTCGCAGTCGATGCGCTGTGGCTTGCGCACCGCAATAGTTCGACCGTCGGCGGTGGCCGCCCGGTCTATACCGGCCCATCCTTCGTTGACGAGAGCAACGTCGACGTGATTTCTGAATCTGCGAAGGAAGGCCTGCGATGACAGTTCGGACCTCGCAAGGAACAAACACCGCGGCTAAAGTTGCGGCAAAGGGTGCGGAAAATACGGCGTCGCCAAGCGCGGATGGAAGGCTGCACAAGCGCAGCCTGGGTACGAGAATCATGCGCCGCCCCGAGCTGGCCAGCGTGCTCGGCGCGCTCGTCATCTTCGCGCTGTTTATGGCAGTCGCGCCCTCGTTCCGCTCGATGGAGGCCTTCTCCACGGTGCTCTATGCCAGCTCCACGCTCGGCATCGTCGCGCTCGCCGTGGGTCTTTTGATGATTGGTAACGAGTTTGACTTATCGTCCGGCGTTGCCGTAACCACTGCGGCGCTGGTGGCCACCATGCTCAACTACAACCTGCACCTAAACTCCTGGGTAGGCGCGGGGCTCTCGCTGCTGGTCGCGCTTTCCATCGGTGCCTTAAATGGCCTGCTTGTGGTGCACACGAAGATTGATTCCTTCCTTATCACTCTCGCTGCTTTCCTAATGTTGCAAGGCTTAAACCTCGCAGTGACGAAGCTGATTACCGGCCAGGTTGCCACCCCGTCCATTGCGGATATGGAGGGCTTTCCCACAGCGCAGACCATATTCGCCGGGACCATCCACATCGGTACACTCAGCATTCGTGCCACCGTCTTGTGGTGGATTTTCTTCGTGGCGCTGGCCTCCTTCGTGCTGTACAAGACCCGCTTTGGTAACTGGGTCTTTGCCGTCGGCGGCGATGCAGAAGCAGCGCGCGCGGTAGGCGTTCCGGTGCGCCGCGTGAAGGTGATTTTGTTTATGCTCGTCGGCTTCGCAGCGTGGTTCGTCGGCATGCATACCCTCTTTGCCTTTGACTCCATCCAAGCGGGCCAAGGCATTGGTAACGAGTTCCTCTACATCATCGCGGCCGTCATCGGCGGCTGCTCCATGACTGGCGGACGCGGCACCGCAGTGGGCACCGCTATTGGTGCAGTCATCTTCGGCATGACCAACCAGGGCATTGTTTACGCCGGCTGGAATCCGGACTGGTTCAAGTTCTTCCTCGGCGCCATGTTGCTGTTTGCAGTGCTGACTAATAGTTCCGTGGCTAATTTCAACAAGCGAAAGTAGGGCAGACCATCATGACTACTACAGCTATTGAGCTGCGTGAGATTGAGCAATCATTCGGCAACTTTCAGGCGCTGCGCGGGATTTCCATGAAACTGGTCCCTGGCACGGTCACGTGCGTGCTGGGCGATAACGGCGCCGGCAAGTCCACGCTGATCAAAATTTTGTCCGGCCTGAATACTCCAACAGGTGGGCAGCTGCTTGTCGACGACGCGCCCACCACCTTCTCTAACCCCCGCGACGCGTTGGATGCGGGCATTGCCACCGTCTATCAAGACTTGGCCCTCGTGCCGCAGCTTTCGGTTTGGCGTAACTTCTTCTTAGGCCAAGAGCTCACAGGCCGTTTCGGCGGCCTGCAGGAGAAGAAAATGCGCGCCATCGCCCGCGAGCAGCTGGCGCAGATGGGCGTGGAGCTGCCCGACATCGACGTCGAGTTGGAGGCGCTTTCCGGCGGCCAGCGCCAGGTGGTGGCCATTGCCCGCGCCATCTACTTCGGCGCGCGTTACATCGTGCTGGACGAGCCGACTGCGGCACTGGGCGTCAAGCAATCCGGCATGGTGCTGCGCTTTATCGCGGCGGCCAAGCAGCGCGGCATGGGCGTGGTCTTTATTACCCACAACCCGCAGCACGCTTACCTGGTGGGAGATCGCTTCGTGGTCTTGAACCTTGGCGAGGTGGCACTGAACGCTGACAAGGCTGACGTGAGCGTCGAAGAGCTGACCAAGTGGATGGCCGGTGGCGCAGAGATGGAAACCCTCAAGGCGGAGCTGGCCAGCTAGAATAAGCGGCCATGAGCCAAGCAACCTTCGCCGTGGGCATGGACCTCGTTTGTATCTCCGAGTTTGCCCAGCAGCTGGAGCTGCCAGGCACTCGCTTCGAGGGTGTCTTTAGCCCCACGGAGTTGCGGGTAGCAGCGACGAAGCCGAGTCCACATCGCCGCGCTGAGCATTAGCCACGACGGTGACTACGCGGCAGCTACGGTCTTGCTGCAGATTGCTTCAGCTGGTTAGCTCGTCGCTACAGCAGAGAGATAGGCGATGAGCATGCGCTTGATTTCGCGCACGACGTCATCAAAGCTCTCCGGCTCCCCCGAAGTCGCGTAATTGAGCATGGAGACCACCGTGTGCACCAAGAAACCGGAAAGCTCGATGCGTTCGTCATAGCTCATCTGCTGGGCAAGCGGCTCCAAGATATCCGCCAAGGGCCTGAGCATCTGCAGCTCGGTATCGGCGGCGGTAGCGCGGGTGGCAGGGGTGGACTGAACTGCATGCCAGACTGCCCGGCGCGAAGGATCCTCACGCCACATGCGGGCCAAATGGTCGATGAACTCGTCCAAGAAATCCGGCCACTGCAGGGCCGGGATATGCTCGGAGAAGCGGCGGATTTCCTCTAGGTTGCCCGCGGTATCTTGGCGGTCTAGCTCGCAGATGAGCACATATTTATTGGCGAAGAATTGATATAGCGTGCCGATGGGAACCTCTGCACGGCGGGAGACTTCGTCGAAAGTGAAGGACTCAAAGCCGACGTCGACAAGCACGCTTCGCGCAGCCTTGAGGATTCGATTGAACCTCTCGCGGCTGCGTGCTTGGGCGGGGCGCCGGCGGGGAACCAGCAGCTCTGTGTCCTGCATAGTGCTCATCTGTTTGTTTAGGAAAGACCCTTCATCACGCGAGCCACGTGGCCGGTGGCCTTGGCGTTGTAGAGCGCCTGGCCGATGGTGCCATCGGCCTCGACCAAGAAGGTGGAGCGGATAACGCCCTGGACTACCTTGCCGTAGTTCTTCTTCTCACCAAATGCGCCGTATGCGCTCATGACCTCTTTGTCAGGATCTGAAAGCAGCGGGAAGTTCAGCTCGTGGTCTGCGCGGAACTTGGCCAGGGCCTCTGGCTTATCAGGGGAGATGCCAACGACGGCAATGTCTAGACCATTGAGCTGCTCGAGAGCATCCCGGAAGTCACAAGCCTCCTTCGTACAACCCGGGGTATTAGCGCGCGGGTAGAAGTACACTAGTACGCGCTTTCCTGCGTAATCGCTAAGGCTGACGGAGTTGCCTTCGTCATCGCTCAAAGTAAAGGTGGGGGCGGTATCGCCGATTTCCAAACGCTTTGCTTCAGTCATGCCCTCAACCATACCGTGCACACCGGAGGGCAAACACTGTAGACTTATTCTTTGATTGACTCGGTGAAAGCTGAGCCATTAACGCCATAAATGCGAAAACAAATTCAGGAGTTACAACGTGGCACGCGACATTAACGACATTCAGCGCGACATCGAGCGCACCCGCCGCCAGCTGGCTAGCACCCTCGACGAGCTCGCGGATCGCAGCAAGCCGCAGAACTTGGTTGATGACGCAAAGGGCGCCGCAACCGAGAAGCTGCAGGACCGCAACGTACAGATGGCACTCGCCGGCGTTGGCGCAGCAGTAGCTGGCCTTATCGCTTTTTCTGTATTCCGTTCCAAGCGTCGCAAGAACGACCTGAAGGAACTGCAGCGCCTGCTCGCTGAGCGCCGCTAACTCGGCGCGGTTTTAACCGCTTTTAGCTGACCTTTGCTCCTGCCTCTAGCAGTTCGGCAAAGGTCTTTTTTGCGCGCTCTTCGCTCACCGGCGCGCAGTAATTTTCTAGGACGTTGACGTCAAAGCCCTCTTTTAATGCATCGAGAGCGGTGGCGCGCACGCAGTGATCGGTGGCGATTCCCACGATGTCGAGGCCCTTTACGCCACGGTCGCGCAGCCACTGCGCGAGGCTTGCTCCATCGTCGGTGCACTCGGCCTCAAAGCCGGAGTAGGCAGCGGTGTAGGCGCCTTTGTGGAAGTAGGCGTCGATGGGGGCGTCGGCAAGCGCAGCGTGCATGGCCGCACCCTGGCTGCCTGCAACGCAATGCACCGGCCAGGTATCGATGAAATCCGGCTCGGTGGCAAAATGCCCCTCCGGCTCGATGTGCCAATCTTGCGTAGCCGCGATGATGTCATACGACGTTTCACGCACAAGCTTTGCGATGTCGCGGGCTACCGCATCGCCGCGACTCGTTGCGAGAGCTCCGCCTGGGCAGAAGCCATTTTGTGCGTCCACAATCACAAGAACCTGAGGAGTGCTGTTCATGCGGGCCAGCATAGTCATCCGTAAGCTAGAGCGAGATGAAAACACCAATTCCTTTTTACTTACGGGAAATCCTCGACCATGTCCGTGATGATGAGCGCGGAAAAGTAGCGGACTATATCCCAGAGCTTGCGGTTGCAAACCCGGACTACCTGGGCGCGGCGATGTGCACCACCACAGGCCACGTCTATTGGGCAGGCGATGCAGATATCGAGTTCACCATGCAGTCCATCTCTAAGCCTTTTGTGTATGCCCTTGCATTGCAGGAGCTGGGGCTGGAAGCGGTGCGCTCGATTGTGGGAATGGAGCCTTCCGGTGAGGCCTTCAACGAGTTGTCTTTGAACCGCGACGACCACCGCCCAGTCAATCCGATGATCAACGCGGGTGCAATTGCGGTCACGCAGCTCATCAACGGCGTGGACTCGGGCGTCGATGAACGTGTTGAGCGTATCCGCAGCTACATGTCGCGTCTGGCGGGCCATGAGCTGCATATTGACGAAAGCGTTTCCGGCTCTGAGCTTGAAAACGCGGAACGCAACCTCGCGCTCGCGCACATGCTGCGCAATTACAACATTATTGAGGATGAAGCCCACGATGCGGTGCTGACTTACACCCGGCAGTGCTCTATCCGCGTGACAGTCAAAGACCTCGCGGTGATGTCTGCGACGCTGGCTAACGGCGGCCGTCAACCGATAACCGATGACAAGATCCTCGATGCCGACGTTTGCCGCCTCACGCTGGCGCTGATGAGCTCGGCAGGCATGTACGACGGCGCGGGTCGCTGGATGGCGGAGGTTGGTATTCCGGCGAAGTCGGGCGTGGCAGGCGGCCTGCTGGGTACGCTGCCGGGCCAGCTGGGTGTGGCTACCTTCTCGCCGCGTCTGAATGAGGAGGGCAACTCCGTGCGCGGTGTGGAAGCCTTCAAGCTTTTGTCTAAGGACATGGGTTTGCACCTGATGTCCACTGAGGAGCGCTACGGCGTGCAGCCAATCCGCCGCATCGTGGACGAAGATACCGCGACGGTTATCTACCTGCAGGGCGTTCTCAACTTCAACGCCGCGGAGACCGTCCTGCACGAGCTGGAGCGCTATGACCTGAGCACCGCCAAAGTGGTCTTGGAGCTTTCCAACGTCACCGCGACTAACCGCATGGGGCGCCGCATGTTGAAGGAGGGCCTGCGCCGCATCCGCGAGTCGGGCTTCGACATCGAGCTGGTCGACCCAGACCAGGAGCTCGAGGACCTCAAGATGTCTGACGGCACCGAGGTTCCAGTTGGCGACCCGGAGGACTATCAGATTGCGGGCGAGCCAATCTAACGCTTTCTGTGGCGTGGTGCTGCCCCCTCCTGTGCCCGCAGTGACAAATGGTGAGGTCACCCCGCGGCCAATGGGGCGCGTGTTAACTGGTGGGGCTGGTGACGGCTGACCTCACCATCCTTTCCTCACCATTTGGAAAATCGACCTCACCATCTAGGTTTGCCGGCTTTTGGAGTCCAGGCGGGTGGCCGATTCCGGCGAAGGTTAAGGGCGTTTCCGGAATAAAAAATCTCGCGGCCTCCGTGAAAGGAAACCGCGAGATTCTGTATTGTGCGCCATCAGGGACTTGAACCCCGAACCCACTGATTAAGAGTCAGTTGCTCTGCCAATTGAGCTAATGGCGCTTATGTTGTCTGGCTGGTTTGTTTGCCTGCCGTGCAACGAGAAATAACTTTAACACCCACTATTCAAAACTGTAAAATCGCCAGGCCATTGTGTGTTTTTAGGGCGTTTTATGATGGTTTATAGGGCTTCAAGATCCGCCGTCGAAGAAGGTGGGTGGGGCAGGGGTGTTCTTCTTATAACAATTGATTAACGCGTGAAGCGCCGTGTGGTGTTTTGAAGGTGTGCGATATACGCTAATTGAGAAATTCTGACCGTCTTATATGCGCAAATATTAAAGGGCCCAAGTGTTTAATTCCCTCCCTCTCGCTCGTCGCGTCCTTGCCGCTACCGCTCTAGCCCTAACAGCCACGGTTGCGGCAGCGTGCACCATTGATTCTTCCGCTCAAGATAAGGCCGCTGAACAAGCTGCTTCCGCTGATGGCAGCCAGGGTGGTGCAGAGCAGTCGCAAGCGCCAAAGGTAAAGGATTTGCAGTTCTCCGTTAAAAACGGTGCTAAAGACGTCGATCCTTCCGAGTTCGTCACGGTAAAGACCGAGGGGAAGCTGAAGTCTGTCACCATGACCAATGAGCTTGGTGTTGAGGTTGCAGAAAAGCTTTCTTCTGACGCGAAGACCTGGTCCACCGATGAGGTTCTGGGCTATAACCACACCTACACAATCCAAGCCGCCGACGTTGATGGAAACGAAAAGACCATCACCTTCAGCACCCCACAGGCGGCGGGTGTCTCTGAGGTTGCGCTTTCCCCGATGCCGGGCGCCGAAGTAGGCGTTGGCCAGGTCATCGGCGTGCGCTTTGGCAACTACGTCACCGACCGCAAGGCTGCCGAGGAAGCAATCACCGTCAAGACCACCCCAGAGGTTGAAGGCGCCTTCTACTGGATCAATGACCAGGAAGTGCGCTGGCGTCCGAAGGATTACTGGCAGCCAGGCACCAAGGTTGAGGTCAACGTTGATCTCTACGGCCGCAACCTTGGCGGCGGCATCTACGGCGGCGAGGACGCTTCCACCAACTTCACCATCGGTGACCGTGTGATTTCCCTAGTGGACAACGCCACCAAGACTATGAAGGTATTTAAGAACGGCCAACTGCTGCGCGAGATTCCGGTTTCCCTGGGCACCGATGGCCAGTGGGATACTCCGAATGGCCGCTACATCATCGGCGATGAGTACGAGTCGTTGGTCATGGACTCCAGCACCTTTGGCTTGGCTGTCGACGCCGGCGGCTACCGTACCTCCGTCAATTACGCTACGCAGATGTCCTACTCCGGCATCTACGTTCACTCCGCACCGTGGTCCATCGGCGCACAGGGCGTCTACAACCAGTCCCACGGCTGCATCAACATCTCCCCGGAGGCTGCGCAGTGGTTCCAGTCTGTGGTCAAGCGCGGCGACATCGTCCGCGTCTTCAACACTGGCGGTGAGCAGCTCAACCCATTCGATGGCCTGGGCGACTGGAACATGGACTGGGAGACTTGGTCCAAGGGCAATACAAACGCAAACGCTTAAAGCGGAGCTTCAAGCAGGATAAAAGGAACTAAGCGGTGACGCCGTGGCGTCGCCGTGCATGCGTTTGAGCACGTTCTCGGCGGAAATTAGGCACATCGGCACGCCCACTCCGGGCACTGTCGTGGCACCAGCATAGTAAAGCCCGGCAACCTTGGAAGAGACGTTCTTTCCGCGCAGGAACGCAGACTGCGCCAGCGTGTGCGCCGGGCCGATCGAGCCGCCGCGCCACGCGTGATAGCGTTCTGCAAAATCCGCTGGGCCCAGCGTGCGGCGGATTACGATGCGTTCTTCCAAGTCTGCGATACCGGCCCAATCCCCAATCTGCTTTACGGCAGCGTCAGCAATGGCCTCCACGTGGGCAGAAGGACTATCGCGGTAGGCGTTGCCGTGTCCCAGCGCGGAATCAGCCGGCACCGGAATGAGCACGAAGAGATTCTCGTGGCCTTCCGGCGCCACGTCGGGGTCCGTCGCCGAGGTCTTGGAGATATAGATGGAGTGCGAACAGTCCAGCGGACGGGCTGGCTCAGGGCCGTGATAGACCGCGCGGAAGTCCGGCGCCCAGTCCTTGCTAAACAACAACGTGTGGTGTGAAAGCTCCGGAAGCTTGCCCTTCACTCCGAGCAGCACCAGCACGGTTCCAAGCCCCGCATCGCGCCCAGCAAAGTACTTTTCCGGGTAGGTGCGCAGGCGTTGTGGGAGGAGTGTGTTCTCGGTGTGGTGAAGATCGGCGGCGGAAACCACGGCGTCGGCAAGCAGCTTTTGCGTGCCAGAGGCGTCGGTGATGCGCACGCCCGTCGCGCGCGGGGAGGCGCCCGCTGTGAGGATGCTGGTGACCTCCGCGCCCAAGCGGAACTGCACGCCGGCGAGCTGGGCCTGCTTGGCGATGGCGCGCACCACCGCGTCGAAGCCACCCAGCGGGTAGCGCACGCCCTCGACCAAGTCCGTGTGGCTCATCAGCGAGTACAACGCCGGCGCCGCCGCGGGTTCGCTGGATAAGAACACCGCCGGATAGCTGAGCACCTGGCGCAGCCGGTAATCGCTAAAGGACTGCGCCACATGTTTGTCCAGGGTCCGGACAAGTAGCTGCGCCAGCATACCTAGTCGGGAGCGAACCGCGGGGCTTAAAAGCTCGCGGGGACTGCTGAAAGTGGTGTAGAGGAACTTCGATAGTGCCACGTTGTAGATGTCGCTGGCCTGGGCGAGGTAGGCGCGGATGCGGGCGCCGGCGCCGGGCTCGATGGTTTCAAAGAGTTTGGCGACTTTCTCAACGCCGGTCTCGACGTCGAGGAAATCACCATCGTCGTTGTAGATGCGGTAGGCGGGGCTGAGATCGATAAGCTCGAGCTCTGCCTGCGTGGACGTGCCACAGAGCTCAAAGAAGTGGTCGAATGCCTCTGGCATCAGGTACCAGGATGGGCCCGTATCCCAACGAAAGCCCGCTTCTGTCAGGCTGCCCGCGCGGCCGCCCACTTCTTCTAGTTTGTCCACCACGGTGACCTTCTTGCCGCCGCGTGCGAGCAACGCTGCGGTGGCAAGGCCGGCGACGCCTGCCCCGATGACGATGACGGTCTCGGGCTGCCCGATGGAGCGGGCACCGGTACCGGTGGTGGAGCGGATGGTAGAAAGGCGGGGCAGTTTCATCAGTTGCTCTTTCTTAAAGAATGCAAGGTGGCGCGGCTTAAAAGCGCTAGCTTGCGTGGGGTGCTGACGCGGGTGCGTTGGGAAAAGACGGCGTCGGCAGGCAGTGCTGCAAGGTCGTTGGTCAAGGCCTCAAAAAGGTCTGTGGCGGCGCTGACACCTACACGCGCCGAGAATGGAAGCTTGCCGGTAACGGCGCGGGCAGTGGCGAGATCGCTGCGGATATCAGCGATGAGTAGGTCTTTGTCCTGCGCGCTCAATCCGCCGTGCCCTGCCTGCGGGAAGTAGCTGCGGCCAAGCTGTGCGGTATCCGCGCCGAGGTCGCGTAAAAAGTTGACCTTCTGAAAGGCGGCGCCGAGGCGCCGTGCACCCGTCTCGAGCTGGCTCAGCTCGGGGTCAGAAACTGGATGATCTACCAAGAAAGCAGACAGGCACAAAAGCCCAATGACCTCCGCGGAGCCGTAGATATAGGCCTCGAGATCTTTCTCGTCGGCGTAGTCGCACTGGTGAAGGTCGCGGCGCATCGACGCGAAGAAGGCCCGAATGTGCTCATTCTTGAACCCGCAACGCCTGGCGGAAATGCCATAGGCATGCAGCACAGGATCGGTGTGAAAGCGTTGCGAAGGTGCGCACAGAACCGCCTCTTCGTATGCATTGAGGGTCTGCTCGACTTCTGTTGTGTTAAGGCCCGCGGCGGCTGCGGCGCCGTCGACGATTTCATCCGCTATGCGCACCACGGCATAAAGATTGCGGATATCGGTGCGCGTGCGGGGAGCGAGCAGCTCGGAGGCAAAGGAAAAGCTCGTGGAATAGGCCGCGATGATTTGTGCTGCGGCTCTTTGGGCACTTTGGTCATAGCGTGGCAAAGGCTGAGTGGGGAAGCGAGAAATCCCAAACACAATCGGCCACCTTAATCCACGGGGCTAAAAAATAGCGCGAGAAAAGTATAGGGCCCTAACCTGAAAAAATAACAGGTTAGGGCCCTCATCGGGGTGGCTGACGGGGCTCGAACCCGCGACACCCAGGATCACAACCTGGTGCTCTACCAGCTGAACTACAGCCACCATCGCTGCCTTAAAAGCAGCACGGATAAGATTAACTCACGCCGCGTAAATTACAAAAACGCCTGGTAATCGGCGGTCGTTGTTGCCTTTGCTTCGGCTGCTTCCTCGGAAGAGGGGCCCTCGTCGGTGCGGAAGACGCTGCGGCGGTAGTAGTCCAGCTCGCGGATGGACTCGATGATGTCCTGGAGCGCGCGGTGCGCCATACCCTTGTCTGGCTGGTTGTAATAAGCGCGCGGGAACCAACGGCGGCTGAGCTCCTTGATGGTGGAAACGTCAATCATGCGGTAGTGCAGCGCTTCATCCAAGCGCGGCATGTAGGCGCGGATGAAGGTGCGGTCCGTGGCAATCGAGTTGCCTGCCAGGGGAGCGGGATGCTCGGGGTCGCAGTGCTCAGCGATGAGCGCCAAGACGGCGTCTTCGGCTTCCCGCAGAGTGGTGGTGGATTCGCGGATTTCCTTATCCAGGCCGGAGTTGGCGTGCATGTTGGTGACAAAGTCATCCATCTCAGCGAGCTCCGCTTCCGTGGCATGGACCACTAGGTCGATTCCCTCACCAATGACGTTGAGGTTGCCATCAGTGATGATGGCGGCCACCTCCACGATGACGTGGCGCTTCGGGTCGAGCCCGGTCATCTCCAAGTCAATCCAGACGAGTCGGTCATTCTTCGGGGCGATGTCAGTCATGGGTTTAACCTTAGTCCTCCTAGAGCCGCGCTTGTCGACGCCTCCCTTCCCACTGTCTGACTCAATCCACCGGCGTGGCAGGTGTGGTGGGGGTAGGCAAAGGGTGTGTTTTGGTACAGATAGTTCAGTTTTTCTAAATGGTTTGCGTTAGTGGTATTGACGGTTCTTGAGCTGTGCATTAAATTTCGGTCAACCGACAGGTAATGTGAAGAATTAGATTCTTCCAAAACATTTTCGTGATTATCCTCACAAACTTCGATTGAAGTAGTGCATGATTCTTTATGTCACCTTCTATGTTAGAGCTCACAATTTTAGAAAGTAGGTTCCCTCATATGGCCGGGTTCTTGGATGCTCTCAACTCCCTCATTTGGTCCCCAGCACTCGTGTTCCTGTGCTTGGGCGCCGGTGTCTACTTCACGATCGTGACCAAGGGATTGCAGATTCGCTGTATTCCCGACATGATTGCGCAGCTGAAGAACGGCGAGAAGTCAGACTCCGGTGTTTCTTCTTTCCAGTCCCTGATGATTTCGCTCGCCGGTCGCGTCGGCGTCGGCAACATTGCCGGTGTTGCCACGGCGATCGCCTTCGGTGGCCCAGGTGCTGTCTTCTGGATGTGGGCGGTGTCGCTGTTGGGGTCCGCTACCTCATTCGTGGAATGTACTCTCGCCCAGGTCTACAAGGAAAAGGATCAGGACACCGGCGAGTACCGTGGTGGCCCGGCGTACTACATCGAAAAGGCTTACCGCCACACCTCTGTGGGCCCGTTCATGCTGGTCTACGGCGTCATCTTCGCTGTCTCCATGATTCTGGCTACCAGCTACTTCCTCCCAGGCATCCAGGCCAACGGTGTGGCCGCTGCAGTGGAGAACGCCTGGGGCGTCAACGTCACTTGGTCCGCAGTCATCTTGGCTGGCGTCTTGGCCTTCATCATCATCGGCGGCGTCAAGCGTATCGCTAACTTTACCTCGCTCATCGTTCCATTCATGGCAGGCGCTTATATCATCATCGCGTTGACCATCCTGTTCATGAACTTCGGCGACATCCCACACGTTTTTGGCCTCATCGTCAAGTCTGCATTTGACATGGAAGCAGGATTCGCGGGCATGCTGGGCTCTGCAATCATGTGGGGCGTAAAGCGCGGTATCTACTCTAACGAGGCAGGCCAGGGCACCGGCCCGCAGTCGGCAGCAGCTGCTGAGGTTTCCCACCCAGCAAAGCAGGGCTTCGTCCAAGCATTCGCCGTCTACGTCGATACCCTCTTCGTCTGCTCGGCCACCGCCTTCATCATCATCTCCACTGACATGTACAAGGTCTTCGAAGGCGAGTCCGAGGACGGCGCCGTTCGCTACGCCGGCTCCCTGCCGGATGGCATTGAGGTCGGCCCAGGCTTCGTTCAATCTGGTATGGACTCGATATTCAACGGTGTCGGCGCTTCCTTCGTGGCAATTGCTATCGCGTTCTTCGCCTTCACCACCGTTCTGGCTTACTACTACATGGCAGAGACCAACCTCACCTACTTCAACCGCTGGATCAAGAATGCTGGCGCACGGCGCGCGCTGGTGTGGGTCCTGCGCGTCCTCATCATCATCTCCGTCATCATTGGTGCCACCACCACCCCGGGCTCCGCATGGGCATTGGGCGACATCGGAGTGGGCGCCACCGCATGGCTTAACATCATCGCCGTCCTCTTCCTCCAGGTCCCGGCACTCAAGTGCCTCAAGGACTACAGCGC
Organism: Corynebacterium sp. c25Ua_89; assembly: GCF_047459735.1. Classification (NCBI taxonomy): domain Bacteria; kingdom Bacillati; phylum Actinomycetota; class Actinomycetes; order Mycobacteriales; family Corynebacteriaceae; genus Corynebacterium; species Corynebacterium sp. c25Ua_89. The sequence goes on from NZ_JASBOD010000007.1 coordinate 61,227, forward strand.
GCAGAAGAAGGCTGGCAAGGATCCGGTCTTCGACCCTGAAGCTCTGGGCATCAAGAACGCCGACTTCTGGGTAGAGCGCAAGAACGCTCGCTCTTCCTCTGCAGCCGAGTAAGGCACACCAAAAGCAGGCTCGCGGAAAGAGTGGGAGTGCCTTAGGCCATCTTTGAGTAGAAGCTGCCGATGAGCGGTGCGGCAATCGGGGTAGGGATGATTTGGCCAAGCGTATTCATGGCCTTCGACAGCGGGCCCGGCACCACGCGGCGCTGGTTGCGTGCCATAGCCTCTAGGGTCTCTGCGGAGCAGGACTCGTAGGTGGTCCATAGGAAGTCAGGAACTACCTTATCTACGATGGACTGCTCCTCTTCCGGGATGACGGCATCGCGCACCGGGCCGGGGGCTAGCAAGGTGCAGCTGACGCCAGAGCCTTTGAGCTCGTAGTGCAACGCCTCGGTGAAAGCGTTGACGCCTGCCTTTGTAAATACATAGGTGGCGTTGTTCGGAATCGAAACGTTGCCCGCTGCAGAACCAACGTTGCAGATAGCGCCGGAGCGACGCGGCAGCATCTGGTCCAAAGCGGCGCGGGTCAGGCGGTGCACGGCCTTGCCGTTGAGATCGAATTGCTTGTTCTCATAGTCCCAGTCCTGGTCCATGAATTTACCAAAGCTGGCGATGCCCGCGGAGTTGACGGTGATGGAAATCTCTTTGCTGGCCATGAACTCGATGACGCGGTCGACGTCGGCTTCCTTTGCTAAGTCGGCGGCCAGAGCGATCGCATCGATCTCGTGCTTCGTCTTCAGTTCATCTGCGATGCGCTCGAGGACTTCCTGACGGCGCGCCACCAAAATGACGTTATAACCGCGGGCGGCGAGATCGCGCGCCATCGCCTCGCCGATGCCCTGGCTAGCGCCAGTAAGTAGCGCATAGGAATTGCGGGTGGGTGCGGGAAGACCTGCGTTTTTAGCCATTGTGATTGTGTCCTTTCGCCGAAAAGAAGTTTTCAACCAGCGTAGACGAAAGCAAAATATCAGGGTGATTCTCGGGGTTCTACCTGATGCGTGTGGCCTGCTGAGAGGCTTTAATGGAAGGTACACACTAAGAAGAAAGGACAATCGTGAATAACCGTTTGACCCGCTCGAGCACGGATTGCTACATCGGAGGTGTGTGTGGCGGCATTGCTCAGACCTACAACCTGGATCCCACGTTGGTGCGCGTCCTCTTCGTTGTTGCCACTTTGGCAGGCTTTTCCGGTGTGCTGGCTTATCTCATCCTGTGGGTTGTGATGCCGGTAGGTAGCTAAGCCCTACTGCAGTGGCCCAAAGCCCATGAACCTATGCCAGGTTTCCCATTCATCGCGGAGCCTGGCTGCGTGGCGTGCGGGGCTGGCGACGTCGTCGATAAGCACCGCGTCCTGCATGCGCACGCCATTGTCGAAGAACAACGCCGCGTGCCCGGAAGCGCCATAGCGCACGACGGGAACGAGGTTGAGGCCGTCGAAGGAAAGTTGCGCATTCGGGCGTACATCAAGGCCTGCGATGGCGGCAAGCGTCGGCGCCAGGTCCATCGGGGAGACTAGCTCTAGGCACGGCTCCACCAGTTTTTGATCCGTAACACCTGGCCACGACAGCGACATCGGCGAGGGCCCGCCGCTTAAGGAACACACAGCAAGGACGCTGTGCTTGGCGACGGCGCGCAACCGCGCCGGCTCCGCAGGTTCCTCGAGCAGCCGGAACACAGGCTGCTCAGCAGTACCGGGGGCCGAGTCGATGTCCTCGCTGATGAGATAGCCGGCCTCGCGGAAGATATCGGTGATGCGGGTCGTGGCGCCGCGCTGCGGATACTGGCCGGTCAGAACGGAATTGCGCGATTGTGCGTATTCCGGCGAAGGCGCCCATGCGTTGGCAAAACGCATGCCGATGAGCGCTTCTTCTGGGGCAGTGACGAAGGTGGCCAGCGTGATATCCATGCTTGTCATTTTAGGCGCGCTTACTAAGCCAGACCGATAAAACCAAAGAAAAGGCCACCAATCTGTGGAAGAAACTTCCCAGTAAAGTGGCCTTTTCGGCGGTGCCCCCAGCAGGACTCGAACCCGCGACACATGGGGTAGAAACCCACTGCTCTAATCCGCTGAGCTATGGAGGCTTAGGCCTTCATCTTAGATCAGCCAGCCTCGCGTACTAAAAGTAGGGCTTAGCGTCTTAAGCCTTGTCCTCTTCTGCCGAGTGGGCGGACTTGTGAAGAAGGGTTTCTTCGCTCTCGCCGCCTACGGAAAGGATGAGATCTACCAGCTGGTTGGCGGCAGGGGAAAGGTCGCGGTCGCGGCGGTAGATGAGCAGGGACTGCATCGGTGGGATGCCCTCTGCAATCTCGCGGAGGTGAATGCCGCGGTGGTTGAGCGCTTGCGCCGAGCTCGGGACAAGGCACACACCGATGCCGCCGGAAACCAGCGGGAGGCCGGTCTGGAGGGTAGAGATTTCTTGGACGCGGCTAGGGACGGCGTCCGGGTGCTTGGCAAAGACCTGGTCCAGCAGCTCAGGAAGGCCAACGAATTCAGGGTTGCGCGGAGGCAGGATCCACGTTTCTTCCGCGATGTCGTGAAGGGAAACAGGGTTGGGCAGGTGCTGGAGGCGATCCGGTACGGCGACGCGGAATTCCATCTCGCTGGCTACATGGACGTTCAGCTCGTCGTGGTAACGCTGGGCAAATGCGCGTGGGTCAGTCGAAGGCATCAGGCCTAGGTCGATGGAGCCTTCGAGGACGCGGCGCAGGGTTATGGTCGGTTCCGGATCGTCCAAGAAGATGTTGACATCAGGGGCGCGATCCACCATGCGGTGAAGAACCTCTGGCATAAACAGCCAGTTGAACTCCGGCGCAGACGCGATAGAGACGCTGCCGGCGGTGCCGCTGGCGATCTCGGTGATGTGCTGCGCGGCGTCGCTAAGCAGGGTGTTCATCTTCGCGGCGATGGAATAGAGGTAGTCGCCCGCTTCGGTGGTCTTAACACCAGCGCGGCCGCGGGTCAGGAGCTGAACGTCAAGCTCCTTTTCGAGCTTACGGATAGAGAGACTTAGAGAAGGCTGAGTCATGTCTAGAGCTTCAGCCGCATGAGTGAAAGATCCGTAGTCCACTACGGAACGAAAGTAGAGTAGCTGGCGTGAATCCATAACGAATAATTATGCCAGAACTTAAAAGATTATTTGTTTTAGGTAAGAAGACGGTTTGGGCGGTAGACTGCGCCTATGGAAAAACGGGAAGAAACTGCCAGCTCAGCGGCTCGCGCGGCTTCGGCAACGGTTTCGCCGGCGCAGGGCGCTGCGTCCAAGAACACAGTTTTCAAAGGTGGAAAGCGTGGCGCCAAAGGTGCTACAACGGTCAATCTCGCGGCTCTTATCGTTGCCGGGCTGGTTGCTGGCGTTATTTCCCTGTTCTTTCTGGCGGAGTCGCTCGCGGCATTGGGCATTCCCGATCCGGGGCGTTTGACCACATTCGGCCTGCCATTTTTCCGCGGCGTCGCCTGGATTTTAATGGCGCTGTCGGTGGGCTCGTACATGGTTTCAGCCTTTCTCGTTGCGCCGCAAATTCCTGAGAAAGACAATGATCGTCTCATTGAGTCGCGCTTAAGCGTCGATGGACACATTGCCGCCCGCACCGGCGCCCTGGCGGCTTTTGGCGTGGTAGTGGTATCTCTGCTGGAAGTGCCGCTGGTTATGTCCGATCTGACGGGCACGCCTTTCCTTAAAGTCCTCAACCCGCAGCTGATGGGCATGGCGCTGGATAGCATTTCCACCTCCCAGGCCTGGTTGGTCACAGCCGCCCTCGCGGTTGTCGCCGGCGTGCTGGGCCTGGTTTCTAAGAAATGGTCCCTGCAGCCCATTGCGTTTTTCTTCGCGCTCATGCAGATTGTGCCCCTCGGCATGGAAGGTCACTCTGCTTCCGGCGGCGACCATGATTACGGCACGAACTCCCTGCTTTTCCACCTTTTCTTCATGGTGCTTTGGGTGGGCGGATTGCTGGGGCTTATAGCCCATAGTCGCCGTCTGGGCCCAGGCATGCCTACGGCCGTGCGCCGATACTCGGTGGTTGCTTTCATCTCCATCGTGGCTATGGCCGCCTCTGGCGTGATTAATGCGCTCATCCGCGTTGAGCTAGCAGACCTGTTTAGCACCCGCTATGGCCTCATCATCGTCGCCAAGGCGGTACTTACTGTCCTGCTTGCCGTCTTTGGACTAGCGCATCGCCAGATCACCATGCCGCAGCTGGAGCGCCGTCCGCTGCTTTTCCGCCGCGTCGCATTCGTGGAGATCCTCGTTATGGCAGCCACAGTGGGCGTGGCTATTTCCATGGGCCGCACGCCGCCCCCGCCGCCGCGCGATCCGAACCTGAACAACATGCAGGTGCTCTTGGGCTACGAGCTTCTCGACGCCCCGACGGTGACCAATGTCTGGACTATGTACCGCTACGACCTCATGTTTGGCACTTTGGGGCTTGTGCTTGCTGCCGCCTATGGTTACGCGCTGCTGCGCCTGCGCCGCCGCGGCCTTAATTGGTCGCGGGCCCGAACCACCTGGTTTATGCTGGGCGCCTTAGGCCTGACCTTCATCATGAGCTCGGGCATCGGCCTTTATATCCCGGCGCTTTATTCCATGCACATGCTGGGACATATGCTCCTTTCCATGGCGGTTCCGCTCTTCCTCGTGCTCGGCGCACCGCTGACCTTGGTGATGGAGGCCTTTGAGCCCGGCGCGCCGGGGCGTCCCACTGTCCATGACTTGGCGGTGGCGGTAACTAAGTCGAAGCTTTTGAAGTTTCTTACCCATCCGGCGGTCAATCTGATTCAGTTCCTGACCTTTTTGTACGTGCTCTACCTTTATCCGGAGTTGTATCAGTTCGCGGTTTCTGAGCATGCCGGCCACGTAATCATGAACTGGGTCTTCTTGGTCTCGGGCTATATCTATTACTGGGAGGTTATCGGCCCGGATCCGCTGCCGTTCCGCGCGCCGACTAACCTGCGCCTTCTGGTGTTGTTCTTCTCGATGCCGCTGCACCTTTTCGCCGGCGTCTACTTGATGCAGCTGCAGAGCGTTCTCGGCGTGGAGTTTTATGAGTCGCTGGGGCTGCCGTGGCACCCGGACTTGCTGCAGGATCAGCGCGTGGGCGGCGGCATCGCGTGGGGCTTTGGCCAGTTCCCGTTGGTCATCGTCTTTGGCAAACTCTTTTTGGACTGGCTGCGCGATGACCGTGCTACCGCTCGCCGCCACGATGCAAAGGCAGAGGTCGACGGCGATGCGGAGCTGGAGGATTACAACGAAATGTTGCGCCGCATGAGCGAGGGCGACGCCACTGGATTCCGGCAGCAGTAATCGTTGCAGTAGAGCCGGTTATTTTTCTGAGCGAAGTTCTTTTTGTGGATAGATCCCCTGCCGCTTCGGGCAGGAGATTAACTTTTGTTGACGCTTCCAACAAGTTATCCACAGCTAGGAAAATTGGCCCTTGTGACAGTGCTAGGACGCTAGCGATGATTCGAGCAAGGAAGGCATTTACACGACCTCCTTAAAACACCGCGAGGCAGGAAGACCTGCACTCATAAGTTCGCTAGCTCAGCAAAGGATTTTCTAAAGCACATGTCTCAGCTACCAATCACCATCACAGGACACCTCACGCACGAACCCGAGCTCATCAAAGTCAACGCCGACATGTACAAGGCGCGCCTGCGCGTGGCATCCTCCCGCCGCATCCCGGTGGATAATGCGGACAACGGAGTCCGCGAGTGGCGCGATACCGACCTCATCTACATCGACGTGGAGCTGTGGGGTCAGTTCGCGATCAACGTTAAGAAGTCATTGCACCGCGGAATGCCGGTCATCGTGGTCGGCTCGGTCTGCTCCGATTCCTGGCTGGCGCCCGACGGCCAGAATAGGTTCCGCACCTTTATCAAGGCTTTCTATGTCGGCCTAGACCTAAACCGCTACGTTATCTCCTCCCGCAAGCTCGAGCGCGTTTATGAAACCGACGGATTGGAGGCACCTGCTTCGGGCGAGACGATGCCGGAAGTCGATGTGGACAGGACGGAGTCGATGGCCGCAGGTGCCGGCGCCCAAGACCATGACGATAAGCACGACACCGCAGCCGACCGCCGTCAAGCTGCGCATAGTAAGGCGAATGCAGCCGAGGAGACATTCGAGGAGGCCGAGGCGCCCGCCGAACAATCGGTAGGCAGCTAAGCACCGCCTCGTGGGTGCCTGCGACCTGGGCGCCCCGGGGAGGTGCAAAGCGAGGGATTGAAATCACACGCTAATCCCAGCCCGGGGCGCTAGGTACATCCATGTCATGTACTCTTTGTTGTGTTATAAACCATTCCCAAGTTCAAGCAAAGGGTGAAACATGGGCGAATTCATCTACACGATGAAAAACGTGCGTAAGGCAGTCGGTGAGAAGCTCATTCTCGACAACGTAACGATGGCCTTCTACCCAGGCGCCAAGATTGGCGTTGTCGGCCCGAATGGTGCAGGTAAGTCCTCCATTCTGAAGATTATGGCCGGCATTGATCAGCCTTCCAACGGTGAAGCATTCATCGACCCGGGCAAGACTGTGGGCATCCTCCTGCAGGAGCCACCGCTCAACGAGGAAAAGACGGTCCGCGGCAATGTGGAAGAGGGCCTCGGTGACATCTTCGAGAAGAAGCAGCGCTTCGAAGCTATCGCGGAAGAGATGGCTACCAACTACACCGACGAGCTCATGGAAGAAATGGGCAAGCTGCAGGAGGAGCTGGACGCTGCCGACGCCTGGGAGGTCGACTCCAAGATTGAGCAGGCGATGGAAGCTTTGCGCTGCCCGCCTTCTGACGCCCCGGTAAACAACCTTTCTGGTGGTGAGCGCCGCCGCGTTGCTCTGGCGAAGCTGCTGCTTTCAGAGCCTGACCTGTTGCTGCTCGACGAGCCAACCAACCACCTGGACGCCGAGTCCGTGGAGTGGCTGGAAAAGCACCTTGCTGACTACCCGGGTGCCGTCCTAGCCGTTACCCACGACCGTTACTTCCTCGACCACGTCGCGGGTTGGATCTGTGAGGTTGACCGCGGCAAGCTCTACCCATATGAGGGCAACTACTCCACCTACCTGGAGAAGAAGGCCGAGCGTCTCGAGGTTGCTGGCGCCAAGGATAAGAAGCTGCAAAAGCGCCTGAAGGAAGAGCTCGCCTGGGTTCGTTCCGGTGCCAAGGCACGCCAGGCAAAGAACAAGGCTCGTCTCCAGCGCTATGAGGAGATGGCTGCTGAGGCTGAGCAGTACCGCAAGCTCGACTTCGAAGAAATCCAGATTCCTACCCCTCCACGCCTGGGCAACAAGGTCGTTGAGGTCAAGAACCTGGTCAAGGGCTTCGACGGCCGCACCCTGATCAAGGATCTCTCCTTCACTCTGCCGCGTAATGGCATCGTGGGTGTCATCGGTCCGAACGGCGTCGGTAAGTCCACCTTGTTCAAGACCATCGTTGGCCTGGAGCAGCCGGACGAGGGCACCGTCGAGGTTGGCGAGACCGTCAAGCTGTCCTACGTTGACCAGGGCCGCGAGAACATTGACCCAGAGGCAACCGTCTGGGAGGTCGTTTCTGACGGATTGGATTACATCCACGTCGGCCAGAACGAAATGCCTTCTCGTGCATACCTGTCCGCATTCGGCTTCAAGGGCCCGGACCAACAGAAGCCTTCCAAGGTGCTCTCCGGTGGTGAGCGCAACCGCCTGAACCTGGCACTGACCCTGAAAGAGGGCGGTAACCTGATCCTCCTCGACGAGCCAACCAACGACCTGGACGTCGAGACCCTGGGCTCCCTGGAAAACGCTCTAGAGAAGTTCCCGGGCTGTGCAGTGGTCATTTCCCACGACCGCTGGTTCCTGGACCGCACCTGTACCCACATCCTCGCGTGGGAGGGCAACGTTGCAGAAGGCCAGTGGTTCTGGTTCGAGGGCAACTTCGGTGATTATGAGAAGAACAAGATCGAGCGCCTCGGTGAAGACGCTGCTCGCCCGAGCCGTGTTACCCACCGCAAGCTGACCCGATAAGAGTGACCACTAACTAGTAAAAGGAATCAATGTCTTCTGAAAAGGTGCACGCCCATTCTGTAGGGGTACGGTGGTCGGACTTCGACATGTACGGCCACATGATGAACGCCAACTATATCGAGTTGGCGCAGGAGGCCCGCCTGGCATTTGCCATGGACCATTTCTACAAGCAGGGTTTGGAACTCATTGCGTTCGTGCGTCATCTCGACGTCGACTATGTTCGCCCGCTGAAGTGGGATGGAAAGAATTCCACCGTCACTGTAGAGACTGCTGTGGTACGCCTAGGCAATACCTCGTTTACCACCCGGCAGGAAATCAAAGACGGTGCTGGCAACGTAACTTGCGTGGTCACCTGCACCCAGGTGGTCATCGATAAGGTAACGCAGGCGCCGCGTCCCGTCTCCGAGGAAGAAAAGAAAATCATCACGGAGAATGCTTTGGTTAAGCTGGACGCATAGCGCGAGCCAAATCCGGCTCGATGCGTGAGCAGTTTGTCTAGGAGGGTCTGCAGACCATGGTTCATGAATCACTCGAATTATTAAGTGGTGGACCTGGTTTGCGGGCCCTTCTCGCACGTGCGGTGGGGTTGGATGCTTCGGCAGTGGTGCGCTTGCGTCAATTCGACGCCCAGACCGTCGAGGCTTTCGTTACCACTCCGTTCGAGGTCGTCGCCGCCCGCCGCATAGAGGCCGTTGTGTCCCGCGATGGGTCAGTGGTTTCCGCGCAGACCCTGCATGATGCGCTTGTGCTCGCCGGGATTGAGTCTGCGACGCTGGACCTAGGCCCAGCCCGCGATCCTTCTTGGCCCGGTGCGCTGCCGCCAGCCACGGGCTTTCAGCTTATCGACACCCTGCCCGTCGAGGTGGTCCGTGAGCTCTCGAATAAAGGCCAACAGTTAGCGCGCCAGTTCTCTGGCCCAATGGGCCCGCCCGCCAGCTTGTTGAATCAGACCGTGGTCACGGTTAGCGGCGGTGCGGAGCAAGAGGTTGAGATTCCCATGCGGATGATTTTTGCCTGCACGAGCCTAGGCCTAATTCCCGGTTTTGCTGCGCCCATGGATATCCCACGCCACCTGCGTGTCTCCGGCCTCGGTCGGTGGGTACGCGTCGACGCGCCCTTCGGTAGCGTTTATCGCTCGACGCGCTTGTCCCTCTTTTAACTCGCTACAAATGCGCCGCGGGCCCTCCGAAAGCCGTCCAGCCGAGCGGGCCAAAAGAGTGGCTGAGCTCGAAAAATACACGGTTTATTTGCGTCATTCTAAGGATGGTAGCGGTGTGCTATGGCCCCGCGAGCAGTGGTAAAAAATCACACTCGAAACCATTTGTGTTGTGCGTTACTCTTTGAGAAGGAGTGTATCCATCAAGATTATCTTGTTTAAGGAGTTCTAGAATGCGCATTGGCGTCCCTAAAGAAATTATGAACAACGAAAACCGCGTTGCTCTGACCCCACTTGCGGTGCAAACACTCCTAAAAGACGGACACGAGGTGCTGGTGGAAACCGGCGCTGGCGTGGGCGCTTCCTTCCCTGATAGCGATTACGAGGACGCCGGTGCGCGCATCATGCCTACCGCCGCAGAGACTTGGGAGCAGGCGGAGATGGTGGTCAAGGTCAAGGAACCGCAGGCCTCCGAATATGGCTACCTGCGCCCAGACCTCATTGTGTTTACCTACCTGCACCTGGCGGCGGACCGGCCGCTTACCGATGCCCTCGTAGAAGCCAAGGCCACCTCGGTGGCCTACGAGACTGTTACCGACCGCCACGGCACCTTGCCGCTTCTTACCCCGATGTCTCAGGTGGCGGGACGTCTCGCGGTGATGGAGGGCGTGCACCACCTCTTGTCCACGCAAGGCGGCCGCGGCGTGCTGTTGTCGGGCGTTCCGGGCACGCAGGCCGCCCGCGTCGTCGTCATTGGCGGTGGCCAGGTCGGTGCCTCGGCCGTGGCGATGGCCCGTGGCCTACGCGCCGAGGTGACGGTTCTGGACCTGGATCCGCATGTGCTGCAGCGCTTCGACGAGCAGTACCAGGGCACCGTCCGCACGCTCATTTCTGACCCAGCCACCCTGGAGGCGGAGCTCCTAGAAGCCGATCTCGTCATCGGCGCTGTCCTTGTGCCAGGCGCCGCTGCGCCGAAGTTGGTGCGCGAGGAAACAGTCAAGAAGATGAAGCCGGGAGCTGTGCTTGTCGACGTCGCGATTGACCAAGGCGGCTGCTTCGAGAACTCGCGCAAGACTTCGCACGATGAGCCGACCTTCAAGGTTCACGACACTTTGTTCTACTGCGTGGCCAACATACCGGGCGCGGTGGCCAACACCTCTGCGCGGGCGCTGAACTCGGCAACGCTGCCGTACATTCGCGCAGTCGCAGCGCAGGGTGTCGATGGTGCCATCGAGCGCTTCCCAGGCTTGTCTGGCGGTGTGATGACCCGCGACGGCAAGCTCATTTCTGAGCCGGTGCGCCGGGCCTTTAATTGGGAGGATTAAACCCTAGCGATTGATGAGCATTTGCGCCACGCGCTGCATGTGATCCCAAATCATGTGGCGATAGGCCGGCGGAATCGTCTGCTCATCGATCTCTGCCAGGGAATTGCCCATGAGCTCTAACCAGCGGTCGTGGGCCTGCTGGTCCACGGGGTACGGGGCGTGGCGCATGCGCAGGCGCGGATGCCCGCGGTTTTCGCTGAAAAGCTGCGGGCCGCCCCAGTACTGAACCAAGAACCATTTGAGGCGCTCCTCAGCGCCCTCCCAATCGGCATCGGGGTACATCGGGCCGATGACGTCGTCGTTGCGGACTTGGGCATAGAAACCGTGGACCAACTTTTCGAAGGTCTCCATGCCGCCGATTGCCTCATAAACGCTGGCTGGCTGCTTTTCAGACGGCATGATTTAAGCCTCGTTTCCTGGGTTCGAAGTGTTGAGGCTTTCTACCTGTGCGTCTGGAGCCTCGTCCATGTCAAAGAAGGTCACGCCCTGTGGGTACGGGGTATCGATGTCGTTGGCATGCATCGCGTTGAGAATCTTCGACTGCAGTTTGCGCTGCACGCCCCACTGCTTACCCGGCAAGGTTTTGACCACGACGCGGAAGGACATATGGTCGACCTCGAGGCTGGAAATTCCGTTGACGTCGGGCTTGTCTAGGAGGTCGTCGCGGATGGCGTCGTCAAGCGCGGCTTCTTCAACCGTCTTGGAGATGACGTCGAAGGCTTTATCCGGGTCGTTGGAAAGCGCGATCGGAACTTGCACGCGGGCCACGGAGTAGTGATCGGAGTGGTTAGCCACCTGCAGGATCTCGCCATTGCGGACGTACCACAGGGCGCCGTCGATATCGCGCACGGTAGTGATGCGCAGGGAAATCGACTCAACGTCGCCGAAGACACCGTTGCCCAAATCGATGGTGTCGCCGATGCCGTACTGATCCTCCAACAACATGAAGATGCCGGAGAGGAAGTCCTTGACCAGTGACTGAGCGCCGAAACCAAGGGCAACACCGACTACACCTGCGGAAGCTACAAGTGGGGCGACGTTGACGCCGACCTCGTCCAGGATCGCGAGTACGGCCCAGACCCAGATGAAAATGCCCGCGGCGGAACGGCCCACGCTAGCCAAAGTCTGCAGGCGGGAAACGCGGCGCGCCTCGTGGGATTTGGACAGTGCGGTTTCCTGTTTTGCAGCTTTGCGGCGCGGGCGAACTTGGGACTTCAGGCGGCCGTTTTTGATGCTGTTATCTGCCAGCTTCGTGATGAGGCGACGTAACAACCAGTGGCCGACGATCGCGATGAGAAGGATGATAGCCACGTGGATGGGCTTATCCACGAGCCATGCTTGAGTGGTTTCGTTCTCCCAGAAGCCGGTGAGGTTATCTACTGCCTCTTGTGGGGTGGTCTCGCCTTGGGCGAGCGTCATATGCGGTGCGAAATTAGGACTCATAGTGCTTTCTATTTGGGGAAAGTGTGCGAGGGGCGTGCGGTGACGGGGCCAGCAACGATGGGCTAGCCAAATCTGCTACGCGCAACCACACCATGGTACGTAAAGGGCAATCGTTGGGCATGGCCCGAGGGCTTGGCGTTGCCTAAAGTTCCAGTTCAGCGTCGTGTTAAGTGCTGCAATGAATTTAAAGAAGCAATCCGCGGGCAAAGTGGACAGCTTTGTCTACAATTTTCAGACATGACTGTTAAGCGTGCTTCTGGATTCCACTCTCGCTCCATCCATGCTGGCTACCAGCCCGATAGTCACATGGGCAGCATCAACGTACCGATTTATGCCTCGACCACCTTTCAACAAGATGGTCTGGCGCAGTTGCGCGGCGGCTATGAATACGGGCGCGTGGCTAACCCCACGGTGCGCTCGCTCGAGCTAACGCTTGCCGCATTAGAGAACGCGCAATATGCGCGGGCTTTTTCATCTGGCATGGCGGCCATCGATACGCTGTTGCGCATTATCTTGCGCCCGGGTGACCACGCCATCTTGGGTAATGATGCCTATGGTGGAATGTATCGCCTGCTCAACAACGACTATGGCCAGTGGGGGATTGAGCTTGACATCGTTGACACAAGCGACGTCGCGGCGGTTGCTGGGGCCATCCGTGAAAGCACCAAGCTGATTTGGCTGGAAACGCCAACAAACCCGGCGCTGAATATCACTGATATCGCCGCAGTTGCCGCGCGCAAGGGTAGCGCCCAAGTGGTCGTGGACAATACCTTTGCCACTCCATACCTGCAGAATCCGCTTGAACTGGGCGCGGACCACGTGGTGCATTCCACCACCAAGTACTTGGGCGGCCATTCCGATGTGTTGGGTGGCGCGGTGGTGACAAATTCCGCTGAGATGGACGAGCGCTTGTTGTACTTCCAAGGCAATGTCGGTGCGGTGTCTTCGCCCTTTGATGCATATCTCACCGCCCGCGGCATTAAGACGCTGGGGCTGCGGATGGATAGGCACTGTGAAAATGCGCAGGCAGTAGCTGAATACTTGGAATCGCGGCCCGAAGTAAAGCAGGTGCTGTATCCGGGGCTACCGACGCATCCGGGACATGAATTGGCTGCACGGCAAATGCGCGGCTTCGGCGGCATGATGTCGGTGCGCTTCAATAACGAGGAGCATGCAAAGCAGATTTGCGTGAACACGAAGCTGGTCTCACTCGCGGAGTCGCTGGGCGGCGTGGAATCGTTGATTGAGCATCCGCAGAATATGACCCATGTTTCGGCCGCGGGCTCTGAGTTGGTTCCGCCGGCGGACTTGGTGCGTGTCTCGGTCGGCATCGAGGATATCGCCGACCTTATTGCGGACTTCGAGCAGGCTTTGGATGCCTTGGATTAGAAAAGCGGCGGCCTTCCTCGAACAGATACCCAGGGCTGGGCACCCAGACCTCCTAGATAGCCTCGTTGGATTATTCATCAGCCGCGAAGTCGAACAGGAGGTCTTGGTTTCCAGCCCTGGGGATTTGAGTAAATGGTGAGGATAGACAGGGCGCAGGGGCGCGCTAGCGAAGTACCGCCAACAGCGAGCCGGCGGTGCGGTCGGTCTCCTGCAGCATCAGCGGGTCGGTGCCAGGCATCGGGGAGATGGTGGTATCCGGCCATTGCGAGTAGGTAGGGATGCCGATGACGTGCAGGCGCGGGTCGACGCTGCCGTCGGGGCGAACCACCTTGCGCTCCCACGTGGTCTCTGGGGAGCCGGTGGGGTTGCCATGGTCCAGGAAAGGGCGAACGCGGTCCTTAAGCGATACCGCTAGCGGGTCGGATGGGCGACGCACGTCGGGAGAGTGCATCCACGCATCAATCAGCCATGGGCTCGAAGCAGAGCGAGGGCCGGAAGTCAGCGTGAATTCGTCGTCCCAGTTCAGTGCGGGGCGGCCGCCCAAGAAGGAGACCACGCCAGCATCCACGAGAGCGAGCAGCTGGCGGACGCGGAACAGGGGTGGGCCGGAGCCGACCATCTGGCCAAAGGCCATGAACTCTTTGTAATTGCTGGTGCGTGACTCCCAGTCCAGGCGGCCTTCAGAGCCTGCGATGGCAGAGGGCTTGCGGGCGGAGGAAACCGCCCACAGCGCAGACTTCAGCGGGGAATCCTGAGCGGCATCGGCGGCGATGATATCGCCCGCCAAGCTGTCCGCGATATACGCGGTGAGCTCTTCTGCGGTGGAACCCGTGAAAGCATCCAACGGATTGACCCAGTGGGAGAGATCGAGCGGCTCGGCAGAAACATCTTTGAGTGCCGCATTGAGCTCCTGGGAGATGCCGACGATGTTTTGGGTATTGAGTTTCGCCGCATCGATGCGCGCGATGATCTCTTCCAGTGGAACCTGCAGTGCCGCAGAGCTAACGCGGGCCTGTGTCTCGTAGTACTCGGCATAAGCATCGCGAGCGATGTGGGGGAGTAAGTCGCGGCCGAAATCGAACTCGCCGCCTTCTACCTTCGCGAGTTGTTCGCGGAAGCGCATAAGTTTCGCGCGTGGTGGAAGTGAGTGATAGTCAGACTTGGGAATATAGGGGTAGCCGCGGCCCGAGGAGGCGATGAGGTGCGGCTCGTTGCCGGAAGGCTTGTAACGCAGACCGGAGCGAGTGGACGCGTCTTCGTGGAAGACACCGCCGCGGTCGATGGTCAGCAGCGCCATGATGTCGAAGAAGCCCATGCCCAGGCCGCGCACCAAGACGTCTTGGCCGGCAGGGATTTCGGCAATGTCCTGTTCCACCGGGTTATTAGGGCGTACCCAGTGGAGCGAGTCGGAGGCGGCGGTGGCCTCAGCAAGGTGCTGCTCAGAGTCGTTAAGGCCCGGCACCTGCCAGCCATAAGCCAGCACGGTGGAATCGGCGGTGACGCTAGAACCGTCGGCAAGCTCGATGACGTCTTGCGTGCCTTCTTCGCGCACAGCAACCGCGCGGGAGGGGTGATTTGAGACGGTGACAGTATCTGGCAACTGCGCCAATGCCACCTCAAAAGCCCAGCGCAGATAAGCGCCATAGAGCGCGCGGGAAGGGTTGGACTCGGGGCGGCTGGACTCAATTTCGGCGCGAAAGGACTCGTCGATGGTGACGGGGTGGGCGTCGAAAAGCGCCTGCTTTTCTGGAGAGATGCCCTCGCGCTCGCCGCGCAGTAGCTGAATCCACTCGTACTGAATGGGGCCCTCGAGAACCGGGGCGCTCATGGTGGAGCCGGGCTCGGTGAACAGTGTGACCGCACCGGCGAGGGTGTTCATGCACAGCGTCTGGGTTTGTTCGGTGTCCCAGATGCGGCCGGCGCCGAACTGGGCGTCGTCGATGAGATGCAGCGTGAGGGCGGGAGAGTCGCTGCGGGTATTGAGGTGCGCGGCCAACCGCTCTATCACGGAGATGCCGCGAGGCCCCATGCCAACGATGGCGATGGAGGGGGTTGAATCTGGCGAAATCATTTAATTCATCCTTTGAGGCGAGCTTGTGGGCTCGCCGTTTTGAGAATTTTTCTAGACCGGACTGTCTATGTAATTAATACTAACATGTCTATGTTGTGTTAATTTGCATGGCTAATAGCAACCTCTTTAAAACTCGAAGGCTTTAGAAAGTGAAACTGATTCGCACCATCGCCAGTGTGGTGGGTGCCGCGGCCCTTCTTACAGGATGCGCGACATCGACTGGCGCGGGTTCTGGAGATGAAGACAACGTCCTGACCTATCTCGAACCGCAGTTCTTCCGCACGCTGTATCCGCCAGCGGCCGGCTTTTATCCCAACGGTGGCGTGGTCAATCAGCTCACCGACCGTCTGCTGTACCAGGACCCGGAGACCCTTGAACTTTCTCCATGGATCGCCACGGAGATGCCGAAGGTCAACGAGGACGCCACCGAGTACACATTTAACATCCGCACGGATGTGACTTACTCCGACGGCAGCCCGCTGACCGCAGAAAACGTGGTGCGTAACTTCGATCTTTATGGCTTGGGTGATACCGAGCGCACCCTGACGGCCTCGGAGCAGATTGCCAATTATGAGCGCGGCGAAGTAGTCGACGAAGACACTGTGAAGTTCTACTTCTCCGAGCCTTCGCCGGGCTTTTTGCAGGCTACTTCCTCCTATAATGCAGGCCTGCTCGCGGATAGCTCTCTGCGGCTGGACAACGAAGGCTTTGGCCCCGGTAATGCAAAGAAGTTCGTGGGTTCCGGGCCATTCGTGGTCGACGAGGAGAAGATCGGCACGGACCTCGTGCTTAAGACCCGCGAGGACTATGACTGGGCGCCACCGGCCGTAGAGCACCAGGGCCGCGCCGACATCGACGGCGTGCATTACATCCTGGCAGCCGAGGAATCCGTGCGCACGGGCGCCATCATCTCCGGTCAGGCAGACATCGCCCGCCAGATCTCTGCCCCGCAGGAGTCGCTGCTGGAAGACAAGGGTGTAGACATCTTCTCCCGCGGCACCAATGCGATTAACAACCAGCTGGGATTCCGCTTCAATCACCCGTTCCTGCGCGATAAGCGCGTGCGCGAGGCCATCATTCACGGCATCGACCGCGAGGAAATTATCCGCGTGCTCTTCTCCGAGTCCTACCCGCTGGCCAAGTCTTCCGTGGCCGAGACCGGCTTGGGTTTCAAGGATCAGTCGACGGCCTATACCTTCGACCCGGAGGAATCGAAGCGTCTGCTTGACGAAGCCGGCTGGAAGCCCGGCCCCGATGGCATCCGCGTCAAGGACGGCAAGCGCCTGGTGCTGCGCTCGAATACCGCGCTGCCGCAGCCGCGTTCCAAGGAAGTCATGACGATGGTCCAAGATCAGCTGGGCAAACTGGGCATCGCCATCGAGATTAATCCGGGCGACCAGGCAACTCAGAACGCAGATGCGAAGTCCATCGATAAAGTGCAGCTCTACCACATCATGGTCGGCCGCGCGGATTATGACGTTATTGCCTCCATGTACTCGGTGAACAACCGCGACGCCCTGCTCAACCAGGACGAAGAAGGCAATCCTCTCGACGCGAAGCTGGAAGAGCTGCTGGATAAGGTGACCTCCAGCCCCAAGTCTGAAGACCGCAAGAAGGCCGTCGAAGAGGTGCAGGATTACCTCACCGAACAGGCCTACGTCATTCCTTTTTTCGAGGAGCCGCAGGTCTTCGCGGTATCGCCGCAGGTTTCCGGTTTCCACACCGAGTCGGTGGCCCGCCCGTGGTTCTACGAGGTCAGCTTGAATCAGGAGGAGAAGTAAATGACTGCTCGACAATTAGCTGCCCGCATCGGGCAGGCACTCGTGGTGCTGCTCGTGACTTACACGGTGGCCTTCTTCCTGCTTTCCGCGCTGCCTTCCGACGCCGTGATGTCGCGCTTTGGCGACCCAGCACTGGGCCTTTCGGAGGCGGAGATTGTCGCCATCCGGGAGGAAATGGGCGTCGATAAGCCGCTGCTCGTGCAGTTCTTTACCGGGCTTGCAGGCTTTTTCACCGGCCATTTCGGTAACTCTACGCAGACGGGCGCGGCGGTATCGACGCTGATTGCCGACGCCCTCCCGCACACCCTTATTCTCGCCGCGTGCGCGATTGGCCTGGCCATCGTCGTGGCGCTCATCGTGGCCTTCCTGGCTACCTTGCCGGGCCTCGGCGCGATTGCTACCTTCTTCCGCGGGCTGCCATCTTTCATGGTCTCCCTGCCCGGTTTCTGGATTGGCATCCTGCTCATCCAGGTCTTTTCCTTCCAGCTGGGCTGGGTGCGCATCATCGAGCCTTCCAGGGTAGAGGGCCTTATCCTGCCGACCCTGACGCTGTCGGTGCCGATGGCCGCACCACTTATTCAGGTGCTGATTCGCTCCATCGACGAGACGCAGTCGATGCCCTTCGTGCAGGCGGTGCGCGCTCGTGGTGCTACAGAATCTTGGATCTTCTGGCGCAACATTCTGCGCAACTCCCTGCTGCCGGCATTGACCATGGCGGGCCTGCTCTTCGGTGAGCTGGTCGGCGGTGCCGTGGTGACGGAGACCGTCTTCGGACGCAACGGCCTGGGCTATATGACTGCCCAGGCGGTCTCGAACCGCGATACGCCGGTGCTGCTGGCCGTGGTTCTGATCGCGGCTACCGCTTACGTCATCATCAACCTCGTGGTGGATCTGCTCTACCCAGTCCTGGACGTGCGCCTGCGCCGTCCTACCACCGCTACTGCAGGAGCGACCGAATCCGCGAAGGGAGCCCGCGCATGAGCGTTCCAACCTCGAATAACACAAACGCGCAACCCACGCAGCTGCGCCGCAACCGCCACCACGTTTCGCGCGCACAGCGCAACCCGTGGACCAGCCCAGCCTCCATCCTCGCGCTGGTGATCCTCGCGGTGGCCTTCCTGGCGGCTTTGGTGCCGGGCCTTTTCACCAACTCGGATCCTTATGCCGGCACCGACGTCGCTCTTTTGCACCCCAGCTCTGAGCACTGGTTCGGCACCGACGCGGTAGGCCGCGACCTGTATGCCCGCGTGGTCTATGGTGCGCGTCAGTCACTCATTGGCGCGCTCATCGCCGTGGCAGTGGGCCTTATGGTGGGCACGCTGCTGGGCCTTCTGGCCGGCTCGCTGCGCGGCTGGGTGGATGCGGTCATCATGCGCGTGGTGGACGTGTTGCTTTCCATCCCGGGCATCCTGCTTTCCCTGTCCATCATCATCGTGCTGGGCTTTGGTTCCCTGCAGGCCGCCGTCGCGGTGGGTGCGACCTCTATTGCCACCTTCGCCCGTCTGGCTCGCTCGCAGGTGATGTCCGTGGCCGGCTCCGACTACATTGAGGCCGCCTACGGCGCCGGCGCGACCCCCATGCAGGTCATGGCGCGCCACATCCTGCCGAACTCCCTGACCCCGGTCATCGCCCTGGCTACTTTGCAGTTTGGTTCTGCAATCTTGCAGCTTTCCATCCTCGGCTTTTTGGGCTACGGCGCTCCGGCCCCGACCCCGGAGTGGGGCCTCATCATCGCCGAAGGCCGCGATTTCATGGCCACCGCTTGGTGGCTCATCATCCTGCCGGGCCTGGCCATCGTGGCCGTAGTGGTCTCTGCCAACCGTCTATCCCAGAACTTCCGAGCGGAGGCTTAGAAAAACAATGACAGTTAAAGACAAGGCTGCACAGAATAATCCTTTGCTTACCATCCGTGACTTGAACGTCTCCTACACCACGGCCGCGGGCGAAGTCCCAGCCGTGCAGGGCGTTAGCCTGGAAGTCCACCCAGGGGAGATCACCGCCATCGTGGGTGAGTCCGGCTCCGGCAAGTCCACCTCTGCCATGGCCGCCATCGGCCTACTCGCGCCCAACGCGCAGGTCGACGCCGGAACGATCGCCTTCAAGGGCACCAACGTCACCGATTACACCAATGCGCAGTGGCGCAAGCTGCGCGGGCGCGCAATCGGGCTCATCCCGCAGGATCCCAACAACTCGCTGAATCCGCTCAAGACCATTGGTGCATCCATCGAGGAAGGCATGGCCATCCACGGCATCGGCAGCGCCGCCAGCCGCAAGCAGCGCGCGATTAAGCTGCTGGAGAAAGTGGGCATCGACGAACCTGCGCGCCGCTATGGCCAGTACCCGCACGAGCTCTCCGGCGGCATGAAGCAGCGCGTGCTCATCGCGGCAGCGGTGGCGCTGGAGCCAGAACTCATCATTGCCGACGAGCCGACTTCGGCACTCGACGTTACAGTGCAGAAGGTCATCTTGGACCTGCTTGATGAAATGCGCCAGGAGACCGGCGTGGGCATCTTGTTCATCACCCACGATCTCGCCGTGGCAGGTGACCGTGCGAACCGCATCGTCGTCATGGAAAAGGGCCAAGTTCGCGAGTCCGGGCAGGCCGCGCGCGTGCTCACCGACCCGCAGCATGCCTACTCACGCCGCCTGCTTGCCGACGCCCCGTCGCTTTCTGTAGCCGAGGCCCCGCACTCTTCGCGCGTGGCGCGGCCTGCCAGCAAGGAACCTGTTGCTGAAACCGTGCTCAAGGTCCGCGGCCTCACCCAGCACTACGGCGACTTCGTGGCTTTGGATGGCGTGAGTTTCGACGTGGCGAAAGGAACCACCCACGCGCTGGTGGGCGAGTCTGGCTCCGGAAAAACCACCACGGGACGCTCCATTTCTTTGTTCAATTCGCCGACTTCGGGCTCTATCGAACTGCTGGATGCAGCTGGTAGTACCACCGAGCTGACCAAGCTGAAGGTCAAGGCCCTGCGCGAGGCGCGTAAGTCCGTCCAGCTCGTCTACCAGAACCCGTATTCCTCCCTGGACCCACGCCAGAGCATCGGTGACGCCATCGCTGAGCCGCTGCGCAACCTCGCGGGCGCTAGCAAGTCCAAGGCTAAGGCCCGCGCGCAGGAGTTCCTGGAGCTCGTCGCGCTCGACCCACAGCACTATGACCGCCGCCCGCGCGAGCTTTCCGGCGGCCAGCGCCAGCGCGTGGCCATTGCCCGCGCCATGATCGTGGAACCGGAGTTGGTGGTGCTTGACGAGGCAGTCTCCGCCCTCGACGTGACCGTCCAGGCGCAGATCCTGCGCCTGCTGGCGGAGCTGCAAAATGAACTGCAGTTGAGCTACGTCTTCATCTCCCACGACCTCGCCGTGGTCAACCAGATCTCTGATACGGTCTCGGTGCTCTCCCAAGGCAAGCAGGTAGAGTCGGGCCGGACCGCCGAGGTATTTGCGAACCCGCGCTCCGAGTTCACGCGCACGCTAATCGACGCCATCCCCGGCCAGCGTTATCGCGCCGGGGATTTGAACCTAGGGCTGTAAGCACCGCCGCTCATACGCGGCGGGTAAAGGCCTTAAAAACCTTAAGAGCCTAAAAACCTTAAAACAAGGAAAGGAAGTTTCATGGCAGACATCATCAACCAACTAGCCGGGGCAAGCCCGGAGCTAGTGCAGCTGCGCGCACGCCGGCCCGATGCTTTGGCGAATGCACAGCTTTCATTCCAGGCCCTGCTGGAGCCAGAGGAGCCCGGCACCTTTAGCTATGCGCAGCGCTATGCCGTGGCGGCTTTCTTGAGCGGCATTTACCAGGCCAAAAGCGCCGGCGAGTTCTACGGGGACCTGCTGGCTGATGAGGCCACGGAGACACTGCAGGGCGCCGTCCAGGCCGCCATTGAGCACGGCACTACTTCTGGTCCTTATGCCGCACCGGCCGATATTTCGGGCGAGGGCGCGGGCTTTATCACCTTCGGTGAGATTGTCGGCCTAGACGAGCGCTTGGCCGCGGCCTTCGATTTTGCACATCTTTTGGCATTCCACCCTAAGGATGCTTCCGCGGAGGCCATCGGCCACCTGCAGGCTGCCGGTTGGTCTGAGGATGACATCGTGAGCCTGTCCCAGCTCATCGCATTCCTTTCCTTCCAGCTGCGCGTCATCCACGGGCTGAAGGTCTTGGGCGGCGATGAATCCACCGCCCCCGAGACCACCCGTATTGAGGGCGCTTCCGACCCAGGCTGGCAGCTGCACGAGCACACGCTTAGCCCAGAGACCCACGCTCCGCAGGGCTTTGTTGCCCACTCGCTGGGCTGGAAGCCGTGGTTTACATCGTTGGCCAAGGAGGACTTCACCCAAGAGCAGATCGATGCACTCATTCGCCCGGAGCGCATCGACTCCGAGTACTTCCGCCTGTTGGCCCGCGATGCTGCGGCGCTGAAGGCCCGTACGCTCACGGACTTGGATATCTTCTACAACACCGACGGCGGCTTGGGCCGTGCCGAGCGCGAGCTGGCCGCCACCGTGGTTTCCCGATTCAACGGCTGCGAGTTCTGCGCCTCGGTGCACCAGCAGCGTTCTAAGGATGAGGGCGGCGATGCCGCGGCCATCGATAGGCTGCTTTTCGAAGGCCTCGACGCCGATTTGGGAAGCGATGCATGGGGCGTGATTCGCGACGCCGCGCGTGAGCTGACGCGTTCGCCCTTTAGCTTCAACTCCGGATGCGTGGCCAAGCTGCGCAGCGTGGGCTTCGATGACCTGGCAATCATCGACCTCATCAACTCCGCGTCCTTCTTCAACTGGGCCAACCGCCTCATGCTTACCCTCGGCGCGCCGGATGTGCCGAAGCGCTATCGCTAGAATCGGGAAACCTAAATAAGCGCAAACATAGTTAGGAAGGCGAGTAAATCATGGCAAATACCAAGATCGCAGTAGTAACCGGCGCTACCGGCGGCATGGGCCGCGAGATAATCGAGGACCTCGCGCGCGACCATCACGTCTATGCGTTGGGCCGCCGCGCCGAGGAGCTGCCGGAAGCCGCGAATATCACCCCGGTAGCGCTCGACTTGCTGGAGCTTCTTGACCCCGAAACCGCGCTGCCAGAGCCGCTGCAGGCCCTCGACCGCGTCGACGTTCTGGTACACGCGGCAGCTCGCGCCGATAAGCACTCCATCGAGTCCGCACGCCCGCAGGACTGGCAGGCACAGATGGACTTAAACGTCCACGTTCCCGCTGAACTAAGCCGCCGCCTGCTGCCGCAGTTGCGCGCGGCTGATGGGGAAGGCCTCGTGGTCTTCATTAACTCTGGTGCCGGTATCCACAGCTACGGCGACAATGTCATCTATGCCGCGACCAAGCATGCGCTTTACGCGCTTGCCGACGGCCTGCGCCTTTCCGAGCTCGGTATCCGCGTTTCCACCGTGGCTCCAGGCCCTACCGATACCCCAATGCTGCAGGGACTGCAGGACTACGACCCAGCGCACGTCATCGCGCCCGTCGAGGTGGCCAATGCCATCCGCGCTGCGGTGGATGCAGGCTCTACCACCCAGCTCACCGAGATCCGCGTGCGCCCGCGCGTGGAGCTTGCGCAACGCAAGAACCTTAAAAAATAGTTGCAAGAACTAGCTAGAAAACTGGTTTAAAACCGAAGCAAATTTGTAGTTAACGCTCGGGCGGGGGATGTGCGCCACGGTGGTGCCTTTCCTCGCCCTAATTCACATCTGCTCGAGATGCGAAAGCTCGGCTGCGCTGTAGACTTCTGAAATTGTGACTACTTCAAGCCGCCGCCGCCCTGCCTATTTGGTGATCGCGGATTCGCTGCGCTGCAAGATCGAAACCCAGCAACTCAAGCCAGGCGAGCGTTTCCCCACTGAACGCGAACTGGTCCAGGAATACAACGTTGCCCGCATGACCGTGCGCCACGCGTTGGATATCTTGCAGATCGAGGGCTTAATTGATCGCAAACGCGGCCGCACCGGTGGCACCTTTGTACGCGCCGTCCCGCCCACGCTTAGCTTGACTAGTCATGAAGGAATTTTGCTGCAGCTGCGGGATCGTGGATTCCTAACGCGCGTTGAAGTAGTAGCGCTGCACAAGGCAGAAGTGCTCTCCCATATGGCCGCGCCCCTCGGGGTAGAGGAGGGCACGCTCGTGTGGGAACTTAAGGGGGTGCACTACGTTGACAATGTCCCGATTAGCGTCTCGAAGTACACCATCCCTGTGCAGTTGGTTCCGGACCTTGATGAGCGTGATCTCCGCCAGCCTTTGCTGGAGACCTTAGAAAGCTGTGGTCTAAAAATGGCGCACAAGCGCGATCGCATCGTCGCCGCTACCGCCCGAGCAGAGGAGCAAAAACTGCTCGGCGTGGGCCGGTCGCACCCATTGCTGCGCTTTAGCCGCGTCATCAAGCAGTCCGATGGCGCCGTTATAGCGATAAGCGAGGAATCTTTGCGCTCCGATATCGCCAACGTGGAGGTCATCGTCGGCGAGGACCCATCACCCGGACAGGTCCCTCACCTCGACTAATTAGCGTGCCTCTTATGCTTCTTGCGCATCTACCGCACGATTGCGCAGCGCACGAGCCATACGGTCGCGCTGCTCGGTAACCGCACGGCGCAGGCCGCCGGCTAGGTCGCGCTGCAGGAAGGCATCAGCCTCATCCAGGCTCTGCTGCGAGATAGCCCAGGATGGGAACAGACCAGTCACGGAGGTCAGTCCGATCTCGGTGGACTGGGAAGCCCAAATCTTTTCTGCCACATCGAAGAACTCGGAAGTCGGCAACAGCTCTTCAGCGCCCGGGTAGGTAAGGCCCTCTAGCTTCGAAGTCAGCTCGCGGTTGGTCAGCTTGCCCTCGACAATCTCTTCCCACACCGCGCGCTTGTTCTCCGCGGTGTTGACCGCGGCGCGCGCACGCACTGCGGCTTGGTGGCCGGTCGCGGAGTTATCGCGCGCCAGCTGCGCATCGATGGCAGCCGGGACATCGTCAAGCGCGCCGTCGGCAGCCAGCGCTGCGATTGCGTACCAACGCAGGCCCTCGTCATCGGAGGAATCCAGAACATCTTGCAGGAAGGCGCGGGTGCCTTCGGTCAGGCGAATCTTGGCCAGCGCCTGCGCGAAGACGATGGAACGCTCTGGATCTTCGTCCTGCGTGCCGGCGAGCAAGGCGTCGGCAAGCAGCGTCGACTCCTTGGCCCACGCTGGGTCCGCGTAGTTGGATTGCGCCGAAGCCGCCTGCTGCACAATGCGCTCGAGTACCGCCAGCTCGGTCTCTGCCGCCGCGCCACGCGCTACGAGCGCCACGAAGTCGCGGGCGCGCATGGTGCCGCCGCGGGTCATCTCCCATGCTGCGGACCAGCACAGAGTACGCGCCATTGGGTCGGCGAACTTGTCGATGTTTTCGACCATGAATTCCAGCGACTTGGAATCCAGCTCGATGAGCGCGTAAGTCAGATCATCGTCGTTTGGCAGCAGGAAGTCGATGTCTTGTTCCTTGCGGCCTACAAGCTGCGGAATATCGGTGTACTCGCCGTCGATATCCATCTCGATGCGATCGGTGCGAACGGCCTCGCCATCTACCAAGTTGTAGATGCCCACGCCTGCGCGGTGGGTGCGCAGCGTCTCGCCACGCTGGACCAGCTGTGCGGTGGTGATGACCCCGGCGTCGTCAGTGTCTAGCTCAATTGCAAACGTGTTGATGCCGGTGGTCTTGAGCCACTGCTGCGCCCAGAAGCTTAAGTTGCGGCCACTGGACTCGGCGAGTGAGGCGAGTAGATCGTCGAAGGTGGCATTGGAGAAAGCATGCGCCTTGAAATGGCGGCGCACGCCGGCAAAGAAGTTTTCGCGGCCCACATAGGCCTGTAGCTGCTTGAGCACGGAAGCGCCCTTAGCGTAGGTGATGCCGTCGAAGTTTTGCTCCACGGTCTCGATGTCGGAGGCATCGGTGGAAATCGGGTGCGTGGTGGGCAGCTGATCCTGCTGATAAGCCCAGGATTTCTCCACGTTGGCGAAGGTGACCCATGCGGTGTCGTACTGGGTTTCCTCAGCCTGGGAGATGGCGGCGGACCAGGTGGCGAAGGACTCGTTGAGCCACAGGTCATCCCACCATTCCATGGTGACCAAGTCACCAAACCACATGTGCGCCAGCTCGTGGAGGATGGTGTCAGCGCGGCGCTCGTACTTGTAGTGGGTGGCCTTGGAGCTAAAGACGTACTCGTCGCGGATGGTCACGCAGCCGGCGTTCTCCATGGCGCCGGCGTTGAACTCCGGCACGAAGATCTGGTCATACTTGCCAAAGGGATAAGCAAAGCCGAAGTTACGGTGGTAAAAGTCGAAGCCCTGCTTGGTTTCGGTAAGGATGCGCTCTGCGTCAAGGTGCTCTGCTAGGGAGGTGCGGCAATAGACCCCCAGCGGGACGGAAACCTTCTCAGCGGCATTGCCTTCTGGGTGCTCAGTCAGTTCGCCGTTCCAGGTATCGGTGACCTCGAAGTAGGGGCCGGCGCACAGGGCAACCAGGTAGGTAGAAAGTGGGTAATCAATCTCCGTGGACCAAGTCTGGGCACCAGCCTTGCCCTCGATTGGCGCGACGGTGGTGGGGCCATTGGTGATGATTGTCCAGTCTGCCGGGGCGTCGAAAGCCAGCGAATAAGTGGCCTTCATGTTTGGCTGGTCGAAGCAAGCGAAGACGCGCTTGGCATCGGCAGTTTCAAACTGGGTGTAGAGGTAAACCTTGCCGTCTGCTGGATCGACGAAGCGGTGCAGGCCCTCACCGGTGTGGGAATAAGGAATCTTGGCTACAACCTTGAGCTCATAATCTGCTACCTGCAGCCCGGACAGCGGGATTCCGTACTCGGCCTCATAAGCCTTGGTGGGCAGGGGAGCGCCGTTCAAGCGAACCTCTAGCAGTTCCTCGCCGCGCAGATCGATGAACGTGGAGCCAGCCTGCTTGGCGCGAAAGGTTACGGTAGTCGTGGAGATGAAATGCGTTTCGGAATTAACCTTGGAACCAACAAGGTCTAGGTGGACGTCGTAGTGGGAAACGTCGATCATCTGTGAGCGGCGCGTGGCCTCTTCGCGAGTGAGATTAATCGAGGTCATAGGCTAATTACTCCTCCTTGTAACAATTGAGTTTCTGCATCCACCCTAGTCGTGCCCGTAGGGTGGGAAGGGCCAGTTAGCAATGAATTTGTATAAAAGGAGTCCACATGGCTGAGTCTGTGAAGTTTTGGTTCGATTGCAGCTGCCCGTTTGCTTGGGCCACCTCCCGTTGGCTCAAGGAAGTAGAAAAGGTCCGCGATATCGAGGTCACCTTCGTGCCGATGTCGCTTTCCGTGCTTAACGACGGCCGCGATTTGGACCCGGATTACATGGAAATGATGAAGGCAAACTGGGGCCCGGCCCGCGTCGCCACGAAGATCGCCGTCGCGGCCCCTGAAAAGGTCGATGCTTATTACACTGCGATGGGCAATCTCATCCACGGCCAGGAGCAGGGCGGCAAGAAGGGCTTCGGTGCTTATGATGAAATCATTGCGCAGGCGCTGGAAGAGGTCGGCTTGCCGGCAGATTACGCCGAGGTGGCAAACACAGAGGACGTTGACGATAAGCTGCGCGAGTTCCACAATGCCGCCATCAACGAGGTCGGCGATGAAGTAGGAACTCCAGTGGTCAAGCTCGGCGATACCGCATTCTTTGGCCCGGTAATTACCCGCGTGCCAGAAGGTGAGGAAGCCGGCGAAATCTTTGATGCTTCCGTCCGCCTTGCGCAGTACCCATACTTTTTTGAACTAAAGCGCACCCGCACCGAAATGCCGCAGGTGAGCCAGAAGTAACTTGGGTTAGCACCCCGAGCTTAATGCTTGACGCGGGTGTTTGCCCATGCCGCGAAAGCAAATACTGCTGAAAATGCCGTGACGAACGGGATGAAAAAGCTCAGCAGGGCCAAAGCTCCGGCGCCAATCAGCAGGCGCCGGGGCTTTTTGTCTTGGGTGGAAAGCGCGATGGCCCAGGTAACCACGGTGAGAATGACTGGTGCGGCGCGCAGGATGATGACCGTTGCCAAGGAGGCCATATCAGGCGACATGGTCGGTTCTGCATTTTGTTCTTGGAACAGGAAGGTCCACAGCACCTCGACCAAGACCAACACCATGAAGGCAACTCCGACGGCGAAATATCGCTTCCCGCCGCGGGATGTGGAGCCGAACTTGAGGCTATCCGAGGAGAGGAAAAGAATCGTGAGCAGCGTTGAAATTGGTGCGATAAGGCCCGCGATATTGATGTTAGGAAGCGACATCTGTGCGCTGTATTCCTCCCAGTAGCACCACACCCAGGTGGCCCAGGAGGCCGCGCCGAGGAGTGCGCAAAGGCCTACTCGCAGGTCTCGTGTTGGCCGGAAATAATAGAAAAGGCCCAGGATGATGTGCGCGAGCGTGACGCAAGCAGTGCTGACGACGGGTCCGACGAAAGGCGGCAGGAAGAGCGGAAAGATTGGCAGCAACAGCAGGCTGGCCACAAAGAGGCCGAGGCACAGCCGTGCACCAAAACGTTCGTCCATTTCCAGTCTCCTTTCTAAGACGTTGCGAGCCATGCTGTGAGGGATTCAGCGTTAATGCAGGGGATGAATACGGGGAACGCCGATCATAGCAACGCCAGATTGGGCAAAGCTGTAGGATTTGGGGCATGCGCGTTTATTTAGGAGCAGACCACGCAGGGTTCGAGATGAAGAACGTCATCGTTGAACACCTGAAGAAGCAGGGCCACGACGTCATCGATTGTGGCGCACACGTTTACGACGCTGAGGATGATTACCCAGCTTTTTGCATTGAGGCGGCACTGCGTACCGTTAACGATCCCGGTTCCTTGGGTATCGTGCTCGGTGGTTCCGGCAACGGTGAGCAGATTGCAGCCAACAAGGTAAAGGGCGCGCGTTGCGCACTGGCCTGGTCCCCAGAAACCGCCCGCTTGGCTCGCGAGCACAACAACGCTCAGCTGATCGGCATCGGCGGCCGCATGCACTCTGAAGAAGAAGCGCTGGCCATCGTGGATGCCTTCCTCGAGCAGGAGTGGTCCGCAGCTGATCGCCACCAGCGCCGCATCGACATCCTGGCTGAGTACGAGCGCACTGAGATTCCGCCGGAGCTGCCTGAGGCTTAGTTCCTTCAAGGTTCCTTTAAGGTGCCTTCAAATACTAAAACTGCTAAAAGCGCCTTCACTTCTTTTCGCCCACCCGCTGGATGTGGGGCCAACGAGAAATGAAGGCGCTTTTTAGATGCCTAGCTAAGCAGACTCGCGCTGTCTAGTTCTCGCGCTGCTTAGCTAGCGTTGAACTCGTTTGGGTGCGGGCCGCCGCGGCCTTCCTCACCAAGATCCAGATCCGTGATGGCAGCCATCTCATCCTCGGTTAGCTCAAAGCCAAAGACGTCGAAGTTTTCCGCAATACGCTCTGGGTTCGCGGACTTCGGGAACAAGATGACGTCATTTTGCAGGTGCCAGCGGATGATGACCTGCGCAGGGGAGACCCCATATTTCTTGGCAGGCTCGGTAACCTCATCAATCTCGAAAAGGTCTGTCTGGCCTTGGCCGAGTGGGCCCCACGCCTCAATCTTGACGCCGTGTGCACGGAAAGCGTCCAATTCGCGCCAGCGCTGTAGGTACGGGTGCAGCTCAACCTGGTTGACCACCGGGGTAACAGAGGTGTGGGTTTCCAGCTGCTCTAAGTGCTCGAGCTCGAAGTTGGAAACGCCAATGGATTTGACCTTGCCGGACTTTTGCAGCTCAATCATCTGCTTCCACGCCTCTACGTAGTTGCCGTTTTCTGGGCATGGCCAGTGGATGAGATAAAGGTCGACGTAGGCGAGGCCTAGCTTCTTCAGAGACTCATCGAGGGCCTCTGCGGCGTTGGTCTGGCTGTCATTCCACAGCTTGGTGGTAATAAATAGCTCCTCGCGCGGAATATCGGAGTTAGCGATGGCGCGGCCTACGCCCTCCTCGTTGCCATAAACGGCAGCGGTATCGATGTGGCGATAGCCCACGCGCAGGGCTTCAGCGACGAGCTCTTCGGTCTTTTCTGGATCGACCTTGAAGACGCCGAAGCCAAGCTGTGGGATTTCGTTACCGTCGTGGAGTTTCATCATTGGTGCAGACATGGCTCCCAGACTACGTTGCGAGTGAACAACTTAGAAGAAGCCAAGCTCAGCGGCGCAAAATAGGAACGAAAATTTACGTATTAATTGTGTTGCTAGCGCTGTCGAAGCTGGACGCTGGGTGGGGCAAGGCCTAGAAATCGAAATCGAAGTCAAAGAGACCGTCGTCGCCATCGCCGCCGTCGAAGAGGCCGTCGAAGAATCCGCCGCCATCTTCGCCGTCACCGCCCGTGTCTCCGGCGATGTCACCACCGCCTAACTCACCACCGCCATGGTCGCCGCCCCAGTCGCCGCTTTCAGCAGCTGCTGCCGAGTAGCCGATGCCGGACATGCCGCTGAACATGGCGTTGAACATCATGGAGTAACCCATCATCCATACGCCGGTGCTCAGTGCGTCGGCCCACCATGGGCGGGAGTACCAACCCGCTGGAACCGGGCGGCCTGCAACCACGCCGCCGGGGTAGTAGTTCGGCGTCTCGCTGGATGCATATGGTGAAGCAGTAATCGTCTGGCCGTCTGCCTCAACTGTGCGCTTTTCAGTGACCTTGCCAGCCTGGCGCTGGCCCTCCAACGGTGGGAGCTCTGGACCTGCATCCATGCCCATGATTTCGCGCGCTGCGTTGACATAGTGCATGCCCTCTAGCGCGGATTCGCGCGCCAGATTCGCCTGCTTGACGGTGTTGGCGCGGGAAATCGCGGCATTGGCTGCGGTGAAACGCTCGGAAGCATCTGCCATGGCTTGTGTGGAAGCAGCGTCGGTGCCGGAAACCTGCATGACCTGACCACCCAGGCGCTCAGTCCAGCGGCGGGCATCTGCCAATGCGTCCTCGAAGCGCTGCGCTTCAAGCTCTTCGCGCCTTTTCTTCTGTCCGCGCGAAGCAAAGTAGGCGGCGCCGCCGCCGACGGCAATAAGCAGGATAATTGGTGTCAAGAAAACTCACTTCCAAATCTTGATGGGCAACACACGTTGAACGCCTTCCAAGCCTAGTTAGTTCCCCACGTTGACGGGCCCGGTTTTATTTTCTGCCGGCAAGTGCGCTAAAGTGGTTCGCACGTCAAACATCGCTAGATGTCGGACTGTGGGAATGTCGTATAGTGGCTAATACCTCAGCCTTCCAAGCTGAAGACGCGGGTTCGATTCCCGTCATTCCCTCCAATTTTTAAATCTCGAGTCAATGTTTCAAGGTTTCATGCAAATGTTGGCTCGAGATTTGTCGTTTTCCACCTTGCGGCCAAATCCAGGGAAAAGCCCATAAAGCGTGCTTGTTTGGCCGAAACCCCAAATGGTGAGGTGACAAACCTAAATGGTGAGGTCTAAAAGGTGAGGCCAGTAGACTCCAGTCACAGCCGTTATCACCAGGCGCAGAATTGACGGCGTGACCTCACCATCTAGGAATGGGCAACCTCACCATCTGGTTTAGGGGCAAGGCCCACGTCCCACAGTGCGATGTTGTGGGGCTTCGCTGAACGGGCTGCGGAGACGTTGCCGATGCAGTGGAATGGCGCCGCAAAACAAGCGCTAAAACTCGCGCTTTAAGGCGTTACTTTGCATAATTGACCGTTGTGACAGGGAGGAAATTAATAGCTTTTAACCTGCGGAAATGCTCTTAAGTGGGGGTCGGTGTTAGGTCATTTGGAGATATGCCGCTACACTATTTCGAGTATGCAACGCACCCACGGCGAAAAGCATGACATGTTTTAGAAGATCGTGGAGGCCTACATACGGGGCGTGGCGCAGTTTGGTAGCGCACCTGCTTTGGGAGCAGGGGGTCGCAGGTTCAAATCCTGTCGCCCCGACGTATGGGGGTCTGGGAATACCCTTAAAAGTATTTCCAGACCCCTTATTTACATTCTGAACCAATTTATGCCAGGAGAGTTTCTCGTGAAGACCACCGTAGACAAGCTGAGCGATACCCGCGTCAAGCTCACCGTCAACGTTCCGTTTGCTGAGCTGGACAAGGAAATCGATCAGGCCTATGCGGCGATCGCACAACAGGTTTCTATCCCAGGTTTCCGTAAGGGTAAGGCTCCGCGCCAGCTTATCGACGCCCGCTTTGGTCGCGGCCCGATTCTCGAGCAGGTTGTCAACGACATGCTGCCGACCCGTTACGAGCAGGCAGTTCAGGAAAACGAGCTGAAGGTTATCGGCCAGCCAGAGGTTGACATCGCGAAGATCGAGGACAACGACTTCGTCGAGTTCACCGCTGAGGTTGACATCCGCCCGGAGATCGAGGTTCCGGACTTCTCCAAGCTGTCTGTTACCGTTCCGGCTCTGGAGGCTAAGGAAGAGGACGTCGACAAGGCTCTCGAGGACCTGGCAGCACGCTTTGGTGAGCTCAAGGACACCAAGCGCAAGATGAAGACCGGCGACTTCGCCATCATCGACATCGTTACCGAGATCGACGGCGAGAAGCTGGAAGAGGCATCCTACGAAGGCATGTCCTACCAGATTGGTGATGACGACCTCATCAAGGGCCTTGACACCGCACTGCGCGGCATGAAGACCGACGAGGACAACGAGTTCACCTCCACCATCCAGTCCGGTGACCACGCTGGTGAGGAAGCAACCATCAAGGTTCACGTTCAGCAGACCAAGGAGCGCAAGCTTCCGGAACTGGACGATGAGTTCGCACAGATGGCTTCCGAGTTCGACACCATGGACGAGCTGCGCGAGTCCACCAAGACCCGTGTTGAGGAGTCCAAGAAGGCTGAGCAGGCTGCGAACATCCGCGACGAGGTTCTGAAGGCTGCTCTCGACGGCGTTAAGTTCGAGCTGCCGACTTCCGTCGTTGACGAGCAGGTTCATGCACAGCTGCACCAGATCCTGGGCCAGCTGGCTCACGACGAGAAGGCATTCGCACAGCTGCTTGAGGCGCAGGGCACCACCCGCGAGGAGTTCGATAAGGAAGCTCGCGAGTCCGCTGAAGAGTCTGTCCGTACCCAGCTGTTCCTGGATGCCGTTGCTGAGGAAGAGCAGCCTGAGGTCTCCCAGCAGGAGCTGACCGACCACATCCTGTTCACCGCTCAGTCCTACGGCATGGACCCGAACCAGTTCATTCAGCAGCTGCAGTCCAATGGCCAGATTGCAAACCTCTTCTCTGATGTTCGCCGTGGCAAGGCTCTCGCAGCCGCTATCTGCCGCGTTGACGTCAAGGACGAGGACGGCAACAAGGTTGACGTCGACCAGTACTTCGGCGAGGTCGAAGAAGAGGGCGCTGAAGATGCTACCGAGGAGAAGTAGGTTTCTTTCGTAGCGAGCGGTTTCTAGCGCACTAGCAAACCCCGGATTCATGAATGAGTCCGGGGTTTGCGTGATCGTGAACGCCCTCTAGAGATGTGCGTGGGTCCTAGCTGGTTAAGGCATTGTCCACCAGAGCCAGGAAGCGCATGACGTAGTCCTTTACAAATTCTGCGGTGTGTTCATTAAGGCGGCCCGAGTCTTCGAAAAGGGTGGGTGATTGGCCGAGGAATACCTCGGGCTGCCCAGGAAAAGGCATATCAAAGTAAGACAGGGCCAATCGGAGGTTCTTTTGTGAGCTATACCCACCCATGCGCCCTACAGAGTGGCTGATGATTCCTGCGGGAAGGTTCTTCCAAGCCACATCTGAGTTGGGTTTAGAACCGATGTCCACCGCGTTTTTGAGGCATGCGGGGATTGTGCGGTTGTTTTCGGGCGTAATGAAAAGGACTCCGCTAGAGTTCTTGATGGTGTCGCGGAAGGTGGTGTACTCGGCCGGAGTTGGCTTGTCCGTGACCGCGGGATCATCGTAGTCGAAGTCATAAAGGGGCAAGTTGCGGATTTCGAGGATGTTTGCCTCGTAGTCTTTCGGGATCATTGTGAGTACTTCGTGCGCAATCTTGCGCGCAATTGATCCGCGACGCAGGCTACCTACGATAACGGTGATGCGTGGGGTGGAAGTCATGCTGAACCTTCTTTCTTCATTGGGGCTGGATTAAGGGAGAAAAGGCTTGCAACCGAAAGCTGGGGGCGGGCCGGCACTGTGGGCGGCAGCGAGAAATCCCTCTATTTTGTCATCTTCTTCATTGCGGAAATACAGTTCAATGAGGCCCAAAAGCCCTCCCAGGACGGCCTCGCGTGCGGCCGAGGTTTGTAGCAGCCGCAATGCCGCAGGTTGGTTTCCTTCACGAATAGCCTCAAACAATGCAATGGTTTCAAGCCAGCTTCCTTGGTCTGGTCGTGGGAAGGGTTTAGAAATCCCAGTCATCATCACTCGTTTCTTCAGCGGTACCAATGACATAGGAGGAGCCTGAACCAGAGAAGAAGTCATGGTTCTCGTCTGCTCCAGGAGCTAGGGCGGCGAGAATTTCTGGGTTAACTTCCGTTTCCTCAGGTGGGAAGTAATCTGGGTAGCCCAAGTTCATCAGGGCCTTATTTGCGTTATAGCGAACGAAGACGGCCACATCGTCCATGAGTCCTAATGGTTCATATAGTTCGCCGGAGTATTCCAGCTCTAGGGAATAGAGCTCCTCGAGCAAAGAGATGGTGAAATTCTTCATCTCTTTTTGCCTTTGAGGAGAAGAAGATTCTAGGCCACGCTGGTATTTATATCCCGAGTAGTAGCCGTGTACTGCCTTGTCACGCAGAATGAGGCGAATCATGTCTGCCGTATTGGTCAGGGTGGCGTGGACAGAAAAGTGTAAGGGGAGATAGAAACCCGCGTATAGAAGGAGCGAAGAAAGAAGCGTCGATGATACCTTGCGCTTGAGCGGATCCGGCCCGAAATAGTGCGTGAGGACTTTCTTGGCACGTGCTTGGAGAAGGTCATTATTCACCGCCCAGCGGTAGGCTTCGTCGATTTCCTTTGTGCTGCTTAGCGTAGAAAACACTGAAGAATAAGAACGGGCGTGAACTGATTGCATGAAGGCAATGTTGGTGTAAACGGCCTGCTCATGCTCGGTGCGGGCGTCTTGAATTTGGCAGATTTCTCCCACGGTAGCCTGCACGGTATCTAAAGTGGTCAGACCTGTGAACACCCGCATGGTGAGGTTACGCTCTGAGGGCGTCATCTTCTGCCAGGCTGAGAGATCATTAGAAAGCGGCACTTTCTCCGGCAGCCAGAAATTGGCGGTGAGCCGGTTCCATACTTCAAGATCCTTTTCGTCACTCACACGGTTCCAATTGATGGGGCGGATGCGGGCTGAGGGATCATGTCGGAAGCTCGGAGGCGTAACAGAGATGCTAGTTAACGCAGCAGCGTTCGATGCTGAAGTCATTACTTTTTCCTTTCGGGTGAATTGGTGGTGCAAAAGATGGGAGGGCAGCGCTCCTATAAAGCGCAGGAGACGCAGCCTTCGACCTCAGTGCCTTGGAGCGCGGATTGGCGTAAACGGATGTAGTACAAGGTCTTGATGCCGGCCTTCCAGGCATAGATTTGCGCCCTGTTGATATCCCTAGTGGTGCTGTCGGCAGTAAAGAACAAGGTCAGAGAAAGGCCTTGGTCCACGTGCTGCGTGGCCATGGCGTAGGTATCAATGATTTTCTCGTATCCCACGGTGAAAGAGTCCTCGAAATACTCCACATTGTCGTTGGTCATTTCCGGTGCGGGGAAGTACACGCGCCCCAAGCGGCCTTCCTTGCGAATTTCGATCTTGGAGGCAATCGGGTGGATGGATGCAGTCGAATCATTGATGTAGGCAATTGATCCAGTGGGTGGAACTGCCTGTAGATAGGCGTTATATATTCCGTCTCGGGCCACCTGATTCTTTAATTTCAGCCAGTCCTCGCGTGTAGGAATCCGCACGCCTGCTTCATGGAAAAGCTGCTCTACTCGCTTGGTGGCAGGTACCCATTCCTGTTTGAGATACTTGTCGAAGAATGCGCCGGAGGCATAAGCAGAGTCTTCAAAACCCTGGAATCGCTGACCTTTCTCTACCGCTAACGCATGGGATGTGCGCAGCGCATGATAGGTCACAGTCAGGAAATAGAAGTTGGTAAAGTCCAAAGCCTCGGCGCAGCCATAGGGAATCCGTTTGGAAGCAAGGAAACCATGGAGATTCATCTGCCCCAAACCAATCGCGTGCATGGATTTATTGCCTTTAGCAATGGAAGGAACTGCTTCGATATCGGTAAGATCTGAGACTTGGGTGAGCGCGCGCACTGCGGTTTCTACAGTTGCTCCAAAATCCGGTGATGCAAAGGCCTTAGCGATGTTGAGCGAACCCAGATTGCATGAAATGTCTTGGCCGATGGTGGTGTAGTTGCCAGATGGGCCAAGAGTGGATGGCGTGTTGACTTGAAGGATCTCGCTACACAGGTTGGACATATTGATACGTCCTTTGAGGGGATTAGAGCGATTGACCGTATCTTCGAAGAGGATATAGGGGTATCCAGATTCAAATTGAAGCTCAGCAAGCGTAGTGAAAAACTCCCTGGCCTTGATGGTGGTGTGCGAAATTCGCGGATTGGTCACCAGCTCGTCGTAATGCTCGGTGATAGACATGTCGGACATGGGCACGCCGTATTCGCGAGCAATGTCATATGGACTAAACAGATGCATGTCCTTGTTCTCTTTGGCCAGGCGAAACGTTATATCCGGAATAACGACACCCAGTGAAAGGGTCTTGATGCGAACTTTTTCATCTGCATTTTCCCGTTTGGTATCGAGGAAGCGAAGAATATCTGGGTGATGCGCATGCAGGTAGACAGCCCCAGCGCCCTGGCGGGCTCCCAGTTGGTTGGCATAGCTGAAACTATCCTCCAGAATCTTCATAACTGGGACTACGCCGGATGCTTGGTTCTCAATCTTTTTGATCGGGGCTCCGGATTCGCGCAGATTGCTTAGCAATAGGGCCACGCCACCGCCGCGTTTTGATAGTTGTAGCGCGGAGTTCACACTGCGGCCAATGCTTTCCAAGTTGTCTTCTATTCGCAGGAGGAAGCAAGACACCATTTCACCGCGCTGAGCCTTGCCTGCGTTGAGAAAAGTAGGGGTGGCGGGCTGGAATCGTCCGGACATGATGTCGTCCACCAGTTTCTCTGCAAGAACTTTGTCGCCTTGTGCCAGGTAAAGAGCTGTGGTGGTGACGCGTTCTTCGTAGCCTTCAAGGAGTGTTGAGCCGTCAAAGGTTTTTAGCGCGTAGGAAGTAAAGAACTTAAATGCGCCGAGGAATGTGCGGAACCGATGCTGGGCGCGATGTGCTCTGTCATATATGGCGCACAGGAACTCGTCCTCGTAAAGTTCGAGGAAACCCCGCTCGTAGTATTCATTATCTACTAACCATTCCAGGCGTTCCGTGGTGGAGCTAAATGTGCGCATGCGGGGAGCAACATGGTGGGCTAAATAATCCTGTGCTGCCTCAATATCTTTGTCGAACTGAATTCTCCCGGAAGAATCGAATAAGTTCAGCTGTGCGTTGAGCGCATGGTAACTTTTGCGCTTACCAACGCCGCCTTCGTCGTTAGCACCGGTGGTGATGCGATGGGCTGCGTCAACAGGCTGCGTGGGTGTGGTCTGCGGAGGGGTCATTGTGTATTCCAATCTGTGTGGTCCGGACGTGTTCTTCATTTTTTGACGTGTTCTTGCTGTTCCCAAAACTTGTGAAGACCTTGTTTTACGATGTCAATATCTTTTTGGGTGCCGAGTAGCTCGAAGTGATACAGCTCAGGCACGTGGCACTTGGCGGAAATGATTTGGCCGGCTACGCAGTAGGCGTTTCCGAAATTGGTGTTTCCTGAGGAAATGACGCCGCGGATAAAGGATCGATTGATTGGGTCGTTAAGGAAAGTGATGACCTGTTTAGGAACCGCGCGTTTGAGAGAGCCGCCTCCGTAGGTAGGGACGACGAGTACATACGGGTGTGAAACCTGGATCATTCCGTTTTTCTTGGGCCGTAGTGGAATTCGCACTGCGGGTCTGCCTAGGCGTTCAACAAATCTTTTTGTGTTTTCAGAAACGCTCGAAAAGTACACCAAATCTGGTGAGTCTGACATAGCAATCCTGCTCATCCTGGCCTGAGCCATTCGTGGGATATGTGATATACGAAAGCGTAACTACGTGTGAGCGTAGTTGCAAACTACGTTGCAACGTATATTTTAAAAGGGCAGGTAATGTTAGGTTTAGGTGGAGGGGGGATGGCTTTTATGGGGTATGAGGAGCTACAAAAACTGCGTCGGTAGCTGGGCGTCCGAGCAGTACCCACGGAGCGCTACCAAATACTCGCACTTCGAGTGATTCTGAAAAGGGGGCTCCTTCGCGCGTGTCTAGAACGGCACCCGTGACGATGCCGTGTTCTTTCAGGAAAGCTAGTAGTTGTGGGTCGGAATCGGAGATTCGTTCAACGATCACCTGAGTTTGTGCTCCGCTGTCAGAGAGCCGGTGTGCACGAGGAATCGTGATGTTCCCATCAACTGTGGGAATAGGATCGCCGTGTGGATCCCTACTGGGAAAATTGAGGAACTTGTCCACGCGCTCTATCAGCATGTCCGACACTGCGTGTTCGAGGTTTTCTGCTTCGTCATGGACTTCGTCCCATGTATAGTCCAATGCCTGT
Source organism: Corynebacterium sp. c25Ua_89 (assembly GCF_047459735.1). Lineage (NCBI taxonomy): Bacteria > Bacillati > Actinomycetota > Actinomycetes > Mycobacteriales > Corynebacteriaceae > Corynebacterium > Corynebacterium sp. c25Ua_89. The sequence goes on from NZ_JASBOD010000007.1 coordinate 99,065, forward strand.
ACCAAGAAAGATTCAAGCAATCGGTGACGGCGCACCATGTCCAATGCATACTGTCTACCCCGATCGGTGAGCTCCACTGCTCCGTAAGGTGTGTGTGATACCAACCCTTGCTTGGTCATTTTGCGCACTGCATCGGAGACTGAGGAGAGTTTGAGCCCTAAATGTGCTGAAATAAGCGTGGCGGTTACGGGCTCAGATGACCATTCCTTTAGCCCCCAGATGGCTTTCAAATAATTCTGTGTGCTAGTGGAAAGCTCGGAAACAGACATGGGGAAATCTTAACCCAGCACCTTAGTGTGTGCTGACGTAGCGCTCCCAACGCTCATAGCGAACAGAGGCCAAATTTGAGAAGAATGTCGGTAAGGTGGGGCCAGTTAAAAATTCTTCAATTGAAGGAGCATCATTAATGTCTGAGAAGATTTCAATGAACTCATCCACTACTGGTATGAGCCTGGGTGATAGCGTCTATGAGCGCCTCTTGCGCGAGCGCATTATCTTCCTGGGAACCCAGGTGGATGATGAGATTGCGAACAAGCTGTGCGCCCAGATTCTCCTGCTGTCCGCAGAGGATCCCACGCGCGATATTTCGCTTTATATCAATTCGCCGGGTGGCTCCGTTACCGCGGGCATGGCCATCTACGACACGATGAAGTACTCGCCGTGCGATATTGCTACCTATGGCATGGGTCTGGCAGCTTCCATGGGCCAGTTCTTGCTCTCCGGCGGCACCAAGGGCAAGCGCTACGCTCTGCCACACGCTCGCATCATGATGCACCAGCCTTCCGCTGGCGTGGGTGGCACCGCTGCTGACATCGCCATCCAGGCTGAGCAGTTTGCTCAGACCAAACGCGAAATGGCGCAGCTGATCGCTGAGCACACCGGCCAGAGCTTTGAGCAAATCACTAAGGATTCTGACCGTGACCGTTGGTTCACCGCACAGCAGGCCAAGGAATACGGCATCGTTGACCACGTCATCGAGTCCGTAAACGGCCCGATCAATAACTAGGGAATAAGGAGAATTATCACTATGTCTAACCTTCAAATGCCTAATTCCCGCTACGTTCTGCCGGAGTTTGTCGAGCAGAACGCACAAGGCTCTAAGACCACCAACCCGTACTCCAAGCTCTTCGAAGAGCGCATCATCTTCCTAGGAACCCAGGTTGATGACACCTCGGCGAATGACATCATGGCGCAGCTGCTGGTCCTCGAGTCCCAGGATCCAGATCGCGACATCACCATGTACATCAACTCCCCGGGTGGCTCCTTTACCGCGCTGATGGCCATCTACGACACCATGCGCTACGTCCGCCCAGACGTGCAGACCGTCTGCCTGGGTCAGGCTGCATCTGCTGCAGCCGTCCTGCTGGCTGCCGGTGCACCGGGCAAGCGTGCGGCACTGCCGAACTCCCGCGTGCTGATTCACCAGCCACGCACCCAGGGCACCCAGGGCCAGGTTTCTGACCTAGAGATCGAGGCTAACGAGATCGAGCGCATGCGCCGCCTCATGGAGAACACCTTGGCTGAGCACACCGGCCGTACTGCGGAGCAGGTTCGCATCGATACCGATCGTGACAAGATCCTGACCGCCCAGGAAGCCGTTGAGTACGGCATCATCGATACCGTCTTTGATTACCGCAAGCTCAACGCCTAAAACGCAGTCGTTAAGCTAAAGCCCTTGCACCGTATTTGTGGTGCAAGGGCTTTGGTTTTAGTTCTTTAGGGTTTCTATAGGGCTTGGTGCGTCACCCAAACCTGTTCTACGGATGGATGTGCCTAGGCAGCCGCCACATCAGCACAACGCTGGAGATGATAGCGATACCGCTGAAAATGAATAGGCCTGGATATGGCGCCTCGATTGGGATACTGAAGGTGTATGCGGCCCAGTTTATCGCGATTGCTAGGAAATAGACTAGGAGAATGCCTCCAGCGGCTGCGATGGTTCGCGTAGCGATACTTCTATTGTCAAGCGCTTTGAAGAGCATCCCTATCGCCGTGCCAGCATAGCCTGCAACGAGGTAAGTGGTCAGGAATGCCAGGACAGAAAGCAAATGAGCTAACCAAGTTGGAAGGGTGCCGGTATCGCCGTTGACAGCAACCTCAAAAGAGCTATTAACATCAACGCCTGCGGATACCGCGATGTAATGTGCTGCGGCGGCGAAAAGTCCAAAAAGAACGGAGCCCACGATGGCAAACCCGTGAGCTGCGATCTGCCACCGCTTCTGCGGCATATCGAGGCTGCGCAAAACCTTGAACTGCGAGGTTGCGCTTGCGCAAAGTATCGCCCAAAAGATAGCCGAGAAGATGATCCAGAAAGTGGGATTAACGCTAACTTGGCTGGAGTCATGCGGAACTAGGTAAACGCCCACGGCGAGCACAATGATGAGGGGTGCAAATACTGCGATTGTCTTTCGGTGTGCCGAAACGAGTGCGGTCATGGTGTTGCTCCTTTAAAGCTGTGCGGATACAAGTGAGTCGATGAGTTGGACGTCGTCTGGGAAATCGGTGTCTATGCCGTGGAGAGGAGTATTCAGCGGCTCCGCTAGTTGGACACGTACGCGAGAGGTTCGCCCGAGCTTTTGCTGGCTGACGACGCTCCCCGTGAGTGCGGCAACTGCGTCATCAACGGCACTGCTCTCGCCCGTGAACAGTGGATATAATTCCCGCTGTTCGTCGAGCAGAAGTGGACCAATCGCGCGGCCTTTCTGCACGACGATGAGCCCCTCAGCGAGGCCAGCGAGATCCTCGGCGCGATGTGAGGATAGAAGTAACGTCCAATCGTCGTTGTGGGATGCGTGTTCGATGATGACTTGGCGCAGTACCTCACGCGTCGGTACGTCTAGCCCAGTGAAAGGCTCATCCATCAGTGTGACAGGCGTGCGTGCAGCAAGAACGGTGATGTTGGCAATCAATTGGCGCTTGCCGGTGGAAAGCCTCGAGCAGACCTCTGAGGGGTGAAGCTCAAAGCGGGCTAGGAGACGGTTCGCATAGGCGATGTCGAGTTCACCTCGCGCTTTCTGGGCGATGTGAAGGTGATCTTTTACTGTGTGCCCCGCCAGCAAAATGTCAGCGCCGGTGCGTGCAAGGGCAGTTGGGGCAGTCTCGATAGAGCCGGATGTCATTGGAAGGTGACCCGCAATCGCTCTCATAAGCGTCGTCTTGCCCGCACCGTTGGTACCGATAATGCCGTAGATTCCGGGCTTCAATCGGATCGAGTGAGCGTGGAGAAAGTCCTTTACTCGGAGGTCTTTTGCCTCGATAGTGTGCATGGTTATTCTCCTTCGCTTTTGATGAGTTCGATGAGCTCAGCCGTTGTGATTCCGAGGGCTCGTGCTTCGGCTAGAAGCGGTGCGACGAAATCCTCGTGTAATGCGGCACGACGCTTTTCTGCAATGCGGGTGCGCGCTTCGGGAGTGACGAACATTCCAAGTCCGCGACGCTTTTCGAGCAGGCCTTCGTCGAAGAGCGCGGTTAAGGCCTTGGACGCTGTCGTGGGGTTGACTGAGTGGAATGCGGAAAGCTCGTTTGTGCTGGGGGCGCGGTCGCCGGGGGCGAGCTGGCTGGACATGATCATGTCGCGGATGCCGCTGGCGAGTTGTTGGTAGAGGGGGAGGGGATTGCCCATGAGACCTCTTTTCGGATGCGTGACTGATAACAAAGCGGTTTGTGGGTTTGTGGGTTTACCACCCATGTGGGTAACCCTAAATGAGCTTTGATGTATCGTCAAGGGCAAGCGGCAGAAGTGGAGGTTGATGCTCCGACCCTTGGTCGATTCGGCTGCAAATATAGGTGTGAAAGTTTTCGCAGTGCGGGGCCGTGACGTGGAATTTTCTGCAGCTGCGTGCCTTGACAATTATTTCGGGCAACCAACCGATTTGTTGTTACCGAGAATTAGTGGTCAACTATTTATATGTCAGATCACAATACGCAGCTGTCTGGCGCGACAGCACACAAAACGGAGTCTGAAGAAAGACTGTTCTTCGGGCATCCGTGGGGCCTAGCCAACCTATTTGGCATCGAGATGTGGGAGCGTTTCAGCTTCTACGGCATGCAGTCGATCGTCTTGCTCTATATGTACTACTCCGTTACCGATGGCGGACTGGGCATGGACAAGACCGCTGCAACGTCGGTGGTTGGTGCCTACGGCGGTCTGGTCTATATGGCCTGCCTTCTGGCCTCTTTGGTTGCAGACCGAATTTTGGGCCCGGAGCGCACCCTGTTCTACTCCGCGAACCTGGTGATGCTCGGCCATATCGCTCTGGCGTTTATTCCGGACGTTATTGGTCTGGCGATTGGTTTGGTTCTCATCGCCATCGGCTCTGGCGGCGTGAAGACCACCGCCCAGGTGGTGCTTGGCTCGCTATATAGCCGTGATGACACCCGCCGTGACGGTGGTTTCTCCATCTTCTACATGGGTGTCAACATCGGCGCTCTATTCGGCCCGTTGATCACAACGATCATATGGGGCTGGAAGGGATTCCACTGGGGCTTTGGCCTCGCGGCAATCGGCATGTTCGCGGGCCTGATTCAGTACACCCTGATGCGCAAGTCCACCATCAAGGATGCAGGCCACGAGGTCCCGAACCCTGCTAGCAGCAAGCAGATGCTGCTCGGCCTAGCTGCCGTCCTTGGCATCGTGGCAATTGCGGTAATTTCCATCGCAACCGGCGTTATCAAGGTCGATTGGCTATCCAACATCGTCACCGTCGTTGCGCTGTTGGCGGCAATCGTATTGTGGTGCCAGATGTACTTCTCCGAGCTGGTTGATGCGGAAGAAAAGAAGCGTCTGCTGGGATTTATCCCACTGTTTGTCTCTGGTGTTTTGTTCTTCGGTATCTTCCAGCAGCAGTTCACCGTCATGACCATCTACGCGGACGTGCGCTTGAACCGTAACTTCTTCGGCATCGAGATTCCGCCGTCACTGGTGCAGTCCTTCAACCCGATCTTCATCGTGATCTTCTCTGCGATTTTCGCAACGATGTGGACCAAGCTCGGTAACCGTCAGTGGTCCACGCCGGTGAAGTTCGGCGCCGCGAACATCATCATCGGTATTTCTTTGTTCTTCTTCCTGCCGTACTCCGGTACCGGTGCAAATTCCACGCCGATGTTTGCCATCATTGGCATCCTCTTCCTGTTCACCATGGGCGAGCTTTTGCTGTCCCCGGTTGGTAACGCGCTTGCTACGAAGGTCGCGCCACGTGCCTTCCCCTCCCGCATGATGGCGGTGTGGATGATGGCCGTTGCCATGGGTACCTCCCTGGCTGGCTCCCTGGCTGGTTTCTACAACCCGGAGGACGCTGGCGCGGAGAATACCTTCTTTATCTCCCTGGGCATCGCTTCCATCGTTCTGGGTCTGCTAGTCCTGGCAGTCAGCCGCTGGGTGGTTAAGAACTTCGCCACCTTCCGCTAAAAGGAGCCGATGCTTTCCGACGCCGTTGGTCTTAAGACCCGCGGCGTCGTCGCCGCTTTCTTGGTCTCTGCGTCGCCTGCTGAAAGTCGGCGCATAATGTGGGTGAACTGCGAAAAGGGAAGTCTCAAGGAGGGGTTGAGGCTGCGCCACGCGGAGGAATGAATGAGGGCGGTGTCGCGTTGATTTACTAAGGTGGAGGTATCTGTGGGACGCGCCCCTTTTTAAGGGCGCCGGATGCAAAGGATTGGCATCCTAGAATCTTCCCACCACAATCAATAATCAAAAGCGAGTGGAAAGACCTTAATGGCACGTATGCAAGAAAGCGCTGACCTGCTCAAGTGCTCCTTTTGTGGCAAGAGCCAGAAACAGGTGAAAAAGCTCATCGCCGGCGGCGGTGTCTACATCTGTGATGAGTGCATCGAGCTGTGTAATGAGATCATCGAAGAAGAACTCGGCGCAGCCGCCGCGGCTGACAATGCCGAGAAGGAAGTAAAGCTTCCGCGCCCTTCGGAGATTTCCTCCTTCCTTGATAAGTACGTCATCGGCCAGGACCAGGCCAAGCGCGTGCTTTCGGTGGCGGTTTATAACCACTACAAGCGCATCAAGGCAGAAGAAGCAGCGGGCCTGGAAAGCCGCCGCAAGAAAGTCGAGGATGAGGACGTCGAGATCGCTAAGTCCAACATCCTGCTGCTCGGTCCTACCGGTTCCGGCAAGACCTACCTTGCGCAGACGCTGGCTCGCATGCTGGATGTTCCTTTTGCTATCGCCGACGCCACCAGCCTTACCGAGGCCGGCTATGTGGGCGAGGACGTAGAAAACATCCTGCTCAAGCTCCTGCAGGCCGCAGACTTTGACGTAGAGCGCGCGCAGCGCGGCATCATCTACGTCGATGAGGTGGACAAGATTTCCCGCAAGTCTGAAAACCCATCCATTACTCGTGACGTTTCCGGTGAGGGCGTGCAGCAAGCCCTGCTGAAGATCTTGGAGGGCACCGTAGCCGCCATCCCGCCGCAGGGTGGCCGTAAGCACCCCAACCAAGAGTTCATCCAGCTCGATACCTCGAACATCCTGTTCATCGTTGCTGGCGCCTTTGCTGGCCTCGATAAAGTCATCGCAGAGCGCGTGGGCAAGAAGGGCGTGGGCTTTGGCGCGAAGCTCGAGACTGCCAGCGAGCGCGAGAAGCTCGACCTCTTCTCTGAGGTACGCCCTGAGGATCTCGTAAAGTTCGGACTTATCCCGGAGTTCATCGGCCGCTTGCCGGTTGTGGCCACCGTGGACAACCTCGATCGTGAGTCCTTGGTCAAGGTCTTGGTGGAGCCGAAGAACTCGCTCATCAAGCAATATCAGCGCCTCTTCGAGATGGATGGCGCGGAACTGGTCTTCGCAGACGAGGCCTTGGGCTCCATTGCCGAGCTCGCGCTTGAGCGCAAGACCGGCGCTCGTGGCTTGCGCGCCATCATGGAGGAGCTGCTCGTTCCCATCATGTATGACCTGCCAGACCGCGAGGACATCACGGCCGTGCACATTACCGAGGCCTGCGTTAAGGGCGAGGGCGAGCCGGAGTTTGTCTACTCTGACGCTGAAAAGGAATCTGCCTAGCTAGCGCGTTTCCCTCTAGCCCACATGTAAAAAGAGCCGCCTTCTAAAAGGCGGCTCTTTTAGGCTTTATTCGTAAATATCCGATGCGGCCTGCTCTTCGTCGCTGGAGTAGATATCCTGCGGGCTAGCGTCGTTGTCTTCGTCGGCGGCGCTGGTGGTGAGGTAGGAGCTGTGCCCGGAATCCGGGATGTTGGTGGTAAGGAATGCCAGGACTGCGTCGACAGTCATGCGGTGCATGCCGTCGGTGTTTTCGGGGCTGCGCATGTCGATGTCCAACAAATTCTGCATCATCGAGCGATTGGTCACGCGGTACATCGTGAGGGAGGCAATGAGGGTGAAGATATCGTTGGCCGAAATGCCCGGGCGGAAGGCGCCGGAGTCCTGGCCCAGCATCAGAAGTTTGTCCAAGTGAAGGAAAACTTCGGAGACGTCGATTAGCGCGTGGCCGCCATCAAGCGCGCCGGTGGAGGATTCCATCGTCATCATGCGGATGGCCTCTGGGTGCTCAACGTGCTGCTTGAAAAGCCAGTCTACGAGCGTGCGTACGCCTTCCACTGGGACTGCAGAGTCCAGCTCAAGGCTGCCTGCCGGTGGGTTGAGGAGGCGTGCCGCAACCGTGAGGGCCTGCTGGTACAGGCCCTTTTTGTCACCAAAGTGGTAATGGATCATGCGCTTGGACATGCCGGCGAGGCGGGAAATGTTGTCCAACTTGGTGTCAGCGAATCCCAACTCGGAGAACTGCTCGATGGCGACGTCGATTACTTTGTCGACGGAGCCCGTAAGCTCGGCGGTGCCGACGGAATCGGGCGAAGCCGAATCAGTGGCGTCCATGGTCATTGTTTCCGTCCTTGTAAGTCCTGTGCGAGATGAATCTGTTCCTTTAAGACTCTTTCTTTCTCCTTCCTATAGTGCCCAAAAACCAACTTTTCCGAGTTTCAAGTGAAAATAAAGTCATGAACTGCGGGACATTTGGGGGTAATTTTCGCAATTTTGTTATCTCGATTGACTCCAAAAGAGGGGGAATAACCTGCTGCATAAGTTCTGCGCGCAAGGCTAAGGTGGGCTTTAAGAACACGTTTGTTTCACCACATCCCGCAGGAGGATTGCACATGACTGAGTCAGCATTGAAGCCCGTCAAAGTAACCGTTACTGGGGCAGCCGGTAACATCGCTTATTCGCTGCTGTGGCGCATCGCTGCTGGCGACGTCTACGGAAAAGACACCCCGGTAGAGCTCGCGCTGCTCGAAATCCCTGACGCTGTAGGCGCCGCAGAAGGCGTGGCCATGGAGTTGGCTGACTCCGCTTTCCCGCTGCTGCGCGGCATCACCGTCACCGATGACCCAGCAGTGGCCTTCAAGGACACCAAGGCCGCCTTCCTCGTGGGCGCGCGCCCGCGCTCCAAGGGCATGGAGCGTGCGGACCTCCTCGAGGCCAATGGCGCCATCTTCACCGTCCAGGGCAAGGCCATCAACGATCACGCCGCGCGCGACGTCCGCGTGCTCGTTGTCGGTAACCCGGCCAACACCAATGCCTACATCGCCGCCCAGAGCGCACCAGACCTGGACGCCAGCCAGTTCAACGCACTCATGCGTCTAGACCACAACCGCACGCTCAGCCAGCTTTCGCTCAAGACCGGCACGCCAACCGCAGAGTTCACCAAGGTGGCCGTCTGGGGCAACCACTCCGCCACCCAGTTCCCAGACCTTAGCTACTCCAACGCGGAGGTAGATGAGAAGTGGTACACCGAGGAGATGATTCCGAAGGTGGCCAAGCGCGGCGCGGAAATCATCGAGGTCCGCGGTCATTCCTCCGCTGCTTCTGCTGCCTCTGCTGCAGTCGATCACATGCACGACTGGATCCACGGCACCGAGGATTGGCGCACCGCCGCGGTGGTTTCCGATGGCTCCTATGGCGTGGACGAGGGCCTTATCTTTGGTTTCCCCACCGTGGCCAAGAACGGCACCTGGGAAATCGTGCAGGGCCTAGAGCTTGGTGAGTTCCAGACCGAACGCATCCAGGCCAACGTGGAGGAGCTGCGCGCTGAGCGCGAAGCCGTCCAGCACCTGCTTTAATCGAGCAGCAGGTTATCGATAAGCCGCACCGGACCCACGAATGCGGCAACCAACGCTAGGGCAGGGCGCGCTGCAGCAGCCACCGGCTCTAGCGTTTTCGGATCCACCACCGTCAGGTAGTCCAGCTTCACGCCCTCGCTGGCATCCAGCGCCGCGGCGGCCTGCGTTACGTCGGCGAAGGCGCCGTCGCGAAGCGCAAACAGCGTGCGCGATAGCGCCAGAGCCTGGTCACGCTCCTTCGTGCTGAGCCTTTGATTGCGGCTCGATTCCGCCAGACCATCTGCCGCGCGGACGATGGGTGCCGCCACAATCTCCACCGGCAGGTCGAGATCTGCCACCATGCGCCGAATCACCGCCACCTGCTGGGCATCCTTTTGCCCGAAGTAGGCGCGGGTGGGCTGCACGATAGTAAAGAGCTTGGTCACCACCGTGGCCACACCATCGAAGTGGCCTGGGCGGGAAGCCCCCTCGAGCACCTCACCCATGCGCCCAGTGCGCACCCACACTAACGGGGTACCAGACGGATACATCTGTTCCACGCGCGGCGCGAAAACCGCATCCACGCCAATTAATTCCAAGAACTTCGCGTCACCTTCCAGATCCCGCGGGTAGTTCCGGTAGTCATCGCACTCGCCCAAATCACTAAACTGCAGCGGATTTACAAACACCGAGACCACGACCACGTCGTTGTCTTGGCGTGCGCGCTTAACCAGCGCGCCGTGCCCGGCATGCAGAGCACCCATGGTCGGCACCAATCCCACGCTCCGCCCGGCAGCGGCCTGCTCCGCGCGGAAAGCACGCAGCTGCGAAATAGTTTCAAAAACCTGCATTACTCAAACCTCAAAGACTAGTCGCTGAAGGATTCCGCCTCATTCGGGAACGCGCGCGAGTGAACGTCGGCGGCGTAGGAACGCGCGGCTTCGGCAAGCAAACGCCCCGCCGCCCTCAATCTTGACCGCCTGCGCGCCCTTAGCCTTCGCCTTGGCAAAGAAACGAGTACGCAGGCGCGCCGGGGAAGTTCCAGGATGCGAAGACATGACAGACAATGTATCCAGCCGCCGGCGCCCGCGGTGCCGATTTCGCCCAATGGGGGTGAAAAGCCAGTTGACCGACAGGGTAGACTTGTCCGGGTGACTGAGCAGAACAACGCTGTAGATAAAGAGCAACTAGTAGGCACTAACCGTGCTGACGCGCTTCCGAAGTCCTGGGAGCCGCAGACGGTAGAAAAGGACCTCTACGAGTCCTGGGTGGAAGCCGGCTACTTCACTCCGGATGCCACCAGCGAGGCAGAGCCTTATTCCATCGTGCTGCCGCCACCCAACGTGACCGGCCAGCTGCACATGGGCCACGCCCTAGACCACACACTTATCGACTCCATCATTCGCCGCAAGCGCATGCAGGGTTATGCCACCCTGTGGCTGCCGGGCGCCGACCATGCGGGTATCGCCACCCAGACCAAGGTCGAGTCCAAGCTGAAGGAGACCGAGGGCAAAAAGCGCTGGGATTATGAGCGCGAGGAGTTCATCTCCAAGGTCTGGGAGTGGAAGGAAGAATACGGCGGCACCATCCAGAACCAGATGCGTGCCATTGGTGACTCCGTGGACTGGTCCCGCGAGCGCTTCACCCTGGACGAGGGCCTGTCCCGCGCGGTCCAGACCATCTTTAAGCAGCTTTTCGACGCCGGCATGATCTACCAGGCCCACCGCCTGGTCAACTGGTCCCCAGTTCTGGAGACCGCGGTCTCTGACATCGAGGTTGTTTACAAGGACGTCGAGGGCGAGCTCGTGTCCATCCGCTACGGATCGCTAAACGACGACGAGCCGCATCTCATCGTGGCCACCACCCGCGTGGAGACCATGCTTGGCGACGTCGCGATTGCCGTCCACCCCGATGACGAGCGCTACAAGGACCTGGTGGGACAGGAGTTTGCCCACCCATTCCGCGATGATCTCAAGCTCAAGGTCATCGCTGATGATTACGTGGACATGGAATTCGGCACCGGCGCCGTGAAGATCACCCCGGCCCACGACCCAAACGACTACCAGATGGGCCTGCGCCACAACCTGGACATGCCCACCATCATGGACTCCACAGGCCACATCGCGAACACCGGCACCAAGTTCGATGGCCTGACTCGCGAGGAAGCACGCGTGGAGATCCGAGAAGCGCTGCGCGAACAGGGTCGCATCGTCAAGGAGATCCGCCCTTACGTCCACTCCGTTGGTCACTCCGAGCGCTCCGGCGAGCCGGTCGAGCCGCGCCTTTCCCTACAGTGGTTCGTGGCGGTAGAAAAGCTGGCCAAGTACTCCGGCGACGCCGTGCGCGAGGGCGATACCAAGATTCACCCGACCTCCCTCGAGCCGCGTTACTTCGAGTGGGTCGATGACATGCACGACTGGTGCATCTCCCGCCAGCTGTGGTGGGGTCACCGAATCCCGATCTGGTACGGCCCGGAGACCACCGACGCCGAGGGCAACACCACCCGCGATATCGTCTGCGTTGGCCCTGACGAGGAGCCGCCGGCAGGCTACGAGCAGGATCCAGACGTTCTGGATACCTGGTTCTCGTCTGCGTTGTGGCCGTTTTCTACGCTGGGCTGGCCAGAAAAGACTCCGGACCTGGAAAAGTTCTACCCAACCAACGTGCTGGTCACTGCCTACGACATCCTGTTCTTCTGGGTCGCCCGCATGATGATGTTCGGCACCTTCGCTGGCGTCCAGACCCCAGAGCTGCTCAACGCCGGTTCTTCCGCGGAGCGCGATGGCCGCCCGCAGATTCCTTTCCACGACATTTACCTGCATGGCTTGGTTCGCGATGAGCAGGGCCGCAAGATGTCGAAGTCCCTGGGCAACGGCATCGACCCGATGGACTGGGTCCGCGACTACGGCGCGGATGCCCTGCGCTTTACCCTGGCGCGTGGCGCAAACCCGGGCGTCGATCTGCCGCTGGGCTCCGACGCTGCTGCGGCTTCCCGTAACTTCGCCACTAAGCTTTTCAACGCCACCAAGTTCGCGCTCATGAACGGCGCTGGCGTGGCGGAGCTGCCGGCACGCGAGGAGCTAACCGACGCCGACCGTTGGATCCTGGACCGCGCCGAAGAGGTCCGCGTCAAGTTCGACGCTTACCTGGATGACTACCAGTTCTCCAAGGCCAACGAGCTGCTCTACCACTACATCTGGGATGAGCTGTGTGACTGGTACCTGGAGATTGCCAAGTCCCAGATTCCGCGCGACGTCGATTCGGCAGATACGTCAGACGCGGAGCGGCTGACCGGACGCAACACTCAGATCGTCCTGGGCCGCGTCCTCGACGTCGTCCTGCGCCTTTTGCACCCAACCATGCCTTTTGTCACCGAGGTCCTGTGGAAGGCACTAACGGGCGGCGAGTCAATCGTGATTGCCCCGTGGCCAACCGCGGCCGATACTAACGGCGGCGTGGCCACCGACGAGGTTGCCGCTCGCCGTATCGCGGATGCCGACAAGCTCATCACCGAGCTGCGCCGCTTCCGCTCTGACCAGGGCGTTAAGCCTTCGCAGAAGGTCCCAGGCCGCCTGGACTTCGCCTCGGTGGACCTTGCAGGTCAGGAGAACCTGGTGCGCAACCTGGCTAATACCACCGTGCCGGAAGAGGGCTTTACCGCCTCTGCTTCCATCGAGGTACGCCTTTCCCAGGGCACCGTCGAGGTCGCCCTCGATACCTCCGGCGCAGTCGACGTCGAGGCCGAGCGCAAGCGCCTGGAAAAGGATCTGGCCAAGGCTAACAAGGAGCTCGATCAGACCGGAAAGAAGCTGGCTAATGAGTCCTTCCTAGCCAAGGCTCCGGACGAGGTCGTGGAGAAGATCCGCACCCGCCAGCAGGTGGCACAGGAAGAAGTCGACCGCATCACTGCACGCTTGGAGGCACTTAAGTAGTGAGCAAGCGAGAAGATCGCGAGGAATACGAACTCGTCGACGCCCTGCAAGAGGGTACTGAGGGCGGCCCCGTGGAGATCACGGAGTCCGGCCTGCAGCTCAACCTCGGCATGGGCGCGGAAGACGAGTACGAGGAAGCCGCTCCCATCGAGGTCAGCCCGGAGGAACTGGAAGCGCTAGCGCTTGTCGACGCCGAGCTCAACGCCCGCGCGCCCGAAACCCAGATCGCTCCGAGCCTGGAGCGCATCCAAGCGTTGATGGATTTGCTGGGTAACCCGGAGAAGTCCTTCCAGGTCATCCACGTCGCGGGCACGAATGGCAAGTCTTCGACTTCCCGCATGATCGACTCCTTGCTGCGCGCCTTCCACCGCCGCGTCGGATTGGTGACGAGCCCGCACCTGCAGCTGGTCACCGAGCGCATCGGCATCGATGGCCGCCCGATTCACCCGCGTGACTTCGTGCGCATTTGGGGCGAAATCAAGCCTTATGTCGAGATGGTCGACGCGCGCTCGGACATTCCGATGTCCAAGTTCGAGGTGCTGGTGGCCATCTCTTATGCGGCCTTCGCCGACGCGCCAGTCGACGTCGCCGTGGTCGAGGTCGGCCTCGGCGGCACCTGGGATGCCACCAACGTGGTCAACGCCGAGGTCTCCGTCATCATGCCGGTGGGCCTCGACCACACCGACTACCTGGGCGATACCCTCGCCGAGATCGCGGGGGAGAAGGCCGGCATCATCAAGGCGCGCGAGCACGACGATGATGACGTCCTCGCCCCGCGCGAGAACATCGCCATTATCGCGGAGCAGGAGCCGGAGGCGATGTCCGTCATCCTGCAGCGCACCGTCGAGGTTGGCGCGGGTGTGGCGCGCTCCGGCAGCGAGTTCGCGGTGCTGGAGTCCCGCATCGCGGTCGGCGGCCAGCAGCTGAACATTCAGGGCTTGGGCGGCCTATACGAAGACGTCTTCCTGCCGCTGCACGGCGAGCACCAAGCTAAAAACGCCGGCGTGGCGCTGGCTGCGGTCGAGGCCTTCTTCGGGGCGTCGGCAGGCAAGCCGCTCGATGCGGCCACCGTGCGCAACGGCTTTGCGCAGGCTATCTCTCCCGGCCGTCTGGAACGCGTGCGCACCAGCCCCACGACCTTCGTCGATGCCTGCCATAACCCGCACGGCGCGAAGGCCCTAGGCGCGGCCCTTGACCGCGACTTCGACTTCGCTCGCCTCGTTGGCGTCATCAGCATCTTCGAAGACAAAGATGCCCTTGGCATATTGGAGGCCCTCGAGCCTTATCTCACTGAGGTCGTCATCACGCAAAACTCTTCTCCGCGCGCCCGCGACGCCTACGAGCTGGCAGAGCTCGCCCGCGACATCTTCGGCGAAGAGCGCGTGTATGTGGCCCTGGATCTACCCGGCGCTTATGCCCAAGCAGTCGAGCTGGCTGAGGATGCGGAAGTTCAGTCTGGCTCGGGTATCGTCATCACGGGTTCCGTCGTCACTGCCGGCGACGCCCGCGCGATGTTTGGAAAGGATCCCGCATGAGTCAGTCCCGCCGCACCAACCGCAACGAGGTGCCGGAATCTGAAATCAGTCCGCTCGGTCTCGGCAAGGCACCGGTCAAAGACCCGCTCAAGCAGTTTGGCGGGATGGTGGTGGCCAGCTCTCTGACCATGGAGCTGCTCACCCTCGTGCTGGCGCTGCCACTTTTGTACAAGCTTTACGACGGCACGCTGTGGACCCCGTTTAACTACTCCGTAGTGATTGGCATGGCTGTGCTGCTGCTCGTTAGCTTTGCGTTCATGAACAAGCCGTGGATTGTCAACGCCATGATTGCGCTGCACGTGCTCGCTATCATCTTGGGCTTTATGATCCACTGGTCCATCGCGGCCATCTTCATCATCTTTGGCCTGCTGTGGCTTATGGCTTCTTACATGCGCGGCATCATCGTCGAGCGCATGAAGCGCGGATACCTCACCACCCAGCACCTAAACGCCTCGCAGCCGCGCCAATAGCCACGTAGACTTTGCAGGCATGCGCTATCTCTACTTTTTCCTCGCGGCACTGGGCTGCATTGCGGCCTTGCTGCTGCGCGCAATGACCGGGCAGCCTTGGATGCCGCTGGTTGCGCTGCTTGCTGCCGCCGCGTTCCTGGCGCTCGGCCTGTGGCAATCGGCGCGCCCCGCCACGCCCGTTAGCGAAACAGATCTTTCAGAAGATCAGCGAGCCGAACTTAACCGACTGCTGGAAAACGGCCAGTTCGGCACCGCCGTAAAACAGGTGCAGCTGTGGTTTAAGGGGACCGATTACAACCACGCGGAGAAAATCGTGCGCGGGCTAAACCAAACATCTCACCCCTAGCGCGAGACGCGGCGGAATAGCTTTAGTACTATGGCAGCCATGACTGAACGTACACTCATTCTCATCAAGCCAGACGGCGTTAAGAACGGCCACGTCGGTGAAATCATCACCCGCATTGAGCGCAAGGGCCTGAAGCTGGTTGCTATGGATCTGCGCGTTGCAGACGAGGCTACCGCTAAGAAGCACTACGCAGAGCACGAGGACAAGCCATTCTTCGGTGACCTCGTTGAGTTCATTACCTCCGCACCGCTGGTTGCTGGCGTTGTTGAAGGCGAGCGCGCTATCGAGGCATGGCGCCAGCTGGCTGGCGGCACCGACCCAGTTTCCAAGGCCACCCCGGGCACCATCCGCGGCGACTTCGCTCTGACCGTCGGCGAGAACATTGTTCACGGCTCTGACTCCCCAGAGTCCGCTGAGCGCGAGATCTCCATCTGGTTCCCGAACCTGTAAAAGCATCTAGCTTTTTAGCCCGCATTCGCTTGGTGAGTGCGGGCTTTCTTCGTGCTTGGCGCCCCTTCTCCTTCGCTGGCGCCGTGTCTGCACCGCGTTGGCGCCGTATCTGCACTGCGCTGGCGCCGTATCTGCACCGCGCCTGCGCAATTTGCCAAATATGCCGCCAAAACCACCCCGTTTTAGCGCACTATTTGGCAAAATGTGCGGCCCAAGCCCCAGCAGCCCTCAGCTAACGCCTCCGCGCCTCATGCATGCTCCGAACACCCAACTCGGTCAGCGTGACATCCCAGGTGCGAGTGTTATCGGAATGGCGCACACCGCGCAGCTTCACTACGCCGGTCTTTTCCAGCTCCAGCACGCGTTTTTCGAGGCCTTCCTCCTGCCCGGTGATGTAACCCAACTGCTTGACGCTCACGATATTGCCTTCCACAGCACCGGCTGCCACCAGCGCTGAGACAATATCGGCGTAGTCGGTTACAGCCTGCAAGGTCGTCTCGGTGATTCCCTCGATCGAAGAATGCTCCAGCGTCTTGCGGATGCGCCGCCGCCCCGTACGGTACGGGCCCGTAAATGAGGCCCAACCGCCAAGCGTGAACGCCGGCACCATGTAGATAGCCTTGCAGACAGTTAGCACGATAGGTGAGATAGTGGCATCTGGGACGAGGCCGACGTCATCGGCCAGCCACAGAATTGGCGCACCCACCACCGGCAGGAAGGGGCCGATATAGGCCAAGGAGGAGTAGTCGCCCGACTTATGCTCCTCGCGCACGGCCTGAATCATCTTAGGCTTTTTGCGCAGAATGTTGATGCCCGCCAGCACACTAAGCACGATGCAAATGCCCACCAACACGTACTGGCCTGAATAGTGCCCCAAGTCCGGATTGGATAAAGCAAAAGCGAGGGAAAGCGGAATCGAGCCGATAAAAATATCGCGCATCGAAATCTCGTTACGGGCCCGAGCCTGCGCCACCGTGCGCGGTGCGTGCTCAGGAATTGCGAGTTCTTTTTTCTCCTCAGGCGCTTCCATGTCCGACATCTTGCCACAGGTGGCTTATATCTCGTGGGGCTTGGTTTGGCTAAAGCACAGCTTGCCGACGTCCTGTGCCACAATGGGAAGCAGAAAATTTCATACCGCACCATACATTCCGGCCCCCTCGTGTGGCTGCAGAAAGCCTGTGTCAGTCAAAAGGTGCTGATTATGTTGCCTGCGCCCGGGGATTGTGCCGCTGATTTTGTCAGGAGAAGGTCACCAGATGGCGACTAAGAAGACTACGAAGACTACAAAGAATACGAAAACTGAAAACTCATATGCTGCTGCAGCAGCTTTCGCCGCAAAGATTGACCGCGAAGCTTTTGCAGAAAAGACCCGCCTTTATACAGTGGCAAAGCAGCTGGGGCTTAGCTCCAAAGAGCTCGTTGCTGAATACGCCGAGCTGGGCCTGAAAAAGGCCGCGCAATCCTCCCTCACGCGGGAAGAGGTAGGCCAAGTCCTCGATGCCGTCATCGCCAAGGCGGGCGATGGCGAGGCCCAAGAGAACAAGCAAGAAAACAGGAAGGCAACAAAAAAGAAGGCTGCCGCCGAGCCTGCTGAGGTCAAAGACGAGCAGGACGATGCCAAGCTGCGCTACCGCGTGCGCAAGAACGTCGCCAACGAGATTTCCCAGATCGAGGAAAAGATCGAGGCCGAGCTCGCCGAAACCGCTGAGACCGTCGAAGACACCGCGCAGCCAGAAGAAGCTGAGCATACGGACACGGGCACCGTCGACGTCGAGAAGCTGCATGAGGCGCTAGTAGAAGCCGGCGATGAATTCGACGAAGACGAGTATGCGCCCGTCATTACACCGATGCCGCAGGACGAGCCAGAGGTCTACGACTTCGCTCCTATCTTCATGGCGCCGAAGCTGGAAAAGCCGCAGCCGCGTGAGACGGAGGAGACCTCCGAGGAAGCTCGCAGCGGTGGTCGCCGACGCGGTAGCCGTGGTACGTCCCGTGGCCGTGGGGCACAGGGGCATGAGCACGAGACCGAGACTATCGAGGAGCCCAAAGCAATCAAGGGTTCCACTCGCATCGAAGCGCAGCGCCGTCGTCGCGCCGAGTTGCGTGAGAAGGGCCGAGAGCGTCAGCACATCGTCTCCCAGGCGGAGTTCTTGGCGCGTCGGGAATCCGTCGAGCGCACCATGGTCGTGCGCGACAAGGAGCGCGCCGATGGTGCTGGCATCATCACGCAGGTTGGCGTCCTCGAAGACGATCTCCTTGTAGAGCACTTCGTCACCACTGAGGCCCAGGCCTCGCTCATCGGCAATATCTACTTGGGTCGTGTGCAAAACGTCCTGCCTTCGATGGAGGCTGCCTTCATCGACATCGGGCAGGGCCGCAACGGCGTGCTTTATGCCGGTGAAGTGGATTGGCGTTCTGCTGGCCTGGGCGGCCGCGGACGCAAGATCGAAAATGCGCTCAAGTCCGGTGATCAGGTCCTGGTCCAGGTTGCTAAGGACCCAATCGGTCACAAGGGCGCGCGTCTGACCACCCAGATTTCCCTGGCCGGCCGTTACCTGGTCTATGTCCCAGGTGGCCGCAGCGCGGGTATTTCCCGCAAGCTGCCAGTTCCGGAGCGCAAGCGCTTGAAATCCATTTTGGAGCGCGTTGTGCCTGGCGACGGCGGCGCAATCATCCGCACCGCAGCCGAGAACGTCTCCGAAGAGGCCATTTCCACCGACGTCAACCGCCTCCATGACCTGTGGGAGGACATTACTCGCCGCGCTGAGCACGAGAAGTCCACCAAGGGTGCCAAGCCGGTGACCATGTATGAAGAGCCGGATCTTTTGGTTAAGGTCGTCCGAGACCTTTTCAACGAGGACTTCACCAAGCTCATCGTTGACGGCAAGCGTTCCTTCAACACCGTCAGCGCCTATGTTGAGTCCATGGCGCCCGATCTCGCAGACCGCGTGGAGAAGTACGACGCACGCAGCAACGGCGGGGAAGACGCCTTTGTTACCTACCGCATCGATGAGCAGCTGCATAAGGCGCTCAGCCGTAAGGTATGGCTGCCTTCCGGCGGCACCTTGGTCATTGACCGCACTGAGGCCATGACCGTGATTGACGTCAACACCGGCAAGTTCACCGGTTCCGGCGGCAACCTGGAGGAGACGGTCACCCGTAACAATCTTGAGGCTGCCGAGGAAATCGTGCGCCAGATGCGTCTGCGTGATTTGGGCGGCATGATTGTCGTGGACTTCATCGACATGGTTCTGCCGGAGAACCAGGAGCTGGTTCTGCGCCGCCTCAAGGAGGCCTTGGGTCGTGACCGCACGCGCCACCAGGTCTCTGAGGTCACTTCGCTGGGTCTGGTGCAGATGACCCGTAAGCGCCTGGGCACCGGCTTGGTGGAGACCTTCTCCACCGAGTGCGAGACCTGCCATGGCCGCGGCATCATCATCCACGAGTACCCAGTGGAAGAAGAGCAGGATACTCACGGAGGCCACGAGCACAAGGGGCGCCGCCAGCGTCGCGAACGCCGTCACCCAGAACATGATCCGCAGCAGCATCCGGCTGCCGTTGCCATGCACCGCCACGAGGATGAACAGGACCAAGAGCAACAGGGGGAAAAGAAGACCTCCATCGAGGAACTCGTAGCTGGCATTGTCGTGGGCGAGGAAGAGCAGGACGAGCAGAAGGGCAATAAGAAGCGCCGCAACCGTCGTAGTCGCCGCGTCCAGCGTGAGGAAAGGAAGCCTCAGGACGCTGGTACTTCTGCTGAAGACATCGCAAGCATCGGTTACGCTGCTGCCGATAACGCCGCAGAGCTTGACGACGTCGCGGAGTTCAGCTCGTACGTTGCCGACGAAGAAGAGCAGCCACGCGATGATAAGCGCAAGAGCGGACGCGGCCGTCGTCGTAGCGTGCGTTCGAATGCTCCGAAGCAGCAGGAAAGCGATAAGCAGCAGACCTACGAGGAAGCCGTCGCAGAGTTCGAAGCTTCGCCGCGTCGTAAGCGTCGCACTCGTGGCAACTCGCGTTCCGACCACCGCCCGCAGCCGCAGGACTTTCTGGCTCCGGCTGAAAAGGAAGCGCCCACCGAGGAAACGGTGGAGCGCAAGCCGAAGGCTGAGCTAAAGCGAGTGCGTGGTCGTCGCCGCGTTGTTCGCCAGAGTGCTGCAAAACCAAAGAATGACCCCGTGGTAGAGCCCGAGGCAGAGGAAGCAGCAGAGCCTGCAGCTACCGAAACCAAGGTCATTCGCCGTGGCCGCAAGCGAGCGGTCCGCAAGACGGTGGCTCGTAAGTCCGCGCAGTCAGCAGCAGAAAAAACCCAGGAAAATCCACCTAAGAACAGGGAAAATCGCCAGGCTGAGCAGGAAAAGGGGCGTGCATCTGGCAAGAGTGGCAGTGGGCGCGGACGGCGTCGCGTAGCACGGCGCAGCGCAAAGTAGGCCTTCGCCACGCGGGAGAGAAAATACGCAGTTTGTATTTTCTACCCGTGACGGGGTAGTCTTTGACAGTCGCTGTTTAGACCACGAATGCGCTGCATCGGCCGAGTCGTTGTTTTGCGCGGGCGCCACACATAGCGCCAGGGATAAACGCAATAAGTAATTGTCCATTCAGAAGTGGCTCACCCTGCCGCTTCTGAGCCGAGTTTAGATAAGGGGTAACCCTCTATGTACGCGATCGTCAAGACCGGCGGAAAGCAGTACAAGGTTGCTGAAGGTGACCTCGTCAAGGTCGAGAAGATCGAGGGTGAGCCGGGTACGTCCGTAGCTCTCACCCCGGTTCTGCTCGTCGATGGCGCAACCGTTAAGGCTAAGGCTGCTGACCTAGAGAAGGTCTCCGTCTCTGCTGAGATCGTCGAGCAGGGCAAGGGCCCGAAGATCGACATCTTGAAGTACAAGAACAAGACTGGCTACAAGAAGCGTCAGGGCCACCGTCAGCCGCTGACCGTTCTGAAGGTAACCGGTATCAAGTAAGCCTTAACCGGCTCGAGAAATCCCTGAAGGAGGGAAAACCACATGGCACACAAGAAGGGTGCTTCCAGCTCCAGCAACGGTCGCGACTCTGAGTCCAAGCGTCTCGGCGTCAAGCGCTTCGGTGGTCAGCAGGTTAAGGCCGGCGAGATCATCGTGCGTCAGCGCGGCACCAAGTTCCACCCAGGTGAGAACGTTGGTCGCGGTGGCGACGATACCCTGTTCGCACTCGAGGCAGGCGCTGTTGAGTTCGCTATCAAGCGCAACCGCCGCATCGTGAACATCGTTCCGGCTGAGCAGGCTGCAGTTGAGGCTTCTGCCTAATTCATACCGTAAAAGGTCTGATTCCGATTTTTCGGAGTCAGACCTTTTTACGTTTTTGTATTTGCGCCTTCCTTTTCAGGAAAATTGTCCGGCTTTACAGAAAGATATTAACCAAATAAAAAAAGATCCGATGTATTAATTCTTCTCTTATGTTCACCGTGTGGGTGGGAAAAGCACAAAACGGGGGCAAGAGAGCCGAGTTTCACGGCGTTATGTGTGACGATTGTGTGGTTTTGTGACCGAATAGCGTGGGTAAAGATGATTTCATGGGTTGTGGGGCTGCTGACGATTTATTAGGCTTGAGCTGCTAAATGTTCAGCGGGCGCCGATATTAACGCCCTCGATGCCCCAGTTTGATGGGGGAATAGGATTCCCTATGTCCAAGTTCTCTATGCGCTTGGCAGCGATTATTGCTGCAAGCACCGTTTCCGTCGCGGGCGCTGGATTTGCCGCTCCCGCACTTGCACAGACCACCTCCGAGGCCGGCGCTGAGGCGACCCCGGGGGCTGCGGCCAATGCCGACCTCGTTGATGCAAACCACGAAATCGAGCTCATCATCAACAAGCGTCTGGGTGACCCTGGCGCAACCGATACCACCGCCCTCGGCGGCATCACTTTCCGTGTGGAAAAGGTCAACAACGTAGACCTGACCACCCAAGAAGGTTGGGCAGCCGCTGCTAATCTCACCGCTGCAACTGCCACCGATGTCACTGAAGTAGGCACTATTGAGACCAACGAGCAGGGCACCGCTTCAATGACCACCGCTAATACTCCGGAATTCACGGTTGGCCTCTACAAGATCACGGAGGTGCAGAGCGGTAACTACACCGCTGCAGCTCCGTTCCTGGTAGCGCTGCCGCACTCGGAGGATGGTAAGTGGTCTTATACCCAGACGGTGAGCCCGAAGAACCAGCAGGTTAACCCTTCCAAGCAGGTCGATGACACCAACGCCACCATCGGTTCTGATCTGCGCTACACCATCAATGCCCCGGTTCCGGCTGGTGAGTTGACCCGTTTCAACATCGTCGACCCGTTGAATCCAAACCTCTCACTCAAGGCTGACGGCATCACCGTCGAGGCACAGGGCGCTGAAGCTCTAACTTTGACGAAGGGCACTGATTACACTGTCGATACCGCTAACAACACCCTGCGTATCGAATTTACCCAGGACGGCCGCACCAAGCTGCAGAATGCTCGTAAGTCCGACCCAACCCTGAAGGTTGTGGCCGGCTTTGATGCCACCATCGTTTCCATTCCGTCTGATACTGGCCAGATCACCAACAAGGCAACCATCGAGCTGCCGAACAACGCCACCGTTGATACCAACGGCGATGATCCGACCACTCCGGATGTCACCGAAGATAACCCCACCTCGACCACCTTCGGTAACCTGACCATCACCAAGACCTCCACCAACGGCGATGACCCGCTAGCAGGTGCGGAGTTCGAGCTGTACCAGTGCAAGGTCTCCGACCAGGACTCCACTAAGTACGAGCTGCTGGGTGATGCATTGACCGTTGCTACCACCCAGACCGGTAGCCCTTCCACCAAGCTCATCACCTCCGGCGGTGACAACCGTTCCTCCACGGCACAGGGCTACGGCGTTCCGATCAGCTCCTTCGCTGCAAACACCGGCACCACCAACAATGACTACTGCGTGCTGGAAACCAAGGCGCCGGAAGGCTACGTCCGCAACCCAGAGCCGCAGCACGTGACCATCGACGTCAACGCACGCACCCTGGCAGTCAGCGTTGAGAACCAGAAGAACAACATCATCAACCAGCTGCCGGCAACCGGTGCATGGGGTATCGTTCTGGTCTTCCTCGTCGGCCTGCTTCTGCTGGCTCGCGGCTTGTACACCTCTTACAAGGACAACCGCGCCCAGGCCTAAGGAGGCCATGTGAAGGGAAAGCGCAGGCGTAATCCACGCGGGGTTATCTACCTCGTCTTGGCGATGCTCGTGTTTCTCAGCCCCGTGGTGTTGACCCACTACAAAAATGTGGAGCAGCACCGCATCGCGGAGAACTATTCGCGCGGCGTCGACAAGCTGCCCGAGCGAGAGCGCGAGGAAGCTTTCGCCGAGGCGCAGGCTTATAACGCCCAGCTGCCAGAGGTGGGCGCTCCCGACCCATGGGTCAATGGAGTTGATACCTCCTCGCCGGATTACCAGCGCTACCTTGACACGCTGCACCAGATTGGTGCAATGGCGCGTGTTCGCGTTCCATCGGTGGGCATAGACTTACCCGTCTATCACGGCACATCGACTGGTGTTCTCGCGCATGGAGTGGGGCATCTGTACGGCACGGCGCTTCCCGTTGGCGGGGAAGGAAACCACGCGGTTCTTACCGGTCACACCGGCCTTGCCACCCTGACTATGTTTGACAACCTCACTCATATCAAGGTGGGGGATGTCTTCACGGTTGAGGTTATGGGCAAGACCATGGCTTATAAGGTGGACCAGATTGAGACGGTTCTTCCCGATCAAGTGGAGGCCTTACGTGCCGACGAAGGCCGCGACTTATTGACCTTGGTGACGTGTACTCCGTACGGCATCAACAGCCATCGCTTGCTGGTCCGCGGCGAGCGCACCGAGCTACCTGCTGAGCTTGACCAGAGCTATCACTCGCCGTGGCAGCCATGGATGATCGCAGCCATTTTCATTGCGACATTGGTACTGCTCTACCTGCTGTGGTGGTTCCTGGCAGGGCGTAAGCGAAAGAAAAAAGAAGAAGAATTAGAGGAATCCTAACGTGACTACCAGAGGGCGATGTGAGGCATTGATGCGCTTGGCCGTTGGCCTGTTCTTTGCGTGCGCCTTGATCGTCGCTGTCTCGCCGGCGCCAGCGCATTCGGCAAGCACTGGTAGTTTGTCTGTTCACAAGAGTGCTGACCCAGAAGGCATCAACTCCAACGTTGGTGCTGTCTTCGTCGTCCGTCAGCTTCTTGGGCTGCCCTTGGCAAGCCCAGAAGAACTCGGGCAGATGGTTCAGGATAATCCTGCCTTGTTGACTTCGAAGCCTGGCATGGAGCTCGGGCCTGAGATTGTTGCAACTACTGATGAGACCGGTACTGCAAAGTTTACAGGCCTGTCAGAAGGCGTGTACCAAGTAACTGAGCGGCCCCGACGCACCGACAATTCCTACGAGGATGTGGCAAGCCCTTTCCTCGTCCCCGTAAAGAATGACGTGCAGGCTGAAATCAGTGCCAAAGCGCAGCCGGTGATTGTCGATAAAACAGTGGACGCTCGATCAGTCGAGGTTGGAGCTGTGTTGGACTATCGCATCAGGACGTCGCTGCCGCCTTGCGACGCCCAAGGAAAGCTCCACCAGTTTGTCGTGCTCGATGAGCTGGATCCGCGTCTTGCGTTTCGGCGTCTAAAGTCCATTACCGTGAGCAACCTCAATGGCTCGCGAACTTTGGAGGACGGGCGTGATTTTCGCACAACCCTTGACGGTAACTCAGTTGAGATCGTGATGGAACAGTCTGGTCTAGACATTCTGGCGAAGGCACGGCTCGGCAATCCGGAGACCCGTGTGGAAATTCACTTGGAAGCAGAAGTGCGCTCTTCTGCAACTGTTGGCGATGTCATCACCAACATTGCGCGCTTTAGCCCCGACGGCTACTGCCTACCAAACCTAAGTCCCAGTGTTTCGACCTTGGCGTATTCCGATGCTAACGGCCGTCAAGTAACTGAGCGCGTTGTTCTTGCTGCGGCTGAACAGTGCCGTGGCGATCAGCCTGCCACTATCCAGTCCACTCCAGCGAAAGTCGTCGTTGTAGGCAAAAATCATCCGATCGATGACAACGATGACGATCGTGATGGAAAAACCCAGCCGGGTTCCGAGACTCATGGGCATCCCGATTCTCCGAGCAGCGGGGTAGTCGACGATGCTGGCAATGACAGCAAGGGTAACGGCGTCGGCGAGCAAGCAAAGCGTATTGCCGGCAAGATTGCCGACAACCTCGCAAGCACCGGCGCCAGCGTGATCGGCATCGTGCTCGCTGCGATTACCGCATTGGTGCTGGGCTTTATTCTCGTTCGCAGGCGCGACGAGGATGACGATGACAATGAAGGAGATGGTCGCGTATGAGGGTACGCCCGGCCAACCTATTTCATTCCTCACACACAATCTTTTCCGCAGGAGCATTTATGACGGTTAACACCAAGACTCGGCGCCTTTTCGCCGCATTATTGGTGGCGTTCGTGACGCTAATGCTAGTCGTCGCGCCCTCTTCGCCGCTGAATAACTTGGTGACGCCCGAAGCCGAGGCACAGACCAGCAAGGGCTGGGCCACGAACGAGGCGACGTACAAGCAGTGCGGTTTCCGCAGTGGCACCGGTGAGGCCGCCAACTATGCGGACCAGCTGTGCTGGATCGACATGTCGGATCTCAATAACTCGGTCACCACCTACCCGAAGCCCGTGAAGAAGGATCTCGGCCGCTACGAGCTGACTTTCGACGTCATGTACGAGACAAAAGACGAACGCGGCTACGACCTAAACACTGATCCTTCCAAGCTGCGGACGTATTCCGGTCCGGTGGGTGACGGCGTCTTTGGCCGCAATGTAAACGACACCGACTACTTTGTCCCGCGTTCTGGTCAGGAGGCCATCCAGCCGAGCGTGGTGTGGGGTATAGGCACCGGAATTACGGCCGCATCGCAGCAGGCCACCCTGCGCTTTCGCAACATCAAGGTCAAGGATAAGTTCACCGGCCAATACGTGAGCAATTACCGCACCTCAATTGTTGATGCACAGGACACTCGTGGTTGGTCATTATTTACGGAAAACTTGACCATCGATGCCCCCGAGACGGGGCAGACCATTTTTCCGTACAAGCGTTTCACTCCGGGCGGTTATCGCTCCGCGTGCGATGCCAATAACAATTCCAGCAACGTCTTCGGCCCCGGCATCGAGGATTACTACAATCGCGGCGATAACACGCCGAAAGACTTCGTGTGCAAGGAATTCTCCATCAACACCGGCAAGGCCGGCTCCTACATTGTGGGCGGCGATGGCCTGACGAGCCTCGACGTCGGCTTCTTTACTCGCAACAACTTCCAAGGCGTTGCACTAGCCCTCAACATGGGCCGCATGACCGGTGACGTCGTCCAGCCGGATACCATGATGGAAAAGACCATCACGGGTCAAGAGACCAAGTTCGATTTCTCCATGGCCACCCGCTATGGCAGCACCGACACCAAGGTTCCGTGGCAAGGCGCGAACACCTACACCCAGGCGCTGCGCCGCATGTCCCCCGATGTGAACGGCAACGTTGCCGCCGATTCCATGGTGTTCAAGTCTGCTGCCACCGGCACGGAAAAGAGCAAGGCGCTGGCCCGCTATACGCCGACGTGGCGTTGCACCTTCGGTACCACGGATTACACCATCAAAGAAGGCTCCGTGCCCTCGGGATTCCAGCTCAACAACGATGCCGCGGCAGGTACCTCCGAGGTGGTCTATCAAAACAAGTACTCGGTTCCCATGTCCTGTACTGTCACGTGGACGCCAAAGTACCAATTCTCCGCGCTGACCCTACGCAAGACGGTCACCGGTACCGCGGCCGGCTTCGACGAGGTGCAGTCGCGCAAGTTCAACTTGGGCTACCGCTGCGCCGCCCCGACCGGCTACTCCGATGCTTACCCCACGATGAAGCTGGAGGATTCCCGTGATCTCGCCGCTGGTGATGATTACACCGTTGAAGGTCTGCCAGCCGGCGCGACTTGTACCTTGACGGAGAAGTTTGCTGATGGTGCTCCGCCTGCCCGTCCAGGTAAGGAACTGACCCTGACCTGGAAGGGCAACGGCACCTCCCAGAACACCGACGCCGTGCCCGTTGGTACTGTCACCCTGAAATCCGGTGTCAACGCCGCCGATCACTCGAACGACATCGAGGCAAACAACAACTATGACTACCGTCCCGGCACCGTCAACATCTCAAAGACCATCACCGGCGAACCCGTCAACGAGCTCGGCAGCCCGCGCGATTATTCTTTCTCGCTACGTTGTTTGACCACCAATTACAGTCAGCAATCCACGATCCAGGCCACGGGCACTGGGGATGAAATCGCCGGCGATACGAGCTTTAACAATGTCCCAGTCGAGCGCGATTGCGTGCTCAAGCCACTGTCTGGCCTTTCCGATTCCGAGGCCGAGCGCATTAGCTTCGACGGCCGCGATGTCTGGGTTGATGGCCAGCAAATTCAAGCCAACTCCGATGGCACCTACACCATCCGCCTGAAGGATTATCCGCAAGGTGGAACCCCGACTGTGTCCGATATTCGTATCGAGGCGCACTACTCTTACAAGACCCGCGACGTCCGCGTGATCAAGCAGTTGCGTGGACCAGGCAGCAGCTTGTTGGACGCGGGTACCACCTTCCCGGTGCACTATCGCTGCACCGACCCAAACGATGCCGCCTACAACCTCGAAGGCGACATGAACATCACCACTGACACCGCCAATCCGGTCAAGATCGAGGGCGTGCGCGTCGGTGCAGACTGCTACGTCTACGAATCCGGTAGCCCCTCGCAGCAGAACGTCACGCTTGACCGCACCACGGTCTCCGCGTCCGATTCTTCTGACGTGGTGACCACCCTCAACAATGAGGAAGCAAAGACCACCCCGGTTTTGACCGTGAACAAATCCACGGATACCAACCAGAACCGCGTTTCTGTGTCGAACCACTACCTCAATAAAACGGGCACGGTCGATTTGACCAAGCTCGTTAACAATTCCGTCAACGGCGCTAACCTGCCTGCTGACTACGAGCTTTCCTTCCGCTGTGGTACCCGCACGGTAGAGACGACGAGCGATAACTATGTTCCTGTCGACCTCACTGGTACTGTCCGTTTAGCCGATGGGCAGACCGAACGTCTCGTCGCCGAGGTCTCCGATCCCACGATTGCGGGGCTGGTTAATGACCGCGACGGTGCGATGGGCGTGCCCTATGGCAATGAATGTACGTTCTCTGAAACCACTCCTTCGACTGGCAACGGCGTTCTGTGGTCAACCGATGCCAAGGAGCAGACTTTTACAGTCGATTCTGACTCTGAGTCCGTTAGCCTGACCAATACCTTCGAACCCGCCGGTAAGGGCATCACCATTACCCAGTCTGAGGCAGGCGTCGACGAGTTCTTCCGCGACGTCGACTACGAATTGACCTGTACCGCCGACGACGGCAGCCCCTTGGACCTAGGCCAGTACGCCACTATCACCCTGGGGCCCGATAACCCGAAGGAGACCGTGCCAGCCACCGTCGTGACGTCGGGAAGCACGTGCCAATTGGTCGAATCCGACAGCAACCGTGAAGACGGCAAACGCAATGGCTACGCCATCGACCGTGATTCCAACATTTCAGTCGATGGCGAGTCTCAGACCTTCAACGACGAAGCTCGCATCGATTCTGGTGAGTTCATCGTCGGCGATTCCACCATTGCACAGGTAACCCACACCTACGACTACCAAGATGTCACCGTGGCTGTGACCAAGCAGGTCGACTTTGCCAATGAGGCTTACTTCTCCAAGGCCCGCAAGGACGTCAAGTACAACCGTCAATTCGACTTCACGATGAAGTGCACGCCACCCGGTGGCGGCAGCGTCATCACTGTCTCCGGTAAGGTCAGCTCCCCGCAATCTGATGATGCGGCTAGCCAGTCCTTGAGCTTTGATAACATTCCGGACGGTTCCGAGTGCGTTGCGGCAGAAGGTGAGACCACTGCTGCCGAGGGCATCACTTTCACCCAGGAAGTAAAAGTCGGGGACGCTACAGGCGATCGCTCCCTGAACTTCGACGTCAGAGGCAACCAAGACGTGAAGTTGGTCAATACCTATACCCGTCAGCTGGCAGAGGTGAACCTGGACAAGGTTGCTAACACGCCAGTCGACGTCCAGGCAGCTTATGGCTCAAACTGGAAAGACCAGTTCTATACCCACAACTTTGCATTGGTCTGCCGTGACCCAGAAGGGCCTATCGATGGTTCGGGCAAGCTGGGAATCTTCCCGGTCAACAGCACCATTCAGGGACCTGGCTCTACCAGTTTTGCTGATATCCCGGTCGGCGCGGAATGCGAACTGACCGGTGACAAGTTTGGTCAGCTCAACTTGACCCAGACCGCGCCGGACGGCATGGAACTGGAAACGCACATGCGTCCAAGCAAGGTGCAGTGGCGTCTGCAGCGCGACGAGGGCATGACCTACACGGATACCGATCTCGCAGATGGTGAGACCACCTCGCAGAAGTTCATGATTGAGGACGACATCTCCGATGGAGGCCTGGGCAACAAGGTCGAACTGGTCAACTTCTATGAATTCGTGAAGTCGCCCATCAAGATGAGTAAGAAGATCGTCGCCAATGCGGACGACCTTCAGGTGCTGCGCGAGGCCAACCCAGAGTTCCGCTTCGACTACCAGTGCCAGGGCGTGGGCTATTCCATCTCTAACGTGGGGCTGCCTACCAGTTTGAATGCGGGCGATACCACTGCCTTCCCGGATGGCACGTTGACCTTCACCTCGGACGAGGTTGAGGTTCCTTCCGGTGCTTGGTGTACCTTCACGGAGCTCGCTCCTTCTGCCACACCAGAAGCTTTGGAGTGGAAGCAGGACCCACGTGAGGTCGACAAGCGCGTCGGTGAAGAGGGCCAACCGGCGGTTTCCTATGACTTCACCAACACCTACACGCGCCGCACCGTCCCCGTGTCCTTCGCGGCGCTGCAGGATGGCTACCTCGGTGGTCTGAGCAACAATAGCTATGACTATAAGGTCAGCTGTACTGCTCCGGGCTTTGATAGCCAAACGTTGAGCTTCGACGTCAAAAGAGCTAACTCGAGTGCGACGGTGGCTGACGCCAGTGCACCTTCGGGTGGCAAGGTTGTAAACCTGCCGGTGGGCTATGACTGCACCTTGGATGCAAGTGGTTCCTCGGCCCTACGCGAGCGCGTGCAGTTAGAAGTGACCGCGGGCACGCGTTCTCCGTACATGACTTTCGCGACGTGGACGAAGGAGGGCGCCGCAGCCGATAACCCGGATGTAAAGCCTGCAGATATTCCACTCGACAAAGTCACCAGTGACTTGAAGAAATACACCTACGATTTTAGGCTGGATAGCGCGCTGCGCTCTGAGACGGGTGCTCCGGTGTTGACCATCGCCGGTGAGGCGATGCATCCGCGCGATAGCGTTGAGGTCACCTTCACTAAGCAATCTGTTGGCGCGGCAGGAGAGGGGCGGACCTTCGAGTTCTCCTCGAGCTGTGGTGAGACATTCACTTTGAAGTCTGGCCAGTCGCATACGTTGAGTGACATCGAAGTTGATCAGAACTGCACCATCGGCGAGGTCATGAATCAAGATTCTGCGTCTCCGGTTGTCTCTGTGGGTGAGACCGGACCGCGCCTGGGTAATGTGAAGGCGAATAACTCCATCGATCCGACTACCCACACGGTGACTACTGGCGAGTGGTCCTTCGATATCCTGCCGGTAGCGAAGGCCAGCGATATGTCCACTTCGGGCAGCAAGTGGGAACTGACCGGTATCAATACCTTCCCTGGGGTCAACATCACCAAGAAGATTGATGGCGCACCTATCAGTGCGGTCAGCGGAACGGTGGCCGATACCGCGGTGCTTCCCGACGACGCCACGACCATGCGCTTCAATTACACCTTGGAGAACAACGGAGCGATGCCGCTGACTGACCTTAAGCTCACCGAGGCGGAGTTGGCTGGCCGCACTGTGGTGGCCGCTGATGGATCCGAGTACGTGGTTCCGGAAGGCGGCGCGATTCCTACTGAGGTTTGTGCCCCAGGCGATCTCGCCGTAGGGGCATCCACCACCTGCAGCTTCGACGTGAAGATCACGGAGTCGACGAAGGATAACTTCTACTACCGCGGCAAGGTTACTGTGACGGCGCTGGGCAATAACATCCTCGTCTCCGACGACGATAGCTACGGTGCTCTGCGTCTGAAGGAAGGCCTCGGCTTCCTGCTGCCGGATACCGGCCGTCAGACCCTGGTGTGGGCGCTGCTGATCGGCCTCATTCTGCTGGCAATTGGTATGGCTTTGTACCTGCGTAATCGCAACGGCGAAGAAACCGACGGCGAAGAAACCGATGGCGAAGACTAAGCCGAAGAAGAACCAGTCACGCAAGAAGAAAAGCTCGCTGTGGCTGGTTATCCTCGGTATCTTGGTGCTGCTGTATCCGATTGTTGCCACGCAGTACAACGATTGGCAGTTGCAGCGCCAGGCTGAGGATTATCGGCGTGCTATCGAACGCATCGACCCGCCCGCCCAGCGAGAGGCCTACGTGCAGCAGGCACATGAGTACAACGATTGGTTGGCGGAGCAAGGCCATCATGCTTTCCCACCGAATCCTTCTTCACCGGGTTTTGAGCGCTACATGAAAACGCTCAATGCCCCAGAGGCTGGGGGCGCGATTGCGCGACTTCGCATTCCTGCAATCAACGTCGATCTTCCCGTGCGGCATACGACGGCCCCTGCTGTGCTTTACGACGGCGCGGGACACATGTTTGGTTCCTCACTGCCGGTGGGAGGTAAGGGAACCAATGCCGTTATTTCTGCACACACCGGCATGGTGGACGCGTCGATGTTTGATAACTTGCCGCGACTCAAGGACGGCGAAATCGTCACCATCGAGGTGATGGGCGAGTTGCTGCATTACAAGGTCGTGGGCCGCGAGGTGGTCAAACCTGATAAGTACGATGCGGTGACTTATGAGCCTGACAAGGATCAGATCACGCTGATCACCTGCACCCCGTACGGCATCAACACGGATCGCCTGCTCGTGCATGCAGAACGCGTGTACATGGAGGCAAATGATGAGGAGACAGGTTGGCGCCCGAAGTTGTCGTGGTGGATGATTGCCGCGCTTAGCATCATCGCCATCTCTTTGCTCATCATCATCTATCTGGAATGGCGTCGCCGCCGACGTAAGCAAGCCCGTGAGGAACGTCAGGCTAGGAAGCGGGCGGCCGCCGATGGTAGTATGAGCAGCTCAGATTAAGAAAAACAGCTACTTAGCGTTAGTGCGAGGAAACCAACTTCATGGCACGTTTTATTGACCGCGTCGTTCTTCACCTGCAGGCCGGCGACGGAGGCCACGGATGCTCTTCGGTGCACCGTGAAAAATTTAAGCCGTTGGGTGGTCCAGACGGAGGCAATGGCGGCCACGGAGGAGACATCCTGCTGGAGGTTTCCACGCAGGTTCACACCCTGATGGACTTCCACTACCGTCCGCACCTGAAGTCCGGCCGCGGAAACAACGGTGCTGGTGACTGGCGCAATGGTGCTCGCGGCGAGGATCTCATCCTCGAGGTCCCGGCCGGCACCGTGGTCTACTCCGAGGACGGTGAGATGCTGGCGGACCTCACGGTTCCCGGCACCCGTTTTGTAGCCGCTGAAGGCGGCTTTGGCGGCCTCGGTAATGCTGCGCTAGCTTCTGCTGCCCGCAAGGCACCAGGCTTTGCGTTGCAAGGCGAGCCGGGCGAGGCCCGCGATCTGGTGTTGGAGCTTAAATCCATGGCAGATGTCGGCCTCGTCGGTTTCCCATCGGCCGGCAAGTCTTCCCTAATTTCCGTGCTTTCTGCGGCCAAGCCAAAGATTGGTGATTATCCGTTTACCACCCTGCAGCCGAACCTCGGCGTGGTGGACATGGGCTTTGAGTCCTTCACCATGGCCGATGTTCCGGGCCTTATCCCGGGCGCCGCTGATGGCAAGGGCTTGGGCCTAGACTTCCTGCGCCACATCGAGCGCACCGCGGTGCTGGCTCACGTCGTTGACGTTGCATCCTTGGAGCCGGGCCGCGACCCGCTTTCCGATATTGAGGCGCTCGAGGAGGAACTGGCAAAGTACCAAGAACTGCTGGACCAGGACACCGGCTTGGGTGATCTGCGGCAGCGCCCACGCATCATTATCTTGAACAAGGCGGATATCCGGGAGGCGGAAGAACTGGCCGAGTTCGTCAAACCCGAGCTGGAGGAGAAGTACGGTTGGCCCGTCTTCATCATTTCTGCGGTGGCACGCAAGGGCCTCGATCCGCTCAAGTACAAGCTGCTTGAGATGGTCAAGGAGCACCGTCGCGCACAGCCGAAGGTCAAGGCGGATAAGAACCACACCATCATCCGCCCACGTGGCGAGCGTAAGTCGGGCTCCCACGCTGACTTCACCGTGCGCCCTGATCCCGAGCTTGCCGGCGCCTTCGTGGTGGAGGGCGACAAGATCGAGCGCTGGATTGTGCAAACCGACTTCGAAAATGATGAAGCCATCGGCTACCTCGCTGACCGCTTGGCCAAGGCCGGTGTGGAAGATGAGCTGTTCAAGCAGGGCGCTGTTGAGGGCTGCCCGGTGACCATCGGCGGCATCACCTTCGAATGGGAGCCGATGACTGGCGGCCGTGCCACGGATGCCGGCCGCGGCTTCGACGGTCGCCTCGGCGGCACCGAGCGTGTTTCTGCCGCTGAGCGTAAGCGTGCTTCGCAGGCTCGCCGCGGCCTCATCGACGAGTATGACTTTGGCGATGACGAGAAGGTCACCCGCGAGCAGGCGAACCGGGACCGCTGGCAGGGCTAGTACAATGGGCGGCCATGTCTTCGCAACAAGATTTTCCGCTAACCCAAAAACCTTATTCCGGGCCCACGGTTGACACCCCCTTTCCGGAACCGTTGCATGAAAACCCCACGGCGTCCGGCTTTGATTCACCGCTGCGCCAGCGCATCGCGCACGCCAAGCGCGTAGTCATCAAGATTGGTTCCTCGTCGCTGACGGATGAGGACTTCTTGGTCTCCCAGGAGCGCATCGACCACATTGTGGACGCGGTGCACGCCCGCATGGGCATCTCCGATGTCATCCTGGTCTCCTCCGGTGCGGTGGCCGCCGGCATGGGCCCGCTGGGGCTTAATCGCCGGCCGACTGATCTGGCCACCAAGCAGGCCGCGGCGTCTGTGGGCCAGGTGCATCTGGCGTACGAGTGGGGCCGGTCTTTCGCCCGCTATGACCGCACGGTGGGCCAGGTGCTGCTCACCGCCTCGGATACGGGGCACCGGGACCGCGCCCGCAACGCGCAGCGCACCATCGATCGGCTGCGCCAGCTGCGCACCATTCCCATTGTCAATGAGAATGACACGGTGGCGACCTCGGAGATGCACTTCGGGGACAATGACCGGCTCTCCGCCTTGGTGGCCAATCTGATGGGCGCGGACGCGCTGTTCCTGTTCTCTGATGTCGATGGCCTCTATGACAAGAACCCGGCGGAGCCGGACGCCCGCTTCATCGATGAGGTGCGCACGGGCAAAGACCTGAAAGGGGTCGAGGCCGGTGAGTCCGGCAACGTCGGCACCGGTGGTATGGCCACGAAGGTCTCGGCCGCGCGCCTGGCCACCCGCGGCGGAATCCCGGTGCTGCTGACGTCGACGGATAACATTGGCCCTGCTCTTGCCGATGCCTCCGTGGGCACCGTCTTCCACACCCGCGAAGAGCGCAAGCTGTCTGCCTGGAAGTTCTGGGCGCTCTACTGCGCCGATACCGGTGGGGCGGTGCGCCTGGACGCTGGCGCCATGCAGGCGGTCACCAAGGGCGGCAATTCGCTCCTGGCGGTTGGCATCACTGAGGTCATCGGTGAATTCTCCCGCGGGGAAATCATCGACATCATGGGCCCGGAAGGTGAGGTCATCGGCCGCGGCGAAGTACGTTTTGATTCCGCGGAGCTGCGGGGCATCCTGGGCAAGCAGATGGAGGAGCTGCCGGAATACCAGCGCCGCAGCGTTGTCCACGCCGACTACCTATCGAACTACGCCTCCCGAATCTAGACACTAGAAGCCAGAGAAACCCCAGGAGAAGACCATGAAATACGCCATGTTCCCGGAACAATGGGAAGAATCCGTCGAGACCTTGCGGGGAGCTGGCCATGAGCTCGCGGAGCTTTCCGATGCCGATTTCCTCATCTACAACGGCGACGGCTCGGACTTCCCGTTGCCACTGCCGGAGAGCATCAAGTTCGTGCAGATTTCGTCTGCAGGCGTAGACCATCTGCTCGACGTCATGAAGGAGACCGACGTTATCTGGTCCAACGCCGCTGGAGTATTCGATAACACCGTGGCGGAATCCACCATCGCGCTGCTGCTCGCGCAGCTGCATGCCCATCGCTATGTCAACGACACCTTCTCCAACTACGAGGAAGTGCAGGATCACAAGTCCTACCTGCACGAGGACAAGACTGTGGCGATCATCGGCGCCGGCGGCATCGGCAAGCGGCTCATTACGATGTTCTCTGGTTTTGGCCCGCGCATCATCGCCGTAAACCGGTCCGGCAACGCGGTTCCAGGCGCGGATGAGACCTATCCCATCTCCGAGGTGGACAAGGTCTGGCCTGAGGCCGACTACTTTGTGCTCATCGCGCCGCTTACCCCGCAGACCCACCACATGGTCGACAAAGACGTGTTTGCCCAGATGCCGAATCACGCGGTGGTGGTCAACGTGGGCCGTGGCCCACTCATCAGCACCGAGGATCTTTTGGCAGCGCTGGACTCTGGCGAGATTGCCGGCGCAGCGCTCGACGTCACTGAACCGGAGCCGCTCCCGGATGATCACCCGCTGTGGAAGGACCCGCGGGTGGTCATTACACCGCACATTGCCAATACCCTTAACTCGACGCGCCGCCACTTGGGAGCACACACCGCAAAGGTGGCTGCGGCCTTTGAGGCTGGCGAGGAAATTCCTACCCGTGTGGATCCGAACGCTGGATATTAAAGTGTAAAGGCATGGACAAAGACATTCGCGTGGGAGACGCCGAACGCCACAATGCGCTAGACCTCCTCAGCACCCACTTCGCTAACGGTCTCATCGACATCAACGAGTTCGAAGACCGCACAGGAAAGGCGGCTGTTGCGCGTACCCGCGGCGAGATCGCTTCCCTCTTTGAGGACCTTCCTGACAATCCAATTGCAGAGGCCGTCTCGTTCAAGGAATCGGAAGCGCAGGCCGAACTCGACCGGCTGCAGCGCCGCGGAGGGTTAGTCCACCGAATCGATGCTGTCATTTGGTCAGTGACGATGATCCTCTTCTTCCTGGGGCTTTTCGTCTTCGATTGGGACTATTTCTGGCTTGTCTTCCCGATTGCAGGTTTCGCCTCGTGGGGTGTCAGGGAGGCGGTCAAGCTCTCCGACGACGACGAAAAACTCTATGAGGAATTGAAAAAGAAGGATGAAAAGGACTGGGCCGAGCGCCTACGTCTGGCAGCCGAGCGCCGCAAGGAGCTGGGGCAGTAGTCCGCGGGGGCCGCGGGGGGAGTGGCTGCGCGCTTGAGTTATAGCCACGCGTGACATCCAGCACGGATAACCATGCTGTTGGGGGTGAGTTTCTTTAAGAGGATGTTATTCAGCTTTAAAGTGACCTAAATAAAACCCGGGGGGGATCACTTTCGCGGGCACGTTTCGGATTGTAAGCTCATCCTAGTTCAATTTAGTCAAGCCTAAGTTAACTTGGCTATTGTTCGTGAGCAAAGGACTTTCTTTCATGACCCATTTCAACGTGCCCAAGTACTCCGTCCGCATTGCGGCAGCCACCCTGGCCATGCTCGCATCCGCGACTGCGTTGAGCGCGTGCAGCAGCAACGAAGACACCTCCGCGTCCACCGGCTCTACCGGCGCCGCGGGGGACACTGCTGTGACCATCACTGACGTCGCCGGCCGCGAGGTCACCTTCGACAAGCAGCCTGAGCGTATCCTTCTGGGCGAGGGCCGCGGGCTCTTCGCCACCTCGATTCTCAACCGCGAGGATCCGCTCGAGCACGTCGTGGCTCTGGGCAAGGACCTGCATGAGGCGGCTCCGAGCTTCGAGTCCAAGTTCGCCGAAACCAATGCGGCGTACAAGGATCTGCCGACCATCGGCAACATCGCCAAGGGCGACGTCACCGTGGAAAACCTGCTCGCGCAAAAGCCGGACGTCGTGGTCATGACGCTGGACCACAAGGAGGGTGCGGAAAAGACCGGCTTTCTGGACAAGATGGACCAGGCCGGCCTGAAGTATGTCTTCACCGATTTCCGCCAGAAGCCGCTGGAAAACACCCCGAAGTCCATGGAGGTCTTCGGCCAGCTCTTCGGTCACGAGGACAAGGCCGCAGAGTTCAACAAGTTCTATACCGGCAAGGTTGATGACATTAAGTCCCGCGCGGAAAAGGCAGGCAACAAGCCGCGCACCCTGGTCTGGAGCGCGGCGGGCCTGAAGGATTGCTGCTCCACGGTCAAGGACTCTAACCTAGGTGACCTGGTTAATGCCGCCGGCGGCGAGAACTTGGGCGATAGCCTGCTGGACACCGAGTCTGGAGACCTTACCGCAGAAAAGGTGCTCGCTGAGCAGCCGGAGCACATCATCGCCACCGGCGGCGCATGGGCCAAGAACCCGGAAAAGCCGGAGGTCCTGCCGCACGTGGAGATGGGTTACGCGGCCAAGGAAGAAAAGGCGCAGGAGACCCTCGAAGGCCTGCTGAAGACCCCGGGCTTCGAGCAGCTTGAGGCCCCAAAGGAAGGCAACTTCCACGCTGTCTACCACCAGTTCTACGATTCGCCTTTTAACATCTTCGCCTTGGAGCAGTTTGCCGTGTGGATGCACCCAGAAACCTTCAAGGACTTAGACCCAGAAAAGGACTTCGCCGAATTCCACAACAAGTGGCTGCCCATCGACTACAGCGGCGTTTTCTTCACTACCAAGAACACACACAAGCACTAGAAAATGGCACTTTTGACCTCTTCTGAGAGTTTGCAGACTGACCAGAAAACCGAAACCAAAACCGACACCCACCAGGTAATCGCCGAGTACCGCAGCAATAACTTCCGCAAGGTACTCATCATTGGCGCGCTGGTGCTGGCTGCCTTCGTAGCCTTCGTCATCGCCACGGTGGTCGGCCCGATTCACCTTTCCCCGATGGAGATGTTGCGTGGCATTTTCTCACCGGGCCAGGTGGATGAGACCACCCGCACGGTCCTGTGGAACCTGCGCCTGCCGGCGTCGGTTATGGCCGTGCTCATCGGCGCCGCACTGGCGCTATCCGGCGCGCATATGCAGACCATTCTGGATAACCCTTTGGCCGAGCCTTTCACCTTGGGTATTTCCGCCGCCGCGGCTTTTGGCGGCGCTGCCTCCATCGTGCTGGGCTGGACCGTGCTGGGAAATCCGCAGTTCAATCTCGCGGCCGTCGCTTGGCTGTCGGCTCTTGTGGCCGTGGCCATCGTCGCGGGTGCGGCGGTGTGGCGCGGCGCTAGTGCGGAGTCAATGATTCTGCTGGGTATCGCCCTCGTTTTCTTGTTCCAGGCACTGCTTTCGCTGATGCAATACAGCGCCTCGACTGAAGCCCTGCAGCAGATCGTCTTTTGGACCATGGGCTCCCTGCAGCGTGCGAATTGGATGTCCAACCTGATCATCGCAGTCACCTTGCTGGTTGCCATTCCTTTCACCATGCTCAACGCGTGGAAGCTCACGGCGCTGCGCCTTGGCGACGAGCGTGCGGCGGCCCTTGGCATCAACGTGCAAAAACTGCGCGTTCTAACCCTCGTGGTGGCTTCCTTGCTGGCCGCTAGCGCCGTGGCCTTCGCCGGAATCATCGGTTTCATCGGTTTGGTTGGCCCACACGTGGCCCGCTTATTGGTGGGCGAGGATCAGCGTTTCTTTGCGCCGGCCTCCATGGCGGCGGGCGCGATGCTGCTGGCGGGTGCCCATGCGGTATCCATCACCATCATCCCCGGCGTTGCCGTGCCCATCGGCATCATCACGGCGCTCGTTGGTGTTCCTTTCTTCGTGCTGCTTATCTTCACCAAGAGGAGGACAAAGTGCTGAAAGTAGAACAGGCATGCGTGAACTTTGGTAAACGGGAGGTGCTCAAAGGAGTTGACTTGCCCGAGCCTGAACCCTGCACCATCGTCGGACTTATCGGCCCCAACGCGGCGGGCAAGTCCACCTTGGTCAAGGCCATCGCCGGCATTCAGAAGCTGACTTCGGGCATCTGCGATACTGGTGGCGCCAACGTGGGCTACGTGCCGCAGGATCTTCTGACCAGCGCCTCGCTGACCGCCTTTGAATCGGTGGTCATCTCCGCTAAGCGCGGCTCCGTTAACGCCTTGGAATCGGCAGTGCAGGCACTCGAAAAGCTCGGCATCGTTCACCTCGCACACCGCTACGTTCACCAGCTTTCCGGCGGACAGCGCCAGCTCGTGGCCGTGGCGCAGATGCTGGCCCGCGAGCCAGACCTGATGCTCCTGGATGAGCCAACCTCCGCGCTCGACCTGCGCCACCAGGTGCATCTGCTGGATACCTTGCGCAAGGAGGTCTCCCGCGGGGCAGTGGCGTTGGTGGCTATCCACGATCTCAACCTGGCCGCGCGTTATTGCGACGAGCTGGTGGTTCTCCACGGCGGCCGCGTGCATGCCCACGGCACCCCGGCAGAGGTGCTGAACACCGAGCTGCTGGGTGAGGTCTATGGCATCCATGCCCGCGTCATCGATGATGAAGGCGTGCCCATGGTCTGTCCTGTCGAGGCTAGCTTCGGTAAGCTTGAGCCTTATGAGCCAACTCACTCGAGATGAAGAACGAGACCAAGTACTAAAGCTGGCGCGTCAGGCGAAGAAAGTTGCGCCGCAGTTCGCGCAGCTTTCCACCCCACGCAAGAACGAGATTCTTCTGCGCGCTGCTGAAAACCTGGTGGCCCGCACCCCTGAGATCCTCGAGGCCAATGAGCGCGACGTCGCCGCTGGCCGCGCGGCCGGGATGAATGATTCTTTAATCGACAGGCTCTCGCTCGACGCCGCGCGCGTCGAAGGTATCGCCGGCGGCCTGCGCCAGGTCGCCGCCCTGCAGGACCCAGTAGGGGAGGTACTGCGGGGCCACACCATGGACAACGGCATCCAGATGAAGCAGGTGCGCGTGCCGCTCGGCGTCATGGGCATGGTTTATGAGGCCCGTCCGAATGTCACGGTGGATGCCTTCGGCCTTGCGCTCAAGTCCGGCAACGTGCCGCTTTTGCGCGGTTCTAAGTCCGCACGCAACTCCAACGAGCAGCTCGTGGAGATCCTCCAGGACACCCTGGCGCACTTCGACCTTCCGCGCGAGGGCGTGCAGCTCCTGCCGTGCGAGAGCCACGATTCGGTGCAGGATCTCATCACGGCGCGCGGGCTTGTCGACGTCGTGATTCCCCGCGGTTCTGCTCGCCTCATCAATGCGGTGGTGGAGGGCGCTACCGTCCCCGCCATTGAGACCGGCACCGGCAACTGCCACTTCTACATCGATGCCAGCGCCGACCTCGACAAGGCCATCGCCATGGTTATAAACGGCAAGACCCGCCGCCCTTCGGTTTGTAACTCCACCGAGTGCGTGCTGCTGGACGCCGCGCTTGCCGACGCCGCGAAACTCCGCGTCATCACCTCCCTTCAGGAGGCGGGCGTGGTCATCCATGGCGAGGTCGCTGAGCTCGAGCAATTCGGCGTGGCCAATGCCGTGGAAGCAACCGACGAGGAATGGCGCGAGGAGTTCCTGAGCAACGACATCTGCGCCAAGGTAGTTGACGGCGTCGCTGGCGCCATCGCGCATATCGCCGAGTACACCACCGGCCACACTGAGGGCATCGCCGCTCAGGACGCCGATGTTCTGCTTAAGTTCGCCAACGAGGTCGATGCCGCCGCCGTCATGCTCAATGCCTCCACCGCCTTTACCGACGGCGAGGTTTATGGCATGGGCGCGGAGATCGGTATCTCTACCCAGAAGCTGCATGCCCGCGGCCCGATGGCTTTGCCGGAGCTGACCTCCACAAAGTGGATCCTGCAGGGCAGCGGTCAAACTCGACCTTAAAACATGCATCTATCTTTTTCTCGTTTCCTCTCTTCCCGAGGCCTGCCTTCCCAATCGCTGTCCTTCTTGGCTGCCTCCACAGTTGCTCTGGGCAGCGCCTTCGCAGTTGCCCCACATGCAGCAGCTGAGGAGAGCGCCTGCCCCGACGTCGTGGTGCTCGCCGCACGAGGCTCTGACCAGGACAAGGACCACGGCGAGTACTTCGGCCCGCAGCAATACTCGGAGCACTCCGCGCCCTCAAACGGCTACGAGGGCCCGAACCTCGCAGGCCTTTTCCACTTAGTAGAAAAGCGTCATCCGGGAACCATGGACCGCGTCTTCGTGCTGGCCATGGATGACAAGGCCTATCCGGCAGAAATGGACCTGCCGGCGCTGGCAGAAGACGGCGAGAACCTCAACCCGATTCAGACCGTGCAGCGCCTAGCGCTCATCGTGGGGCAGCACCCGCTCTACGAGCTCATTCCTTCTGTCTTGTTCGGCTTTATCAACAGCGTGCAAACCGGCATGGCCAATGCGCCCAAGGTGGTCCAAGACTACGAGGCGAGCACCGGCTGCGCACCGAAGTACATAACGGCTGGGTACTCGCAGGGCGCCATCATCACCACGAGTGCGGAAAAGTCCCTCCCGCGGCTGCATGCAGCCATTACGTTGGGAAACCCACTTTCCCTGCCGGGCGATCCCAACGTCATCGGCAGCCCAGCCCGCGGTGGCGGACTACTGGAATTGGCCCCAGCGCACATGCGTCCAGAAAGCGCGGTGTTGCCCGAGGGCCAGCGCTTGAACTACTGCCTGCGGGACGATTTCGCCTGCGACCTCTCGGTGGCGTCGGTAAGCGCGGCTCTATCCACCAAGGCCTCGCGGCATGCTTCCTATTTCACCCAGGCGCCCACGCCCGCCGATGAAAAAGTAGCCGATACCTTTGCAAGCTGGGTAGAAAGCGCACGTATAATCTCCACTCATGACTAGTCCACAGCGCATCGGAATCATGGGCGGCACCTTCGACCCCATCCACAACGGCCACCTCGTGGCGGCCAGTGAGGTGGCCTACCGCTTCCAGCTGGACCAAGTGGTCTTCGTACCCACCGGCCAGCCGTGGCAGAAGGCGGGGCGGGACGTCACCGCAGCTGAGCATCGCTACCTGATGACGATGGTGGCAACCGCCTCGAATCCGCGCTTTACTGTCTCCCGCGTCGACATCGACCGCGAGGGCCCCACCTACACCATCGATACCCTGCGTGACCTGCGCGAGCTTTTCCCCGATGCCGAGCTCTACTTCATTACCGGCGCCGATTCCCTGGCTTCGATCATGAGCTGGCGCGATTGGGAGGTCATGCTAGAGATGGCCAACTTCGTCGGCGTCACCCGCCCCGGCTACGAACTCAGCAAGGATATGCTGCCGCTGGGATCCCAAACCGGGATCGAACTCATCGAAATTCCCGCCATGGCCATTTCTTCCACCGATTGCCGCAAGCGCGCCGGGGAAGGCGAGCCGGTGTGGTACCTCGTGCCGGATGGGGTTGTGCAATACATCGCTAAGAACAATCTTTATGGGCCGAATCCTGATAAGCCTTTATAGAATTTGGGAAAAGAATTCACGGAAATAGCCAAACGCACCTCTTACGTGCGAAACTGGCAGAACTAAAAAGTATTCGAAGATATTTGGAAGATATTTGAAGGAAAGCACATGTCCGTTACTGATGTAGCCCGCAAGATGGCTGAAACCGCGGCGCACGCTGCTGACGAGAAGCTGGCCACGAACATCGTGGCTATCGACGTCTCTGACGTGCTTGCTATCACCGAGATCTTCGTGCTGGCATCCGCCGAGACCGAGCGCCAAGTGGCCTCCATCGTGGAGGAAATTGAAGACGAGCTGACCAAGCTTGGCCACGAGCCAAAGCGCCGCGAAGGCAACCGCGAAAACCGCTGGGTACTGCTGGATTACGGTCACATCGTCATCCACGTCCAGCGCAACGATCAGCGCGAGTTCTATGGCCTCGACCGCCTCTACCACGATTGCCCGATCCTGGAGATCGAGGGCATCGAGACCCCGGAGCGTCCGGGCGAGTGGTCCGACGAGGTTAACCTGCGCGAAGTTGAGTCCATCGACGA
Source organism: Corynebacterium sp. c25Ua_89 (assembly GCF_047459735.1). Taxonomy (NCBI): domain Bacteria; kingdom Bacillati; phylum Actinomycetota; class Actinomycetes; order Mycobacteriales; family Corynebacteriaceae; genus Corynebacterium; species Corynebacterium sp. c25Ua_89. The sequence continues at coordinate 142,083 of NZ_JASBOD010000007.1, forward strand.
GATCCCACTGGCTCAGCCGGAGCCGGAAGAGGACGAGGAGTACTAAACCTTGTCGCGCCGCCTGCTTCTGATCCGCCACGGTCAGACCACTTATAACGCCACTGGCCGCATGCAGGGCCACCTGGACACGGAGCTGTCCGAGCTGGGGCTTGCACAGGCCAAGCAGGCAGCAGATCTGCTTGCGGAGCAAGGGATTTCCGCGATCGTGTGCTCGGATCTTTCCCGTGCCCGCGCCACCGCCGGCGTCATTGGTGAACGTTTGGGCCTGGAGCCTGTTGTCGACGCCCGCCTGCGCGAGACGCACTTGGGCAAGTGGCAGGGGATGTCCTCGGCGGAAGTAGATCGCGATTATCCCGGCGCCCGCGCCATCTGGCGTCACGATCCCACCTGGGCGCCGCCGGAGGGCGAGTCGCGGGTGGACGTCGCCAAGCGTGCGCGTCCCGTCATCGACGAGCTGATGCGTGATCCGGAACCGTGGGCCGAGGGCACCGTGTTGGTGGTGGGGCACGGCGGTGCGATTGCAGCGCTGACCTGCCACCTTTTGGGCCTGCGCCACGAGCAGTACTCCATCCTTTCGGGACTGAAGAACACCCACTGGTCCCAGCTGACCGCCCGCCCGGACTTTGATCCAGCGAATCCGCAGGCCTCCCTCGAGTTCACTGCGGGAAACGTGGAGGGCGCCAAGTGGTACTTCGACGGCTGGAACATGGGGGCAGGTAACTAGTGGCCGTTCGCATCGTCACTGATTCCGCCGCAGGGCTGCCGCCAGACATCGTGAAAAACCTGCAGATTCGAGTAATCGATTTGCACGTCATGGACGCAGCCGGCGAGCAATCTACCTCGGGTCTTACTGCGCTGGAGCTCGCGGCCGCTTACGGTCGCGAAATGGAACGCTCTACCGACGACGGCATTGTGGCCATCCATCTGTCCAAGGAACTTTCTTCCACCTGGTCTGCCGCGGTGACGGCTTCCGGCGTGTTTCCCGATACCGTCAAGGTGGTCGAGTCCGGCTCGGCGGGCATGGTGATTGGTGCCGCGGCGATGTCTGCGGCGACCTTGGCGCGCGATGGCGCCTCGCTTGAGGAGTGCTACGAGGCGGCGCTGGATACGATCAAGCGCGGCCGCACCTGGGTTTACCTCAACTCCACGGAGGAACTGCGCCGCTCCGGCCGCCTTTCTACCACCACGGCGATGCTCTCGACCGCGCTCCTAGCCACCAAGCCCATAATGTCCATCGTGGGCGGCAAGCTGGAGCTCGTAGGCAAGACCCGCACCCAGACCAAGGCTTTTACCAAGCTGGTCGATCTCATCGCCTCCCGCGCCGACGGCGAGCCCGTTTTCGTGGCATTGCAGCACAACGACGCCGAGGAGGCCGCCGAGCGCCTGCTCGAACTGCTCGAGATAGCCCTGCCGAAGGGCTCCTCCTTCATGGTCGAAGAACTCACCGAAGTCCTCGCCGTGCATGCCGGCCCAGGCGCCATCGGAGTTTCGGTGGTCTTTAGCAAGGAACCTCCTGAATCGTTGACACGTACAACAAGTTATCCACAGGTTTTTAAATTGCCTCTAGCGCATTAACTGCGCCGCCTTTTAGCGTCGAGGGCATGCCGCATATTAGCGATCGCCTTCGGGAACTAACCCGCCCCACCGGGGAAGAGGACCTGCTCAACGTCACCTATCCGCGCCCGCGCGTGCGCATTCCGCCGTGGCTTGCCTGCGCCATCGCGGTGTTGGTTGCTGCGGGCGTCTTGGCGTGGCTGGGTATTACGAGCCGGAACGATCCTTATGCGGTTTCCGCCTCCGAGGCTACGAGCAGCGCCGCTACACCGAGCTCCCTGGTGGTCTCCGTGGTGGGAGAGGTCGAAAACCCCGGCCTTGTCACGGTGGCGCCGGACGCCCGCATTGCCGACGCCCTCGACCACGCCCACCCGCGCCCCGGCGTGGACCTCCTCAACCTCAACCTGGCCAAACGGCTTAACGACGGCGAGCAAATCGTCGTCGGCCTGCCCGCACCCGCCCCAGCCCCGGGCGAGCCGCAGGAAGGCAGTCTGCTCAGCCTGAACTCCGCCACCAAGGAGCAGCTGATGGAGCTGAAAGGGGTAGGGGAGGTCACGGCGGTGTCCATTTTGAGCTTCCGTGAGGAATCTGGCGGTTTTACTTCCGTAGAGCAGCTGATGGAGATAAGCGGCATTGGGCCTGCAAAGTTCGAGGCGCTCAAAGACCAGGTGCAACTATGAGGCAGCTGCGCCTGCTGCCGGCCGCGTGTGCGGTGTGGCTGGCCACCCTGTTGAGTTTTCACGGCGCGTGGTGTTTTCTAGTTCCCCTCTTTTGCCTCGGCCTGTGGTTCTGGCAGTGCGGCCAGGCGGTGCTCACCACGGGCCTTAGCGCCTTGGCCATCGCCGTGACTAAGGTGCGCATTTCCCGCGCGGGACCGCTTGGCGACGTCCTGACCGGCACCGTCATCACCGAGCCCACCGAGGCGCGCTTTGGCTGGCTGCTGCGCCTGCGCGTGCCCGGCTATCCCTTTCAGGTACCTGTGTTTAGCGACGAACCCGCTCCAGCCGGGGCCCAAGTGACCGTGGACCATGGCACCATCACTTCGCTTACCCCGCCGGATTCTTTGGCCGCGCACGTGGCAGAGAACTTCCGCGATTTGGTCAGCATAAGCGTTGGCCCTTCCTCACAAGGCCTGCTGCCGGGCATGGTGCTGGGGGATACCACCTTGCAGACGGCGGCAGAAAAGCAGCTTTATATCGACACCGGGTTGTCACATTTGAGCGCGGTATCCGGTTCGAACGTGGCCATCGTGTGCAGCGCTGCCGCCTTGTTGGTGAAGGGGCCACGGCTGCGGGTCGCGGCGTCGCTAAGCGCATTGTGCATCTTCGTGGCTTTGGTGGGGTTTGAGCCTTCCGTTCAGCGCGCGGCCGTGATGGGCCTGGTGGGACTGCTCGCGGTTTTAAACTCCGCGCGCATGGAGCCGATGCATGGGCTCAGCCTGGCTATCATCGTGCTGCTTTTCATCGACAGCGAGTTGGCCAAGAACTTCGGGTTTGCGCTGTCGGTGGCGGCGACCGCCGGAATCGTGGCGCTCTCGCCGCTGCTTTATCGTCACCTGGCGGTGATTGGATGGCCGGATATCTTCGTCCGCGCGCTCGCCGTGGCAATTGCGGCCGACCTCGTGACGATGCCGATCATCGCTCTGATGTCCGGCAAGGTATCGGTGGTCTCGGTACTTGCAAACGTGCTGGTTGCTCCCGCGACTGCTCCCGTGACCATCCTGGGATTGCTGGCAGCCCTCTTCGCGCAGCTGGGCCCGCTTTCCGTGTTGGGCGCCGGGGTACTGCGCTTAGCCGAGCCTTTTACCTGGTGGATCAACACCATCGCCCGCGGCTGCGCGGCCTTGCCGGTCAGCACCGTTGACGCTAGCCCTTTCCTGGTGTTGCTGGGCTACGGCTGGATAGTGGCGGGCATCCTCTACAAACGCCCGTTGCTCACACTTGCCTGCGTGGTTGCATTCCTGTGGCCGAGGCACATTGATACCCCGCAGGAACCGATACATGTGGTGGCCACCGAGGAAGACATCGAGCCCATTCCACCGGGCACACGCAGCATCATTGTTACGCAAGATTCGCCTCCCGATTACCCCACGCGCACAGCAGATGGAATCGCAGTTTTCTACCGCTAGAATTGCTCCTATGAATCAGGTCCATCTCATCCTCGGCGACGACGAATTCCTCACCGAACGTGCCCGCCTTTCCATCCAGAAGGCGGCCGGGGAGGGAGTCGAGGTGGTCCGCCTCAAGGCTTCTGAGGTCTCGGAGGGGGAAATCGCCATGGCGACCAGCCCCTCCCTGTTTGGCGATAACCGCGTCATCGTCATCAGCGACGTCGAAAAGGTGGGCAAGGAACTCACCCAAATCCTCCTTAAGGCCGTCGCCGATCCAGGCCCCGGCATGACCTTGGTGCTCATCTACAGCGTGACGGCCAAAACTCTCAAAGGCAAGAAGAGGCCACCAGAGCTCGTTGCCAAGCTGCGCAAAGTAGGCGAGGTGCACGAGGTGTTCTCGCTCTATCCCAACGAGCTGGGCACCTGGGCCACCCGCGAGTTCGCCTCGCACGGGGTGCGGCCAACCCCCGACGTCGTCCAGGCCGTGCTCGATGGCGTGGGCTCCGATCTGCGCGAGCTGGCCTCGGCGATTTCCCAGCTGGTCTTCGATACCAACGGCAACGTCACCCGCGAGGCCGTGCACAACTACTACGTCGGCGTGGCTGAGGTGGCGAATTGGGACATCGCCGACGCCGCCGTAGCCGGGCGCGTGGAAGCCGCCGTCTCTACGTGCCGGCGCGCTCTCCAATTAGGTGCCTCGCCCGTTGCCATCTCGGCGGCGCTGGCGAATAAGGTAGGCGCAATCGCCAGGCTCTATTCCGCCCGCGGCGACCAGTACTCTTTGGCCAAGGCAACCGGCCTTGCTCCTTACGTGGTGAAGCTGACTCACCCGGTGGCGCGCCGCTGGTCGGAGGATTCCGTGAACAAGGCAGTGGTGCTCATGGCCGAGCTCGATGCCGCAGTCAAAGGCCAAGGCGGCGACGAAGAGTTTGCGGTAGAGGCCGCTGTGCGTAGAGTAGCCGAGCTTGCGCGATAAACTATTTCGCATGGGAGACATCCAAGAATTTGCCACGAAGCTTTTTGATTTCGCACGCAATGGCGACGTCACGTTGCTGGAGTACATCGCCCAAGGCGTGAACCCGAACATGGTCAACCAGGACGGCCATTCCTTCGTCATGCTGGCGGCATACAACGGCCATGCGGAGCTCGTGACCAAGTTAGCTGCCGCAGGCGGGGACGTGAACCTGCTCAATGACCGCAATCAATCCCCGCTGGCAGGAGCAATTTTTAAGAAAGAGGATGCGGTGATCGAAGCCCTCCTAGCAGCCGGTGCCGATCCGCAGGCCGGCCAGCCTAATGCCTTGGATTCTGCCCGTATGTTCGGCCGCGAAGATTTGATCGAGCGCCTTTCATGAGCTGGTCCGCGTTTGCGTTCCTCATCGCCATGAACATGGTGGGCGCTCTCGCGCCGGGACCAGACATCGTACTGGTGACCCGTTACGCCACCCGCTCGCGCAAGCATGCGGTTGCGGCCGTCACGGGCACTCAGGTTGGCGTGCTTTTCTGGTGCACGCTCACGGTGTTCGGCGCGGCGGCGTTGCTGACCGCATTCCCGGGGCTGCTCCGCTTCATTCAGGGCATCGGCGGCTGCTTCCTCATCTGGATGGGCCTGCAGAATGTTCGCACGGGCCTGGCGCAGCGCAAACAGCCGGCGTTGAACCTAGATGAGGCAGTATCGCGGTTGGGTAGTGTCAAGCAAGTCTTCCGCACAGGGCTTTTCACCAACCTTTCGAACCCGAAGATCGTGCTCTACTTGGCGGCGATGATCGCGCCTTTGCTGCCGCCGCACCCGCCGCTGTGGCTGGCCGCGGGGCTCGTGCTGAGCATGGGCATTTCCAGCTACTTGGTCTTCGTGACCGTTGCAACGGTGATTTCCACCAACGCTATCCGACGCCGCCTTCTTGCCGCCGGACCCATCATCGACATCGCTTCGGGTTGTTTCTTCGCCGTGGCCGGTGTGGGCCTAATTATTGCCGCTATAACAGGCTAAGTTGCTGCGGCGCGAAAAGCTCTGCCACCCACTGCGACCACGCCACCACGGTTTGGGCGCGGCGGGGAAGCGTAGAACCAGAGATATTCAGGTCGGCCGCCTCCATGATGGCCACGGCTTCTTCCTTGCTCAGCATGCGCTGCTTCTCGGCCACGGCGGCCACCATCTCGTGGAAGACAGGCCGGCTAGCTAGCGCCTCGATGAGCTGTAGGTTGCGCCCGTCGCGTGTATCGGCCAGCTCGATTCCCACGACCAGCTCATCCTCGATGCGCATTAGGCCCAAGTAACGGCCGGCATTCAAGTAATAGTCAGCCTGACGGTGGCTAAACCCAAAGCGCTCGGGAATCTCCGCCTTGGGCAGTGGCAGCATTTCCCAGAGGCTGACCACGCGCGCAAAGGAATCGGCCTGGGGAAAAGGAATCTCCGCCTCGCGTGGGCTGCTACGCCGTAGGACCGCCTTGACGGATTCGGTGTTGAGCTCGGATTCGCCGAGCATATAACGTGCGGCGGCCTCGAGCTGGATGCTGCGGAAATCCTCCGCATCGCTGAAACGATAGCGATACAGGTGGAAGATGCCGTTGGAATAGACCAGGTATACCGGCACAACTTCCTTTCCCAGCTGTTGGCTAAAGCGCCGGAAAGGCAGATAAAGCTGGCGAATGTTGAAATCGGGCGAGATGTGATTCTTGCACTCGATGAGCACCAGGCACTCGGGCGCCTCAAACCCGCCGTCTATTTCCATCTGCGCACGGTCCACCACGAGCTCCTCGCCGCGCAGGCGCATGCTGACGGTGCCGGTGGACATGCGCCCGGCCACGGTGGCATGCAGCTTATCGACGCCCAGGAAATCCTGCAGCACTCCCGCAATCACCGCGGCATTGAGCACGAGGGTCTCGGAGCTTAAGTTGTCGAAGTCAAGCGATTCAACCCCTTGCGGAACGGGCAGCGTCTTAAGCGGCGTCACGGTCTCCGGAAAAGGCTCGTAGACGTCGAAGTTGCCCACGACGTATCCATCGCGCCGGATGGGGAAGATGCTTAAGTTGTGCTCCTGGAAAATCTCCGGGCGGGAAGCAGAAAAGTCATGTTTGGCCAGAAGGCGCGGCTCTCGGCCACCCTTTTCTTTGAGCTGTTTGGCGCTAAATTCCACGAAGCCTTCGCGTTCGATGCGTGCCAAGGTCTCGGCGTCGAGGATGCGCTGCCATGCGACGTCGTTAAGCCGTGCCATAGTTACGCACCAATACTTCGTCGACTTTGCCGCGCTTGGATGCCACGGAATTGATGGCGCGGGTGGCCCCTACGATGTCTATCTCGTAGGCGGAGTAGATCTCTTGGATGAAATCCGTGGCGGAGTTCGATAGCAGGAACTTCACGCCGGCTGCGTCGAGTTTGTCGCAGACTTCCTTAAGGCGGAGCTGATCCTCGCGGCCGAAGCCGCCGGACTGATACCCGGTGAAGTTGCTTGTGGGATTGACTGGGTCATAGGGAGGATCGAGGTAGACAAAGTCCCCCTCTTTGGCGTCTTGCAAGATGGCGGCATAGTCACCGGTGTGGAAGGAAACCTCGTTGTCATTGAGGTACCCCGATACCCCGCGCAGGGTCTCTTCGTCACAGATGGCGGGGTTGGCGTAGCGGCCGAAGGGGGAGTTGAACTGCCCGGCATTATTGACGCGGTAGAGGCCGTTGTAGCAGGTCTTGTTCAGGTAGATGGTGCGCGCGGCGCGCTCGGTGCGCGTCATGTGTGCGAAGGAGGAATCGCGGTCTTTGCCGCGCATCTCGTAGAAGAAGTCTTCCTCGTTGGGATAGGTGCTTAGCAATGAGATGAGTCCGTCAACATCGTCGCGCACGGTCTCGTAGACGTTGATGAGCTCAGAGTTTAGATCGTTGACCGTGGCCTTTTCCGGGGTCAAAGAAAACAACACCGCGCCGCCGCCCAAGAAGGGCTCGTAGTAATGGTTAAACTCCGGCAGGGCAGCGTGGATTGCGGGCAGGAGTTGGCGCTTTCCGCCGACCCACTTGAGGAGCGGCTTGATGGTGTGCTGCTTGGCAAGACTCATAGCTCAAAATCCTAGCGTGCCCGCCGGACACGTTCGAAAATCAGTGCGGATCTTTCGGAGTGGAGATAAAAAATGCCCTCCCTCTTGCGAGGAAAGGCATTAAAAGTCAGGCTTTAAAAAGCTTAGGCCATCTTGTTGAAGGCGTTAGCCATACCGGACTTCTTGTTGGCAGCCGTGTTGCGGTGGAAGACACCCTTGGACACGGACTTGTCCAGTGCGCGGGAAGCGACGCGGAGCTGCTTCTCTGCACCTTCCTTGTCGCCTGCAGTGACAAGCTCGCGGAACTTGCGGATTTCGGTGCGGACTGCGGAACGAACAGCCTTGTTGCGCTGACGTGCCTTCTCGTTGGTGAGAATGCGCTTCTTCTTGGACTTGATGTTTGCCATTTGAATTACCTCTTGGAATCGAAAGTGATTGAACTGCAACCAACCTGCCGGACATGTCCTGCATCTGAATTAATGCGCGGCGTTGATGTTCGATGAGCGGACCCAAGGTCCTGACCGCCCCGACCAACGCGCCCGGAAAGTAAGTAACCTATAAAAAGCTAGCAGGAGCTGGGATAAAACCCAAATCACGCCCAGTGATAGCGGGAACGCAAACGGTTGGCGATGCGTTCAAAGCGGCGCTCCGGGAAAAGCGTGCCTTGGCGGCGGCATTCTTCCTCAGAGATTTCGAGGATGCGATCTAGGCGTACCCAGCACTGCCTGCCGCTTTCGTCCCACTCGCCAGTGCCTATGTCGAGCCATTCTTCCTCGTGTGCGTGGTTGGGGTTAGGGGAGATCAAAAGCCCCAAAACAGTGGTGCGTGTGCGGGAGATGATGAGCACGGCGCGTTCGTGCGGCGGTGATTGCTTGCCGTCGGAAGGCGCCCAGACCCACACCACCTCGCCGGAATCGGCCTGGCCATCCATGTCGGGGGAGAAGCAAACGGTGCGCGGATGCGAGGAGGTGGTTTCGATGCGAATCTTTGCTGCTTTGCGGGGTTCACGGTGCTCAGCAGCATTATTCATGCCTAGCCTGTTGGATATGTGAGCAAGGCCGACGTCGACTGGCTCGCGTTCTGCGATGCCAAGCGCCTGCCTTAAGCGGGTAAGTGGGTTGCCGCTAGTCATGTCGACTATTGTAGACGCATGTCTAAAAACTTTGCGGCCACTACGTTTACGGATCTTTCCCAGATTCGAAACTTCTGCATTATCGCCCACATCGACCATGGCAAGTCGACGCTGGCTGACCGCATCCTGCAGTTCTCGCAGGTCGTTGACGCGCGCGACATGCGCGATCAGTACCTCGACAACATGGATATCGAGCGCGAGCGCGGCATTACCATTAAGGCGCAGAACGTGCGTCTGCCCTGGGTTCCGCGCACCGGTGAGCATGCGGGCGAGGAGTTCGTCATGCAGATGATTGATACGCCGGGTCACGTGGACTTTACTTACGAGGTCTCCCGCGCGCTCGAGGCATGTGAGGGCGCTATTTTGCTTGTCGACGCCGCCCAAGGCATCGAGGCGCAAACCCTCGCCAACCTTTATCTGGCGATGGAAAATGATCTGGAGATCATCCCGGTCCTCAACAAGATTGACCTCCCCGCTGCGGATCCGGAGAAGTACGCCCTCGAGATCGCCAACATCGTCGGCTGTGAGCCGGAGGACGTCCTGCGCGTGTCCGGCAAGACGGGCGAGGGCGTCGAGGAGCTGCTCGATAAGCTCGTGGATTTGGTGCCGCCGCCAAGTACGGACGCGCCTGCCGACGCCCCCGCGCGCGCCATGATTTTCGACTCCGTCTACGACACCTACCGCGGCGTCGTCACGTATATCCGCATGATGGACGGCAAGCTGACCCCGCGTCAGAAGGTCACCATGATGTCCACGGGTGCTAATCACGAGCTGCTGGAGGTGGGCATCGTCTCGCCGACCATGCGCAAGTGCGAGGGCTTGGGCCCGGGCGAGGTTGGTTACCTGATTACGGGCGTGAAGAATGTGCGTGAGACCAAGGTCGGTGACACCGTTACCTGGGCAACCAACGGCGCTGAAGAGCCGCTGAAGGGCTATGCGGACCCGAACCCGATGGTCTATTCGGGCCTTTTCCCAATCTCCCAGGCGGACTTCCCAGACCTACGCGATGCGCTGGAAAAGCTGCAGCTAAACGACGCCTCCTTGACCTTCGAGCCAGAGACCTCCGTTGCTCTGGGCTTTGGCTTCCGCTGCGGCTTCTTGGGCCTTTTGCACATGGAAATTACGCGCGACCGCTTGGAGCGCGAGTTTGGCTTGGACCTGATTTCCACCGCGCCTTCTGTTACCTACCGCGTGGTTGCAGAAGACGGCGCTGAGTCCCTCGTGCACAACCCTTCGGATTGGCCGAGCGGCAAGTTGCGCGAGGTCTACGAGCCAATCGTGAAGATGACCATCATCGTGCCGGAGCAGTTCGTAGGCCCAACCATGGAGCTGTGCCAGTCCAAACGCGGCCAGATGGGCGGCATGGATTACCTCTCTGAAGACCGAGTAGAGCTGCGCTACACCATGCCTTTGGGCGAGATTATCTTCGACTTCTTCGACATGCTGAAGTCTCGCACCAAGGGTTATGCTTCGCTGAACTATGAAGAAGCGGGGGAACAGCTGTCTGATCTGGTCAAGGTGGATATCCTGCTCAACGGTGATCCGGTCGACGCCTTCTCTGCCATCGTTCACCGCGATTCGGCGCAGTGGTACGGCAACAAGATGACGAAGAAGCTTAAAGAGCTCATTCCGCGCCAGCAGTTCGAGGTCCCGGTCCAGGCCGCCATTGGTTCCAAGATCATTGCGCGTGAGAATATCCGCGCTATGCGCAAGGACGTCCTGGCGAAGTGCTACGGCGGCGATATCTCTCGTAAGCGTAAGCTGCTGGAGAAGCAGAAGGCTGGTAAGAAGCGCATGAAGTCCATCGGTTCGGTATCTGTTCCGCAGGAAGCGTTCGTGGCAGCGCTTTCTACCGACGGCGAGGGTTAATACTGCGCTTATCGACGTCCCCGGGGAGCAGCCGGGGGCTAATTTTTCGAACACTCTTGCGGATGTCCGGGGCGTTTTGTATCTTGGGTTTGTACAGCTTGGAGGGGAAGCTGACCGGCATCGCCGGATAACAGAAAATAAACCTAGGAGACTTCGATGGACGGACCCTACTTCGCTCCACTGAATCCAAAGAACCAGGCCGGGCGGGCTTTTACGGAAAGCAATCGCCTCAACTGGCTCGCACTGCAATCGATCATTCCACAACCCGGTGACGACGCTGACCTAGCCTTCAACGACGTCTCACGCAACCTCGGCATCACTTCCTATAAAGCCGAACATCTTTACTACGGCATCCGCAAACTTTCTTTTCTACCGAAACTTACTCGTCTCAATAAGCTCGATTGGTTCCTTGATTTTGACCGAATCCTCGCCGTCGGCAGGGCTCTACAAGGCGTCGAGGAGCGCGTCCTGCCCCATGTCGATGACGCCTTGGAGGAATTGTTTACGCCCAGCCGTGCCAACCAGCGCCTGCCGGAGGCTTCGCGCATCCGCAGCGTAATTTCTGATGTCCTCTCTTTGCACAATTGTTTGAAGGACGAAGACGAAGAAGAACGTGACCGCTATCAACTCGAGCGTCACGCAGGCCGCGGGGAGTTTAAAGCCAACCTTGACGCCGTGACCGCCGAAAAAATCGACCGCGTCGTCCGCAAACGCGCCGAGGACGAAGGAATTTCCTTCGCTCGCGCACTTGCTTCCTGCGTGCTCGAGCCAGTTGAGCAAAAGGTCGTGATTAACCTTTTCCAGCAGGCAGAAACCACCCTCGCGTTTGCTCCGGGCTATGGCTACGTTATCCCGCCTGCAGATGCCTCCTATCGCAACATCGCGCCAGCACAGACCGAGACTTATCGTCCCACCGCCGGCATTCGCGCCTTCGTGGAGGCCCGCGATGGAACCTGCCGCGGCCCGGGATGCAGCAAGCCAGCCCACCGCAACCAGCTCGATCACCGCGTTCCCTATGGCGAAAATGGCCCAACTTCCACCGATAACTTGGTCAGCCTCTGCCAGCACTGTCACAACATCAAGACTGATGGCCGGGCTTTCTACATCATGGACCCAATTACCGGGGAGATTTATTGGCTCTTCGAAGACGGCCGCTGGGAATCCAATTCTCCAGAGGGCGTGCTCGTGCCAGACACCGCGAACTGGCGCCAAACCGTTGCCCAAAGGATGGAAGCCTGGGAAGCGAGAGGAGGGGTACTCTCCTTTGCTTGATACGGGGTAGGTCCCATGTAGGCTCGATGGTCAAACCCGGGAAGGATTGATTCATGGAACCCATCAAGAAGAAGGCACCTCGCCACGGCCAGCAGCTTCCACCGCTGCCAGTTACCGCTGCCAAAATTGGTGAACGCATTGCCAGTGAGGTGTTCTTGGAGGAAGGCCAAAAGCTCTTACCGCAGCTGCAGGAATTCCGGCGGGATATGCACCAGAACCCAGAAATCGGGCTCGAGCTTCCGCGGACGCAAAAGAAGGTCCTCGAGGCGCTCAAAGGCCTGCCGTTGGAGATTCAGGTCGGCCAGGATTTAAGCTCCGTGGTCGCGGTCCTTCGCGGCGGCAAGCGCGGCCCACGGCCGGTTTCGGTGCTGCTGCGCGCAGACATGGACGCCTTGCCGGTCCGTGAGCAGACGGGCGATCCTTTCGCTTCCACCAACGGCTTGATGCACGCGTGCGGCCACGACCTTCACACCGCGGGGCTCATCGGAGCGGTGAAGTTGCTGTGCGCGCAGAAGGAGCACTTGCTTGGCGACGTAACATTCATGTTCCAGCCCGGCGAAGAAGGCCCGGGTGGTGCGCTCCCGATGATCGAAGAGGGCGTCCTCGATGCGGCGGGGCGCCGTCCGATTGCCGCTTATGGCTTACATGTCGGTCCGCAGGATCGTGGCACTTTCCACCATATTTCCGGGCCCATGATGGCATCATCGTCGAATCTGAAGATCACTGTCTATGGCAAGGGCGGCCACGGTTCGCGGCCGCATGACGCCATCGATCCCGTCGCAGCGCTGGGGGAGATTCAGATGGCCTTGCAGGTTGCACTGACTCGCCGCTTCGACGCTAACGAGCCGATCGTCATCACGGTGACTAATCTGCGCGCTGGCGACGGCGCCATCAACGTCATTCCTGATCACGCCATGCTCGGCGCCACAGTGCGCGTGCTGCGCGATGAAAAGATTGAGCAAGTGCGCCAGATGGTTGTGGAAGTGGCCAGTTCTGTCGCGGCGTCGCATAGATGCACCGCAAAGGTAGATTTCGAGGTTCTGTATTCCGCAACCAAAACCAACCCGCGCGAGAATCAATTCGCCGCGACGCTATGGGGTGGCATGTTCGGAGCAGAAAATGTCATTCCGATGGAAACGCCGATGATGGCTTCGGAGGACTTCGGTGGCGTACTAGCGCAGGTACCCGGCACCTTCATGTGGTTCGGCACTGTCAATCCGGATACCCCGGAGCACCTGCGCGAGTGGAATCATTCGCCGCTGGCGAGGTTCGATGATTCGGTGCTCGGTGACCAAGCCGCAGCACTCGCCGCCGTAGCCTTTGAGCGCTTGGCTGCCGAAGACGCGCATCCTTCGCCGGCAACAAGAGTGATGCGCTCTGCGGTAGAGGGCGTTGAGTAGTACAAGATTGCAGAGATAACAATGCAGGTCAATGTGCTGAGCAGGGTTTGGCCCCACCCCACATTCTCAGCGTTAACGTCCACATAGCCCAAGATGCCAGCAGTAAAGTAGACGAAGTTATTGCACGCATGAATCACGCATCCGTACTCGATCCCGTTCGTCTTCACTGTGAGCACGTTTAGGCAGACGGCGAAGACAAAGATGTCAACAAGCCCGATCCAGTTATAAGTATGGCCTGCCACAAATAACGGAATCGAGGGCAAATAGGCCAACCACGGCGAGCGCAGCCACCGGCCGAATACCTGGGGAAGCAGACTGTGAAAGATAACTTCCTCCGTCACTGACTGCAGCGGCACCAAGATGACCGCCAGCCCCAGCATCAATAGAGCGTTTGGAGCAGGGGAGAATCCATTTCGGAGAATCGGAAGAAAGCTCAACAGCGTAACGGGCAACGCCACGAGAAGGGCGCGCCGGGCATAATTCCACCGAAATCGACCAGCGCCTGACCACACCGTGCCGGGCCGGCGTCGGCAAAAGGCGCCTGGGAGGAACACAATGATGGAGAGCATCATGATGCTAAATGGCAGCGGCGCGTTCATGTCGTCGAGATTTGAGTCTGGCGCGAAAATTGCGTAACCGATCATGAGCGCGACGAAGAGCACGGCGCTCAGCACCGCCCAAAAGAAGAAGTAAAGGATCGGGCGTTTTAAGCAGCGATGAAAAGTCATGATTAAACAGTCGCTGGTAATTAATCATCCCTAAGAATGAGTTTGCGGCCTTTAAGGTATGAATCATGACTAGGAACCGTTGGCAGGTAGCTTTCATCGTCGTGCTCTGCGTCCTAGGCGGGTGCTGCTTTGGGCTGATCGGTATCGGCATGGACTTAGAAGACATGGGGTTGCCCAACATCGATCCGCAAAACGATCGAGCCTATGCCGGCTTCGTTTGCTTGAGTTTCATCGCCGGGGTGGTTTCGTGGGGTTTGCTGCCATGGGCCATTTCTCATGATCCGCGGGAGCTAGAGCAATCTGATTTCCCAGGAACGCGGAAGACCTTCGTCTGCGGGGTTGTCGTGATTGCTTGCGGCTTTTCTTATTTTGCCGTGCTATCTCAGCTGGTGGCCATGGTGTCCATGACATCGCGGAGGTCCGTGAAGTGGTCGGTGGCGGCAGTAGTGGCGTCGCTTAGCTATCTCGCTGTCTATCCTCTCAACTCTGCGAGTGAGTTCGAAGGCTGGTTGGAATTTGGCATCGTTCCAGTACTCGTAATCGTGCTTCTGATTGGCATGCAGCGCGGCAAGAACCGCGAGAAGCAACAGAATCTACAGCGCGAAATTCGGGAAGAGATAGCGCGTGACATGCACGATTCACTGTCGCATCGGTTGTCGCTGATTGCCGTGCATGCAGGGGCATTGTCTTTTCAGAATGAGCAGGTTCCCAAGGAGTATTCCGCGGCGGCGGAGACGATTCGCCAAGAAGCGAATGCTGCAGTGCAGGATCTGCGCGCTGTGCTTTATGCTCTGCGGCAGGAGGCAACAGAAGATCCACGAGCAAGCATCGAAACGCTCATTCGAGATGACAACGTTAAGCTGCGCTATTCCACTGATCCAGGCATAGTAGAAAGGCTCGATACCTTAGGCCAGCACACGTTGTATCGAGCGGTCCAGGAGGCAGCCACCAATGCTCGCAAGTACGCGCGGGGAAAGCCGGTGCTTTTCGACGTCGCCAAGCGCGGCCCCAATCTCGTGCTCACCGTATCCAACCCGCATACGGGTCCAGTGGGGCGTGGCTTTGGGCTGCGGGGTCTGGCTGAGCGCGCGGAACTTATCGGAGGAGAATTTCGGATGCTGGAGGGAGATGAATTCGGATGGGAATTGCAGCTGCCGACGAAGCGCTAAAGGTGGTGCTGGTCGATGACGAGGCGCTATTGCGCAGTGGCCTGCGGCTCATGCTGGCCAATGCCGGTATCGAGGTGGTGGGGGAGGCCTCTAATGGCAAGGATGCGATAGCAGTGGTGTTGGACGCGCTTCCCGACGTCGTGCTCATGGACATTCGCATGCCCGTCATGGATGGTATCGAGGCGCTGGGGAAGTTGCCGGCGTCGATTCCTGTGGTGATGTTAACCGCTTTCGATACCGACGAATTTATTGTCGATGCGCTCCAAGCCGGTGCCGTTGGATTCCTATTGAAATCGACGCCACCGGAAGCACTTGTTGCTTCCATTCGCGCGGCTGCGGCAGGCCAACCGATGCTCAGCCGCGAGGTACTTGAACGCCTGCTCTCCCCGCGGCCAAAGCGGAAGAACAGGCGGCTGGCGCACCTTAGCGACCGCGAGATGGAGATTGCGGAGCTGGTGGCAGATGGGTTAAGCAATCAACAGATTGCAGAGCAGCTTTTTATTTCGCTACCGACAGTAAAGACTCACGTGCAGAAGATTTTGAAGAAACTCGGCGGGACGAGCCGCGTTCACGTCGCGATTGCCGTATTTGGCGGACGATAAACCAGAGCGCTGCGATCCAGATTGCCCCCACTACCACTAAAGTTGCAATGGGCAGCCAGAGGCTCTCCGGGAAGGTGGCATCCAGCGAGGGAAAGAGGTTCGTGAAGAAGTGAACCGTGACGCCGCCCATCCAACCGGCGAGTGCGCGGCCACGGGCCAAGCCATATGCCGCGATGCCGGTAAAGAGGGAGTGTGCGAAGGTGCAACTCATAAACCTCATGAGCACCCCAGTAGTGGCGCCCATGAGATCTGAGTCGAGGTCTTTCAGCGTTAGGTGTGCGATGAAGGTGCAATCCTCCACGATCGCAAAGCCCATGCCTACGGCGATACCGACGTAGACGAAGTCGCGAGTGCGTTGGGGCTTAATGAAGTAAGTACAGATGAGCAGAACACCAATGAACTTCAGAGTCTCTTCAGTAATTGGCGCGAAGCCAGCGGCATCTAGCCACTGCAATTGCAGTTTTTCCAAGATGGTGGTGAAGTGCGAGTTGAAGAAGACAGCCGGGCCGGTGCACGCCGCGCCCCAGAGCATGCCTAGGGCCGTGCCGCGGTGGCCTCGGAACGCGAGCCAGGAGGCACAAGTCCAGATCGCCACATGGATGAGTGCAGCGATGAGGCTGGCGGTGACGTAAGACTGGTTAAACTCGAAGTGCACGGAGTAGGCGAGACCCGCGGTAGCGAGCACATAAAATAGGTATTTCATTATTTGACCTCCATTTTGTCTGCATATCGGGCGGCGTCAGGCCCCTCGAGATGGAAGAACAGCTTCTTATCGTCGGAGTCGTACAGGATAGTTACCTTGTCGCCTTCGTCGAGGCGATAGAGATTTTTCTGAGGCTGACGTACCGGGGCATCCGAGAGGAAAGGGGTATCGAGAATATAGCGGTGCTTTCGTAGTAACGCAGTCTCAGGTTTCCCGAAGGTCTGGCCGGGGTCAGCGCCGATGGTGGTATCCCCGCATTCCCATCGGGGGGAGTCGTTAAGATATGTCGGGCTTTGCGCGCATTCCAGATCGGTGATGGCGACATCGTGGAAGGCGACGGCGCTTGTCGGGGTAGTGGGCTCAGGCAGCAGTGCGCTTGCCGCCGGCACTGCCACGAAATACGCAGTAGCTGCGGCTAGGGCTGTTAATACTTTCTTGTCCATGTCTTCGACGCTACGGAGAATGGCTATGCGTTAAATCCGCCCCAGGGTGGATTTGTGGCTCTAGGCCTCCTACTACTGTGGGTGGAGATGAGTACGGCACAGTCGAAGATTAAGAACTGGATTGAAAAGCAGCGGCATGCCACCTACCTCAACACGTTAAACGGGGTAACGCGGTGGCGGCGTGCCGCCATCGTCGCCGTGTGTGTGTTGGCTGATATAGCCACGATGGTGGCGATGCTCCTGCGCTTCGACGAGCGCTCTGGCAATTCGTGGGATGATCGCATCCTTACTGAGGCCGTTATTGGGACGTCGGTGAGCATCCTCACCTGGGTCTTGCTGGCCTTTGCGCTGCGGCACGTGCCGCGGGAGTTTAGCATTTACGAACGCTATCCTGGTCCGGTCTCCGCGCTGGTCAGCGCGGTGATCATTTGCGCTTCGGCGGGACTGCATCAGTTATCACTGACAGTCTTCGTTGCCTATGTTTCTTTGGTCTCGCGTGGAAGCAAGCGCTGGACATTGGTAGCAACGGCGGTGCTCACCTTAAGTTATGGCGTCAAGGTTTATAAGCCGGACTCTTTCGAAACCGTGCCTATGGCGTTGTTCGGGTATGCCTTAGTCTGGGCCGTGTTGGTTCTATCAGGGCTGTTGATAGGCGTCGCGCGCCATAGTCGCCGGCAACGTCAGGCCACGCTGGTGGCGCGCGCGGAGCTGAATAAACAGACCCTGGAAGCAGAAAACGAAAAAGTTCGCCAGGATGAGCGCAACCGCATCGCCCGCGATATGCACGATTCGCTCTCACATCGGCTAAGCCTTATCTCTGTATATGCCGGTGGACTGGCGTACCGGAAGGATTTGCCGCCGGAGCAGGTGGCGGAATCCGCTACGACTATCCAAAAAGAGGCCGAGCAGGCAGTGACCGATCTGCGGCAGGTCATTCGCTCTTTGCGTATCGATGATCGAATTGACCCGCGCACCAGCATCGACGATCACGTAGTGCGGGCGCGCGCCGCCGGTGCCAAGGTCACGCTTGAGTACCGCGATGATTGCTTAGATAAGATTTCGACTATGGGTGTACATACGTTGAGTCGCGCCGTGCAAGAAGGCCTGACGAATGCGCGCAAGCATGCGCCGGGGCAAAAGATTGCGATCGAGGTAGCCCAAGATGGTGCTTTGGCTCGGGTGACGATGCGCAACCGGAAGGTAGAAGGGGCGTCGGCAAGCGGCGGCGAGCATGGGCTTATCGGAATGCGCGAACGCGCACGCTTGGTGGGCGGGCGCCTAGACGTAGAAGATGGCGAAGAGTTTAGCTGGAGCCTGTATTTGCCAATGGAGGAACGATGATTTCTGCAGTGCTTGTCGACGACGAGGAGCTGCTGCGCCGCGGCATCCGTCTGATTCTAGAGGGCGCAGGCGACATCGAAGTGGTGGGCGAGGCCAGCAATGGGCGCGATGGCGTGCAGCTGATTACGCAACAACGCCCGGATATTGTGCTGATGGATATCCGTATGCCGGTCATGGACGGGATTGAGGCGGTGGCGCAGCTGAAGACGGCAGTGCCCGACATTCCTGTGGTGATGCTGACGGCCTTCGACACCGACGAATTCATCGTCGATTCCTTGCACGCGGGAGCGATGGGGTTTCTGCTGAAGGCCACGGGGCCTGAGGCATTAGTCGCCTCAGTGCGGGCGGCCGCGCAGGGCCAGCAGCTGCTTAGCCCAAAAGCGCTGCAGAACCTGCTGGCGATTCCGCATGCCCAGCCGCAAGAGCCGCTCGTCCTGGCGGATTTGAGTGCGCGCGAAAACGAGGTGGCGCAGCTGGTTGCGAAGGGACTGGACAATAATGAAATCGCGGAGCAGCTTTATGTCTCTGTGGCCACGGTCAAGACGCACATCAAGCACATCTTGGAAAAGATTGGCGGCACGAACCGCGTGCATATCGCGATTGCGGTGCTGGAGCAGCGCTAGCTTATCCGCTAGTATCAGGGAATCAGAGTTTCTAATGGATTGGATTGCCACGAATGCAACTGCCAAATTTTGATGATTCTTCGTACGACGTCGCAGATGCCGAGTTGCTATCGGCTTTTGAGGTCTTTGAGCGCATCGAAGAGCATGTGCTCGATAAATCTCTACTTTTCGAAGTCTATTCGAGCTAGGGATACCAGCGCGTTGATGTCACCCGGAACCTCGTCTGGGTGAATTGAGCAATAGTCCAAGATGAAATAGCCCGCATGCTGCAGGGCAAGGTGGCGCTGCCAGAACTCACCCACGTGTTGCGGGTGGTTGACTGCAATGGACTGGATAGAGCGGCGCTCAGAAAGCAGCTCGTACTGCAGGTCGCGGCGAGCGGCTAGGGACTCGTCGGGGGTCGAGAAAAGTAGTGCGCCCAGCAGGCTGGTGATTGCTTCCTGGCAGCGGACCTGCAGACGGTAGTGGTTGGTCAGCTGGGCACGCGGCTTCCATAACCAGAGCACCAGCAAGGAAAAGACCACCGACAGCGCGATCTCACTGATGCGGGAGAAGGCCGTGAACGCCAAGTGATCGGCCGTATGGCCCATGAGCAGCGCCAGGGGCGTGGAGAAGATGACGCAGATGGCGTAGTTCTTGACCACGAAGATCTCCGCGCAGAATTGGCAGGCAGCGAGCGCGAGCAGCAGCGTCCAGCTTTCTAATCCGAAGGACGCAATGAGGTAGAACACGCACACACCGAGCAGCGAGCCCACCATTCGCTGCAATCCGCGGATGGTACCGGGCACATGGTCCGGGCCCCACTGCAGAAGAAGCAGCACGGAAACTGCGCCCCAGTCCGGGCGATCTAGGCCCAGCGCAAGGCCCACGAGCGTGGTGGCGATGGCCGCAAGCAGAATCTTTTCTACCGTCACCACCGCATGCGAGTTGCCCACCGACGCGCGGTAGATGCGGTAGCGCATCGTCGGCTTGGTGTGTGGGATGGCGGTGCGGTTTGGGTCGACCAAGGTTGGGGAGTCAGAAAGCTCATCCGAGTTGGCAGAGAGATCCAGCGACTGGTTGTGCTGCACGATGCGGTTCTGCGCGGCAAGGGCACGCTCCACGAGGTGGCCTTGTGATGTTTGGATGACGCGGCCGCCGCGGACGATACCGGCGTCGGAAAGCGCTTGCCACGTATTTGCCAGCGCCGTCTGCGCCTGATGGTGGCGTGCCAAGACGTCGGTTGTGGAGTTCTCAAAGGCGGCAGTGGCCTTCTCTAAGGTCGCGACAGTGCGGGTCTCCGGACCGTGCGGGGAGTGGAAGCGAGGCAGCATCCCCAGGCAGTATGCAGCGATGACACCCGCAATGGACCACGCAGCGACCTCAAAGGGGGTGATGTCGGTGCGCGCGAGCATGGTGGAGCCGCCGCCGACCATCACCACGAAGAAGGAACCCGGCGGCGGCAGGCGTAGCGCATTCTGCAGGAAGGCGCCGAGCGCGCCAATGGAAATAGCAAAGGCCGCAGACAGCAAAAGCCACCAGTGTCCGTGGCCCGGGGCGAAAACGAGCTCACCCACCAACGAACCAACGGTAGCGGCCAAGGTAAGGAGCACACCCGCAGTGAGAATCACCCAACGGCGGGTGCGATAGGGGTGCCCCTCGCCGTAAATGACGGACATCGCGCCCGCGGTGACCAACAGCACGGCGTCGGGGTGGCCGGTGAGGATGGCGAGCGCGCCGGGAATGGCGATGGCGAGAGCAGCACGCATCGCGCCCGGCCAGCGAGTCACCGAAGAGTTGTAGGCGGTGAAAAGCTGTAGCGGGCGCGGGCGTTGCGGTAGGGGATGCTCAATCAATTCGCTCATATCGCGGCATACGTTACCCCTGCGCAGCCTCTAGAAGCGACTTGGTATACGGGTGCTGTGGGGCGGACCATACTCCGCGTTCGACCAGCTCACCATTGTGGATGACAGTCAGGCTGGAACACACTTGCTTGACCACACCCAGATCGTGCGAGATGAACACCAGCGTCAGGCCGTAGCTTTCAACGAGCTTTTCAAGCAGCTCGAGGACCTGGGCGCGCACGGAGACGTCGAGGGCGGAGACCGCTTCGTCGGCGAGGAGGATGTCCGGGTTGCCGATGACCGCGCGGGCAATCGAGATGCGCTGGCGCTGGCCGCCGGAGAACTCGTGGGGGAAGCGGTCCAAGGCATCCTCGTCGATGCCGACCTCCGCCAAGATTTTCGCAATCTCGGCACGCGTGACCTGTGTGGGCGAGCCCTCAGCCACGATCTTCCAGATCGGCATGCGCGGATTGAGGGAACCTTGCGGGTCCTGGAATACCATCTGCACGCGGCCTTCCACCTTCACGGACCCGGAGGTTGGCTGCTCAAGGCCGGTGATGAGCTTGAGCAACGTCGTCTTACCGGAGCCGGAACTGCCGACGACGCCGATGCGCTCGCCCTTGCGTACTTCGAGGGAGACGTCGGAAAGCGCAGTAGTGGAGCCGTAAGCCTTGGTGATGTGGTCGAGGGAAATGACAACCTCGCCAAGCTTCGGCTCAGCGGCAGCCGGCTTGGACTGGGAGGCCGCGATGAGGTGCTTGGTGTACGGGTGCTGGGGGGTGTCCAGCGCCGCGCCGGATTCCACGATCTGGCCGTCCTGCATGACCAACGTCTCAGGGCACATGCGGCGGATGACGCGTAGGTCATGGCTGATGAACAGCAGCGCGGTGTTGTGGCGCTGGGTCAGTTCCATGATGAGGTCCAGGATGCCGTCTTGCGTGGTGGCATCGAGGGCCGTGGTGGGCTCGTCGCAGATGAGCAGCTTGGGGTTGCGGGCCATGGCCATGGCAATCATTACGCGCTGGCGCTGGCCGCCAGACAGCTCGTGTGGGAAGCGCGAGGCAAGGGCCGGATCGAGGCCCACCTCGTTGAGCGCCTCAGCAGACGCGCCGGCGTAGCGCAGCTGCTTGCCCACGCTCATCAGCGGATCAAGCGCGCTCATCGGCTCCTGGAAGACCATCGCCATGTCGGCGCCGCGCAGCTTGCGCACCTGGCGGTCGCGCAGGCCCACGAGCTCGCGTCCGCCAAGCTCGATGGAACCCTCAGCGTGGAGGTTCTTTGGCAGTAAGCCCATGATGGACAGCGCGGTCAGGGACTTGCCGGAGCCGGACTCACCGATGATGCCCAGGCGTTGGCCGGGCTCAATGCTAAAGCTGAGCGGGCCAACGATGGTCTCCTTGCCGGTGCGGATACGCAGGTCTTGTACGGAAAGCATGGGGCGGTTCATCGCTGGCCTCCTTTCAGGCGGGGATCGAGGATGTCGCGCAGGGCGTCGCCAAGCAGGTTAAAGCCCAGCACCGTGGCGGCGATGGCAAGGCCCGGCCAGAAGGCCTGCATGGGATGGCTGGCCAGCAGGGACTGGGAATCTTGCAGCATGCGGCCCCAAGACGCGGTGGGTGGGGTGGTGCCGAGGCCCAGGTAGGAAAGGCCGGCCTCGGCGAGGATCGCGAGTGCGAAGTAGACGGAGGACTGCACGATGATAAGCGGGGCGATGTTAGGCAGGATATGGCGCACCGCGATAGTGGGCGCTGGAACCTTGGACACGCGCGCCGAGGCGATGAAGTCCTGCGTGACCACCTGCAGGGTGCCAGAGCGCGCCACGCGGGCGAAGGAAGGGATTCCCGCGATGCCGATGGCGATCATGGCCGAAATCGTCGACGGACCCCATACCGCGCCGGCGATGATGGCCAGTAGCAAGGCAGGGAAAGCCAGCAGCAGATCGGAGCCGCGCATGATGAGGGAGTCGAGGATGCTATTGCGGCGCATGCCCGCCACCACACCGAGCGGAACGCCGATGAGCGCGGCAATGCCGACGGCGATGACGCCCACGAAGAGCGTGATGCGTGCGCCGACCATCAGGCGTGAGGCGATGTCGCGACCAAAGCGATCAGTGCCGAGGAGATGCTCAGCGGAGCTGCCCGCCAGCAAATCGGGCGAGGCGATGTTCGGCGCATAAGGCGTCCAGAAAAGGGAGACCGCCGCGAGGAGGGCGGTGATACCGACGAGAACGAAACCCAATTTCTTCATCGCTTCTCCTTCAATCGCGGATCGATTACGCGGTAGGCCAAGTCGGTGGCCAAGTTGATTGCCAACGTGAAAAAGACCAACAGCATAACCAGGGTCTGCACGGTGGTGAGATCGCGGTTGGACACGGCGTCGAGAAGCATGCTGCCCAGGCCAGGAATGACGAAGACGGACTCGATGACCACCGCGCCCACAATCAGCGTGGTCAGCTGCAGGCCCGTGACCGTGAGCACCGGCAGGGCCGCATTGCGCAGGCCGTGGCGGCGCAGCGCCTCCGCGTGGGATAGACCCAGCGCGCGGGCGGTGCGGATGTAATCCTGGTCCATCACATCCACGATGGAGGAGCGCACGTAGCGGGTGAGCATCGCACCCTGCACCAAGGCCAGGGAGATCACTGGCATGATGAGGCGGGCGATAAAGCCACCGAAGTCCTGGTCCGGCGGAATCCAGCCATTGGCCGGCAGCCAACCCAGCCGCACCGCGAAGAAGGCCACCATGATGAAGCCCACGAGGAAGCTTGGGATCGCGATGCCAATCTGGGTCAGTGCCGAGACGAACGTGTTGCCCGTGCGCGCCAGCCACATGCCAATCGGCACGGCGCCGGCGAGGGCCAAGAGGATCGCCAGCCCCACCAAGATCAGCGAGACCTGCGCGCGGTCAACCACCAGCGGAGTGATGTCCTGTTGGGAGGCCAGGGAGGTGCCGAAGTTGCCGCTGAGCAGGCCGCCGACCCAATCGAAGTACTGCGTCAAAAGCGGGCGGTCGAGGCCCAAGGCGGTGGTCAGCTCGGCGACGGCGTCGTCAGTGGCGTTAACGCCCAGTGCCACGCGCGCCGGGTTGCCCGGGACTGCGCGCATGAGCAGGAAGATGGCGATGGAGGCGGCGAACAAGGTCACCACGAACTTGGCGAGAGCCTTGAGATAGGTCACGGTGCCTCCTTGAGATCTGCCAGCTCGATGGCGTCGGTTACCTGGTTCGGGTTCAGGCCCTCGATGCCATCGCGGTAGAGGACGATGTTGGGCATGTTCATCAGCGTCAGCGCACCGGCATCGGCCATGATTTGGTCCACGGCCTTTTCCATGCCCGCGGCGTATTTGCTCTCCGGGGCGGAATCCGCAGCGGAAAGCAGGTCGCGGGTCTTCTGCGAGTCATAGCCCAGGTAATAGTCCGGGTTGCCGAAGAGCGTCGGAATATCGCGCGGCTCCACGTGGGAGACCAGGGACATTTGGTAATCCTTCGCGCCCATGACTTGGCCCAGCCAGACTGCGGGGAACTCGGCGGATTCGAGAGTGACGTCGAAGCCGACCTCAGTTAGCTGCGAGTATAAAAGCTCAGAGACGCGCTGGGCATAGGGCAGGGTCGGCGCGGTAATCGTGATGTGCGCGCCCTCGGCGCCGGCTTCTTGCAAAAGCTCCTTCGCGCGCTGCGGGGAGTAAGGGTAATAGTCCTTCTCGTTGAACCATGGGTCGGTAGGAGGTACGGGCGCGCCGCCGGTGTCCTTGGCCAGGCCGTCCCACAGAATCTGATTCGCGGCCTTGCGGTCGACGGCATAGGCCACTGCGCGGCGCACGCGTGGGTCGTCGAAAGGCGCGGCGTTGTTGTTCATGGAAAGCAGTACCTCGCCGTTGGTGGTGCCTACGGCGGTGCGGATTCCCTCGCCCAAGTTATCGAGCAGCTCTGGGTTCTGCATCGCCCAAACCACGTCGACGCCGCCGGACTTTAGGGAATTGACCGAAGAGATTGCATCGGGGAAATACTGGATGGTCACCTGCTCTTTTGGCACCTTGCCCCAGTAATTCTGGTGCGGGCGCAGGGAGATGTATTCACCGGGCGCAAATCCGGCAAGCTCAAAGGGGCCCGTACCCACGGGCTGGGTGGCCAAATCCATGGCGTTTGGCGTCATCATCGCACCGATTGCCGTGCCCATGGACCACAGCCAGCTATTCGAGTGCTTCTTCAGCTTTACCTGCAGCGTGTATTTGTCCAGCGCCTTGGCGCTTTCTACTACCTCCATCTGCTTGGAGATGCCGTTGGTCCACTTTTCCTTCACGTTGTTGATGGAATAAGCAGCGGTCTCGGCTGTGAATTCGTCGCCGTTGCTAAATTGCACACCACGGCGCAGGTGGAAGGTATAGGTGGTGTCTTTTGCATCCCAGCTTTCGGCGAGGCCTGGCACAATCTCGTCGCCCTCGATGCGTACGAGGGTTTCGTAGACGTTGCTCATGAGTGCGGCGGGGATGGCAGCTCCACCGACGTTGGTGAAATCGAGAGAGGTAGCAGCGCCGGTTGCGGCAATGGTCAGCGAATCACTGGTGGTGGGTTTGACCACCGTGTGTCCGGCTGAGCACGCGCTTAGCGACGCCCCGAGAACCAGCGCGCTCGCTGCACGCGCTAGGTGTACTTTCTTCATGTAAGCAGGTTAAGCGTTTCGGCTCGGTTAAGCGAATGTCCCTCGGGGGGAGGGTTAGTCAGTAAGGATGACCTCAAGTGGGGAAGTAGTGCCGCGGACGTTGGTAATGCCGACCTTCATGCGATCCGCGCGCAGGAGATTGGTGGTGTACTCCACGGGGCGGCCAGCGTGATCGGAAAGCTCAATGTGGATGCGCCACAGCGGAGTGCCAGGCTCGCAGCTAAGGGCTGCTGCGTCCTCTTCGGAGGCGCAGGTAAGAGTCAGCTCGCGGTGCGCGTTATCGAATTTGACGCCTTGGGCCATCAGATGATTGTGGATGGAGCCGGAATCGGCATCGAAGTCCAAAATGTGCTTGCCCACGTGCAGCGGGAAATACATACGCTCGATGGCAACCGGCTCGCCGTCGATGCTGCGGATGCGGTGTACAAACACCACCTGTTCGTCCTCGCTGATGCGCAGGTAACTTGCCGCCTCCTTGGGCGCAGGGCGGCGGGCAGTCCACAGGGTCTTTTGCCCAACGTTGTATCCGCGGCCGCTCAGCCAGTTGGTGATGGAGCAGATGGCGTCGAAGTTCTCCCTGGTGAAGCTGCCTAACACCACGGAGCGACGTCCGCGGCCAGAGCTTACTAAGCCTTCGGCGCGCAGGCTCGCAATGGCCTGGCGCACTGGGCCGCGGGAGGAGTTGAACTTCTCGCACAGTTCCGCCTCGCTGGGAAGAAAGTCACCCGCCTTGATGCTCTCGTCCTTAATGAGGCCGCGTAGATAGTCCGCGATCTTCTTGTGCTGCTGCACCCCGCGTGCTGGCATGCCTCCTCCTTATGTAGCGAAAATAGTGGAAGCCAAATAGTGGAAATACTAATCAAGTTCAATCGAGCGTCTTAATCGCTCGAGCCTAGAATATGCACAAGTTTTTGGGGGGTGTTTGGCGGGGGTATTTCTAGCCGAGTTCCCATGCATCCGCGAGCAGGTTCATGTTCTGCAGGAGGTTGTCATGACCGGTGGATTGAAGCGAGATCATCAGCTCGTCAGCTTGGGCTAGCTCCTGGAAGTCTGTGAGGTAGTCGCGTACGTGGTCGGTGGTGCCCACGGCGCTGTATTTCATCATGCCGAGAATCTGGGCTCCCTGGTGGGAGTTCTTGATCTGCTCGACTTGCTGATCCGTTAGATACTTGCCGCGGCCAGCGAAGGCCTTGACGCGGTTGAAGCACACCTTTTCATACTCGGCGTCGGCATCCTCTTTGGTATCGGCGGCGGTGACATTGACGCCTGCGATGACATAGGGCTCGCTGAGCGCCTCGGAGGGCTGGAAGTTATTGCGGTAATAGGCCGTGGCCTGGCGCAGGTGCGTGGGCGCGAAGTGGGAGGCGAAGGCATAGGGCAGGCCGTGCTTGGCGGCCAGCGACGCGCCGAACATGGAAGAGCCCAAGATGTACAGCGGCACGTGGGTGTTTACGCCGGGGATGGCCTGCACGCCGGGGACCAAGGACTTGCCGGAGAAGTAGCCCTGCAGCTCCTTAACGTCCTCGGGGAAGCGCTCTGCTGCGTGGGCGTCGCGGCGCAGTGCGCGGCCCAGGGTGTGCATGTCTGTGCCGGGCGCGCGGCCCAGGCCGAGATCGATGCGGTTGGGGTAGAGCTCGGCCAAGGTGCCGAATTGCTCGGCCACTACGTAGGGGGCGTGGTTGGGCAGCATCACGCCGCCAGCGCCAAGACGGATGGTGTTGGTCTTGGCGCCGATGTGGGAGATGAGCACTGCGGGCGACGAGGAAGTGATCGTCGGCATGTTGTGGTGCTCGGTGTACCAGATGCGGGAGTAGCCGGCCTTCTCTGCAACTTGTGCAAGCTCGACGGAGCGGGCCATCGATTCTGCGGCGGTCTCGCCTTCGTAGATGGTGCAGAAGTCAAGAAGGGAAAGCTTTGCGCGGTTGGTCACTAATATTCCTTAAGTCGCAGGTTGGAAAGTGCTCTTATTTCCAACGCTACGCCCGGACTATTTATTTCGCTGTGCGAAGTCGATGCCCATGCCGATGAGGGCTGCAATCGCGGTCGGCGCGAACCAGCCCAGGCCCACGGCCTGGCCCGGTGAGATGTCCAGCAGCGGCTGGATGCCTGCGAGCCAGCCCTGGCCCGCCAGGACGGACAGTGCAGACCAGATGACCGAGGTCCACAGCGCGAGCAGGAAGGCCCAGCGGAAGCGCACGGCATTCTTGACCACTGGCTGCAGCAGCGTCAGTGCAATCAGGGTGATGGCTGGCGGGTACAGGAAGGTGATGAATGGAACTGCGATGGCCAGGACGGTCTCCAAGCCCTGGAAAGCAAAGGCGATGGACAGCAGGGTAAAGAGCACGGCCCAGAAATGGTAGGTGGTCTTTGGAACCAGCTGCACGAAGAACTCAGAGGTGGCGACGATAAGGCCGACCGCGGTGGTCATGCACGCCAGGATGACGATGGCGGAGAAGACTGCCTGGCCGACGCCGCCCATGGTGGAATTCGCGGCGTCGGCAAGCAGGGTGGCGCCGGATTCATAGCTCTGACCGTTCGGGATGGTCTGGCCGATCCAGCCCAGGCCGAGGTAGATGGCTGCCAGCAGACCGCCGGCGATAACGGCGGCGGTGATGGTGCCGGAAACCACCGGCTTGCCCTCCTTGAAGCCCTTGGACTTCAGGGAGGTGACGATGA
Source organism: Corynebacterium sp. c25Ua_89 (assembly GCF_047459735.1). NCBI lineage: Bacteria > Bacillati > Actinomycetota > Actinomycetes > Mycobacteriales > Corynebacteriaceae > Corynebacterium > Corynebacterium sp. c25Ua_89. Next base: position 170,205 of record NZ_JASBOD010000007.1, read on the forward strand.
CGATGGAAAAGGCCAAGCCAGCGATGGCGTCCATGGTGTTATAGCCTTCGAAGAGGCCGGTGACCATGGCGGAAGAAGTGTAGTCCTCCGAAGGGGTGGCCGGGACGCGTTCGGCGCCGAAGGAGGCCAGGGTGATCAGGACGAAGAGCAAGATGACCAGCGCAGGGGTCAGGAACTTGCCCAGGGTGTCGATGATGCTATTCGGCTTCCACGACAAGACGAGCGCCACGAGGAAGAAGATGATGTTGTAGGTGACGTTGGCGCCGAAGCCTTCCCAGCCGAACAGCGGGGTGATGGCGGTTTCCATGGAAACTGCGCCGGTGCGTGGCAGGGCGTAGAAAGCGCCGATGGCCAGGTAGGCCATGGCGGAGAATACGATGCCGAAGAATTTGCCGCCGTGGTTTCCGATGTCGCGCACGGATTGGCCGGAGATGGACACAGCGACGACCGCCAGAACCGGCAGCAGCACGCCGGCTGCCAAAAAGCCCAGGATGGCCGGCCAGAAGTTGGTGCCGGAGGCTACGCCGACCATGGGTGGGAAGATAAGGTTGCCGGCGCCGAAGAACATCGAAAAGAGCATCAGCGAGGCCACCACGATGGTGGTGACGGAGCCGCCCTTTTTGCCGGTCGGAGTCGCAGGTGTTTGTGTTTGTGTTGTCATATCTTCCCTCTGGTTTCCCACTATTTGGGATAACTGTCTCATAACACGTTATACGGTGGAGGGAAGTCTGGCAAATTTCTAATTGCTATTAGAAAACCTTCTCCAAACGGTCGAGTGCTTCTTCCAAGATCTCGCGAGATGTCGCGAAATTCAAACGGGCATGGTGGCTGCCGCCGGTGCCAAAGGTCTCGCCCTCGTTGAGGGCCACCTTGGCGTTCTCGCGCAGCCACTTCGCGGGCTGGGGGTTATCACCAATCGCGGTGTCCCGGAAATCGAGCCACAGCAGGTAAGTTGCCTGCGGAACGGTGGTTTTCAGCCCCGGTATGCGCTTTGGCAGCTCCTCGACGAGCCAATCGCGGGTCTGCCGCAGATACTCAATCTCCTGGTCTAGGAACTCATAGTCGCGGTAGGCGGCCTCGGCGGCTAGCACGCCTAAAGTTCCGGTGCCGTCCTTGGCCACGCCGCTCAAGCTATTCCAGGTGGCAACGTCGCCGGCGTTAGAGAAAATGATCTGCGCGCACTTTAGCCCCGCAATATTCCACGCCTTGGACGTAGCGGTCACGGTGATGGTGCGCCTTGCGCCGGCCTCGCCCAAGGAAGCGACCGGAATGTGCTTGCCCTCGTAGACCAGAGGAGCGTGGATCTCGTCAGCGAGGATGCGCGCGTCATATTTCTCCGCCAGCGCCACCAACTTAGTGAGATAGTCTTCCTCAAAGACGGTGCCCAGTGGGTTGAAAGGATTGGCCAGCAAGATGGAGCCAGCACCCTGCTGGAAGGCGCGCTCGATGTCTGCAAGATCGAGGGTGGTCTCAATCTTTTCGCGGCCGGCGGCTTCTGGCAATTCCAAAAGCGGCGGGTAGGAAGGAACCGGAACCACCACTGGGGAATCGGGCCGCGTGAAGTAGTTCAGCGCCAAGAAAAGGCCCCGGACTACATCGCCGATCCAGAAAATCTGCCGCGGGTTGGGGCGCCAGCCGTAGCGCGTTTCATAAAAGTCAGCCACGGCGTCATTAAGCCCGGCCGACTTCGGCGAGGGGGTGTAGCCAAAGGCCTCGGCATCCACGGCGCGCTGGATTGCATCCTTGACCGCAGGAGAAGTTTCAAAATCGGACTCTGCAATCCACAGCGGCAGTACGTCATCGCCGTACACCGTCCACTTCCGGGTGCCGCGGGCTTGTAACTTTTCTAGTGATGGAAACTGCATAAGCCCCACACTAGCGCGGGCCAAAAGCAGGCAACAGGTTTATTATTCTTCCGTCTCAGCGGCGGTGTTTTCGACGAATCCGTAGCGCTTCAAACGCTCACGGTCTGCACGCGAGCTGGACTGGGTAAGGCGCAGCAGCTCGGCATAGATGCCGCCGGACTGGGACAACTGCGCCGGCGAACCAATCTCATCAATGCGGCCTTTATCCAGGGTGATGATGGTATCCACGTCGGCGATGGTGGACAGGCGGTGGGCGATGATCAGCGTGGTGCGATTCTTCATCAGCTCATCCAGGCCTGCTTGCACGGCGCGCTCGGCCTTGGTATCCAGCGCGGAGGTGGCCTCGTCCAGGACCAAGATCGGCGCGTCCTTGAGCATCGCCCGCGCCACGGCAACGCGCTGTTTCTGTCCGCCTGAAAGCTTTAGGCCGCGCTCGCCAATGACGGTGTCATAGCCCTGCGGGAAAGCCTCGATGAAGTCGTGAGCATTGGCGCGCTTGGCGACGTCGATTATCTCCTGCTCGCTCGCACCGGGCTTGCCGTAGGCGATGTTTTCGCGGATGGTACCCGAGAACAGATAGGACTCCTGGAAGACCACGCCGACAGAGGCGCGCAGGCGCGCGGCCTTGAGCTCATCGACGTCGTGGCCCAGCACGCTAAGGCGGCCCGCGGTGGGGTGGTAGAGGCCGAGCAGCAGATTGACCAGCGTGGACTTGCCGCCGCCAGATTCGCCGACCAAAGCCACCTTGTGGCCTTCCTCGGCAGCAAAGGTGATGTTTTCGACCACGGGCTTGTCTTCTTCATAGGAAAAGGACACGTCCTGGAAAGCAAAGACCGGCTTGCCCGGCGTCGGCTCCAAAGGCTGAACCGGATTGAGGTCAAGCACCGGGGCGTCGGAAGCCGTGGTGGCCTCGATGAGGCCCTTGTTCGCCGTCGGCTCGAAGTTTTCCTCCATGACCTTGAAATAGTCCTTGGAACCGGCGATGGCGCGCTGGGCCGTGTCCACAATCCAGCTCATCATGAACACCGGCTGCTTGGCCAGGTTGACCAGCTGCAAGATCATGACCATATCGCCGATGCTGAAATGGCCATGGAGGGTGCGCCAGAACACGATGGCGTAGATGCCCAAGAAGATGAGGGACATGGCCACGCCGCGCAGGGTATCCATGGAGTGCCACCAGCGCGACTGCGGCTTGGTGGTATCGACGATGCGGCGGTAGAGCTTGCCGAAGCTATCGAGCTCGCGCACCTCCGCCACGAAGGACTTGGTCACTTTAACCTGGCCGATGACCTCAGCAAAGCGGCCATTGGCCTGGTCCACATCGGCATTCTTTTTCCCCTCGTATTTTTGCCAGCGCGTCGAGGTCATGGCGGTAAGCCACATGTACAGCGGAAACAGCAGCGCGAGCAGGATGGCCAGCGGCCAGTAGTAAATGCCCATGATGACCAACACCGCGATGGCCTGAATCAGCATGGTGAAGAAGTTGTTGGAGAAGGACTGCACAAACTGCGTGATATTGGAGATTGAGCGATCCAGCCGGGCGATGATGGTGCCGGTGACCTGATTGTCGTAGTAGGCCTGCGGCACGGAAAGCAGCTTGGCAAAGTAGCGAGTGGACAGGATCTGACGCAGGCGCGCCACCATGACGTCGCCGATATAGCCGCCGACGTTTTTGATTAGGTTGCCCAGGGCGTCGGCAGCAAACAATGCGATGACCAGCCACATGACGGTGCGCAGGGCGCTTTCGGCCGGGGTGTTGCCCTGCAAGGACTCAACGATGGCGTCGGTTGCCTCGCGGACCAAGAAGGGCGAGATGAGCGAGAGCACCGCGGTCACCGTGGCGGTGGCAAGCACTCCCAAATAAAAAGGCCACAGCGCAGAAGCACTGCGAGTAATGCGCAAGATGGAGTTCATAAAGCTAGCTAGCGCCTCTCAATTCTGAGGTAGGGGTGAGAAAGATTCGAGAAGGAACAGTATGCCACCTGTACGGCAATAAACACTGACTAGGTTAAGGTATTAAAGAAAAGTTTTGATCCGTCCCAAAAGCAAAAAGGAATTCGCGGTGAATAGGTCTCTGAAGTTGATTGCTGCTGTGGCAGCAATCGGTACCCTTGCCTCCGGTTGTGCCATCCTGCAGCCAGAGGAAACCGGATTGGGCGAAGACATCGTGGTTTCTAGCTCGGAAGAGCCGCCTTATGAGCCCAAAGATGTAGACAACAAGGAGATCTCCTCCGACTTGGGCGCCAAGGTCAAAGACGATGGCTTGAACGTCGAGTGGGATCTGCAGGGCGTATACAGCGACTCCGTGCAGGGATCCGTGGTGACCGTCCGCGTGCACAACCTGAATGACACCGCATTGCCGCCTGATGCCATCGAAGAGCCCGTCCTAGAGCGCGCTGACGGCAATGGCGGTTGGTCCAAGATTGAGCTTTTGCCTTATGACCCAGAGGCCAACGCCGACGTAGCCGCGCCGGGCCTGGACCTGCCTCTGGGCGCGGGTGCTTCGACGAACCTGCAGTACCGCTTCAACGTCACCCCGGGCAACCTCTGGAATGCCCGCTTTAGCATCGGCAATGTCACCTACGTGGGAGACCTCAACCTATGACAGAACTCGTAGTCCTCGCCGGCCCCGACGGACTACCTGCCGGAACAGCTGATAAAGCGGCCGTTCACACCACGGATACCCCGCTGCACTTCGCGTTTTCTGCGTGGGTTATAGCAGGCGGCAAGGTGCTTGTGACCCGCCGCGCACTGGCAAAGCAGACCTGGCCTGGCGTATGGACCAATTCTTTTTGTGGCCATCCAGCGCCGGGGGAGGACAACGTCTCGGCGGTGTTGCGACGGGCGCACTTCGAGCTGGGCATCCACGCGGAGGCGGACCAGGTGCGCGAGGTTCTACCGGATTTTTCTTATCGGGCCGTTGATTCCTCCGGCATCGTCGAGCACGAGATCTGCCCGGTCTTCGTCTTGGAGCTCCCGGAGGATGTGCAGCTGCACCCGAATCCTGATGAGGTGGATTCCATCGCGTGGGCAGCACCCGCCGCGCTTATCGATGCCGCGGTTGCCACTCCGTTTGCTTTCAGCCCCTGGATGGTTGAGGAAATTACAGAGGCTCCGCTGCGCGAGGCCATTTCTGTGCTATAGCAGCCCGCCGGCGCGGGTGTCCTCGCTGAAAGCGGCGGCCACGTAGTCGAGGC
>NZ_JASBOD010000008.1:0-98091 GCF_047459735.1 Corynebacterium sp. c25Ua_89
GAATTTGCCGTGGCGGGCTGGCTTTTGCAATTAGTGGGGAACCGAAGGCGGTTGTGGACAGTCCAATAAGGGCAAGAATGAATATTGGCAGGCCAAGGAGTGCCCACAGTGACTGACGTATTTTTCGACGAACAAGATATATCCCAGCGCTTAAACCGCGTGATTGAGGAAAACCAAGCCCAGCGCAGCGCCCACATGGCGGATATTCCGGCTTTTTCCCCGTCCGCGGCAGGCCGCGACTTTGCGGGGCAAGGCGCCCGCATACAGGCGATTTTGGAAAAGCTGCACTCCCGCGGCGCGTGGCGCTTGGATAATATCACCGCCACTGCTGAGGCAGTTCGTGTGCAGATCAGGCAGTTCGCAGACTTGGACGAGGCCAACGCGGCAAGCCTTACCCACGTGGAGCCATCCTTTGGCGGTGGGGTCCGATGAGCACCACGAAGTCTTTGTTAGGGGATTATTCGCAGGCCGTCTCCCAATTTCAGGCCGCCAGCCAGGGCAGCTATGCAGGCCCCAGCACGCCGCTAGATTTGCTGGGCAGCATGATTGGTTCAGTCGACGGCATCAAACCACAGGAACTGGTGCGCGGAACTTCCGCTGCGATGGGCGGGCGCCGGCCTGCTCGCGGTGGCGGGGGCCTGAAGGGGTTTGTTGTCGGTACGGTGCTGAGCATCGCGGGGAATGCCCTGATGGATCACCTCGGGGGAGTACAGAAGGACTTTGAGCAAGAGCGCGAAGAGGCCGATGAGCTAACCGGTAAGGCGCAGCAGTGTTCCAATGCCATCGAGGACATCGTCGGTGTTTCGGATACTTCTTTGACGGAGCTATTTTCCGCGGTGGTGCCGTTGCTCAACATTTTGACGATGATCGCCTCCAAGCACCCACTCGGCCGCTTCATCGTCCCGATTATCTCCTCTATCGGCGCCAATCTCATCGAGCAAACCAATGACATGGTGATGACCACCTGTCGCGACCGCGATTCCGCAATCGAGCAATGCTACGACAAGTTCGAGGAGTGCTGTTCCAAGGTCTGCGAGCGCGAGCTCCCTAAGACCCCGCCCGAGCCAGCGCGCGGTTGTGAGCCACCGCTTGCCGACGCCCCCTGTCCATCCGCCCCGCCCACCGTCACCGGCCAGCCGCCTGCCGATACTACGCAGCCTGCCCAAACACCGCCGGCCGAAGCATGCGAGACAACTGCACCACCTACGAAGGCAGCACCTATCTGCACGACTCCCGCTGGCGTACCGCCAGCTCCACCGAATCCTGCACCGACTCCCGTGCCGCCTACAGTTCCATCTGTAGCGCCACCGGTTGCGACACCGCCGCCGCAGTCGCCGGTTTGCCCGCCGCCTGCAGCTCCTGTCGAGCAGCCTTGTACGCAGCCAGCGCAGGCGCTGGTAGAGCCCGAGCCAATCCAACCTGCACAAGCGCCGTGTCCGGAGGAACAGCCGCGGCAGGTTACAGTCCAGCTGGACATCGAAGTACAGCAAGACACCGAAGCCAAGCAAGAGACAGCTGAGTGCGAACAAGAGATAGTCGAGTGTGAGCAGGAAACCACACAGGTAGCCCAACAATGCCCACCGGAGCAGTCGTGCTGTGGTTGCCTCGGCGCATTGGGAGTGGGCGTTGCCATCATCGGCGTGGGATTGCTGGCTGCCGCTGCTGCTGAGTGTCTAGAGAATATGCCGATTCCAGAGGAGCCGTGCCCGGAGCCGCCGCCGGCGCCTGAACCGCCGGCACCTGAACCACCAGCGCCGGAACCATGTCCGCCGCCAGCACCAGAACCGCCGGCTCCCGAGCCGCCGCGGGATGGCGTCATTCCACCGCCGCCTGAGCTTGCGGAAGTAGAAGAGCCTACGCCGCCGCCGGAGAAGGTCGCGCACATGCAGGCAGCGGAAGCGCCAGTCCCACCGTCACCGTCGGAGCCGGCTCCAGCACCTGAACCAGCACCAGCACCGCCGCCAGCACCACCGGCTCCGGAGCCAGCACCAGAAGATAAAACAGTTCACGCACGGAAGGCAGGGCAGTGGTAATGGCAGCAGTAAATGATGAGTTCGCGGAATTTGCGCGCGGCTTTAGGGAGCGGACTGCCGCCCGCCTCCTCGAATTCGAAAAGGCAATGGCACAAGCTCAAGACGAACTCGAAAAGTCCGCTGAAAAAGCAACGGCGAGGGCAAGGATGAACGCGGGGCAGGCGGCGTCGGCAAGCGAGCCGCGCCAGCACTCCGCCTTCCCAGCCCACGGCAAGCGCCGCGGAAGCGGGCAAATCAAATCTGTGCTTCGGCGCAACCAACAGCGGTAAATAAAAAGCCAGCCCGCGTTGTGCGGACTGGCTAGGCGGTGCAGTGACTGCGAATATTAGCGGTGAATACCGGCCTTCTTGCGCAGTTCTTCACCAAAAATACTCTTCACGCCCTTAGCGCTTGCATCAGCTTCAGCGAAATCGTCGTACTTGGACTCACCCGCAAGCGTCGACAGCAGGAAGCCGGTTACCAAAGCGCGTGCGGTTTCAGTCGGGCCTGACTGGAACGCACCGGAACCGACGGCCAGTTTGAAGAGGCGATCCTCAGTGAAACCAGCCTGGGTGCCCTTGGCCAGCTCGCGGTAAGCCACCTCGCCGCCCCAGTTGTCAGCCAGCTGCGCAGGGTTGCCGGCGCGGAAAAGATCCTCGCGCTCGGAACCGATAATCAGGCCCGGAGCCGTGATGGACTTAGCCGCTGCATAAGACGAAGGCGCAGTATCTGCCGGGTACAGCGCCGCTACGGCGCGAACCTTTGGGTTATCAACCGCTGCCAGCGCGGCGACGCCGCCGCCCATGCCGTGGCCGACGATGCCGAGCTTGGAAGGCGATACCGCGATGTTGCCCGTGCCCAGCTTGACGCCAGCTGCAATTTGCAGTGCAGATTCGACGTCCGCAGCGAAATTGCGGTGGCTCGGGTTAATACCCGTCTCCGTATCAGGGGCAACCACCACGATGCCCCAGCTAGCCAAATGGCGCAGGGTAGCGTGGTAATTCTTAACCTTCTTCGTCCAATCGTGGGCGAAGGCCACAGCCGGCAGGCCCTTGCCCTCAGCTGGGGTATAAACCTTGCCGTTGATGCCGGCATAAGAAAGATCGCCGACGAGGACGCGGTGGGGGCCACGCTTGGACAGAGTTCCTAGATGCTTCTTTAGATTCGCAGACACGTATTCCAGAATAGAGGAAGAAAGCACGGCGGCGGGGGATAAGCCATATTGATGGCTCAGAATGCGGGTTTTCTTTCGCGGTTGGCGGTGAAAGAAAAGCTTTAACTTTGCAGTGAAGAGGTTCCAATTCCTATGAGGTAGGATCGAGGCTTATGTGTGGAATTGTTGGATACGTAGGTCACGCATCCAGTGGCCGTGAATACTATGCCCTGGACGTTGTGCTGGAAGGCCTTCGCCGTCTTGAGTACCGAGGCTATGACTCTGCTGGCGTCGCAATGTACGTCGATGGCGAAATTAGCTGGCGCAAAAAGGCCGGCAAAGTTGCTGCCCTCGAAGCAGAAATTGCTTCCCGCCCTTTGCAGGACTCTGTCCTGGGCATCGGACATACCCGTTGGGCAACCCACGGCGGCCCGACCGACCTGAACGCCCACCCGCATGTAGTTGACGGCGGCAAGCTGGCAGTTGTTCACAACGGCATCATCGAGAACTTTGCTGAGCTGAAGGCCGAGCTGACCTCCAAGGGCTATAACTTCGTGTCCGAGACCGACACCGAAGTTGCTGCCACCCTACTGGGCGATATTTTCCACAATGAAGCTGCGGGTGACCTCACCAAGGCGATGCAGCTGACCGGCAAGCGCCTGGAAGGTGCTTTTACCCTTCTAGCAATCCACTCCGAGCAGGCTGACCGCATTGTTGCCGCCCGCCGCGATTCCCCGCTGGTCATTGGTCTGGGTGAGGGCGAGAACTTCCTGGGCTCCGACGTCTCCGGCTTCATTGACTACACCAAGTCCGCCGTCGAGATGGAAAATGACCAGGTCGTTACCATCACTGCTGACGAAGTTTCCATCACCGACTACGAAGGCAACGCTGCACAGGGCAAGCCATTCGAAATCATGTGGGACGCAGCTGCCGCAGAAAAGGGCGGCTTCAACTCCTTCATGGAAAAGGAGATCCACGACCAGCCAGCTGCTGTACGTGACACCCTGCTTGGCCGCTTTGACGGGAAAGGCAAGTTGACCCTGGACGAGGTTCACATCGATGAGGCGGTTTTGAAGTCCATCGATAAGATCATCGTCATTGCCTGCGGTACCGCTGCTTATGCAGGCCACGTTGCGCGTTACGCAATCGAGCACTGGTGCCGTATCCCAACCGAGGTCGAGCTGGCGCACGAGTTCCGCTACCGCGATCCGATCGTCAACGAGAAGACCTTGGTCGTCGCTTTGTCCCAGTCCGGCGAGACCATGGATACCTTGATGGCGGTGCGCCACGCTCGTCAGCAGGGGGCCAAGGTGATCGCTATCTGCAACACCCAGGGCTCTTCCATCCCTCGCGAGGCCGACGCTGCGCTGTACACCCACGCCGGCCCGGAGATCGCCGTTGCTTCCACCAAGGCCTTCTTGGCGCAGATCACCGCGACCTACCTCCTCGGCCTGTACCTGGCGCAGCTGCGCGGCAACATGTTCGCCGACGAAGTAAACGCGGTTCTGCAGGAGCTGCGCGATATGCCGGAGAAGGTCCAAGCAGTCATCGACAACGAGAAGCAGGTCACCGATCTTGCTAACTCCATGCAAAACGCCGAGTCCGTTCTCTTCTTGGGCCGCCACGTTGGCTTCCCGGTCGCGCTTGAGGGCGCTCTAAAGCTGAAGGAGATCGCATATCTGCACGCCGAGGGCTTCGCTGCCGGCGAGCTCAAGCACGGCCCAATCGCGCTCATTGAGGAGGGCCAGCCGGTCTTCGTCATCGTTCCTTCCCCGCGTGGCCGCGATTCCCTGCACTCTAAGGTCGTATCCAACATCCAGGAAATCCGTGCCCGTGGCGCAATCACCATCGTTATTGCTGAAGAAGGCGACGATGCTGTGGAGGCATATGCTAACCACGTCATCCGCATTCCACAGTCCCCGACGCTGATGCAGCCGCTGTTGGCTACGGTTCCGCTGCAGATCTTCGCCTGTGGCGTTGCCACCGCGAAGGGCTACGACGTCGACCAGCCGCGTAACTTGGCTAAGTCCGTCACCGTCGAGTAAAAGCTCGCTTTAAATCCGGAAGTACCCCTCGCCTTATGGTGGGTGCTTCCGGATTTTGTGTTTTAACCGCACGGGAAATCCGCGCCGCGTGCTGCTGCGTTAGTCCTGCACACCAGTGCAGTGGCACAATAGACCCATGCTTCGTACCAGAATCGACCTTGACGCCATCGCCCACAATGTTTCTTTGTTAAAGAAAGAGGTGGCTCCCGCGCAGCTCATGTGCGTGGTGAAGGCGGATGCCTATGGCCACGGCGTCAAAGAAGTCGCGCCAGTGATGGCGCGTGCGGGTGCGGATGCTTTCGGTGTGGCGACTTTCGAAGAGGCCATTGAGCTGCGGCGCAGCGGAATCGATCAGCCGATTGCGGCGTGGATTTGGGACTCCACGCAGGACATCGCGGAGGCTTTGGCATGCCGCATCCACATTGCAGTGCCCTCCTTGGTACACGCGCGCCGTTTGGTGGAATCGGAGATTCCGGCGCAGGTTTATATCAAGGTTGAAACCGGTCTGCATCGCTCCGGCGTGGAGGAAACGAACTGGGATGCTACTTTCGCATTGCTTCGCGACGCCCCGCAGGTCGAGGTTCGAGGCCTCATGTCGCATTTTGCGTGCGCGGATGAGCCAGATAATCCCTTCAACGACGAGCAGGAAGCTAATTTTCGCCGCGCGCTAGAGAGGGCTCGGGCTGCAGGCCTGGAGTGCCCAGTGAATCATTTGGCCAACTCCCCGGCTGTTTTGGAACGACCTTCTTCCCATTTCGAGATGGTCCGTCCGGGCTTGGCTTGTTATGGCCTGGAGCCGATCCCCGGCCTCGAGCACGGTTTGAAGCCGGCGATGACCTGGGCGGCGAGCGTCGTCAACATCAAGCCGATTCAGCCAGGCGAGGGCACTTGCTACAACCTCACGTGGAAAGCCGAAAAGCCGGGATTTTTGGCCACGATTCCGTGCGGATACGCCGACGGTTTGCCGCGCAACTTTCAGGGCAAGCTTAAGGTCGGCATCGGCGGCAAGCTTTACCCACAGGTGGGCCGCGTGTGCATGGACCAGATTGTCGTGGACTTGGGCGAGAACGAGTACAGCGTCGAGCAAGGCGACGAAGCCATCATCTTCGGCGAAGGCGGCCTGAGCGCGACGGATCTGGCGGAGGTCACCGGAACCATCAATTACGAAATCATCTGCCGTCCCACTGGCCGCACCGCCCGCCATTTTGAGGGAGGAATCGGGCATGCGTAGCCAGTTTCCGCAGCAGGGCCAAAAGCAGGTAGCTACTGCCGAAGCCGCTCGCGAGCTGGGAAAGGAACTGGGGGCGGCGCTTGAGGCTGGCGACCTCGTCATCCTTGACGGCCCGCTGGGCGCAGGCAAGACCACCTTCACCCAAGGCATTGCCGAAGGCATGCAGGTCAAAGGCCGCGTCACCTCGCCGACTTTCGTCATCGCCCGCGAGCATCGCTCGACCGTCGGCGGCCCGGCGCTCGTCCACGTCGATGCTTACCGCCTGCTGGACCACTCCGACGATCCTCTAGGCGAGCTCGACGCGCTGGATTTGGACACCGAGCTTGACGACGCCGTCGTCGTCGCCGAGTGGGGCGGCGGCTTCATGGACCAGCTCGCGGAGGCCTTTTTGCTGATCAACATAAACCGTGAGGCCGCAGACGATACTCGCGTGTTCACCTGGAACTGGGTAGGTTAACTACCTTCTTGTAGGATAAGCGGGGTCAACTAATCCCCACATGACGTGCAAGGAGCGCTTTCAATATGACCAAGGTCGGTCAATTCATCACCACATTCCTCATCGGATTGTTCATCATCGCCTTGGGCGCGATGATTGCGCTGTCGAGCATGCGTGAGCAGCCACCCGTGGAGCGCACCCTAGAAAGCGCTGTCGACTCCCTCGATAAGACCAACTTGACTGTCAGCGCCGTCGCTCCGAGCGAGGTTCTGGGCCGTAACTGGCAGGGCATGACCACCATCTGCGCTGGCACCAAGTTGGATGAGATCAAGAAGATGTACGGCATCGACCCGCATGCCTTGGGTATTGATGAAGACGTCGACGCGGACACCAACTACTTCGTTGCCATCGGCGGCAACAATGAGTTCTACGCAGAGAAGCTCAACCGCGAAAAGATCGACCTGTGCCCGACGGGCCAGCCGTTGCAGCCTGCTGCTACCCAGTCTCTGCTGCCATTCATCAAGGAAGGCGATACCTGGAAGCTGGGCGCCTAGTGCTGGTTTTAAGCATTGATACCGCAACGACTGACCTGGTTACCGGTGTAGTAGATACCGAATCCGGTGCGGTCAGCGAGCGGATTATCACCGATACCCGGGCGCATAACGAGCAGTTGATTCCCACCATCCAGTGCCTGTTGGAGGAAAAGGGAATGGGCTTTGCCGATTTGGACGCAATCGTCGTGGGGTGTGGCCCGGGCCCGTTTACGGGTTTGCGCGTAGGTATGGCCACCGCATCCGCGCTTGGCGACGCCCTCGGTATCCCGGTCCACGGCGTCTGCTCCCACGACGCCATCGCTGCCGAACATGGCGCGGATAAGCGCATCCTCGTGGCAACGGATGCACGGCGCAAGGAAATCTACTGGGCGACCTATGCAGAAGGCGTGCGGGTGGAAGGCCCGGGCGTCGTCAAGCCGGGCGAGATAGCCGTGGAGGTGGAAGCGGTAGTTATCCCAGGTAACCTGGTTGAAAAGCTGCCCGAGGCCCTGCAGGCGCTGCCGCACGTGGCGGCGAATCCGCGCCCGGCCGGTTTGGTTGCCGTTGCCGACCTTTCCGCGACGCCTGCTCCGTTGACCCCGCTGTACCTGCGTCGTCCAGACGCCGTGCCGCCGAAGCCGAAGCCGCGCTCAGCCGCCCTTCCCGACATCTCCGGGCTAAATCTGTGAAGCTGCGCGAACTAACCGCCGCCGATGCGCAGCGCTGCGCGGAGCTGGAGAAAGTGCTTTTTGCAGGGGAGGGGCCGTGGCCGGCGGAGGCTTTCGTGCAGGAAATCGCACACGGCCACACTTTTTATCTAGGTGTGGAAGACGAGGACGTATTGGTTGGTTATGCCGGCATCGGCATGATGGGACCTGTCACCGACCCGGAATTTGAAATTCATACCATCGGCGTTGATCCCGCGATGCAGCGCCGTGGGGTGGGCAGGATGATGATGGATAACATCGTCTATATCGCTGACCTTAAAGACTCCCCGGTTTTTCTCGAGGTTCGTGTGGGCAACGATCCCGCCATTTCCATGTACGAAGCCTACGGTTTTATTAAGACCGGCATCCGCCGCAATTACTATCAACCTTCAGGCGCGGACGCGCACACCATGTTCCGCCCGCGTAAAAGCGAAAGGACCGCGAAGTGAAAATTCTCGGAATCGAGTCTTCCTGCGACGAAACCGGTGTAGGAATCATCGAGCTGGACGCGGATGGCCATATGGAAATCCTGGCTGACAGCGTTGCCTCCTCGATGCAGCAGCACGCTCGCTTCGGCGGCGTGGTTCCGGAGATCGCCTCGCGTGCCCACCTGGAGGCTATGCCGCAGGTGATGCGCGCAGCACTGGAGGAAGCGGGGATTTCCAAGCCGGATGCCGTTGCCGCGACGGTGGGGCCGGGCCTGGCGGGTGCCTTGCTGGTGGGCGCTTCCGCGGCGAAGGCCTATGCAGCTGCCTGGGGCGTGCCTTTCTACGGCGTCAATCACTTGGGCGGGCACGTAGCCGTGGCCAACCTCGAAGGTGAACAGCTGCCGCACGCAGTGGCTCTTTTGGTCTCCGGCGGCCACACCCAGCTGCTTGAGGTTGAGGCGGTGGGAAAGCCCATGAAGGAATTGGGCAGCACGCTTGACGACGCCGCCGGCGAAGCCTACGACAAAGTCTCCCGCCTTTTGGGGCTGGGCTATCCGGGAGGGCCGGTCATCGACAAACTGGCGGCGCAAGGCGAGGCCAACATTGACTTTCCGCGGGGCCTTTCGCGTGTGGAGGATTTGCGCGGCGTGCATCGCCATGACTTTTCTTTCTCCGGCTTGAAGACCGCCGTGGCGCGGTACGTGGAAAAGGCGGAGAAGGAAGGGCGCGTCGTATCCATCGAGGATATTTGCGCTTCCTTCCAGGAGGCCGTGGCGGATGTGCTGACCGCGAAGGCCGTGCGGGCCTGCCAGGACACCGGCGCCAAGGTTCTGCTGCTGGGCGGTGGCGTGGCTGCGAATTCGCGCCTGCGGCAGCTGGCGGCCAAGCGTTGCGAATCGGCGGGCATCGAGCTGCGAGTGCCGCGTTTTAAGCTGTGCACCGACAACGGCGTGATGATTGCGGCCGTAGCGGCGCAGCTCATCCACGAAGGCGCGGAGCCTTCCGGCCTGGCCTGCGGCACCGATACCCAGCTCGAGGTGGAAGTCCCGCTCGTTAGCGCAAATTAACGTTCACCAAAAGTTTGCCTTCCTCCGGATGCGGGGTGGTTAAGGCGGCGGTAATGTACGGAAACGATATTGCCCTACTGGCTATTGAAGGAGCCTTACCCCGTCATGACCACCGGTTTTCTCGTTAATCCAGACCTGACCCGCCGCAAGATCGAATTCGAACTTGAGCACGCCAACCAGTTCCTGGGCGGCACCACCGAAGACCGCGTCGCCGTCGTGTTCCAAGACGACGGTTCCACCTATGCCGCGCTTTTTAACCCCAATGCCAAGGCTGAGGGCGCGGAGCCGAATCCGGTTGCCTCCCTGGCGCGCAATGCTGCCGATACCGGTAACTCGGCATTCCTGCAGGACCCAATCCGCGCTATTAGCGGTCCGGTCATCTTCGTCGAAGCAGACGGTGAGTCTGAGAACTTCGACGAGGTCATCGAGGCAGTCGAGCACGGTATCCGTGCCGTAAGCAATTACCGCGAAGACTACCCAGAAGAGTATGGCCTCTGGCGCGCGGCGGTCATCAATTCTGAAAAGTCCGTCTAAGTTTTATAGGCTTCGCCGCGCCTCCGGAGTTTGTTGAGGGTTAGCAGTCGCAAGGGTAGAGTGCTAGGAAGGTTGTTTGACCCACAGTTGTTCACCCGCGACGACGGCTGTGCTGGACATCCACAACCGGCACATACAACTAACTGATTCAAATTTCGGAGGAATCACCATGGCAAACATCAAGCCACTTGAGGACAAGGTTCTCGTCCAGATCGTAGAAGCAGAAACCACCACCGCTTCCGGCCTGGTTATCCCAGACTCCGCTAAGGAAAAGCCGCAGGAGGCTACCGTCATCGCCGTCGGCCCAG
Organism: Corynebacterium sp. c25Ua_89; assembly: GCF_047459735.1. Taxonomy (NCBI): domain Bacteria; kingdom Bacillati; phylum Actinomycetota; class Actinomycetes; order Mycobacteriales; family Corynebacteriaceae; genus Corynebacterium; species Corynebacterium sp. c25Ua_89. Next base: position 10,455 of record NZ_JASBOD010000008.1, read on the forward strand.
GCCGCACCAATGACAAGGGCGAGGTCGTTCCGGTCGGCGTCAACGAGGGCGACACCGTAATCTTCTCCAAGTACGGCGGCACCGAGCTGAAGTACGACGGCCAGGAGTACCTCCTGCTGTCCGCACGTGACCTGCTCGCAGTCATCGAGAAGTAGGCCTTCATGCCAAAGCTGATTGCATTTGACCAGGAAGCTCGCGAGGGCATCCAGCGCGGCGTTGATACGCTTGCTGACGCAGTCAAGGTCACCCTCGGCCCCCGCGGCCGCAACGTTGTGTTGTCCAAGGCCTTCGGCGGCCCCACCGTCACCAACGACGGCGTGACCATCGCCCGTGACATCGACATCGAGGAGCCTTTTGAGAACCTCGGTGCACAGCTGGTGAAGTCCGTGGCCGTGAAAACCAACGACATCGCAGGTGACGGCACCACCACCGCAACCTTGCTCGCGCAGGCGCTCATCTTTGAAGGCCTGCGCAACGTTGCCGCTGGTGCCAACCCAGTTGAGCTGAACCGCGGTATCGCTGCGGCGGCGGAAAAGACCGTCGAAGAGCTGATGAAGCGCGCAACGCCGGTGAACTCGGCGTCGGAAATCGCGCAGGTGGCAACCGTTTCCTCCCGTGACCCAGAGGTCGGCGAGATGGTCGCTGGCGCCATGGACAAGGTGGGCAAGGACGGTGTCGTAACCGTCGAGGAATCCCAATCCATCGAGTCCTCCGTGGACGTTACCGAGGGCATTTCCTTCGACAAGGGCTACCTTTCTCCGTACTTCGCTACGGAAGAAGAGACCTACAACGCAGTGCTTGACGACGCAGCCATCCTCCTCGTCCGCAACAAGATCTCCTCCCTGCCGGACTTCCTGCCGCTGCTGGAGAAGATTGCTGAGTCGTCGCGTCCTACCTTGATCATCGCGGAAGATGTGGAAGGCGAGCCGCTGCAGGCGCTCGTTGTTAACTCCATCCGCAAGGTGCTCAAGGTTGCCGCCGTGAAGGCCCCGTACTTCGGCGAGCGCCGCAAGGGCTTCATGGATGACCTGGCCGTTGTCACCGGCGCCACCGTTGTGGACCCGGAGGTAGGCATCAACTTGAACGAGGTTGGCCTCGAGGTACTGGGCTCTGCCCGCCGCGTGACGGTTTCCAAGGAAGACACCGTCATCGTTGACGGCGCTGGCGAAGCTAGCGCTGTGGAGGAGCGTCGCGAGCAGCTGCGCCGCGAAATCGAGCGCACCGATTCCACCTGGGATCGCGAGAAGCTCGAGGAGCGTCTGGCGAAGCTGTCCGGCGGCGTTGCCGTCATCCGCGTCGGCGCTGCTACCGAGACTGAGGTTAACGAGCGCAAGCTGCGCGTCGAGGACGCCATCAACGCTGCCCGCGCGGCCGTCGACGAGGGCGTCATCGCAGGCGGCGGTTCCGCACTCGTGCAGATCTCCAAGGAACTGGAAAAGCTTGCCGAGGAGTTCGAGGGCGAGGCCAAGACCGGCGTGCTCTCCGTATCCCGCGCGCTGACCCGCCCGGCTTACTGGATTGCGCAGAACGCTGGCTTGGACGGTTCCGTTATAGTTGACCACGTTTCCGCACTCGAGAACGGCCACGGCTTCAACGCCGCCACCCTGGAGTACGGCAACCTGCTGGAGCAGGGCATCATCGACCCTGTTAAGGTCACCCACTCCGCAGTGGTTAACGCCACCTCTGTTGCCCGCATGGTTCTGACCACCGAGGCATCCGTAGTGGAAAAGCCAGCTGAGGAAGAAGCTCCCGCTGCTTCTCATGGCCATCACCACTAATTTTTAGCCGCGAATCACCCCGGGTCTCCCACGTGGAGGCCCGGGGTTTCGTCTTAGGATGGCTAGGTGCACAATCAAGAATTCATCCGCGTTGTCGGCGCGCGCGATAATAATCTCAAAAACATAAGCGTCGATATCCCTAAGCGGAAACTCACCGTGTTCACCGGTGTCTCCGGTTCCGGCAAGTCCTCTCTCGTGTTCGGAACCATCGCGGCGGAATCTCAGCGGCTTATCAACGAGACCTACCCGGGTTTCGTGCAGGGCTTTATGCAATCCCAGGCCCATCCCGACGTCGACGAGCTCAGCGGCCTTACCGCCGCCATCATGGTGGGGCAGGAGCCGATGGCAGCCAACTCGCGTTCCACTTTCGGCACCGCAACGGATATCACCGGCGCGCTGCGCGTGCTTTTCTCGCGCATTGCCTCCCCGCGCGTGGGCGGCCCGGCGGCGTATTCCTTCAACGTTCCTTCCGCCAGCGGCCAGGGTGCCATTGAGGTCAATGGCGTGAAAGAGGTTCGCCGTTTTGAGCGCACGGGCGGAATGTGCCCGACCTGCGAGGGCACGGGCCGCGCCTCGCAAATCGACCTGAAAGAGGTCGTGGACGAGTCCTTGAGCCTAAACGACGGCGCCATCTTGTACCCCGGCATGAAAGTCGGCTCCTGGCTGTGGAAGGCCTATGCAGAGTCGGGCTTGTACCCGGCAGATAAGCCGGTCAAGGATTTCACCGAGGAGCAAAAGCACGCGCTGTATTACCTGAGCGACGTCAAGACCAAAATTAACGGCATCAACATGAGCTACCAAGGTCTAATCGTGCGCTTGCAGTCCTCCGTGCTGTCGAAGGACAAAGATAGCCTCCAAAAACATATGAAGACCTTTGTGGAACGCGCAGTGGTCTTCGCGGACTGTCCCGACTGCGGCGGCACACGTCTGGCGCAGCATGCCCGCGAATCTTTTATTGCAGGCAAGTCCATCGCCGACGTCTCCGACATGGAGCTTACTGAGCTCGACGAGTGGCTTTCTGCCATCGACGCCCCGTCCGCCGCGCCGCTGCTGGCCTCGATTAGGCGCTCGGTGGCTAATGCGGTGGAAATCGGTTTGGGCTACCTTACCTTGAGTCGTGCCACGGGCACGCTCTCAGGCGGCGAGGCGCAGCGCACCCGAATGGTACGTCACTTGGGCTCCGCGCTTACCGACGCCACCTATGTCTTCGACGAGCCCACCGCCGGCCTGCACTCGCACGATATCGCACGGATGAATAAACTCTTGCTGCAGCTGCGCGATAAGGGAAACACCGTTCTCGTGGTGGAGCATAAACCGGAGACCATCGCTATTGCTGATTACGTAGTCGACTTAGGGCCCCGCGCTGGCAGCCAGGGTGGGGAAGTGGTCTTTACCGGTTCCGTCGATAAACTGCGCGAGGCGGATACCTTAACCGGCCGCCACCTGGCGGACCGCGCCCAGTTCAAGGAAGAAACCCGCACTCCTTCGGGCGCCATCGAAATCCATAACGCTCAGCGCAACAACTTATGCGGCATCGACGTAGACATCCCGCTCGGCGTGCTCAGCGCGATTACCGGCGTGGCCGGTTCTGGTAAGTCCTCGCTTTTGGCGTGCCTGCCAGAAGACGTCCAAGAACGCATCCTCTTCGTCGACCAAACCCCGATCAAAGGCTCGCGTCGCTCCAACCCCGCGACGTATACCGGTGCGTTGGACTCCATCCGGAAGGCGTTTGCGAAGGCGAACAGTTCTGAAAGCGACGTCGTCAAGCCTGCCCTGTTTTCTGCGAACTCCGAAGGCGCGTGCCCAAATTGCAATGGTGCGGGAGTCATCTACGTGGAATTCGGATTCATGGACGGCGCTGACGTGCCGTGTGAGGTCTGTGAAGGCAGGCGCTTTTCCGAAGACGTGCTGCGTTACGAGCTAGGCGGCAAAAACATCGCCGACGTACTGGAAACGCCAGCTGCTGAGGCTGCGGCTTACTTCGCGGAAAATAAGGTTGCCGCTGCGAAGAAGATCTGTGAGATCCTGGTCGCCGTGGGGCTGGGGTATATCACTTTGGGCCAACCACTCAACACCCTTTCCGGCGGTGAGCGTCAGCGCCTGAAATTGGCCGTCCACATGGCGGATAAGAAGGCGCAGGCTGATGTTTTGGTGTTGGATGAGCCATCGACGGGCTTGCACTTGGCGGACGTCGATAAGCTGCTCGAATTGCTCGACCACCTGGTCGAGGAAGGCAACACCGTGGTGTGCGTGGAACACCACCTAGCTGTGGTCGCACATGCGGACCACATCATTGATTTAGGCCCCGGGGCAGGCTCCGCAGGTGGCGGGTTGGTTGCCGCGAACAGCCCTCGCGAACAGCCCTCGCGAACTCGCCGGCAACGCCTCCTCTGTGACTGGGCGCTACCTCGCTGAATATGTGGCCTAAACGGTGACCGTAGCGCGGGTGCGCAAAGCAGCCACGCGCTCGGATTCGCTCATGCCGCCCCACACGCCGTACGGTTCCGCGGAACTTAGCGCATGCTCGCGGCATAGCTCGAGGACCGGGCAGGACTGACAAATTGCCTTAGCGCGGTTCTCACGCTGGGCGCGAGCACGGCCACGCTCGCCGTCTGGGTGATAAAACACGTCCGAATTCTCTCCTCGGCATGCACCCTGCAGCTGCCAATCCCAAAAGTCAGCGTTAGGGCCGGGAAGCGAATGGGGCTGAGACATGTTCAAAACTCCTTTAGTAAATACCCTGCGCGCATGAATCCGCGCAATGGAGGAATAAGACGATTTAGAAGTTTCGACGCACGTGGTAAACGAATGGTTACCGGATTGTTTACGCTATATGGATTCTTTACGCGGAGGGCATTTTTAGCGGGTCTGAACTGCACGAACAGCAAAGGTAAACGGTGTATGAACTTTTGGCGCGCCGGGAGTAAAAGGATATAAATCCACCCGAACGGGCTAGGGTGTAAGGGCTAAGGCGAAAACTAAAGCAGCAAACCCCAAGGAAAACCCCCAAGGAAAAACAGTGAGCGATACCGATAAAGAGCTAGCGGACCTCGTGCCGCTAGCTGCTGACGGCAACCGTCGCGCACTCCAGAAGATCATGCGGATTATCCACCCGCAGGTGCTGCGCTACTGCCGCGCACGCATCGGCGGCGGGCGCCAACCCACGCCAGAAGACGTCACGCAGGAAATCTGCCTCGCTGTTGCCACATCCATCGACTCCTATGAGGATAAGGGCCGCCCATTCATGGCCTACGTCTATGGCATTGCCTTCAACAAGGTCACCGATGCGCACCGCGCCATGGGTCGAGACCACTCCCACCCCGCCGAGGAAGTCCCGGAAAGCGCGGCCAAAGACGCAAATCCGGAGGAATCTGCGCTGGTCACGGATGGTAGTAACAGAGTGCGGGAGTTGCTCGATACATTAAGTGACAAAGCTCGAGACATAGTCATCTTGCGCGTGTTCGTGGGCCTTACAGCTGAGGAGACTGCGGAAATCGTGGAATCTACCCCGGGTGCGGTACGCGTGGCGCAGCATCGAGCATTGGCACAACTGCGCAAGGCTATCGGCACCTCTGGTTAATAGCGCAAGCGCGTATCTTCTCAAATCTCATATGTCCATATCTCATTCAAGGAAGGGAGGCCATCATGGCGAAGAAGGATGAGCCACAGCTCAATATCTCTGAGCAACTGCAGCCTTTGGTCGATGACGACGCATTCCTGACTAGCCTTTCTCAGGGCCAGGACCCTTCTGCTGGGGAAGACGAGTTGGCGGGCTTGCTTCTCGAGCTGCGTGACGACGTCGAAAAGCAAATGCCGCCAGCTCCGGTTATCGAAGGCGCCGACGAGGAAGCTGAGGTTATCTCTCTGGCCGCGGCCTCCAAGAGGCGTCGTTCGCGGCCTTTCGTCAACGGCCTAATTGGTGCAGCGGCGGCGACCTTGGTCATCGCCGGTACTGGTACTGCCGTTTACAACGCAGGCCCTGGTTCTCCGCTCTACGGCGTGCACAAGTCCATGTTTGGCACCTCGGATGCTTCCTCCGTGGAGCTTGCAGGCACGCTCGAGGAAATGGACCGTCGCTCCGCAAATGGAGACATGGCCGGCACCCGCGAATTGCTTAATGAAGCACGCCGTATCATCGACGAATCACGCAACTCGCAGCCGGAGCCTACCTCCGCGGAAAAGCCTTCGGCCACGCCAGCTACCAAGCCATTTTCCGTAGCGCGTTCTACGGTAACTGCGACGGAGACCCTGGAAAAGGAAGTCCCAGCATCTAGCCCAGAGCCAGCGCCGGTAACCGTAACGGAATACCAGACCATCACCTCTACGGTTGTGGTTCCGGATACGCCCTCGCAGGAAACTGGCGAGCAGACCGAGCCGACTTCAGTCGCCACGGATAACTCTGGCGTCCAAGGCGCTGATGGCTACCTCGGCGAAAACCAGCAGCAGTAAACCAGCAGCAGTAAACCAGCAGTATTAAAAAATTCCCTGCCTCACAGCGAGGTAGGGAATTTCTTTTTTAACGGGCATCTAGGCCGTCCATGTAGCCGAGCGCATAATCCCACGGAACATAGCGCGTGGGGTCCGGCTGCGCGCCTGGCTCATGTACCGGGGCGAGTTCGCCGTCCAACGTAGCGCGCATGTTTGCAGCCATGATGTCCCACTCGTAGAAGTGGTTTTCTTCGCAATCCTCGCACAGAAAGAAGATGCCGTCGATTCCGCGCGGGCCCAGCACGCGGGCGAATTCCTGCACCAAGGCGAGGTCGTGGATGATAGCCAAGCGTTCTTCCTCGGACAAAGGCATGACCTGCTCGTCTTCCTCCAGGAAGGAAGCGGGGTCGTTGGGATCGTCTGCGAATGGGTCGCGTGGCATATTGGCGAAGAAGTTCACCTTTGCGAGCCTATAAACTTCCACCCCCTTTAGGCAATTCCTCATTGGGGTTCGCATACCTTTCTTACGGGGTGGCCCGGCTACCATTCGGGGTGCTTTAAGCACTACAGTTGTGGTTACCGCGAAACCATCTTGGCCTTATTTAAGGAGTGTCCTTAACCCATGAGCGATAATCACATTCTCACCGGCGGCGATGACCCAAACAAGGTAGCCCTGTACGGCTTGACTTTTGATGACGTTCTGCTGCTGCCGGCAGAATCCAACATCGTTCCGTCCGAGGTGGACACCTCGGCGCAGTTCACCCGCAACACTCGTCTCGGCGTTCCGTTGGCTTCAGCCGCCATGGATACCGTTACCGAGGCGCGCATGGCAATCGCCATGGCACGCCAGGGCGGTATTGGCGTCCTGCACCGCAACCTGTCCACTGAGGATCAGGCAACCCAGGTAGAAATCGTCAAGCGCTCTGAGTCCGGCATGGTGACGGACCCTGTTACCGCTAGCCCGGATATGACCATCCAGGAAGTCGACGAGCTGTGCGCACGCTTCCGCATTTCTGGCCTGCCGGTCGTCGATGACAAAGGTACCTTGCTGGGCATTTGCACCAACCGCGATATGCGTTTCGAGCCGGACTTCGGCCGCAAAGTCTCCGAGATTATGACCCCTATGCCGCTGGTTGTGGCCAAGGAGGGCGTGGCCAAGGAGGAGGCGCTGGCGCTGCTTTCTTCCAACAAGGTTGAGAAGCTTCCTATCGTCGATGATGACAACAAGCTGGTTGGCCTGATCACGGTCAAGGACTTCGTAAAGACCGAGCAGTTCCCGAACTCCTCCAAGGATTCCTCCGGACGACTGCTGGTGGCAGCGGGTATCGGCACGGGTGAGGAATCCTATGCTCGAGCAGGCGCGCTTGTCGACGCCGGCGTTGACGTCCTCGTCGTCGACTCCGCTCACGCGCACAACAACCGGGTGCTGGAGATGGTGTCCCGCGTGCAGAAGGACTTTGGCTCCAAGGTCGACGTCGTGGGCGGCAACCTCGCTACCCGCGAGGCGGCGAAGGCCATGATTGAGGCCGGCGCGGATGCTATCAAGGTCGGCATCGGCCCAGGCTCTATCTGCACCACCCGCGTCGTCGCGGGCGTTGGCGCTCCGCAGATTACGGCCATCATGGAAGCTGCGGCAGTGGCTGGTCCAGCTGGCGTGCCGGTCATTGGCGATGGCGGCATGCAGTACTCCGGCGACGTCGCCAAGGCATTGGCTGCCGGTGCAGATACCGTCATGCTGGGCTCCATGTTCGCAGGCACCACCGAGGCGCCTGGCGATATCGTCGTGGTCCAGGGCAAGCAATACAAGCGCTACCGCGGCATGGGCTCCATGGGCGCTATGCAGGGCCGCGGCCTTACCGGCGAGAAGCGCTCCTACTCCAAGGACCGCTACTTCCAGGCCGACGTTAAGAGCGAGGACAAGCTGGTTCCGGAGGGCGTCGAGGGTCGCGTTCCTTTCCGCGGTGACATCGATGCCATCGTGCACCAGCTCATCGGCGGCCTGCGCGCTTCCATGGGCTACACCGGTTCGGCCACCATCGAGGAGCTGAAGACCAAGCGCTTCGTCCAGATCACCGCGGCGGGCCTGAAGGAATCTCACCCGCACCATCTGCAGCAGATCATCGAAGCTCCGAACTACCGCTAAACGAATCTTTCGAGGAAAGAGAACATGCGCGATTACGTTGAAATCGGTATCGGCCGTGAGGCACGCCGTACTTACGATCTTGATCAGATCTCTTTGGTCCCTACCCGCCGTACCCGTTCTTCTAAAGACGTCGACACCACTTGGAACATCGACGCCTACACTTTCGATACCCCGCTGGTTTCCCACCCAACCGACGCGTTGGCTACGCCCGAGTTCGTCATCGAGATGGGCAAGCAGGGCGGCTTGGGCGTCATCAACGCGGAGGGTCTGTGGGGCCGTCACGCGGACCTAGAGGAAGCCTTGGCGAAGGTCACCGAGAATCCTTTTGACCTTTCCACGCTGCAGGAGCTGCATGCAGCGCCGCTGAATGAGGAGCTGTTGGCAGAGCGCATCGCACAGGTGCGTGACTCTGGCGTGACCGTGGCGGTGCGTGTGTCGCCGCAGCACGCACGTGAATTGGCACCGGTGGTTATCAAGGCTGGTGCTGAGATCCTGTTCATCCAGGGCACGTTGATTTCCGCGGAGCACGTCCAACAGGGCGGGGAGCCGCTGAACTTGAAGGAGTTCATCGGTTCCATCGATACGCCAGTTATCGCTGGCGGCGTGGCTGATTACACCACCGCATTGCACCTGATGCGTGCTGGCGCTGCCGGCATCATCGTGGGCTCGGGCGTTAACACCAACGCCGAGACCGTGGGCATCGATGTGCCGATGGCAACCACCATTGCCGACGTCGCTGCCGCTCGCCGCGACTACCTCGACGAGACCGGCGGCCGCTACGTGCATGTGCTTGCCGACGGCGATATCTACACCTCCGCTGACGTCGCCAAGGCGATTGCTTGCGGCGCTGATTCTGTGGTCTTGGGCCCGGTTTTGGCCCGCGCTGCAGAGGCAGGCGGTAAGGGTTACTACTGGCCTTCGACCGCAGGGCACCCACGTTTCCCACGCGGCGTCATCGAGGCTGCGGACATGGACCTCATCGCGGCAGGATACGCGCCGTTGTCGGAGCCGGAGCAGGTTTCGCTCGAGGTCATCTTGCACGGCCCGTCTAATGAGCCACACGGTCAGTTGAACCTGGTTGGTGGGCTCAAGCGTGCGATGGCTAAGTGCGGCTACACGGATCTGAAGTCTTTCCAGAAGGTGGGCTTGGCAGTACGCTAACCGACCTTTGCCCGACTGCGGCGGCGTGCCTTCCATGGCACCCGTCGCAGTTTTGGTTTTGTGCCGCGAGCAGGCACCATCGTATGTAGTACCGAGGCCAGATAACCAGCGCGATGGCCGCGTAGAAGAAGCCGTTCATCATGCCCGGCGAGAGTCCGAGCGCAGCTGCAGCGAGCCACTGCTCGCGGCCCCAGATGCGTACCTTTGGCCGGCTGATGAGCAGCAGGACGGCCGCCGCCATCAGCAGGCGCAGGGCAGCGGTGCCCCGGGTGCCGGCGTCGTCGAAAAGCTGCACTGCGAGCGCCGCACCGAGCTGCAACGCCTTGGAACCGTAACCGCAGTGGCGAAAGCTTTGCAGTACACGCACTCCGCTATCTCGCAGCAACTCGCTCACTGCGAACGTGACGTCGGGCGGCGTATCCGGCTTACCGAGCAAGGTGAGATTTTGGCAGAATACGCAGGGCGAATGCGTGCGCTTTCCGACGAAGCGGAGTTCCGCATCCTCGCGTCGACCTCACTCGTACGCGGAACTATCCGAGTGACGAGTTTCCAGACGGCAACGCAGCACGCGCTCGCCCGCGCGCCAGAGCTCGAAGTGTAGCGGCCACCGCTTCTCACAACGAACTGGGGTACCCCGTATTTAAAGGCGGTTCAATGGGCTAGACTGTAGCGCGTGACTAACCCAACCACTACTCCGCGTCCAGTCCTCGTTGTGGACTTTGGCGCTCAGTACGCGCAGCTCATCGCACGTCGCGTCCGTGAGGCCAACATCTACTCTGAGGTTGTTCCCAACTCTGCCACCGTGGAAGAAATCAAGGCCAAGAATCCGGTCGCTCTGATTCTCTCCGGCGGCCCGTCTTCTGTCTATGCGGATGGCGCTCCTTCTCTGAAACCCGAGCTGCTTGAGCTGGGCATCCCGGTCTTCGGCATCTGCTACGGCTTCCAGGCTATGACCCAAGCGCTCGGCGGCACGGTCGCCTCGACTGGCTCTCGTGAATACGGCCGCACCGACGTTAACGTTTCCGGCGGTGTCCTGCACCGGGGCCTCGAGGCCACACACAAGGTGTGGATGTCCCACGGCGACTCTGTCTCCGAGGCTCCGGAAGGCTTCGAGGTTACTGCCTCCTCGGCGGGTGCGCCGGTGGCGGCTTTTGAGTGCCTTGAAAAGCGTATGGCAGGCGTGCAGTACCACCCAGAGGTACTGCACTCGCCGCACGGCCAGGAAGTGCTTACCCGCTTCCTCACCGAGGTCGCAGGCCTAGAGCAGAACTGGACTGCAGACAACATTGCGGAGCAGCTTATCGCTGATATCCAGAAGCAGGTAGGTCCGGAAGGCCGCGCCATTTGCGGCCTATCCGGCGGAGTGGACTCCGCTGTGGCTGCCGCGTTGGTGCAGCGCGCTATCGGTGACCGTCTGACCTGTGTCTTCGTCGACCACGGCCTGCTGCGCGCGGGTGAGCGTGAGCAGGTGGAGAAGGACTTCGTGGCGTCGACAGGCGCAAAGCTCGTCACCGCAGACGAACGCGAGGCGTTCCTTGCCAAGCTCGCCGGCGTGACCGAGCCGGAGGCTAAGCGTAAGGCAATCGGTGCGGAGTTCATCCGTTCCTTCGAACGTGCTGTTGCAGGCGTGCTTAACGACGCCCCTGCAGGTTCCACCGTTGACTTCCTCGTCCAGGGCACCCTGTACCCGGACGTCGTGGAGTCCGGCGGCGGCGACGGCACCGCAAACATCAAGTCCCACCACAACGTGGGCGGCCTGCCTGACGACGTCGAGTTTGAGCTCGTCGAGCCACTGCGCTTGCTGTTCAAGGATGAGGTTCGTGCGGTGGGCCGCGAGCTGGGCTTGCCGGAAGAGATCGTGGCGCGCCAGCCGTTCCCGGGCCCGGGCCTGGGCATCCGCATCATCGGAGAGGTTACTGAAGAGCGTTTGGAGACCTTGCGCGAGGCAGATCTCATCGCACGTACCGAGCTGACCAATGCTGGCCTAGACGGCGAGATCTGGCAGTGCCCGGTGGTACTGCTTGCCGACGTCCGCTCCGTAGGCGTCCAAGGCGACGGCCGCACCTACGGCCACCCAATTGTGCTGCGCCCGGTATCTTCTGAGGATGCCATGACCGCAGACTGGACCCGCCTGCCTTATGACGTGTTGGAGAAGATCTCCACCCGTATCACCAACGAGGTCAAGGAAGTCAACCGAGTCGTGCTGGACGTAACCTCCAAGCCGCCAGGAACCATCGAGTGGGAATAATCCCGCCCGCCCCGCAGCGCCTCGCCGATCTCGGCGGGGCGCTGTGCGCGTTTTAGAGGAATTCGGCGCGAAACGCCTGCCAGTCGGCCTCGTTCTGGTCGGCATAGGCCCGCGCGAACCGGGCGGCGGAGCGCTCGAAGGCGGTACCTTTACCCAGATAGCCCGCGATGGCTAGTCGGTCACCGGTCCGGGCGTGGGCGCGGGCGAGCGTGACGGCGGAGAGCACGGCGACCGCGTTGAGTTCCTCGGCGCTGAGGTCATCGAGATCGATGGAACCCTTGCCATTCCACAGTTGGCGCACGTAAAAGTGGTGGTCGCCCACCTGCGTCCAGCCGAGCAGGATATCCGCCGTCGCCTGGATGGCGTGCTGGCCCTCGACGACGCGCTGACCATGATGAGCGTACTCGCTTGCCGGGAGATAGGGCGCGAGTGCTGACGGCCGCGCCTCCTTGATTTGCAGCACAAGCGGGTCGTGCTCGCCGTTGCCCTCGAACACCACCATCCACGCACGCAAGCCCACGCTGCCCACGCCCACGACCTTCATCGCTGCATCCTGGTAGCGGTACTGACGCAGCAAGCTGGCCCGCTCTGGTGCGAGCGTGGCTAGATAGGAGCTCAGCGCTTCGCGCACGACGGCATCGGCAAGCTCGCGCTCGGGGCCTTCCACGAGATCACGCAGCGGCACGAGCACCGGCGGATCCGAGATAATGCGGCGTTGCCCGTCGACGACCTCGGTGAGCTTGCCCACCGCACGCTGGCTGTCCTTGGCACGGGCTTTCGCGATGAGCTTGCGCACGCTCTTGACGGACTTCTTGCCCAGTCGTCCACCGAATTCATCGAGTGTCGCCTCCATCTCGAAGCGTGCGTACCACACGTCGAGGTTGCCCATGTCCGCGAAACGAGACATCGCCCGGTGGTAGGCGGCAACGGTGGACTTGACGAGCTCCTCCGGATCAAAGCCGCGCTCGCGCGCGCAAATTTCCACGCTGGTCACCAGTCGCGCAACGTCCCACTCCCAGGGACCCGGCAACGTCTCATCGAAATCGTTGAGGTCGAAGACCGTGCGCCGATCCGGCGCAGAGAAGAGCCCGAAGTTCGAGATATGCGCGTCTCCGCAGGCCTGGACCGTGATGCCTGAGGTAGCCAACGACGCGAGGTCCGCCGCCATAATCGCCGCTCCGCCGCGGTAGAACGCGAACGCCGACTCCCCCATCCGCGCGTAGCGCAGCGGCAGCAGCTCCGCGACGCGCGCCGGAGCCTGCGCGTGGATGATGCCCAAAGGGTCGCGGTCCTCGGCAGGCTGCCACGAGCCGAGGGTACGGCGCGGGGTGTGCTTGCGGGCTGCTTTGCCGGCAGCGCGGCGTTCGGCAGGAGTATGTTGTGGCTTCACGTCGAATCAGCCTAGTCGCGAACGAGCGCCTCGTATAGTTCGCGCGCGGGCGCCGCGGCGTGCGGGCCGGGGGCATCGGCAAGCGGGATGGACACGCGGTTTGGGCGGAGCCTGGACACATGGGTGCTAAACGCCAGCAGCGGGGAGTGGGCGAGGAGCTCGGCGCGCAGTTCATCGCGAAGTGCGCGGTGCCCATCCCCGGCAGCCGCAAGCCCGAGCGTTTGCGTGAGAATCTCGCCGCCGCCGACATCGTGCTCACCGCTAACCAGGTCGCTGACATCGATGTGGCCCTCGACGTCACCGCCATGTCCGACGTTTTCGGCGGCACGAAAAACTAAAACGGCATGTCGAATGACCCGCCTTTCGGGGCGGGTTGTCGTTTGTGGGGGTTAGTCCACCGTGCAGAGGTAGCGCTTGCCGTAGGGCGTGACGTACCAGTAATTGCCCTCGGTATCGTGGGTATACGAATCCCCGTCGGCCTTGCGTCCGTTATGGAACCGGCACAGCGGCACAAGGTTCGCGACGTTCGTGTCGCCGCCTTTGTTCCGCGGGATGAAATGGTCACGCTCGCACTCCAAAGCCGGGGTCACACATCCCGGGTGAATACACTGCGGATGCAGCGCGAACGCCATGAGTGTTTGCTTCTCGTTGAAGATCGGCGTCGACTTAAAGCAATCCACCGGCTCACCCCAATCAGTCACCAACGTAACGTAGCCGACCTCCGCCAACTTCTCCTGCACAAGCAAACGAGCCGGGCGCACCGTGCCATCCGTGGCACGAATGAGCTTGCCCTCGGCGAGGTACTCCTCATGCTCGTCGAGACGAATAACTACGTGCGCAGCACGAGCCGGGGACTTCACCTGCTCCCCGCCGGCGACGAACTGTTTGAACCCGTCGAGCAGGTCGTCGCCGGGCAGCGCGCTGAGCATGTCCATCAGCCACGGGTCTTGGGTATTAATCACCAAACGGTGCCAGCCGTCTTTGCCATAGGTATGGCGGGCGGACTCCACGCGGGTCTTCGGCTTGGCAAGACTCGCTCCGACCTCATCGAGCTTGGTCTCCGCGGTTCCACACAAGGTGACGCGGGCGGCGTTAGGGTCGTCGCAGCGCGCGGCGAGCACCTCGATGCGGGCGAGCACGCGCAGGCTGTGGCCGGCAGCGCGGGCGGCCTTGCGGGCCTCGGCGATGCCTTTGGGCTTAGTGCGCCAGTAGACGGCGGCCAAGGGCTGGATGAACGTGGCGTCGGCGAGCGTCAGGCCGCGGTCGCGGAGTTCAGCCAAGGTGAGTCCTGCGGCTTCCTTGAGAGAATCGACGCCGAGAGCAAGGGCATCGAAGATCGAGACGGTCATGCCACGGAGGTTAAGGAGGCGTCGGAAAGCCTGCAACCGATTGTCCAATGTATTTGTCGAACAGGGGTATTCGAACAGGGGTAGACCTAGAGTTGGGCGATGGAGGCGCAAAGCGCGTCGACGTCCTCGTCGCGCGTGGACCAGGACGTGCAGAAACGCACCGCGCGCAGGCCGTCGTGTTGGCCTGCGTGCCGCCTACCATGAAGTGCACGTCTGCGGCGGGCGCGCCACACGCGCCGCGAATGAGCGACGCGGCGCGGGCGGAGTGCTCGTCGAGACCGTAGCCCGCATGCGATCCGGGCACCGCGAACGCGGGGAGGACGGCGGGATGGGCAGTTTCGTTGTAGTCGTTGCCGAAATGAATTATGCAGCCAGGCTACTCGTAGCGCAGCGCCTCAATCGGGTCGAGTTTTGCCGCCTTGCCGGCGGGGTAGTAGCCGAAGAAGAGCCCGATGGCGAGCGCGAAGAGCAGCGAGACCACAATCGCGGCGAGCGGCGGGAACACGAAGTAGCCCATGAGCGACGAGCCGATCATGCCCGCAACAGAGCCGAGCACTACGCCGATGAGCCCGCCGATGAGACACACGATGATGGCCTCCGTCACGAACTGCAGGCGGATGTCACTCCGCCGCGCGCCGAGCGCCTTGCGCACGCCAATCTCGCGCGTGCGCTCCGTGACGGTAATCAGCATGATGTTCATAACTCCGATGCCGCCGACGAGCAGCGAGATCCCGCCGATCGCCGCAATCGCCGCGGACAACGCCGTGAGCAGCTGGTTGAGGCTCGCGAGGTCCTTGCTGAAGTCGGTGACCTCGACGCGGTAGTCCTCGTTGTCGGCGTACATCGAGTCGAAGGCCGCTTGGAGCCGCGCGCCGAGCGCGGCCTTGTCCGTGCCGGGCGCCGCGCGCAGGGACACGGAGGAAAAGGCTTCGCCGGCTAAAGGGGCATCGGAAAGCTGGGCAGCGAGGGGATAGGGCACGAGCGCGTATTCGGCCTCGCCGCCACCGATGAGCGCGCCGGTGTCGGGGGTGTCGTAGACGCCGATGACGGTGAGTTCCAGATCCGTGCCGTCGAGCGGGGCAAAATTCAATGTCTGGCCCACCGGGTCGGCGTCGCCGAAGAGATCGGTGGCGGTCGCGGCGGAGAGCATGGTCACGGCACGGTCGGCCGCGATGTCGTCGTCCGTGAGTGCGCGGCCGGTGCGGACGGTGAACTGCGAGGCCGTTACGTAGTCCGGGTTGGTGGGTTTCACCGCTACCGCTGAGCTTTCCGATGCCCCCTCTACCGCCAGGTCGCCCGGATACGTGTCGGTTTCGCCGATGATGACGCCCTCGACGTCGGGAGCGAGCGCCGTGCGCACTTGCTCGAGCTGTTCGGGGGTGAGGAGGGAGTCGGGGTCGTCGACGGAGGATTCGACGTAGTAGTCGGTCTCGCCTTCGTCGGTGCGTTCCTTGACCTGGACCTGGAAGTTATTGGCGCCGACCTTGTCGAGGTCAGAGGTGAACTGGCCCTTGAGCGCGGAGCCGAGGGTGAGGATCGCGATGACGGCGGCAATGCCGATAATGACGCCCAGCAGCGTGAGTAGCGAGCGCATCTTGTTGGTGCGCAGCGAGGTGAGCGCCATGCGCAGGGATTCGGTGAGATTCATTTCAGCACCCCGTCCGTCATGGTTACGGTGCGCGAGCACTCGGCGGCAAGCTCCGGGTTGTGGGTGATAAACACGATGGAGGTGCCGCGCTCGCGGTTGAGCTCGTGGAAGAGGTCCATGACGAGGCGGCCGGTCTGGGAGTCAAGGGCTCCGGTGGGCTCGTCGGCGAGGATGACCTCCGGGTTGTTGGCGAGCGCGCGGGCGATGGCGACGCGTTGCTTCTGGCCGCCGGAGAGTTCGTTGGGCAGGTGGCTGGCGCGCTCGGACATGCCGACGAGGTCGAGGAGCTCGGCGGCTCGGCGGGCGCGTTCGCGGCGGGGCACGCCGGCGTAGACCATGGGCATCTCCACGTTGGCGAGCGCGGTGATGCGGCCGATGAGGTTGAAGTTCTGGAAGACGAAGCCGAGCTTGTCGGCGCGCAGGCGGGCGAGCGCGTCATCGTTGTAGGTGGAGACGTCCTCGCCGCCGAGGAAATACGTGCCCGCGGTGGGGCGATCGAGCAGCCCAATGATGTTCATGAGCGTAGATTTGCCGGAGCCGGACTGGCCAATGACGGCGACGAACTCGCCGGGCTCCATCTGAAAGTCGCAGCCGGGCAGGACGGTGATTTCGGCATCGGTGCCTTCGTTAAAGCGCTTGACGATGCCTCGCATGTCGATGAGGCTCATTTCTCTCCGCTCGCTGCGTCGGGCAGGGATGCCTGTTGGCCTACGTCGCCTTCGTGGGCCGCGCCCTGGGTGAGCACGCGGTCGCCGCGGTGGAGGCCAGAGGTGACGGCGGCTTCGAAATCGGTGCGGGTGCCCAATTTCACGTCGCGGCGCTCGATGGTGCCGGAGTCGGAAACGACGAGCACGGCTTTGTCGCCATCGATGAGCGCGCTGAGCGGAACCGTCAGCGCGTCTTTGTCCTCGTGCGTGACGACCTTGACCTTTGCCGTGGAACCTAGACGCAGGCCCTCGCGGTTGCCGTCCACGCGGACTTCGATGGGGAACTCGGCTTTTCCCGAACCCGTGCCGGTGCCGCTCGCCGCCGGTGCGGAGGCCCCGGAGCCGGCGGCCTCGGCGGGGGCGGCGGGGGCGGCGGAGACGGGCGAGATGAAGGACACGGTGCCCGTGTATTCCTTATGCGGCTGGCTGGGGGAGGTGAACGTGACGCGGTCGCCGACCTCGATATCCGCGATGTCGGCTTCCTTGACCGTTGCCTTGACGAGGAGGGACGAGTCATCCGCGATCGCGAGCAGTGGCCCCTCGGCGGGGCGGCCTTGCTGCGCGGTGACGGACGTGATCACTCCATTAAGCGGAGAAAATAGCTGAGAACCAGAGATGTCGAACTCGAGTTTCGCATTGGCTTCCTCGGCGGCGACGCGTGCGCCCGCGGCGGACTTGAGGGCGTGGTTGACGGCCTGGGACTGCGCGTCGATTTGCTGTTGGGCGCTGAGCTCGGCGGCGCGCTGGGCGAGCTGGGCATCGGAAAGCTGGGCGTAGGCAGCGTTGGCGGCGCGCTGTTTGGCACCGACCTCGCGGTCCACGGCCTCGAGCGCGCGGGCGTAGGACTCCTCGGCGCGGTCAACCTGGTTCTGGGCGTCGCTGACCGCGTCATCCGCCTCGGTCGAGGCGAGCAGCGACGTGGCCATGGTGGCGCTGTCTGCGGTGGCCTCGCCAGCAGTACCGAGCGAGGCGAGCGCGGCCTGGAGCGATGCGTTATTCGCGGTGCGCAGCCCAGCGCGGGCCGTGTCTACCGCGGCGGCGGCTTCGGCGACGGAAGGATCTGCGGCGGCGCGGGACTCGGCGACGGCCTGCTGCGCGTCGTCGAAGCTGTGCTGCGCGGTGTCCACGGAGGCGCGGGCGGCATTGACCTCGCCGTTGAGGCCTTGATCCAACGCGTCCTGGAGCTGGTTGAGCTGGAGCTGCGCGTCCTCGACCTGATTGAACGCGCCGACTTCTTCCGCGGCCTGAGCGGCACGCTGACTTTGGAGCTCGCGTTCGGTAGCAGAGGTGTCGAAGGAGGCGAGGCGCTGGTTGGCCGTGACGCGCTGGCCGACCTTCGCGTCGAGCGTGACGATGGGCCCGGTCTGCGTCGTGGCGAGCGAGACCTCGCGGGCGGGTGCGATCGAGCCCGTGGCGGGCACGGACTGCGTGATGTCCTTCGCCGCGACGGTCGTGACATCGGCGGCGGTGAGCACCACGCCGTCGGGGCCGAAGGTGAGGTAGTAGGCGCCGCCACCGCCCACAGTGAGGACGGCGAGGGCGGCGGTGGTGAGGGCGATAGTCTTCTTTTTCATTACTCGTGAATAGTAGTAGTGCCAATTCCGTTATTGATAATTAATGTCAGCTTAGCGCCTGGATCGGTGCGCGGAACGCAGTTGCTCTCACCAATGCCGGTGTCGCATTCGAGCGCGATGGGCAGATTGTCCGGCAGGTAGACTTCCGTGGTACCAATTCCGTTGTCGACGGTCACGGTACGCGGGGAGTCGAGCTCCAGCTCGCGCAGGTCGAGCGTGAGCTTGCCGATGCCATTGTCGTAGGCGTCCTGCAGCTCCGCGCCGTCGTGCGGGGTAAATTGTACGACGCTGGAGGTCTCGTCCTCGCTGGTCATGGTCATGGTGAGCACGAAGCCGAGGCCGGCGATGACGGCGGCGGAAATCGCGATGGCCGCAATGACGCCTTCGCGGTGCTTCTTCTTTGGCTCAGGCTGCTTGTAGGGCGCCGGGTCGGGCAGATGCCAGGCCTCGGGCACCGTGCCCAGGGGATCCCAGGACGGTGGGGTCGTGCGCCCCGGCGGAAATGGGTAGCCTTCGACGGGGGTGAAGGCGGACATATCGGGGCCCGGGGTGGCGTCGGGGACCGGCGACGCGAGGACGCCGGCGGGCGGGATGGGTTGGCGTTGGTGCAGTCCGTACCAGGCTACGGCGGCGAGGATGAAGATGACGACGGTGGAGAGGGTTTGCTTCTCGCCGAACAGCGGGCCGAAGCCGGCCGTGGCGGCGAAGAGAATGATGAGCCCGATGGCGAGGCTGGATTCGGACTTTGGGCCGTCGGCCTTGCCAAAGAGGTCCTGGACGGGTGCGGTGGCCTTGCCGTAGAGCGGCATGCACATCCACGCCAGGGCGTAGAGCGCGATGCCGCCGCCGAGGACGAGCGCGGTAACAACGAAAGCCACGCGGACGAGGACAGGGTCGATTTGGTAGCGCACGCCGATGCCTTCGCAGACACCGGCAATCATGGCATTGCCGCCCTGGTTTCTCGGGATGCGGGGCGGGCGCGTGTCCCACATCTGGTTGAGAGTCGCGGTGTTCATACCTATATCGTGACGCACCGCGAGGTACGCCACCATCGGGGAACGCCCTGATTTTTGAACTTCAGGGTTTACCCCGATCCGCGCGGGGCGCAGCCGTGCGAAGATTAAGCGCATGAGTTCTCCCTACGCGTCGCGCGCGATTCAGCCCGCGTTCCCGACTTTGGCACGTCCCCAGGACGGCCGCGTCGTGGCGGGCGTGGGCGCGGGGGTGGCGGCGCACCTGGGCGTTGACGTGTTGTTCGTGCGCCTGGTCTTGACCGCGTTGTGCGCCTTGGGCGGCCTCGGCGCGTTCCTCTACGCCGGGGTATGGGTTGCGACCAAGCCTGCCGATGCCCCCGCGCCCGCCTCCCGCTTCGACTTCCGGGCTAACTGGTTGCTTGTCTTCATTGCCGTGGCGGCGGTCGTCAGCGCGCTGGCCAGCGGAGCCAACATGCTGCTGCCGCTGGTCATCGTCGGTGCGGGCGCGCTCGTGACGTGGCAAGCCTATGACCGCGGGCTCGAGAACGTATCGAGCAAGCTGAGTATTGCTGCGGGTAGTGTGCTTGTCTTGTCCGGCGTGGTCATTACCATCGCGCGGTGGGACGGCGGCGCGGACTTCATTCCGGCGTTGGCGGCGGTCGCGCTGACCGTTGTCGGCCTCGGCGCCCTCGTGGTGCCGCTCGTGCTCAAGCTGTGGCGCCAGGTGGCGGATGAGAGCGCGGAGAAGGCGGCATCGGAAGCCCAGGCGATCATGGCGGCGCGCCTGCATGACTCGGTGCTGCAGACCTTGGCGCTCATTCAAAAACGCGCGGAGGATCCGGCGGAGGTCGCGCGGCTCGCGCGATCGCAGGAACGCGAGCTGCGCGCCTGGCTATTTGACGCCCCCTCGGCGGCGCCGGGGACGGTCTTTGGCGCGCTGGCCGCGGCGTGTGGCGAGGTCGAAGACCTGTTCCAGGTGCGGATTGCGCCGGTGACGGTGGGCGAAGATATCGAGCTTACCGAGCCCACGAAGCTCGCGGTGCAGGCCGCGCGGGAGGCGATGGTCAACGCCAGTAAGCACGCGGGCGTCGATACGGTGGACGTGTATGCGGAAAACTTAGCTGGCGAGCTGTCCATTTTTGTGCGCGACCGTGGCGCGGGCTTTGACCCGAACACGGTGACTGAGGACCGGCACGGAATCCGGGACTCTATCCGCGGGCGCATGGAACGCGCCGGGGGCACCGCACGGGTGACATCGACGCTGGGGCAGGGCACAGAGGTGGAGCTCACGGTAGTTTTGTAGCCATGGTTTCCGTTTTCCTCGTCGATGATCACTCCGTCTTCCGTGCCGGCGTGCGCGCGGAGCTCGCTCAGGCTGCCGATATCGAAGTTGCAGGTGACGCGGGTACCGTCGCCGAGGCGGTGGCGGGGATTGAGTCGGCGCACCCGGACGTGGTGCTGCTTGACGTGCATATGCCGGACGGCGGCGGGTTGGCCGTGCTGCGTGGCGCCTCGGGCCCGGTGTACCTGGCGCTGAGTGTCTCGGACGCGGCGGAGGACGTCATCGCGCTCATCCGTGCCGGCGCTCGGGGCTACGTGACGAAGAATATTTCAGGCCCGGAGCTGGCCGCGGCCGTGCGCCGGGTGCATGAGGGCGACGCGTATTTCTCGCCGCGGCTGGCGGGGTTCGTGCTCGATGCGTTCGCATCGGGTGCGCCTGCCGAGTCGAAGCCCGGCGCGCCGGACGAATCCGTGGATCCGGCGGTCGACGCGCTAACACGGCGCGAGCTCGAGGTGCTGCGGCTGCTCGCGCGCGGTTACACGTATCGCGAAATCGGCGAGCGTCTCTTTATCTCGGTGAAGACGGTGGAGACGCACGCGTCGAATATCTTGCGCAAGACGCAGCAGTCGAATCGTCATCAGTTGACTCGCTGGGCGGCTAGCCATGATCTGGATTAAGTTATTTACATGCGTCTATCTCTCCCTATTGCTTGCGTGACCCTATCCCTTAGCCTTGTTGCGTGCTCTGCTGCGGGTTCAAAAGATGAGCCGCTCTTTGATCCAAACGCTGCATCTGACTCCAAGGAGCCGGAGTTCAACATGGTTGATTTGTGGAGCGGCGAGGCCGATAAGGATACCGTGGAAGGTGCTGAAGGATGCGCGGATCCTTTCTTTGACCTAGGCGATACCTATGCTGGCTATTACCTGATGCAGCGCAAGGTGGGGCTGGATAGCCCGCGCGGGCATTCCCTCGGAATGGGAGATGATCTGGGGCTGGTGGATAACCAGTTCGACCCCTGCGCGCCGATGAGTTACGCAGTCGTGTCTATCGACGACCGCGTCGGCCGCTACAACAGCGAGGACAAGTCCGAGCCTTCCCAGGACCACGGCGAGGCGGTGCTCTTCTTCGCGGGTGAGGATTTGGCTAAAGACTCCGTTATTAAGATTGCCTCGCGCGTCGAGGACGTCGACATCGAGGGCACCGAGGCCACGGTGACCTACGCGGAGGGCCAGAAGGTCTCTTACTCCCTAGATGGTGACAAACTGGTCGTGGGTGATGGCCTGGAGAAGCTGCAATCTGATTATGACGGCTACGACGATGCCTACCTGGATTTCGAGCGCGCATTGCCAGGCAGCGATGGCGGGCGCCCGGTGGGGCTGGGCAACGTGAACGTGAAGCCGTGGGATGAAAACCGCGATGAGTTGGTGCGAGATCAAAGGCCTTTTCGCATTCCTGCCCGCGAGTCAGATTATGTATGCCGCTGGGAGAACTTTTCTCCGGTTTGCGCGGCAGAGGAGGGAACGCCATTTCCTTCTGAGGCGGACTTTGACTTGACCTCGCCGTCGGATAAAGCCGAGCGGGCGGCCAGCATCCAGCTGACCATGCCTTTCGGTGTTGTCCCGAAGGACGTCGACGATAGTTTCTTCCACGCGGACGAAGCGCTCAAGGATGAGCAGGTTACGGCCGTTGGCACCATGCTTTTTGATACCCGCGGAGATGGCATCACGCTTTTCGACGGCCACGTCGGCATGCGCTTTACCCCCGACGGGCCAAAGAAGGTGCCGGTTGAGCATAGCCTGACCAGGAAATACTGGCCGGACCCGACGGAGCTCGATAGCTTTAACGAAGCTGGCTAGGCATAAGCTAGCTTGCGGGTGCCGTCGACGTGGGGGAATACGAAAAAGGCGGCGCCGGAAATCAGCAGCCAGGTCACGGCCACGCCCCAGGCGGGAAGCGTAAAAAGAGGGGCGAGCATGACGATGAGCCATAGCAGCATCAGGGGGATGAGCTGGCTGATATTCGGCAGCATCGTCACGTTCTTTTTGTCCGCGTAGGCCCGCAGTTGCGTGCGGTAGGGGTGTAGAAAAACGAGGGTGAAGGCCGCAATGAGAAAAAGCAGGCCAACCCCGATGGCGATGCCGAAGTGGACATCGCTGACCAACACAGCCACGGCGGCGCCGATGAGGAGGGAAGCGCCCAATCGTACCCAGTGTGGGGTGGGGATTGGGGTCTCGAGGTGGCGGATATCGCTGGCATGGGCAGTCATGCCGGTTAACGCTATCACTGCAATTGCAAGAGCGTGGGGGAAGGGCCATAATGGAGGCATGAATCAAACAAGTGTTCGCATGGCGGAGGTGGCCGCGGGGCAGAGTCGCGCGGACCAGATTGCCGCTTTGCGGGCGCAGATGCACAAGCTGGAAGCGCCTCGAATCACCCCGGCAGTGCAGCCAGATGAGGAAGTGGTGGAGGTGCCTTCTTCCCTGGCCAGGCTGCTTCCTGGTGGGGGTCTCGCGCGGCGCAGTGCGGTGTATTGCGGGGAGTGTCCTGCGCTTATCATCGAGCTTGTTTGTCATATTAGCGCACAGGGTGGACACGTCGGCGTCGTCGGCTGGCCGGAACTGTCTCTCGCACAAGTGGCCGAGTCGGGGGATTTGCGCCGCGTGATTGTCGTCCCGGATCCCGGCGCTGAGCCGTGGTCGGTGACGGGAGTGTTGGCGGAAGGCCTCGATGTCGTTATTCACCGCGGGGTTGGGGAAGTCACGCCGTCGAAAGCGCGGCCCGTTCTGGCGAAGATTCGCGGCGGGCAGGCGGCCGTGGTGACGGTGGGCGTGCGCCTGCCGGGAACCACCACGGAAATCGAAGCGGAAGTCACCAGCTTCCGCGGGCTGGGGCGCGGAAGCGGGCGTATTAACGGCGTGGATATTGCAGTAAACGTGGAGTCTAAGGGCGTGCGAGCGCGGCGCGGCACGGTGACGTGTGGACAGCGGCGTCGGCTGGAGGCGGTATGAGGGTCGCGGCGCTGTGGTTTCCCGATTGGCCGGTCCAGGCGCTGCGGATGCAGGAGGCGGCGCGGGTAGGCGCAGCGCGGGGAGGCACAACGCGGGAGCGGGCTACAGCTATCGTGGCGCAGCACAAGGTCGTTGTATGCGATGGCCTCGCGCGCCGAGCCGGCGTGCGCCGCGGGATGCGCTTGCGCCAGGCGCAGGCGGTGCTGCCAGAGCTGCGCGTCGAGGAGCATAACGCGGATCGTGATGGCGCTGCTTTCGCCGAGATTGCCGTCGGCTTGGATGCGGTGGCCTCCTCCATCGAGGTGCTGCGTCCGGGCCTGGTCATCGTGGATGCTGCTGCGGCGGGGCGTTTCCACGGCTGTGAGGACACAGCGGTGCACATGCTTGTCGACGCCGCCTCCCGCGCCGGCCTCGACGCCACCGTCGGGGTGGCAGACGAAATCGCCACGGCGCTCATCGCTGCTCGCCACAATGGCCTGGGCGCGGTGGTGCCGGAGGGCGCTTCGCGGGAGTTTTTGGCGGGCCAGCCCTTAAGCGTGCTGGCCGCGGAGGTGTCTTTGGGCTGCGCGAAAGAAGTGGTAGAACAGCTGCGGCAGCTGGGGATTAGTAACCTCGGCGAGCTGGCGGCGTTGCCGGCTAGGCAAGTAATGACGCGCTTTGGGCAGGCAGGCAGGCGTTGTCATGACATAGCTAATGCCGTCCCGGATAGGCGGGTGGCGCCGGAGCTTGCGCGGCCGGATTTGGTGGTGGAGGTCAGCTATGAAGAACCCTTAGAGCGAGTGGACGCCGCGGCCTTTGCGGCGCGCCAGTTGGCGGCGCAGCTGCACAGCGTGCTCGCGGAGGCAGGGCAGACGTGTGTGCGTTTACGGGTCGTCGCGGAGTTTCTAGGTGGCGCGGTGCTGGAGCGCGTGTGGCGTACGCAGGAGGCCCTGGATGAAAGCGCAACGGCCGATCGCGTCCGCTGGCAGCTGGATGGCTGGCTGAGTTCGGCGCGGGCGGGCGCGGAAGGCGGCGTCGTCAGGCTGGCGTTGGAACCGGTAGAAACCGCGGCGCCGGAGGGCGAGGGCCTGTGGGGGCAGATGAAGAGCAATGACAAAGCCAAGCGGGTCATCGCGCGCGTGCAATCGCAGCTGGGCGTGGATCGAGTACTGCAGCCGCGGGAGGCCGGCGGGCGTGGGGTGGCAGAGCGCATCGAGTACGTCCCCTACGGCGAGCAGCGCGACCCCGCTCCGCAGGGCAGCTGGCCAGGCCGAATTCCCTCGCCGCTGCCGGCAAGTTTGGCGCACCCTGCCTCGCGCATCCGGCTTCTCGACGCCTCCGCCCACGACGTCTACGTCACCGCCGAAGCGTTATTGAGCACGGCGCCAGTGGCGTTGAGCTGGGGTAACAAGCGCTATCAGGTCATCGGCTGGGCTGGGCCATGGCCGGTGGATACTGCGTGGTGGGGAGAGGAAGCTCAAAGGCTCGCACGCTTGCAAGTGGTAGGCCAAGGCGCGCAGAATCAGCGGGCCTGGCTGCTGGTCTGGGCGGCCGGGCGGTGGAGCGTGGAGGCGTCCTATTGCTAGGTGGCAGCGAGGAAGTCGATGACCAGGCGGGTGGGTTCTTCCAGGACCTGCACGGAATATGGGTGGCGTTCCTTTAGGCCAACCACGAACTGGGATCGGCCTTCGAATGTACCGGAGCTTTTGACCTCGGTGATAAAACCGCCTGCGCCGGGGGTGGAGCCGAGATTGGGATCGGCCATGTCTTTTTCGAAGGGATAAACGGTGCCGTCGATGTTGACGTTGAGAGCCGTGGCGCCTTCATAGTCGATGGCGTTGCCGGAGCCCTGCTGAAGAGGCGTGTCAGTGTAGTCGATGAACCAGCCGGGGCTGCCTTCACCAGTGAATTCGAAGACGACGCGTTCGAAGCCATTGTGATTGCCTACGCGAACATCGGTGACAACCAGCTGGGAAGGCGCCGCGGGGCGTTCTGTCTTGCGGCTGAGATTGGTGACGCCAAGCGGGGTTACACCGGCTGGAGCAGAGGTCGTGGGGGCGCCTTCGACAGAGGACGTAGTAGATATCGCCTCTGTGAACGCGAGACTGGATTTATCCTCTGTGTCGCTAGCGCAACTTACCAAAGCTACAGATCCGAGAGTAAGGACAGCGAGAGCAGGCACGAGGGAGGATAATTTCGGCATGCAAACAGACTATTGCCTAGCCACCGACTCTGTATAGCCAAGGCAGGATTCTTAACCACATTGTTGTCATCATTTTCATTTTGATGGCAGGTAAGCTGTGGCACATGACTTTTTGCTCCGACGTACAGGTTGAGCCGCTTCCGGGCACTGCCAAGAAAGAAAGCGTATTTGTGCTCTTCGAGTGGCCAAACGGCTGGTCGCGCGATGTCTTAGACGGCGGGACCTTCGGCCCGGAACTCACTGCTGAACTTAAATCCAAGCTCAAAGGCGTGGCAGGGCTGCAGCTTATCCGCAAGCCCGGCAAGGAAGGCCGCAGCATTAACGGCAAGCATCGCTGCTACGTGGTCTGGGCCGAGCGCGGAGTTTATATGGAGCATCTCCTAGACGGCCCGGAAGGCATCTTGGGGTTGGATTTTGCGGTGCCGGAAGACGGCGTTCTTTCCCGCCCGCTTGTGCTGATTTGTACCCACGGGCGTCGGGACGTGTGCTGTGCGGTCAAGGGGCGCCCGCTTGCGGCGGAGCTGGCTGCAAGTTTCCCGGAGGAGGTATGGGAGACCTCGCACACGAAGGGGCATCGTTTCGCTCCGTCGATTCTTTTGATGCCGTGGGGTTATTCCTTTGGCAGGCTTAACGTTGAGGCGGCGCGTGAGATGCTGCTGGCGGCGCGTCGCGGGGAGTATTTCTACCCGGGCAATCGCGGCAGCGGGCTCTATGAACCGCGCGGGCAGGTGGCGGAACTGGCAGTCGCGCGGGAGCTGATCGAGGCGGGGGAGGCCTTGCGCTATGGGCAGTTGCACGCGCTTGAAGATACCGTGCACCACGACGACGGCCGCACCTGGCGGGTAGAGCTGGAACAAAAAGAGGTCTCCGGGGTCATCTCCTCGTGTGGAGACTGCCCGAAGACCTCAAAGGCGTGGCACGCAGTGGGTGTGCACGCGGGGGATGTTAACGGCGCATAATCTTGGCCGAGAGCCAGTTGCCGAAGAACTGTGCGGCTTGCACCAGCACGATGATAATCAGGGTGGCCACCACGGTGACCTCCCACTCGAAGGCGCGGTAGCCGTAGACGATGGCAAAATCGCCCAAGCCGCCGCCACCGACGTAGCCGGCCATCGCGGACATATCTACGATGCCGATGAACAGGAAGGTATAGCCCAGAACCAGCGGGCCAAGGGCCTCCGGCACGATGACCGAGGTGATGATCTTCCAAGGGGAAGCGCCCATCGCGCGGGCTGCTTCAATGACGCCGGGGTCGATGGCGACCAGGTTTTGCTCCACGATGCGGGCCACGGCGAAGGTGGCTGCGATGACCATGACGAAGGTCGCAGGTTCGCGGCCGATAGATCCACCAAGGACCGCCACGGTTAGCGGCTGCGCGAAGGCCAGCAGGATGATGAACGGGATGGGGCGGATGAAGTTCACCAGGATATTGATGATGAAGTAGACAACCTTGTTCTGCAGGATGCCACCTGGACGGGTGGTGTAGAGCAAGACGCCTAAAACGAGGCCGAGGAGGCCTGCGACCACCAGGGTCGTTGAGACCATGATGAGGGTGTCTTGGACGGCCTCGATGAGGGTATCGCCCAAGCGATCCCAGTCAGCGGCAGCTTGGTAGGTCACGTTCATCGGGAAATCTCCTCAATCTCGGTGGTGCGTTGCAGGGTGCGGTAGAACTCCTCGATGGCGGCGGCATTACCGTTCAAGCGCACGGTGAGCTTGCCGAAGGAATGCTTCTGCAGAGTCGTGATACCGCCGTGGACCACTGCGATAGACACGCCCTTTTCCGCCAAGCGTGCCGATGCGGTGAAAAAGCCGGAGTTCTCGGTCAGGTTGATGGTGAAAAGGCGGCCCTCGTGGGCGAGGAGGTCGTCTGCTTCTACCAGGTCTGGGGTGTTGCGCAGGGAAGTGGCAACGAACTTGGAAGCGACTTCCGTGCGCGGGTTGGAAAAGACCTCGTAGACGCTGCCGGCCTCGATTACGCGGCCGGCTTCCATGACGGCGACCTTATCCGCGATGGAACGAACCACGTCCATCTCGTGGGTAATCACGACGATGGTAATACCCAGGTCGCGGTTGACCTTGCGCAGCAGATCCAGCACCTCGTGAGTGGTGGTGGGATCGAGTGCGGAGGTGGCTTCGTCAGCCAGCAACAGCGAAGGGTTGGTCGCCAGCGCGCGAGCGATGCCCACACGCTGCTTCTGACCGCCGGACAGCTGCTCCGGGTAATTCGAGCCCTTATCGCCAAGGCCCACGAACTGCAGGAGCTCCTCCACGCGCTTTTTGCGTTCTTCCTTCGGCATACCGGCTAGGCGCAGCGGGTATTCGATGTTGCCTGCCGCGGTGCGCGAGGTCATCAAATTAAACTGCTGGAAAATCATGCCGATGTTGCGGCGGATACCGCGCAGCTTGGACTCCGGCATGCCGACGATGTCGGTGCCATCCAGCAGGAGCTGGCCCGAGGTGGGCTTATCTAAGCCGTTGATCATGCGCACCAGTGTGGACTTACCCGCGCCGGAAAAGCCGATGATGCCGACGATTTCACCGGGCTCGACGGTCAGCGAGACGTCGTCAAGCGCCTTGGTTTCGGTCTTGTTATTTGTAAAGACCTTGGTGATATTGCGGAACTCAATGCGGGTGCCGTGCTTGGCACCGGGATTATCTGTCACGTGAGGCGTTTCCTTCATATTGTTGTGACTGGCTAAAACCTTCTAAGACCTTACTCGGCGGAGGAAGTCTCCAAGCGATCCAGGATTTCCTGGAGTTCATTTTGCGGACGATCCACGAAGATGGTGGTGCCGCCCGTGGTCTCCTGCACTGCCTTTTTGACCTCTGGTGAAAGGTACAGCTGCGCTAAGCGCTTGACCTTATCGTTGTCCTTATCCTTTTCTTGTACTGCCCAGACGTTGATGTATGGGTCGAACATGATGGTGGGATCGGCGCTGGGAGCTTCGGGGTCGTCGTAAAGCACTGCCTCAGCCGGGTTGATGCCCGCGCGCTTGAAGAAGGAATTGGTGATGATGGCAGGGGTGCCTTCGCCGTATGCCGACGGAGTCTGGGAAGCATCGACCGGGGTTACCTTGACCTTTGACTTGGCCTCGTCGATGTCGGCCGGATCCGGGGTTAGCTTGCCTTTTTCCTGCAAAGTCACCAGATCGTTGGCGGCCAGCAGGTTGATGGCGCGGCCCTGGTTGGTGGCGTCATTCGGGATGGCGACTTCCTGGCCCTCGATGCCCTTTATATCCTTGTGGCCCTTCCAAAACAGCGGCATCGGGTAGACCTGCGTGGAGGCCACCGGAACGAGGTTGGTGCCGTTGCCCGCGTTGTATTCCGCCAGGAACTTCAGGTGCTGAAACTTGTTGGTGTCCGTGCTGCCTTCCGCCAGAGACTGGTTCGGGGTGGCATAGTCGGTGAAGCTTTTCATCTCGATCTCGATGCCTTCCTTGGCGGCGAGATCTTTTAATACGTCCCACTCCGGAAGCTCGGCATCGGTGGTGCCGATGATGATTGGATCCTCTGCGGTGCCGGCAGCAAACTCGGAGGACTTGGAAGAACAACCCACAAGGCCTGTGGCCGCAACAATGCTTGCCGCAGCCAGCGCAGCAATCTTTTTCAGCTGCACGGCGCTAGCTCTGCTCTGTCACGCGGTCGAGGATCTTCTTCAGCTCCTCCGGAGACTTTTGAACCGGAACGGAAGTGCCCTTGGAATCCTCTGCGACGGCGTCCTGGACGGCCTGGGAGTGCCAAATTTCGGCGACCTTCTTAATCTCCTCGTTGTTGGCGTCTTCTGCGCGAACGACGAAGGCGTTGATATAAGGCTCTGCCTCCTTGGAGTTCGGGTCATCCTGGAACACGGCGGTGGTGGGGTCGATGCCGGCGCGGTCGAGGAAGGAGTTGTTGATGATGGCTGGCTTGCCTTCGCCGTAGGCGGCGGGGGTTTGCGCGGCGTCGACAGGCACGACCTTGACCTTGGACTTTGCCTCGTCAATATCCGGCAGACCTGGGGTGATGAGGCCTTCCTTCTTCAACGTAACCAGCTTGGCCTGTACGAGGACGTTGATGGCGCGTCCCTGGTTGGTGGTGTCATTCGGGATTGCGACTTCCTGGCCCTCGATGCCGTCGAGGGAGTCGTGGCCCTGCCAGAACAATGCCAGCGGCACGATTTCGGTGGCGACGATCGGAACGAGGTCGGTGCCGTTGCCCTTGTTGAACTCCGCCAAGAACTTCAGGTGTTGGAAGTTATTGGTATCCAGTTCGCCTTGGTCAAGCGCCTGGTTCGGGGTGTTGTAGTCCGAGAAGTTCTGCACCTCGATATCAAGGCCTTGCGCCTCGGCTTCGTCCTCGAAGGCGGACCATGCCTTCTTAGCGGCGTCGGTAGTGCCGACGACGATCTTGCCGTCGGAATCGCCAGAGGAGCAAGCAGCCAGGCTGGTGGCTGCGATGACGACTGCGGAGGAAGCAGCGAGAACGCGGCGAATACGCATGATATGAGGTGTCCCTTCGAGTGAAATAACGTTTGTTGCAAGAAACCTAGCAATGATTGAACCGCTTTGTCTATATCGCTTTGGGTGGGGCTGAAAATTGACTAGAACATAGTTTCGATCATATCTTTTCCCCATGAGGTTCAATGGTGGGGCGGCGCTGCCTTGGTCGCGGGTGGAGCGGATTCTTTCCGGCCGTCCTGCTGCAACGCCCGTTTCGGTGGAACACCTGGGGGAGCGCGGCGAGGGTCTCGAGCGCGGGGTCTCGGCCGTGCCTTTCGCGGAGCTGCATGCGGTTTCTTCCTATAGTTTTTTGGGCGGCGCCTCGGAGCCGGAGGAGCTGGTGGCGCGCGCGATGCAGCTGGGGCTAGAGGGGCTTGCACTGGTGGATAAGGACGGCTTTTATGGCCTGATGAAATTTGCCGAAGCCGCCGCTAAGGCGGGGCTGCCGGCGGTGTTTGGGGCGGAGCTTTCGCTTGTCGACGGCCCTCTTGTCGTCCTCGCCCGCACTCCCGAGGGGTACCGTCGGCTATCGCGATTGATTGCTCAAGCGCGCATGGATGCAGGCGTGAAGGGCGAGGTGGCTTATCCGCCGTTGGAAGTAATTGCGGAGCGTTTGCAAGATTATTGTCTGTTTCTTCTGGACTGGCAATGGTTGGACAAAATCGATCATGTGCTCGAAAGAATAAAAATAGACAGCATAGTACTTGAATATTCCTGCACGATGTCTCCTGAGGACGCAGATCGCCACGCTGAACTGGATAAATGCAATAATCTGCGCGCCATCGCCACTGCCTTGCCCGCTGCCGCCACACGGCAGGAAGCGCGCCTAGCCGCGGCAAAGCGTGCGCTTAGCCAAAGAAAATCTCTGGACCAGGCAGAACCCGATGCGCACCCGATGGGCGCCGGCTGGCTGCGCTCGGGCGAGCAGATGGCGCAGCTTTTTCCGGAGCGGCCGGAGCTCATCGCCGAGACCGTCAAAGTATTAAAGGAGTGCAGTTTCACCTGGGATGCGCTCGCGCCGAACCTGCCTGACTTCGAGGTGCCTGAAGGCCATACCGAGATGTCTTGGCTGACGCACCTGACCTGGCAGCGAGCAGAAGAGCGCTATGCCTCGCGCCCGGCTGCGATTCGCTCGCGGGCGTGGAAGCAGATCGAGTACGAGCTAGGCGTTATCGAGCAGCTGACCTTTCCAGGGTATTTCCTCATCGTGTGTGACCTCGTGGATTTTTGCCGTCGCTCCAACATCCTCTGCCAGGGGCGCGGCTCGGCGGCGAACTCCGCGGTGTGTTTTGCCTTAGGAATCACTAACGCCGAGCCGATTTCCGCGGGGCTTCTTTTTGAGCGCTTCCTTTCGCCAGACCGCGATGGCCCACCGGACATCGATATCGACATCGAATCCGGCCGCCGCGAGGAGGTCATTCAATACGTCTATGACAAGCATGGCCGCGAGCGCGCAGCGCAGGTGGCCAACGTTATTACGTATCGCCGCAAGGGCGCTGTTCGCGATGCAGCGCGTGCCTTGGGCTATCCCCAAGGCAGCGCCGATTCCTGGTCGAAGGGGCTTTCGGAGCCGCCGGAGGGCGTCGTTAAGCTGGCGGAGCAATTCCTCGGCCAACCGCGCCACCTGGGCATTCACTCGGGCGGCATGGTGTTGTGCGACCGTCCTATTGCAGACGTGGTGCCGATGGAATGGGCGCGGATGGAAAAGCGTTCGGTGCTGCAGTGGGATAAGGATGACTGCGCGGCGGCCGGACTGGTGAAGTTCGATCTACTGGGCCTTGGCATGCTCGAGGCGCTGCATCACATGCAGGACTTGGTGGAGGAGACCACCGGGCACAAGGTGAATCTGTGGGAGCTCGACCTCGCGGAAAAAGAGGTCTATGACATGCTCTGCCGCGCCGATGCGGTGGGGGTATTCCAGGTGGAATCGCGCGCGCAGCTGTCCACGCTGCCGCGCTTGCGCCCGCAGAAGTTCTTCGACTTGGTGGTGGAGGTTGCGCTCATTCGTCCCGGCCCGATTCAGGGCGGTTCGGTGCATCCTTATCTACGCCGCCGCGACGGTAAGGAGGCGGTGACCTATGACCACCCGGTGCTGGAGAAGTCCCTGGGCAAGACGCTGGGCATTCCGCTGTTTCAGGAGCAGCTGATGCAGATTGCCGTCGACGCCGCAGGCTTTTCTGGCGCGGAGGCTGATGACCTGCGGCGTGCGATGGGCTCGAAGCGCTCGCCTGCGCGGATGGCCGCGCTCAAGCAGCGTTTTTATGATGGGCTCGCGCAGACGAATGGCATCGAGGGCGAGGTTGCGGACAAACTGTGGAACAAGATCGTGGCCTTTGCAGCCTATGGCTTCCCAGAGTCGCACTCGCAGTCTTTTGCCTCGTTGGTCTACTTCTCGGCGTGGATGAAGTATCACTATCCGGCGCAGTTTTGTGTGGGCCTTTTGCGGGCGCAGCCGATGGGCTTTTATTCGCCGCAATCGCTCATTCAGGATGCGCGGCGGCACGGCGTGGAAGTTCTTCCGCTGGACGTGAACGCTTCGGGGTGTCAGGCGCGTGCGGTGGTCCAAGACGGCGGCGAGGTGGCGATCCGGCTGGGCCTTAACCTCATCAAGGGGTTGGGGGAGAAGGCTGCGCAGCGTATCGAGGATGCATGCGCGCAGGCGCCGTTTCAAGACATCGCGGATCTGTCTAGGCGGGCGGAGCTTAGCGTGGAACATGTGGAGGCTTTGGCCAGTGCCGGTGCGCTGGAGACCTTTGGGCTAAGCCGGCGTCAGGCGCTGTGGCAGGCGGGGGTGGCGGCCACGGAAAAGGCGGGCATGCTTGCAGGGCTTTCGGCTATTTCTGCGCCGAGCCTGCCTGGCATGAGCGCTTTCGAGCTGATGGCTTCCGACGTCGCCAGTACTGGCGTTACCCACGACAAACAGCCGATGGAGCTCGTGCGCGCCGCGCTTAACGACGCCCATGTCTGCACCGCCGCGCAGCTGCGGCAGGTTCCAGACGGCACACGGGTGCGGATTGCGGGCATCGTGACGCATAGGCAGCGTCCGCAGACTGCCGCCGGCGTCATCTTTTTGGGCTTGGAGGATGAGACCGGCTTGATGAACGTGATGGTCTCACCGGGGATGTGGCAGCTCAACAAGACCGTGGCCAGGACGTCTAAAGCGCTGGTTATTCGTGGCATCGTGCAAAATGCCACGGGCGCGGTCAACGTGGTGGCAGACAAGCTGGAGCCGCTTGCCATGGGTGAGTGGCTCTCCCGCGGCTCGCGTGATTTCCGTTAGGCCGGTGCGAGAAATCCCCCGTATTCAGGTAATACCGCACAACATTCACCCCGCGCTGGCAGCGGGCCTGTTTTTCCTCCTGCTCTACCTGGTCTTTTCTAAGTACGGGCGGATTCCGCTGGGCCTCGACGGGGAAGAAGCGGAGTATTCTATTGGCGCGGAGTTCGACTCCACCTCGGAGCAAGCCACTGAGTGGTATGGGCGCACCGACGAAGGCGGCGTGCCCATTCCTTATGACTACGATGATGCTCCGAACATCAGCACGCCGGCCAGCATTCCCGCCGAGCCACAGGACCATAACGGGAACGTGAAGGCATGATTATTCCTTAGAGATGAGCTCGTCGCGGTTGATTTTGCCGGCGAGGGATTGTGCGACGCTGAAGGGAATACACAGCATCTGCAGCAGGATGAGTTTGAAGAACAAGACGGCGACAAAGATCCCGTCCATCGAATCGACGAAATGCGTGCCCACTGAAATGGCGCCGCAAGCGAGGAGCAATAGCAGGGAAGATATGAGGGCCGTCTTCAGACCGTCGTCGCGGGCTTCGATGTGCAGTTGCAGCATGTATTCGTCGAGCTCGGTGGTGGGAAGGTCTGCGTAGCCGATGGTCTTGCGTAGCTGTGCTACATACATGCCAGTCATGATTGCACCTGTGCAGGCGAGCGTGAAAGGCCAAAACTGATCTACAAACTGTAGGGGAACAGACAATAAGATGAGGGTGAGGCCCCAGCTGGATAAAAATACGAGGCGCTTGCGCTTGGCTACGCGTCCCTGGACTGCGGCGGAGCTTTGAATGGTCATTGGGTTAATCCCTTCGGTAAATCTCTGTTGACAAGGGCTGGAATTCGGTGCGCGAGAAGACGGCTTCGACAGGGAGGTCGAATACTTCGCAGATGCTGAACGCGAGGTCGAGGCTGGGAGAGTGATCGCCACGCTCAAGGGCGCCGATGCTTTGGGGGTTGACCCCGACGGCGTCGGCAAGCTGGGCGCGCGACATGTCCCTCTCGACCCGGAGCAACCGAACCCTATTGAAAATTGGGGAAGACGGCTTTTTCTTTGGGGACATAAACCAAAGTGTTGTATAAACCCAACACTTTGTCAAGGGGTCTGAGGGCTTTGTTAGCATAGGCGGCATGCGCTCCGCCCTTTCTCCAGACATACATCCGGTCTCCCGGAAGCTGACCACAGCTCGCTATATTCACCACCTGAGCTGGTCGGCAGTCTTTGCTATCGCTTTCGCGGTTGCGGGGTATTTCGCCAGCTCATTTTGGTACTGGTTCGCCGGAGCCTGGGTAGCGTGGTTCGTCTACTTGCTCTGGCTCATCCCCGCGCAGGTGGCGAATATGGGGTGGAAGGAGACCGACGATGAGCTGGTGATTACCCGCGGCAAGCTGTGGTACCGCCTGACCATTGTTCCGTTCGGCCGCATCCAGTTCGTGGACGTCTCCGCCGGCCCAATCGAGCGGGCCTTGGGGCTGAAAAGGGTGAAGATTCACACGGCGTCGACAAGCTCAGATGCGAAAATTGCAGGCCTTTTAGCCGCTGACGCCGATGCATTGCGCGAGCGCCTTGCCGTGAAGGCACGCGAGAGGATGAGCGGACTGTGAGCGGCCGGCACCGGCTGGGCAAGGACCGCGCCCCAGTTGATAGGG
Source organism: Corynebacterium sp. c25Ua_89 (assembly GCF_047459735.1). Taxonomy (NCBI): domain Bacteria; kingdom Bacillati; phylum Actinomycetota; class Actinomycetes; order Mycobacteriales; family Corynebacteriaceae; genus Corynebacterium; species Corynebacterium sp. c25Ua_89. The sequence continues at coordinate 45,741 of NZ_JASBOD010000008.1, forward strand.
AAGGCTATCGCCGTGTGCACCGGCTGACGCCCCTGCTGCGCTTTTGGTCGGTTATCTTCGCGTTTCTGGCCATTTTCGTGCTCAACTTCAACGTGGAGATGCTCTCCGACATCGCGGCCTACCTACGTGGCGGGCACTGGAGTGACATTGGCCTTGGAACGCTCGCGGGGCTCGGCGGCTTCGTCGTGGTCTGCCTGGGCATTTGGTATGTCTCCGCCATCTGGTGGCGCAAGCTGGGCTATAAGCTCGGCCCCGATGAGGTGGCGCTGCGTCATGGCGTGATTTCCACGTCTTTTCGCTCCGCGCGCTATGACCGTATCCAAGCGGTAGACGTGGTGGAGTCCGTCATCGCGCGGCTTTTCGGCCTTGCTGCGGTGCGCGTGGAAACAGCTGGCGGCACGGCCTCTGTCATTGAGATTTCCTTTCTGCGCAGGCAAGAGGCCATGGCGTTGCGCGAGGAGCTTTTGACCCACGTGCATAGCCGTTCGGCGGGGTCGGAGGCTGCCGGTTCCGAGGCGGTCGGGCAGGTAGCTCCGGCGGAAGAGCAGGGCTGGCAGCTGATTCCAGAAATCCCCGTTGGTCGCACGCTGGCGGCGGAGGCGCTGCGTTTGCCCACGCTGATTGCGGTTGTAGTCATGGCGATTTTCCTCGCTTTGCCGGATTTCCGCGCCGCCACGGTGCCCATCGTGGTGGGCTTTGTGCCCAATATTTGGAATCTCATCGATACCTCGTGGCGCTTCCAATCCCGCTACGACGGCCACGATGAGGTACTCAACATCTCCTACGGCTTGGCTGACCGCCGCCGCCAGACCATCCGCCGTTCGCGCATTCACGCGGTGCGGGTTACCCAGCCGCTGCTGTGGCGCATGTTTGGCTGGTACGAGGTGCAGGTTTCCGTGGCCGGGTACGGCGCGGTGGGCGGCGGCAAGCAGTCGGGCTCCACGCGCATCTTGCCGGTGGGCACGCGGGAGCAGGCGCTGCGCGTACTAGAGCTGGTCTCCGATCTTGATGCCGCGCAGATCGAGTATTACGCCCAGCCAGAGGGGCACACCCACCCCACCTATGTGTCGCCGCGTAAGGCCTGGTTGGCCTCGCCGGTGGATGTGCGCCAGCAGGCGGTCACGTTGGTGGGCGAGGACGTCGCCGTTGTGCATTCAGGAAGACTGTCGCGTCGGGTGATGGTCGTGGGCACTCCGCATATCCAGGAACTGACGGTCCAAGCCGGCCCGCTCAATCAGCTGCTGGGCGTGCAAAACATCCGCTTCGATCTGGTCCGCGGCCCCGTGGGCATGGCGGGAAAGCAGCTCGCGCTTGCCGACGCCGCCGAGCTTCTCACCCGCCTGCGGCAACGCCGGCTGCCTTCGATGGAGCACGAGGCTACGATGCCGGCGCCGGGCGAGGCCGGCGCAGACTAAGCAAGACCGGCCCGCGCTTTCGTCCGAGGTTGGCGGAGGCTGTGCCGCAGTGGGCTGCAGCAGCACAGGAACCGCATCCGCTGGTGGGGCAGGAGTTGAGCGCTTCGGCGTTTAGCTCCCCGGTGGAAAGCAAATGCGAAATCACAAGATTGACCGTGCCGATTTCAAGGCCCGTTACGTGCGCGATTCCGGCGCGGGTGGTGGTGCCGGAGGAAATCGCGTCCTTTACCTGAACAATGGGCGAGGTCATAGCAGCCTCAAGAGCTGGAAGACGGCGACGGCCAGCGCCCAAGCGGTGAATAGTTGCACCGCGAAACCGAAGAGTGTCCAGCGCCAGCCAATCTCCCGTTTCTGGGCAGCCAGCGTTGCCACGCACGGGGTATAGGCGAGCAGGAAGAGCATATACGCCCACACTGCAGCGTTCGTATTTCCGTCGGAGGCTGTGGCGAAGTCGGCGCGCACCTTCTCGCTTAAGGGGCTCGATGCCTGTTCTTCGGGTGCGGCGTCGGTGACGTCGTCTACTGCGTAGGTCTGCGACCACGTGGAAATCAGCGCTTCCTTGGCCACGAACCCCGTCACTAGCGGGCCCGCGAGCGACCAAGAATCAAAGCCCGCCGGGGCAAAGGCCGGAGCGATGCTGCGCGAGATAGCGCCATAAGCTGAATCCTCAGGAGCTGGCGACTTGTAGTCAGACAGGGAAACCCCACCAGCGCCTACGGGAATCGCCATGAGCAGCCAGATGACCACCACCGTGGAGACGATGATGCCGCCGGCAGTCTGCAAAAATCCCTTCAGCCTCGTCCACATCACCGACATGGCGAGGCGGAAGGTGGGAAGTTGATACGTCGGAAGATCAATGACCAGCGGGTCCTGCGGCACAGCCCGCCACAACGTGCCGCGCAGCACCAAGCCCACCAGAATAAGCAGAGCGATGGAGATGACGTACATACAAAAAACGACGCTGCCGGCATGACCCGGGAAGAAGGTCTCCGCCAACATCACGAAGACCACCAACCGGGCAGAGCAGGAGGTAAACGGGATAAGCAGCGAGGTCATGATGCGATGCCGCGGCGAACCCAGCACGCGGGTCGCAGCAATGGCAGGAACGTTGCAGCCAAAGCCCACAACTATAGGTAAAAATGCCTTGCCTGGCAGGCCGATGGCGCGCATGAAACGGTCCGTAACCACTGCCGCGCGGGCCATATAGCCAGAATCTTCAAGCACGGCCAGGCACAAAAACATCAGCGCCATTAGGGGTGCAAAGGTAAGGACCATGCCGACGCCGCCAATAAGGCCGTCGACAAGCAAGCCCTCTACCAGCGGATGCTGAAGGCCGACTGTCTCCAGAAGGTGGCGCGCTGCGTCAGAGATGGGCCCTGAGACCAGAGCCTCCAAACCGTCTTGCAGAGGAGCGGCCACCGTGGTGGTTATCTGAAAGACTAGCCACATCACCGCGAGGAAAAGCAACGGGCCCGCTACCGGGTGCAGCGCTATCGCATCTAGGCGCTGCGAACGTGTGACCGGCTGGGACTGCATGTGCACCGCTGCTTTGGTGGCGGCGTCGAGATCCGCAAAGCGGGCGTCGATGCTGGCGTCTTCGCGCAGGACCTGTGGCTCCTCAGTGAGGGACGCCTGCACCGTCTCACGCAGGCGCTCCAATCCTTCCCGCCGGCGGCCATCCACACAGACCACCGGGATTCCCGTGGCCCTCGCGAGCGCATCGGCATCCACCTGTAAGCCCTGGTCTTGTGCCACGTCCAGCTTGGTCAGCGCGATGCTGAGCCGGTAGGGAAGCTCTGCGAGCTGAAACGCCAAGTTGAGCCCGCGCGCAACCGCAGTCGCGTCGACCACGACGATGACGTGATCGGGGCGCTCGGCAGGGGCGGCGTCGTAAAGCATGGTGCGCGTGAGCGCCTCATCTGGGCTGAGCGGATCCAAAGAATAGGTGCCGGGGAAGTCAATGAGATCGGCAACCTCGGCCGGGCAACACGAATGCGCAATATTCCATGCGCCGCGGCTGACCTCCACGGTCGTGCCCGGCCAGTTGCCGGTCTGCACCTTCGAACCGGTTAGCGCATTAAAAAGCGTGGACTTGCCGGAGTTCGGCGCTCCCACCATGGCGATGATGGCAGCGCCCGCGGGAGCCAGCGCCCCGCCCGGATTTCCATGGCAGCTGGGCGTTACAGCACTCATCACTAAACCCCGATTGATTGCAGCGTCTGGCGGTCGATGGCGTAGCGGCAGGAGCCAACCGCGACGATGCGCGCGCCGCCTGCCACGTGCGCGCCGACGGTTAGGCATGCTCCCGGGCGGATGCCCAGCTCGCCCAAGCGGCGGGCCATGGCTGGATTATTCATGCAATCCAGGCATTCGGGGCGCAGGGTAACAGTAGAACCGACAGGCAGGGAGTAGGCCGAGTTGTGGGAGGTCGACTCGCCTGAGCGTACGTGCAAAGGCAACATGACTGGGCATCCTTTCAAATTCGGTTATAAAGTTACCCTAACCGAATGATGGTTTACCTAATCGTTGTGACAATTGTCCTAGACAGCGCCCTTAAACCCCAGCTGGCGCCAAGCCTCATACACGGCTGTCGACGCCGCGTTGGACAGGTTCATCGAACGGCGCGCCGGGACCATCGGAATGCGCACCTGCTCGGTGATACGTGGGTGATTAAGATGCTCTGGCGGCAAGCCGGTGGGCTCGGTGCCAAAGAGGAGGACATCGCCTTCCTGGAACTCGACGTCCGTGAACCACTTATCGGTATGCGTGCTAAAAGCAAACACGCGCGCGCCGGGCAGTGCGTCCATGCAGGCGTCGAAGTCCTTGTGGATGTGCAGGTCAGCAAGGTCGTGGTAGTCCAGGCCAGCGCGCTTTAGGTGCTTGTCATCGAAGTTGAATCCGAGCGGCTCGATGAGATGCAGGGACGCTCCAGTGACGGCGGCGGTGCGGATTGCGTTGCCGGTATTGGTGGGGATCACGGGATTATCAAAGACGATGTGCAGCTGGCTCATGGGCATAAGTCTAGGATGGAGCGCATGAGCGCAACCAAACTAGATGGCAAGTTGTACCGTGACGAGATCTTCGCGGATCTGAAAACCCGCGTCGAGGCCCTCAAGGAAAAGGGCATCCAGCCTGGCCTGGCCACCGTGCTGGTGGGCGATGACCCGGGCTCGCATTCCTATGTGAAGATGAAACACCGCGACTGCGAACAGCTGGGAATCAACTCCATCCGCAAGGACCTTCCGGCGGATATTAGCCAGGAGGAGCTGGAAAAGGTCATCGACGAGCTGAACGAAGACGACGGCTGTACCGGTTACATCGTGCAGCTGCCGCTGCCGAAGCACTTGGATGAAAACAAGATCCTGGCCAAGATTGATCCGGAAAAAGACGCCGATGGCCTGCACCCAGTCAACCTGGGCAAGCTGGTTTTGAACGAGGATGCCCCGCTGCCGTGCACCCCGAATGGTTGCATTCACCTGCTGCGTCGCTTTGGTGTGGAGCTGGATGGCGCGAAGGTCGTCGTCATCGGCCGTGGTGTGACCGTTGGCCGTCCGATCGGCTTGATGCTTACCCGCCGCAGTGAAAATTCCACCGTTACGCTCTGCCACACCGGCACCAAGGACTTGGCCGCTGAGACGCGCTCAGCCGATGTCATCATCGCAGCGGCCGGCAAGGCACATATGCTCAACGCAGACATGATCAAGGAAGGCGCCGCGGTTCTCGACGTCGGAGTTTCCCGCGTTGATGGCGAGCTGGCTGGCGACGTCGCACCAGACGTCTGGGACAAGGCCGGCTTCGTCTCGCCGAACCCGGGCGGTGTCGGCCCGCTGACCCGTGCCTTCCTGGTGTCCAACATCGTGGAGCGCGCAGAAAAGCTGGCGGGCCAGCAGTAGATGGCCCCGGAGCTAAACCTCGATAACCCGCACGACGCCAATCTGCGGCCCTCCCGCCTACCCGCGTCAGTGCAGTGGGCGGCCGTGGGGCTATTTTGTGCCGCCGTTGCACTTTCTGCGGTTTTTGCGATTTCCGAGCACTGGCGCCGTGCCACGGTAGTCCTTGGCGCAGGCCTGCTTTGGCTTTCGTTGGTGCGGCTTAGCTGTGACTCGAAAATCGTCGGCATCCTCGCGGTCCGCTCGCGCCGTTTTGATGCGTGCTTTACCGGCGTTATTGGTGCCGTGATGGTGTTCTTGTCGGTTTCAGTCGATTCGTTGGGGTCTTAGATGTAGTACTCGCTGCCGCTAAAAGCCGTTTCCAACTCCAGCCCGTCAGGTGCCGAGAGCGTAAGGAAGTTACGCAAGATTCGGTCCATCTGGCGGGCTTCGGCCAAGAAAGCATCGTGACCGACGGGGGAGACGATTTTTGCCATGGCCAGCAGGTTGCCGATGTTGCGCGAGATATGTTCCTGCTGGTGATACGGGTAGAGGATGTCCGTGTCCACGCCGACTACCATCGTGGGAACAGTCGATGTTGCTAGTGCTTTGTTGAGGCCGCCGCGGTCGCGGCCGACGTCGTGGCGGTTGAGCGCCTCCGTCAGCGTTACATAGGAGCCGGCGTCGAAGCGGCGGGCGAGTTTTCCTCCCTGATAGTCCAAGTAGGAGTTGACCGCGAAACGCTGGTTCCCCGCGCGGTAAGGCCCGAGCGGATTCTCGCCGCGTTGTGCTTGGACGCCGAAGCGCTCGTCGATTTCCTGTTCGCCGCGGTAGGTGAGGTGGGCAATCCGGCGTGCGGCGGCGAGCCCTTCGCGAGGCGTTTTGCCGCTTGCGTAGTAATCCCCGCCGTGCCAGAACGGGTCGCGCTCAATGGCAGAAATCTGTGCGGATTGAATGCCGATCTGCCAGCCCGAAGCCCGCGCTGATACCGCAATGACGCAGGCCGCGGTTATGGATTCCGGGTACAGCAGCGTCCACTCCAGTGTGCGCGCCCCGCCCATGGAGCCACCGATGATGGCATGGACCTGGGTGATTCCGAGGGCTTCTAGGAATTGCCTTTCCGTTCTCACCAAATCTCGAATCGATAGCGCGGGGAAGCGCGAACCCCAGGCACGGCCGTCGTCGGGATGCGCGCTGGCGGGCCCAGTGGAACCAGCACAGCCGCCCAGCGCATTGGTGGCGATCACGCACCATTTTCGCGTATCCAAAGCCTCGCCTGGGCCCAGCAGGTCGGCCCACCAGTCGGCAACGTTGGAATCGCCGGTCAGTGCATGCTCGATGAGCAGGACGTTATTCTTGCCGTGCGGGTCACCGGCGAATTCGCCCCACCGCTGATACGCAATACACACCTCGGGAATTTCAGCGCCTGCTTCAGTACGCAGCTTGCCGACGCCGACTTCTTCGAGCTCACCTTCACAAGCCAAGTTGGGCACAGTCATGGCGACTTCTTGATTAGATGGCCGCGAAGCCGCGCTCGAGGTCAGCGATGATGTCGTCAATTGCTTCGATGCCAACGGAGAGGCGAATCGTGGCCTGGGTGATGCCAGCTACCCGCAGCCCCTCCTCGTTGGATTGCGAGTGGGTGGTGGTAGCCGGATGCACCACAAGCGAACGGGTATCGCCGATGTTGGCCAGATTGGAATGCAGCTTGAGGGAATCGATGAACTTCCAGGCGGTTTCTGTGGCCGCTGCCGGTTCGCCCGACTCGGTGGCCACTTCGAAGGAGAGTACCGAACCGGTGTATTGGTAGCCGAGCTTTTCCTTGGTGGTCTTATACGGGCTCGAGTCGAGGCCGGCGTAATTGACCTTGGCCACCTTCGGATGCGCCTCGAGGAATTCCGCAACTGCCTGGGCATTTTCGTTGTGGCGCTGCACGCGCAGCTCCAAAGTTTCCAGCCCGGTCAAGGTCAGCCAAGCGTTGAAAGGCGAGACTGCCGCACCCGTATCGCGGAGGATGCCAGCGCGGGCGCGCAGCGCGAAAGCCAGTTCGCCGAGGTCTGCAAACCGCAGGCCATGGTAGCTTTCGTCGGGTTCGGTGAAGAACGGAAATACCGGCTTGCCGTCGCGCTGAACGGTCCAGTTAAAGGTGCCGCCGTCGACGATGACGCCACCGATGGCCGAGCCCGAGCCGGAATAGAATTTGGTGGTGGAGGCGACGACGACGTCCGCGCCGAGCTCTAACGGGCGCGCCAGCGCCGCGGTAGCGATGGTGTTGTCCACAATCAGCGGCACCTGGTTTGCGTGCGCTACCTCAGCGATTGCTGGAATATCCAGCACATCTGCCACCGGGTTGCCGAAGGTCTCTCCATAGAAGGCCTTGGTATTTCCGCGCACAGCGCACTGCCATGACTGCGGATCATCGGGATCCTCGACCAGAGTTACTTCAATGCCGAGACGGTGCAGCGTATGGGTAAAAAGGCTATTCGTTCCGCCATAGAGGCGAGGGGAGGCCACGATATGGTCGCCCGCGCCAGCCAGCGTTTCGATGGCGGCGGTTTCTGCCGCCTGCCCAGAGGCAAAGGCGACTGCGGCTACGCCGCCTTCGAGCGCCGCTAGACGACGCTCGAGTGCGTCCACCGTGGGATTTGTCAGCCGGGTGTAGATGGGGCCGGCGTCGGCAAGCGCAAAGCGAGCGGCGGCATGCTCGGCCGAATCAAATACGTAGGAGGTGGTTTGGTAAATCGGAACGTTGCGGGAGTTGGTGGAGCCGTCGAGATCCTGGCCTACGTGCAGGCAGCGGGTAGCGAGGGCGAGGTTTTCAAGGTTGCTGGTGTCGTATTTTGTAGCCATGAGCAAAGACTAGACCAAGCGGTTCATAATGGGCATGGATGTGGAGAAAATTTGACGTTTGCCCAGCAAGTGAAATGAATAAAAACAGACAAAGCGGTCGGCAGGTAGCCGACCGTTAGTCGCGGTGTGAGTTTAGCGCGAGTTTATTTTTGGGAGCCTGCGCGCTGGTGGATGAGGTACCAGCCGCCTAGGATGCCGCCGAAGAGTAGTAAGGCAGCCGCAATGAAGACCATTGCGACCGTGACGGTTTGGTGCGGGTCGTTCAGGAAGATCATCGAAACAATCGCCGCGAGGAAGATGGCGGCAAAGAGGGTGATTAGCCAGTTGCGCTTGGTGTGCTCTGCGAAAGTCATGCTTAAAATAATACGACAAAATCCGAATTAAACAACTTTTGGGGTTGGGGTTGGTGGCGTTAACCTGTATGTACTCTGATTTTTTCAGCGCTTTGCAAATGGTGATTAAATTAACACCGTTGGGAAATCGCTTTAAAGCTAAAGCAAATCGGGGAGTATGGTCGAAGTGTTTTATTGCGTTTCACTTGGGGAGATATAAAAATTAGCTGAAAATCGGCAATGGGGGAATGGTCTAGCTATTGGCGGGTGTCAACCTTCCGTATGACCGCCTTTGGGGAAGGTGGGCGCGTGCCCGGCTATTTAACTCTAGTTTTTCCGTCCATAATCGGTGTGGGTGCCTTCTGACTCGGGACACCTTGGCGCGCAGTCTAAGCGTCAGCACATTGAGAAGACAGGAAAATATATGTCCACCACTACTAGCCACGAGGACCGCCGCAAGCCGGTCCTTAAGCTCAGCAGCGTGTGGGTGCAGGGCGTCGCCCTAGTCATGATCTTTGGCTTTCTAGTCATGGGTTTTTTGGCGTACCGCACTTACAACGCGTCTATGCCTCTTCCGGAAAAGATTGTTTCCGAAACCACCGGTGAGACCATCCTGACCAAGGATGAGATTCTGAACGGTCAGGCTCTCTACCAAACCCGCGGCCTGCAGCAATACGGCTCCGTCATGGGACACGGCGCCTACCTAGGCCCTGACTACACGGCGGAATACCTCCGCATGTCTTTGGATAAGGCACGCGAGCTTAACGACGCCAACGGTTATCCCGATTTCATCTCCTCGGACGCGACTCCAGAAGAAGCAGTCCAGCAGGAGTTCCGCACCAACCGCTACGACGAAGCAACTGGTGTACTGAAGTGGACCGATAACCAAATCGCTGCTTTCGAGTCCAACAAGGACTACTACGCGAAGTACTTTGGCGAAGACTCTCATAACAAGGGACTTCCATCTGAGTTCATTACAGACAAAAAGCAGATCAACAACCTTGTTGGTTTCTTCGGTTGGACTGCATGGGCTTCTGCGGCAGAGCGCCCGGGCCACGATTACTCCTATACCAACAACTGGCCGGCTGAGCCACGCGTGGATAACGGCCCGACCGCAGACCTCGTGGTCTGGTCTGTGCTCTCGCTTATCGCGCTGATCGGCGGCACCGGCCTTATCTTCGCGATTTATGGCCGTTGGTCTAAGTCCATTGGTTGGCACGCAGAAGAGGCGCCAAACCTCGACTTCACCCAGCCGGGCGAAGTAGGTCTTACCAAGTCGCAGAAGGTCGTGGCATGGTTTGTCCTTGTCATCGCATTGCTCTTCCTCATCCAGGCGCTCCTGGGTGCAGCCTCGCAGCACTACCGCACGGAGCTGACCGGCTTCTTCGGTATCCCATTGCAGGAAATCCTGCCGTATAACGTCTCGCGCACCTGGCACCTCCAGCTGTCGCTGCTGTGGACTGCAGGCGGCCTGCTTGCTGCCGGTATTTTCTTGGCCTCTTTCGTGGGCAAGAAGGAACCGAAGAAGCAGCACTGGCTGGTTTGGTTCCTGCTCGGTGCCATCGCGTTTGTGGTCTTTGGCTCCATGGCCTTCGAGTGGCTGTCTACCATGGGCTACATCAAGGAAGGCACCCTGTTCTCCCAGCAGTGGGAGTTCCTTGACCTGCCGCGCTTCTTCCAGATTCTGCTCACTGTGGGCATGTTTGTCTGGATTGGCATCATCTTCCGCCAGCTGCGCGGCCGCCTGAAGTACGAACACAAGTCCAATATGCCGTGGCTGTTCTTCTACGCCGGCATCGCCATCCCTGCTTTCTATGCAGTGGGTAACCTGGCTGGCTCCGAGACCCATATCTCTGTTGCCGAGTTCTGGCGCTTCTGGGTCGTCCACCTGTGGGTGGAGGACTTCCTCGAGCTGTTTACCACCGTGATGGTGGCCTATGTCTTCGTGCTTCTCGGCGTCATCCGCGAGAAGATCGCCCTCGGCATCATCTTCTTGGACATTATTTTGTACTCCACCGGTGGCGTTTTGGGCACTATGCACCACCTGTACTTCTCCGGTACCCCGGTTGAGCACATGGCACTTGGCGCTTTCTTCTCTGCTGCCGAGGTCGTGCCGCTGACCCTGCTGACCGTTGAGGCTTGGACCTTCATGCAGCTCGGTTCCCGTCAGCGCGCCTCCGGCGAACGCCCATTCCCACACCGTTGGGCAGTTATGTTCCTGGTTGCAGTTGGCTTCTGGAACTTCTTGGGCGCCGGCATCTTCGGCTTCCTAGTCAACCTGCCAATCGTCTCCTACTACGAGATTGGTACCGCGCTGACCGCAAACCACGCACACGGCGCCATGATGGGCGTCTACGGCTTCCTGGCCGTCGGCCTGTCCGTATTCGCGCTGCGCTACCTTATCCCGAAGGAAAAGTGGTCCGACAAGGCCATGGCGTGGTCCTTCTGGCTGCAGAACATCGGTCTGCTGTGGATGGTTGTTATTTCGCTGCTCCCGTTGGGCGTTATGCAGCTCTACGAATCCGTGGCTTCCGGATACGTCGAGGCACGTTCCCTGGGCTACATCACCGAGCCTGGCAACTTCATCATGGAGTGGCTGCGCATGCCTGGCGACGTCATGTTCTTAGCCGGCATCATCCCGTTCCTATGGATGGCGCTCAAGGGCGTGCTGTTTAACAAGGAAATCCCGACCATCGAAGAGCACCCGAAGGATCCGCTGTTTAGCATCATCGCGCCTGACGACGACGATCACGCCGGCGAGGTGCCCGTCGCGGGCGCTGCCTCCAGCGTCGGCCTTGTCTCCGGCGGAAAGGGTCGTGTGGATACCCGCGACGGCGCGCACAGCACTGGACGAGTGGCAGGCCGCCGCTATGGCTACATCGACGAGCGTGGCGCCTTCGTTGAAGAGCAAGCCCCGGACTCGGGCCGCGGCGATTCTGCAGCTTCTGGCCCACAGGACCCAGAGTTCGAATCGCGCACCAAGTGGGGCGGCACCTACCTCTCCGACAAGCGGGCGGACGGTAATCCTGGCCAGAAGAAGCCAAATCAGAATAAGCCGGATCAGAAGAAGTAGGGACACATAATGCAAGCTCCAGGAATCTTTACCCTCCTGGCGGTGTGCTACGGCCTGTTTCTTCTGGTTGTAGCGTGGGGCTTTGATGCTATGGCGAAGCAAACCGCCAACCGCACCATGGCTAACCGCGCTGGCACTTTCCGCTACTTGGAGGAACACGACGCCTGGCAGTGCCCTGAAGATCAGTGGCTTTGGCCGTCGAGCTTTGACCCGGAAAACCGCGTCATGCGTTACCGCGCCAACCCCACGGTGTGCAATACCTGTCCAGTGAAGGATGCCTGCACGGTCTCCCACCATGGCAGGGAAGTCACCCGGCAGCTCGACCCATGGCCACACTCCGACTCTGGTCGTTTCCACCGCGGCATTGCCCTCGCGGTGGCCGCCATGGGCTACCTGCTCCCGCTGTCGTCCCTAATTACCAACCACTCGCTGTCCGAGGTGCTTATCACCCTTGCCACCGTCTTGGTGATTACCGGTCTTGGTGTCTATCCGTTGGCACGCCACCTGTGGAATACGCCATCGAATGCGCCGCGAATCGTCGTCCCCGAAATGGACAACCGTGAAGCCGAGCTGGCCGCCCAAATCGACCGCTATGGTTCGAAATACGGCAAGTCCAGCCGTTATCGCTCGGAACGCAAGAAGGAAGAAGCTAGCTAATGTCAGCACTCGTTTTCTGGCCGATCGTCATCGGCATCATCGTCGCGCTCATCATCGTCTTTTTGATGTACTCGCTGAAAGTCATCAAACAGTACGAGCGCGGAGTGGCCTTCCGATTCGGCCATCTGCGTCCGCTCATGGAGCCGGGCCTGCACTTCATGTGGCCGGGCATCGATAAGCTCGAGCGCGTGGACCAGCGCGTGGTGACACTTACCATCCCTCCGCAGGAAATCATCACCAAGGACAACGTCTCCGTGCGCGTGAACGCCGTGGTCATGTTCGAGGTGACGGATTCGCTCAAGGCCGTGCTGGAAGTGGAAAACTATGCCGTCGCTACGTCGCAAATCGCGCAAACGACTCTGCGTAGCCTGTTGGGCCGCGCGGATCTCGATGATCTCCTCGCACACCGCGAAGAACTCAACGAGGATCTTGCAAATATCATCAACGGCCAGACCGAGCGCTGGGGTGTTATCACCCGCATCGTGGAGATCAAGGACGTGGAAATCCCAGAAATGATGCAGCGTGCCCTTGCCCGCGAGGCAGAAGCCGAGCGTGAGCGTCGCGCCAAGGTCATCTCCGCACACGGCGAGTTGCAGTCTTCCCGCGAGCTGCGAGAAGCCGCGGAGGAGCTGGGTAAGGCTCCGGCAGCTTTGCAGCTGCGCTACCTACAGACGGTGCTGGAGTTAGGTGCAGACCAGAACTCCACCATCGTCTTCCCACTGCCGATGGACATCATGGGCGGCTTCATGGACAACCTCGGCACCTTCTCGAAGGGATTTAAGGATTTCAACGAGAACTTTTCGCAGCTAGCCGGCGCTAAAAAGGCTGAGGATAAGTAACGTCCTAGGCAACCGCAGTAAACCGTTAGCGCAGCAACTAAAGGGTCACGCTCTTTGCGTGGCCCTTTTGGCTTTCCTGCACGCGGCTCAGTGCCGCCGGGCATGCTCGTAGGCGGCTTGGCTGCGCACGCGCATGAGTGCGCAATCAGCGCGAGATTCTACCCATTAAAGAGATGCGGCTTCTGCGACCGCAGCGAGTGCTAGCGCCAATTCCAAGTCGCTGAGGTGGCCAAAGCCCAATACGACTCCGTTTGGTGCTTCCTCTCCGCCCCAGTAATCAGCTAGTGCAGTAAGGCCGATTCCCTGTTCCGCTGCCCGTGTGACCACCGCTGCCGCTGGGCGTTCGCAGAGCAACACAGCGTGCAGACCACCGCGAATTGGTAGCAGCTCGACGCCAGGTAGCGTGCGGAAGGTGGCGGTGACTAGGTCACGGCGGCGTCGGTAAGCGCGGCGCATTTTGCCGGTGTGACGGCGCAGCGCACCGCTGGCCATAAACCCCGCCAACGCATCTTGGGTAATAGAGCTCACGGGCTGCCCAAAAAGCTGGCGCTGCTGCACAAGTGGCTCGCGCAGCTGCTCCGGGACGACGAGATATCCACAAGCGATGGTCGGGGAGATCACCGAGCTAAACGTGCCCAACAGCGCCGTGTGCTCGGGCTCGAGGGCAGTCAGCGCGGGCAAAGGTTGGCCTACGTAGCGCAGTTCGGAGTCGAAATCGTCCTCAATGATGAGTACTCCCGTCTCCCGTGCCCACCGCACCAGCTCCGTTCGACGAGCAGCCGAGAGGGAATCGCCGTACGGATATTGGTGACTCGGAGTGACGATGAGTGCATCCAGGTCCGTTAGCGGAACACGCACACCCTCTGAATCGGTAGGTACTTCCACGAGGGTATGGCCTAAAGCCTCCGGTACCTTGCGCAGACTGGGATAACCCGGCGATTCCACGCCAATACGCAGCTGCTTGCCGACGCCCCGCAATAACAACGCAAGCCCCTCACGCGCACCGGCGGTAACGAGGATGCGATCCGGATCTACCGCAAGGCCGCGCATGTGGCGGAGGTGGTGACCGATTTCTTGGGTTAGAAGGGGAGCGTTGGCAAGCGCGGCGGCGTTGCGCCAGGCAGCACGCCATTCGGGGGTGATGAGGCTCGTTGTATCGGGTAGGCCGGGGGTTAGCTCCACCCGGTTGAGGGGCGGTGGGGTGTGCGATTTCGGGGCGGTCGCGGGGGCTTTGGTGGGGTGGAGGCGAGGATTGATGCGGGTTCCGGAGCCGGTGCTTGCGACGAGGTAGCCCTCGGCGATGAGTTGATCGAAAGCGGTTACCACAGTTCCGCGCGAGACGCCTAGCTGCGCCGATAAGGTACGGGTTGAATCTATCTGCTCGCCTGGCAACAGTGTGCCAGTGGCAACCATCTCGCGGATGGCTGCCGCAATCTGCACTGGCAGCGTCCGCGAATCGTCCGGGTCGAGGCCTAAATTCATACCCTCATCTTAAAGTGGTCTAATTCAATTGGCCTAGATTGGACCTTGTTGTGGACCACTTTATGCGGTTCGATGATTCGCATGGCTGAAAACAAGACTGAGAACAAGACTGAAAATAAGACAGAAAATTCTTCCAAGATTGCAACCACCCGCGTCAAGCGCGGTCTCGCGGATATGCTCAAGGGCGGCGTCATCATGGACGTCGTTACCCCGGAACAGGCAAAGATCGCCGAAGATGCCGGTGCTGCCGCCGTCATGGCCTTGGAGCGTGTGCCAGCGGATATCCGCGCGCAGGGCGGCGTCGCTCGTATGTCAGATCCGGATCTTATTGAGGGAATCGTCGATGCGGTTTCCATCCCGGTGATGGCAAAGTCTCGTATTGGCCACTTCGTTGAAGCTCAGATCCTGGCTGAGCTCGGTGTGGACTTTATTGACGAGTCCGAGGTTCTATCTCCCGCCGATTACGTCAACCACATCAACAAGTGGGACTTCGATGTGCCTTTCGTCTGCGGTGCTACCAACCTGGGCGAAGCGCTGCGCCGTATCACTGAGGGTGCTGCCATGATTCGTTCCAAAGGCGAAGCCGGTACCGGCGACGTCTCCGAGGCAGTAAAGCACCTGCGTACCATTCGTGGCGAGATTGCCCGCCTGCAGCACCTGGATCGCGATGAGCTGTATGTCGCAGCCAAGGAGTTGCAGGCTCCGTACGACCTTGTCGCAGAGGTGGCAGAGACAGGCAAGCTGCCGGTCGTGCTCTTCGTTGCCGGTGGTGTCGCAACGCCTGCCGACGCCGCACTCGTCCGCCAGATGGGCGCCGAGGGCGTCTTCGTCGGCTCCGGTATCTTCAAGTCCGGCAATCCGGCTGCTCGCGCGGAGGCTATCGTTAAGGCGGCCACGCTGTATGACCAGCCGGCTGAGCTGGCGAAGATTTCCCGCGGTCTCGGCGAGGCGATGGTAGGCATCAACGTAGCTGACGTTCCGGCTCCGCACCGTTTGGCTGAACGTGGCTGGTAAGACAGATACGGCGGAAAAGGCAGATAAAGCGGCGAAGCCTGGCAAAGCGCTGACGGTTGGTGTGCTGGCCTTGCAAGGCGGCGTCGAGGAGCACGTTGCGATTTTGGAATCTCTCGGCGCGCACGTAACCCGCGTGCGCTTGCCCCGGGATTTGGATGGCCTTGATGGCATCGTGTTTCCAGGTGGCGAGTCTTCTACCATCGACCGCCTTGCTCGCGCCTTCGAGCTCGCGCAGCCGCTTCGCGACGCCATCCGTGCCGGCCTGCCCGTCCTGGCCACCTGCGCCGGACTGATTTACTCTGCCCGTGAACTGGAGAATCCGGCGCCTGGGCAACAGAGCCTCGGTGTGCTTGACGTCGTCGTGCGCCGCAATGGATTCGGTAACCAGCGCTTCTCTGAAGAGCGCACTGTGCCCGTGCGCTTGGATGAGGAAGAGCTGGCTGTGGAGGCGTCTTTCATCCGCGCGCCTATTGTTACCTCGCATGGCGCAGGGGTGGAAGTAATTGCCACCGTTCCTGAGAGGGACGGAGCTCCAGTTGTCGTGGGAGTACGGGAAGACAACGTCATCGCTTTGAGCTTCCATCCAGAAGAAAATGGCGATGACCGCATCCACGCGCGGTGGTTGGCAAGCTTAAGCGTGTAGCTTTAAACCGCCAGATAGCTGCGAATTTGACCATCCTGGGTGCCAAGGCGTTGTGGCTGGTAGAAGGCCTGGGTAGCTTGATGGCTATGAGCCTTAAGACATACCTTGCAGCACTCAGCCGAGGCGTTGACCTCGTCGCTGAGTGCGAAGGCATGTCTGCCGCACAGCTGATTTCTTTAGGTGCCACGTCTGCTGATGCCGCCGAGCTTCTGGCGCTCCACAGCACCTATTTTGGGCCGACGTCGTTTAGCAAGAAGCAACGCACCGCCGTTGCACACGCGCGAAACCAGCAGCATAGCCTGAGCACCCTGCGGCGCATCGAACATTTTGTTTCGCGAGTTAAGAAGAAAGTCGCGGCGTGGAATTTGCGCGTCGAACTCTGCGCGGCGGCGTCGCCAGAGGTAGAAAGGCTCGCGCGCAAACGCCTCAAGGAGATGCAGCCGCCGCGGGTGGCATCTGAACGTGCCACTTTGCGCCAGCACCCCAACGGTCTGGCCACGCTGACCGTCACTGGTTCTTCCATGGGAATTACGGATGTATTCAAAGGCATCGACCAGTCTCGCCCTGGCGCGAGCTTCTTGGAGTCGCAGTCCGAGGGCGGAGTGCGCACGCAGGCTACCACGATGGTGGTAGTCCACCTCGAGGATTATTGCGAGCTGCAGCGCGGTAATGGTCGCGGTGATGGCGATGTTATTTTGCGCACTACCTCCGGTGCCACAATGACTGGTGCGGAGTATCTTGAGCGTACCTTTTCCGGCGAGGGATTCGTTACCCTGATTAGCCGCGAGGAAGGGCCGGTGGATCTATACCGCATGTCGCGCTTTGCCTCGCCGAAGCAGCGAAAGTTGCTGTCGGCAGAAAACCCCACCTGCGCCTGGCCGGATTGCAAAGTTCCGGCTGAGCGTTGCCAGATACACCACATCGAGCCTTGGGTACACGGTGGCGAAACCAACGTTTCAAATATGGTTCCGCTGTGTTCCTATCACAACGGTGTAAACGGTGATGACCCGAATGCGCCTCCCGAACGCGGGCGCATGCTCCGCATCGGTGGGCGGGTGGCATGGCAGCCACCGTACGAAGCTCCGCCTACCTTCGTTACCTAGCAGCAACCCAGCTGTAGTTGCCAGAACTAGCGCAATCGCATAGGCGATTGCGCCTACACGCATGCCTTAAGCACCAGCGAGGCCGCGGCGCTTGAGCAGCGGCTCGACGTCCTTGTCTCGGCCACGCAGTTCGCGGTAGGTTTCGGTGAAATCGCGCGATGCGCCCTTGGACAAGATGAGCTTCCGGAACTTCTCGCCAGCTGCACGAGCTTGCTCGTCCGAGTCACCGGCGCCTTCTTCCTTGAACCAAGAAAATCCATCGGCGTCGAGGACCTCGGCCCAGAGGTAGGAGTAATAGCCTGCAGAGTATCCGCCAGCGAAGATGTGGTTGAAGTACTGAGAACGGTAGCGCGGCGCGATAAGCGGGTTGTTCAGCCCGGCCATGGCTAGGGCTTGCTTCTCGAACTGCGCAATCTCCGCCGCCTTGAGGTCTGCGGTTTCGTCGAATGAAAGCGAGTGCCACGCCAAGTCCACAATCGAGGCCGCTAAGTATTCCACCGTGGCAAAGCCCTGGCCAAACTCGCTGGCTTCCGAAACTGCCTGCAAGAGTGCATCGGGGATGACCTCGCCGGTATCCACGTGGCGGGCGTAACGCTTCACCAGTGCCGGCTCCAATGCCCAGTTCTCATTAATCTGCGAGGGAAACTCGACCCAGTCGCGGGGGACGTTTGTACCTGCGAAAGTGGGGTATCGGACATCCGAGAGTAAACCATGCAGCGCATGGCCAAACTCGTGGAAGACGGTGCGCAGCTCGTCCAAGCTCAGCAGCGGCTGTGAACCATCGGCCGGCTTGGTAATTCCCATGACGTTCACGATCACCGGTTTGCGCTCCAGCAGACCTGCCTGACCCACAAACTCGCTCATCCATGCCCCGCCGCGTTTGGTGGGGCGGCCGAAGTAATCAGTGACAAACAGGCCGATGCCATTGTCCTTGTCCGCTGCGGGATCCTGGCCCTCGTCGAAGACCTCCCACACGCGCACGCCCTCAGCATATCCCTCCAAGTCATCACGCGGGACAACCACGATGCCGTAAAGACGATTTGCAGCAGCGAATACGCCTTCCTCCAAGACCTGTTCGAGTGGGAAGTAATTGCGTAGTTCTTCCTCGTCCAGCGAAAAATCGCGAGCACGCACCTGCGACTCCCAATACGGCCAATCCGCTGCGCCAAAGTCCTCATCGCGCAGGCTCGCTGCCTCTGCGAGCAACTTCTGTTCACCTTCTGCGTTAGCCTCAGCCGCAGGTGCTAGTTGGAAGAGCATATCGCGAGCTGCCTGGGCGCTTCCGGCAGTTTCCTCAGAGATGACGTAGTCCGCATGCGAGGAAAAACCCAAAAGTTCTGCGCGTTCGGCACGCAGCTGCACCGCCTCGATGAGACCTTCTGCGTTTCCTTCGCCGCGGCGAGCAGACGCCTCATAAAGCTTCGCACGAGCCTCCGGCTGTACGAGACGGGCCTGCTCCGATTGCACAGTTGGCAGCTCTAGAGGAATCACGAAGCCTTCACGACCCAGAGCTTTTGCATCCGCGCTCGCAGAGGCCTTCCGCTCCTCCGGTAGGCCTTCCAACTCCTGTTCCGTGAGCTCCACCGCGAGTTTTCGGGTTGATTCCATCAGCGTGCGGCCGAATTCCTCAGACAGAGTCGAAAGACGCTGATTGATTTCCGAAAGCCGGGCCTTGCTTGCGGAATCTAAGTCCGCGCCTTTGCGAGCAAACGTACGCAGCAAATGAGCATATAGACGCTGGGATTCCTCGTCCTTGGGCGCGTCTACGCCCACTTCCTTTAAACGGGCGTAGAGAACCGCATTTTGATAGATCGCATCTTGATGGGCGGAAAGCTCTGGCCACAGCTGCGAACCGATGGCCTCCATACCGTCGGTGATATCGGTTCCGGAGAGATTCGCAAAGACAGCAATGACGCGTTCTAGGTCTTGTCCGGAGCTCTCTAGTGCCTCGACGGTGTTTTCCCACGTCGGGTCGGCGGGATTATCTACGATGGCGGCGATTTCGGCATCGTGGAGCTGAAGAGCCTCGTGAAATGCCGGGAGGAAGTGTTCTTCTTTAATCTCGGCAAAAGGTGGCAATTGGTAGGGCAGAGTAGACGGAGAAAGTAGTGGATTAGTCATAAGCGAACAATGTACCCAATAAGGGGCTGAAGCGGAGTGAGTTGACTCTCACGCGACGTAAGGGAGTGAAATTTTGGTATGAGCACACACATGGAAGTAGGCGAAGCCGCAGAATTTCTGGGAGTCAGCGTACGTACTCTGCACTACTGGGAAGAACGCGGACTTGTTATACCGAACGCTCGTACGTGGTCTAACTACCGGCTTTATTCGGAGCAAGACATCGCACGGGCGCAAAGAGTTGTGGTCTACCGCGCAACGGGGATGCCGCTTAAAGATATAGCTGCGGTCCTGGAAGCGGGAGATAGTCCAGTGGAACACCTACGCCGCCAGCGGGCGATGCTCATGGAAAGACAACGCCGCCTTGATGAACAAGTGCGCGCACTCGATACCCTTTTGGAGGAAACCATGAATAACAACAATCTCTCGGTTTCGCAGATTGCGGCAGTGCTTGGCGATAGTTTCGCCGATCACCACGCCGAAGCTGAAGAAACCTATGGCGATACGGAAGACTGGGCTATCTCCCAGCGCAATGCAGCCCGCCGCAACGTGGCAGACTGGGAAGAGCTTAAGCAACGCCATGAAACAATCGAGCGTGAGTTAGCCGCTGCTTGTACGGCCGGCATGGACCCCGCAGCGCCGGAAGCTTTGCAGCTGGTAGAGCGACACCGCGAATTGTTAGGTGAGCACTTTCCGGTATCGAAGTCCAAACATGTGCTTATCGCGCGCGGCTACACCGCTGACGAGCGTTTCCGCGCTCACTACGATTCCCAGGCGCCAGGTCTTGCGCAGTGGCTCCAAGACGCGATTAACGCCGCCGCACACGCCGCGGGAATCGACCCAGACACCGCGCAATGGTGTTAGTGATGCTCAAACGCACCAAGCAAGCCTAAGCGCTGAGCTCGACCAAACAAGCCTAAGCGCTGAGCTCAACTCAGTGCTGTACTCGAGCAACAAAAAGGCTCCCCTCCGAAAGAGAGGGGAGCCGAATTGTTACGGTTTACTTCTTCAGACCGTCAATGATCTCGTTGAAGGCAGCGACCGGGCGCATGACGGAGGAAATCTTTTCCTCGTCCGGTGCGTAGTAGCCGCCCAGATCAGCTGGGGAGCCCTGAACATCGAGCAGACCCTGCTGGATCTCGTCCTTCTTAGCCTCGAGTGCCTCAGCAACCGGCTTGAAGGTCTCAGCCAGCCCAGCGTCTTCGGCCTGAGCAGCCAGCTCCTTCGCCCAGTTGAGGGTCAAGTGGAAGTGAGAGCCACGGTTGTCGTTCTCGCCGACCTTACGGGACGGGGAGTTGCCCTCGTCGAGGAGGGTCTCGGTGGCCTTGTCGAGGGCGTCGGCAAGTACGCCTGCCTTAGTGTTTCCGTGCGCATTGAGCTCGTGGCGGAAGGACTCAGCCAGAGCAAGGAACTCGCCCAGGGAATCCCAGCGCAGGTGGTTTTCTTCCTCAACCTGCTGAACGTGCTTCGGTGCAGATCCGCCTGCACCGGTCTCGAAGAGGCCGCCGCCAGCCATCAGCGGAACCACAGACAGCATCTTTGCGGAGGTGCCGAGCTCGAGAATTGGGAACAGGTCGGTGTTGTAGTCACGCAGCACGTTGCCGGTGACGGAGATGGTGTCTTCGCCCTTACGGATGCGCTCGATGGAGGTCTTGGTTGCCTCGACCGGGGAGGCGATGGAAATATCCAAGCCCTCGGTGTCGTGGTCTTGGAGGTACTTCTCAACCAAGGAGGTGATGTTGCGGTCGTGTGCGCGCTCCGGGTCCAGCCAGAAGATGGTCTTCATGCCGGAAAGGCGAGCGCGGTTAACAGCCAGCTTGACCCAATCCTGGATCGGAGCATCCTTGGTCTGGCAAGCGCGCCAGATGTCGCCTGCCTCGACGTCGTGCTCGATGAGGACGTCGCCAGCGGAGTTAGTCACCTGCACGGTGCCGTTCTCCGGCACCTTGAAGGTCTTGTTGTGGGAGCCGTACTCCTCAGCCTTCTGAGCCATCAAGCCGACGTTCGGAACGGTACCCATGGTGGAAGGATCGAAAGCGCCATTCGCCTTGCAATCATCGATAACTGCCTGGTAGACGCCAGCGTAAGAAGAATCAGGGATGACAGCCAGGGTGTCCTGCTCTTCATCATTCTTGTTCCACATGTGGCCGGAGGTGCGGATCATGGCCGGCATGGAAGCGTCGATGATGACGTCAGACGGGACGTGCAGGTTGCTGATGCCCTTAGCGGAGTTGACCATAGCCAGGTCCGGACCGTTTTCGAGAGCAGCGTCGAATGCGGCCTTGATCTCTTCGCCATTCTCGAGGGACTGCAGGCCGTCGTAGATAGCGCCAAGGCCGTTCTCGCCATTGAGACCAGCGGCCTCAAGCTGCTCGCCGTATTGTGCAAAGACATCAGCGAAGTAAGCGCGCACAACGTGGCCGAAGATGATTGGGTCAGAGACCTTCATCATGGTGGCCTTCAAGTGAGCAGAGAAGAGAACGCCCTCTTCCTTAGCGCGTGCAACCTGAGCCTTCAGGAACTCATCCAGAGCCTTTGCGGAAATGAAGGTGCCGTCAACAACCTCGCCCTTTAGAACCGGCAGCTTCTCCAACAGGACGGTCTCAGCGCCGTCCCCAGCAACCAGCTTGATGGTAAGGGTGTCATCCTGCTCCAAGATGACGGACTTCTCATTGTGGCGGAAGTCGTTATCAGACATGGTGGCCACGTTGGTCTTGGAATCAGCAGACCAAGCGCCCATCTTGTGTGGGTACTTCTTCGCGAAGTTCTTCACTGCGATGGGAGCGCGGCGGTCAGAGTTGCCCTCACGCAGTACCGGGTTCACAGCGGAACCGGTAACCACAGCGTAGGCCTCCTGCGCGTCCTCGTAATCCGGGACGTCGTAGCCTGCAGCCTGCAGCTCAGCGATTGCCTTTTTTAGCTGGACGAGGGAAGCGGAGATGTTCGGCAGCTTGATGATGTTAGCTTCCGGAGTCTTAGCCAGCTTGCCCAACTCAGCGAGGGCGTCTTCGACCTTTTTGTCGCCGAGGCGCTCTGGGAACTGCGCCAGGATGCGGCCGGCCAGGGAGATATCGCGGGTTTCTACCTCGATGTTTGCGGTGGAGGCGAAGGCCTCAACAACCGGCTTGAAAGAGTAGGTTGCAAGCAGCGGAGCTTCGTCCGTGCGGGTCCAGATGATCTTTGCCATGATTCTCCTAATTAAAACGTGAAAATGTTTCGACCTACCAGAATACCTACTTAGTATTCGCAGCGTTGACGACTACCCCTCAGAGACCCCACGCTTCCAATATCCCATGAAAGATACAGCCGAACGGGGCACGTCGGCCTCTTTAACCAGCAATCGACGCATACGCTTGACGACGCCGCTTTCTCCCGCAATCCACCAATACGCATCGCTTGCAGCGCGCTCGCCTAGTTCTTCACCGGAAGCGGAATAGGCGGGGGTTTCCCAGAGGATTTCGCGCTCCACGACGCCGCTTAAGGAGCTCGGTTGTAAGTCTTTATCGGCAGGGGCGGGAGAGGGAAGACCTGTGAGGTGGGCGAGGGCGCCGATAAGTGAGGCTTCGTCGTGCGGGAGAAATTCCACCTTGACACCGGCTGGAGCAGCAAGTGCTTGGGCATCCTGGAAGTAGGGCACCGCAATGTGCACAGTGCCGGTCAGCCCTGCGGGCCATTCGTCGAGGATGCGGGCGATTGCAGGCAGTGCGGTTTCATCGCCCAGAATGTGGATTTCGCGGGACTCGCCGGGCTGGAATTCGATGCCAGGGCCTGGGGCGTCGGTGGCGTGGGGAGCAATCACGTAAATGCTATCGCCGGGTTTGGCCGCGTGTGCCCAAGAAGATGCTGGCCCGGTTTGCCCAGGGGCAGTATGCAGGACGAAGTCGACGGTAAGGATACCGTTGTCTCGGTCTAAATCACGTACGGAATATGTGCGCAGCGCTCCGCGGGTAGCCGGGTCGAGCTTTTGCCAGGAACTGAACCAATCTTCTGCGGCAGGCAGTTCAGGCAGGCCGGCAGGGCCGGGGATGATCAGCTTGATACGCAGATCGTGGATCGCACCTGCAGGGCCCATTTCTTCCAATCCAGACAGGCGTACGCGTTGAAAGCTCGGCGAAATCCGCGTGGAGTCGACGACGGTCGCGCGAAATGGTTGATAGGCCACTTATTTCACCCTCCTTTTTCCAATCGGCATGACGGCCGGCAGCCCCGAGACTGGATCATCAACGATGACCGAGTCAACACCGAACACGTCGTGCACGGTCTGGTGCGTCAAAACTTCCTGCGGGGTGCCTTGAGCGTAGACTGTGCCATCTTTAACAGCGATGAGCTCATCGGAGTACCGGGCGGCCAAGTTGAGGTCATGGATGACCATCGCGATGGTGGTGCCATGTTTTTCGTTCAAGTCCACCAGCAGGTCGAGGACTTCGAGCTGATGCTTGATATCGAGATAGGTGGTGGGCTCATCCAAGAGCAAGATGTCGGTGCGCTGGGCTAGTGCCATGGCGATCCACACGCGTTGGCGTTGGCCGCCTGAGAGCTCATCGATGGAGCGCTGTGCCAGGCTGGCGACGCCCGTCAGCTCCATCGATTCTTCCACAATCGCGTAGTCGTCCTGGCTCCAGCGGCCAAGCAGCCCCTGGTGCGGAGTACGTCCGCGGCCGATGAGGTCTGCGACCACGATTCCGTCCGGCGCGATTGGTGACTGCGGTAGCAGGCCCAGCGACGTGGCGAGCTGTTTGGTCGGGATGTCGGCAATCTCCTTACCGTCTAGGAAAATGTCGCCGTGTGTTGGCTTTAGCAGGCGGGAGAGCGAACGTAGGAGGGTCGACTTACCGCAGCCGTTTGGGCCGACGATGGAGGTTATCTTTTCAGGGGCGAGCGAGAGGGATAGATCGCTTAAGATGTCGTGCTCGCCGTAGCTTAGGGTGATTTCCTGCGCGGAAAGTTGGGCTGATTGTTTCATTGTGGCGACGGTGTCCTAACGGTTGGTACGGGTAAGCAAATAGATAAGGAAGGGCGCACCGAGCGCACCGGTGACGACTCCGACCGGATAGCGGGTGCCGAAGAAGTATTGTCCGGCCATGTCCGCAGCAAGAACCAGGATGGCGCCGATGGCGCCAGCGGGAGCGATCATCGAAGGTCCCTGACGGAAAAGCCGGGTGGCGATCGGCCCTGCCATAAATGCCACGAAAGCAATAGGGCCTGTCGAAGCGGTGGCCACTGCGATGAGGATGACCGCACCGACAATTGCCGTAACGCGTACAGCGTTAAGGCGGAGGCCGAGTCCGACGGCGAGGTCGTCGCCAAGCCGTAGCACGTTGAGTTTGTGGCCGAGCATAACCATGACCGGCGCGATGACTACCACCGCCACGAGGAGGGGGAGGCCACGCTGCCAAGACATGGTGTTGAGTGAGCCCGTAATCCACCGTGTGGCCGTGGGCAGGTCATAGGACGGTGCTTTCGAAAGCACGAAGTTCGTCCAGGCCTGCAAGATTGCGGCCATACCGATGCCGATGAGAATCAGGCGGGTGCCGGTGAAACCTGACTTGAGCGACAACAAATAGATGGCTCCGGCAACAGCGAGGGAACACAGCAGCGACCACATCGAGACTGTGGTTTGGGAAGCATTGAAAAAGACGATTGCCGTAATGCCTGCGGCTGAGGCGCCGGAGGAGATGCCGATGATATCCGGCGAGGCTAGCTGGTTGCGCAGCATGGTTTGGAAGGTCACACCGGCGATGCCGAAAGCGATTCCCGCAGCCACGGCCACGGTGGCCCGCGGCAGGCGTAGTTCGCCGACGGTAAATGAGGTGCCGGGAACGGTCTCACCGATTAAGACCTGGAGGATTTTCTGTGGGCCGTAGAAGGTCTCGCCAAACATGAGGCTGGCGGCCCACAACACTACGATGAGAGCGATGAGCGCGCTAAGGCGCCAGGCAAAAGAACGAGTGCGGGCACGGCGCTGCTGCTGGAGCGTTTGCATTAGAGATCACGCACCTTTGTGCGACGGACGATCCAAATAAACAATGGCGCTCCGATAAGCGGGGTGAGGATACCAACGGCAATCTCGCTGGGGCGTGCGACGATGCGGCCCAAAGTATCGGCTGCGACGAGCAGGAAGGCGCCGGCGAGGCCGGTCATCGGCAGGAGAAGTCGATGGTCGGTTCCTAGGGCCAAGCGCATCACGTGCGGGACGATAAGTCCCACAAAAGCGATGGGGCCGGCGAGCGCCGTGGCCGTGCCGCACAAGATGACTGCCCCGACAACGGAGATTAGGCGCGCACGCAGGACGTTGATGCCGAGGCCGGTGGCGACGTCGTCGCCAAGCGCAAGTGCGTTGAGCGCTGTCGAACAGGCCAACACGATGACAAGACCCAGCACTAGGAAAGGCAGAGCCATAGCGATATGTGGCCACTGGGCGCCGCCAACGGAGCCAATTTGCCAGAAACGGAACTGGTCTATGACATCGGTGCGGGGCAAAAGCACGGCGCTGACCAAGCTCGAGCAGGCCGCGGCTGTAGCGGCGCCGGACAGCGCGAGCTTTAGGAGAGTAGCGCCTCCGCGGCCTAGGGAACCGACGAAATAAACAAACGCCGCGGCCGTGAAAGAACCGATGATGGACACAATCATCGTCGGAACAGGGCGCGAGAGTCCGAAGAACGCGATACCCACGACCACAGCGAGGGAAGCACCAGACAGGATGCCGAAGATGCCGGGGTCGGCGAGGGGATTGCGGGTCATGGCTTGCAACGTGGTGCCCGACATGGCGAGTGCAGCTCCGACGAATAGTGCCAACACGGTGCGGGGCACGCGCAAGTAGGCGGCGGCCTCACTGGCGGTGGCGGTGGAACCGCTAAGCGCTGAGAGGGCGTCGGATAGGGAAATCGTGCGCACGCCAAACATGACCGAAGCCACCACTGCGGCAACAGTGGCGGCCAATAGTCCGATGATGACGGCGGTCTTTTTAGCCGTCATGGAATTAGCCCTGCAACCCGGAGTTCAAGCGCTCGAAGTATTTTTCGATACCCCATGGAATAGAAAGCGGAGATTGGTTAGCAGAAGCACCAAGCGGACCGTTTTCGAGGAAGACAACGTGGCCAGCCTTGACGGCCGGAATCTTGCCCTTTAGCGGATCCTTTTGCATTTCCTCCAAAGCCTTCTTGTCATCTGCCGCGTTGCCGGAGGAATAGGCCACGACGAGATCGACGTCGTTGAATTCTTCCGGCTTTTCGGCCGAGACCTCAACCCAGAACTGCTTCGCGCCCTTGGAGTTCTTCTCTACGATGTCCGGGGTTCCGAGACCGTGTTCAGCCAGGAAGCCCATGCGCGGATCCTCAGTGGTAAAAGAAACCAATCTTGGAGGCGTCAGTGGTGCCGCCGAATGCGGTGAACAGGACCTTCTTGTCCTTTAAGTCTGGATATTTGCTCAGGGCCTTTTCGGTTTGCTTGTCGAGGTCGTCGACAAGCTTTTCGCCTTCGTCTTCCTTGCCGATGGCCTCAGCGTTCATCTCCACCATCTCTTCCATGGACGTAGTCCATGGAACATCGGGGTAGGCCACGACGGGAGCGATCTTGGACAGCGTGTTGTAGTCTTCCTGCGTCAAGCCAGAGTAGGAGGCCAGGATGACGTCCGGCTGGGTATCGGCGACCTGCTCGAAGGGGATGCCGTCGGTTTCATCGAAAAGCGTCGGGGTTTCAGCGCCGAGCTCCTTTAGCTTTTCTTCGGTCCACGGCATGATGCCGTTGCCGTTGTCATCGCCCCAGGTGGACTTGGACATGCCCACTGGTACAAGGCCAAGGGCAAGGGGGACCTCGTGGTTGGCCCAGCCAACGGTGGCTACGCGCTCAGGCGCCTTCTCGATAGTGGTCTCACCGTAAGCGTGCTCGATGGTGACGGGGAAAGCGGCCGAGTTCGCGTTGTCTGCAGAGGAGACAGACTCGTTGCTGGTCGATTCTTCGGTCGAGCAGGCGGTGACGCTGAATAGCGTGGCTGCCGCTGCGACGGAGGCGATGATGCTTTGTACACGCACGAGGGGGGGAGATCTCCTTGTTTGGTGGATCAGCAGTGATTACTGGCTAGGGTAATCCTGTTCTAACTTAGGCAGGCCTATTACACAACGACTATGTTGCGTAATTTCTGCGGTGTGAGCTTTGGCATAAAAGTCCGATGGTGTGGGAATAACCCAGTTCAGTCTCTCTGACTTACGCACACCGTCTGCCCCGCGCTAAGGTCTCCGCACGTGAAACCTGTCTCTTCTACCGCCGCGTCCGCCGATAGTTCGCGTCCCGACGCTTCGCCTGTCGACGCTTCGCGTGCCGATGCCTTGCTTGCCGACGCCACACCCAAGCCCCGCGTCCCCCGCCAAACCGAGATTTCCAATGCCCGGCGTACGCTGGTGACCCTCGCCCTTGCGCTGGGTGCGTTTTCGATTGGCACCACCGAGTTCGTGTCGATGGGCTTGCTGCCGCTTATCGCAGGTGACTTCGGCATTACGGAGGACGCTGCCTCGACGCTGATTTCGGTCTACGCGCTCGGCGTTGTGGTCGGTGCGCCGGTGATTTCTGCGGTAACGGGCAAATTCCCGCGCCGTCGACTGATCATTTTGCTGATCGCATTTCTTCTGGTTGGCAATCTGCTGACGGCACTGGCGCCGAACCTGGCGACGTTACTTATTGCCCGTTTTATCGCAGGCTTGCCGCATGGCGCTTATTTCTCCGTGGCCAACCTCTCGGCTGCGGCGATGGCACCGAAAGGCGCTCGCGGTAAGGCGATGGCCGCAATCGGCATGGGCTTGGCCGTTGCCACGGTCGTCGGCGTGCCAGCAGCCCAGGCACTGGGCCAGAGCTTGGGTTGGCACGCGGCTTACTTCCTCGTCGTCCTGCTCGCTTTGGCGACGATGATTCTGCTGTTTTTCCTTTTCCCACACATGACCCAGATGCCTTCGACGGATATCTCCACTGAGCTGGGCGCTTTGAAGAACCTGCAGGTATGGCTTTCTGTCATCATGGGCATCGTCGGCTTCGGCGGCATGTTCGCCGTCTACACCTACATCACCTGGACGATGACCGAAGTTGCGGGAATGCCAGAGCACTGGACCTGGGCGGTGCTGATGATTTACGGCATCGGAATGACCATCGGCAACGCGGTAGGCGGCGCGCTTGCTGACCGCAACACCGAATACTCCATCGTCTCCGCCCTCCTCTGCTTGGTTGCGACCTCCCTCATCTTCTTCTTCGGCGCCCATAATCTGTGGGTGGCCGCCACCGCGTTCGGTTTCCTAGCGTTCTTCGGCTCCGTCCTTATCCCATCGCTGCAGCTGCGCCTCATGATTGTTGCCGGCGATGCTCAGACCCTGGCTTCCGCGCTGAACCAGTCCGCGTTGAACATCGCGAACGCCACGGGCGCGGCTTTGGGCGGACTCGTCGTCGGTGCGGGCTTTGACTACAACGCCACCTCGCTTGTCGGTGCGGTGCTCGCAACGGGTGGTATCGTCGTCTGGTTCATCACGCAGGTAACCGCCAAGCGAAGCGGTGTTTATAGCAAGATCATCGATCAAAGCTAGTGAGGCTATGAGCTCGTAAGCATCCACCGGCGCTGGCGGGCGCGGCACAAGCCGCGGTGGCGGTTGCGGTTTGTCTGCTCGCGCGTAAGTAGACTGGCGCGCATGACTTTTACAATCGCAAGCGTTAACGTCAACGGAATTCGCGCCGCCTGCAAGCAGCGCAATGAAAACAACCCAGGCATGAATGCGTGGCTTGCTGAGACTGCTGCGGACATCGTCCTCATGCAGGAAGTCCGCGCGAATCCGAAGGAGACGGAGAAGGCGCTTGCCCCAGCTTTGGAGGCCGGCTGGCACCTCGAGCAGGCAGAGGCTGCCGCTAAGGGGCGCGCGGGCGTGGGAATCTTGTCGCGCACACCGCTTAGCGACGTCACCGTTGGCTTCGGTTCCTTCCTCGACGCCGGTCGCTTCATTGCGGCTACCGTTAAAGACCCAGAGGGCAAGGACGTTCGCGTGGCGTCGCTGTACCTGCCTTCGGGCGATACGGATTCGCCAAAGCTCGATGAAAAGTACCTTTTCCTCGACGAGTTCTCGGGCGTGTTATCTGAGCTGGCAGAGGCTTACCCGCAGGCGGTTATCGG
Organism: Corynebacterium sp. c25Ua_89; assembly: GCF_047459735.1. Lineage (NCBI taxonomy): Bacteria > Bacillati > Actinomycetota > Actinomycetes > Mycobacteriales > Corynebacteriaceae > Corynebacterium > Corynebacterium sp. c25Ua_89. Next base: position 75,277 of record NZ_JASBOD010000008.1, read on the forward strand.
CGGTGACTGGAATATCTGCCATTGCGCGCAGGATCTGAAAAACAACAAGGCCAACGAGAAGAAGTCGGGCCACCTGCCGGAAGAGCGCGCTTTCATGGATCACGTCTTTGGCACCTTCCCGGACGACGCGCCGCAACCGAAGAAAGGCTTGGGCGATTACCTGGGCGTCGTGGAGTATGCGACCAAGACTGACTGGTCCACCCGCGTGCCGGGGGAGGAAGACGTCAAATGGTACGACGTTGCAAGGCGCTTGGCGCCAGAGGCTGATGGTCCATATACCTGGTGGACCTATCGCGGCCAGGCTTTTAACAATGACGCAGGCTGGCGCATCGATTATCAGGCGACGACCAAGGACTTGCTCTCCCGTGCAGAAAAAAGCTGGGTGGAAAAAGCACCAAGCGTGGAGGAGCGGTGGTCCGATCATTCCCCTTTGCTGGTGCAGTATCGCTAAGCGGTGTTAAACTGACTCAGTCTTTAAACCCTTAAGTTCGTATACGGAGAACCTAATGACCCGCGCAATTATTTACTTCGTGCTCGGCGCCGTACTGCTCGGCCTGGGTATTTGGTGGTGGACCATCGTAGGTCCGTCCTTCGCCTTCCTGGCTCCAATTATCCTCCAGGGCGTCGGCGGCGCGTTCATGGTCGCTGGTTGGGCAGTTATGCTCGACGTTCATGCGCCGACTTCTCGCAAGCTTTAAAGCCTGCGCATTTTTGATGCCTCTTTCCCGCCGTTGGGGAAGGGGCATTTTTTGATCTCTTGGGTGCGCGTTGCAGCTGCCGGGGTAGAGTGAATAACCATGAATGAGCAGAATCCATCCCGCGTACTGTCCGGTATCCAACCCACGGCTGATTCCTATCACCTGGGTAACTACTTGGGAGCGCTGAAGCAGTGGATCGATCTGCAAAACGGCTACGAGGCCTTCTACTTCATCCCTGATCTGCACGCGATTACCGTCGAGCAGAATCCGGAGGAGTTGCGCAACCGCACCGTCGCGGGCGCCGCACAGCTTATTGCGCTGGGCATTGACCCGGAAAAGTCCACGCTTTTTGTTCAGTCCCACGTTCCGGCGCATACGGAGCTGACTTGGGTGCTGCAGTGCCTGACCGGTTTCGGCGAGGCCTCCCGCATGACCCAGTTCAAGGACAAGTCTGCAAAGCACGGCTCGGATCGCACAACGGTTGGCCTGTTTACCTACCCAATGCTGATGGCAGCCGATATCCTCCTGTACTCCCCGGACTACGTGCCGGTGGGTGAGGACCAGCGCCAGCACCTGGAGCTAACCCGCAACCTGGCGGAGCGCTTTAACAACAAATACGGCCAGGTTTTCCGTGTTCCGGAACCATTCATTCCGGAAGGCGCTTCGAAGATCTATGACCTGCAGGAGCCGACTTCGAAGATGTCGAAGTCGGGAGATAACCCAAAGGGCCTTATTAACCTGCTGGATCCGCCTAAGACTTCCGCGAAGCGCATCAAGTCTGCGGTCACCGATGACTTGGGCGTTGTGGCCTTCGACCGCGAGAAGCAGCCGGGCGTGTCCAATTTGCTGGTCATCCAGTCTGCGCTCACGGGCGAGAAGATCGATGCGCTGGTGGAGAAATACACCGATAAGGGCTATGGCCACCTCAAGGTGGATACCGCCGATGCGCTGGAGGCGTTTACTACTCCTTTGAAGTCTCGCTACGACGAGCTCATGGCAGACCGCGGCGAGCTAGAACGCCTGCTGGCTAAAGGCGCAGAGGCGGCTTCGGAGATCGCAGAACCACTCGTGGAGAAGGTTTACGAGGCAGTCGGATTCCTCCCCCGACTGCGTAAGTAAAAGCCAGCAATTCTGCGCGGTGGTGGTATGACACGCTAACCTGGGTAGCCTGAACTTATATGTGAAAACTCATACGTGAAAAGGACATGTTGCCCGTGGCTACCACCACCCAAACAGACTCTTCCAAAACGGACGACTACGGCATCGAGCGCGCCTACGCTGATGACCCAAGTCCGGTAGACAAGGTGCGGGATAAGTCGCCCTTCATCGACCACATCATGCGCATGCTGGGCCGCTACGGCGAAAACGGCGGCAACCAGTTCGCCGCCGGCATCACCTATTTCTCGGTGCTGGCAATATTCCCGCTATTCATGCTTACGGTGGCAGTCGCCGCAACGGTCTTGGCGAGCCGCCCTGACCTCATGCAGCAGGTCCAGGATTACATTTCCGACTCCGTATCCGGCGACCTTGGTGGCACCCTCAACGAGGTCCTAGAAACCGCCATCGCCCAGCGCGGCGCGATGTACGGCATCGGTGGCCTTACCACTCTCTGGTCCGGCTTGGGCTGGATGAATAACCTGCGTATCGGCATTTCTGCGATGTGGGATAAGGACCCGAACGAAACCCAGGGCAACTTCTTTACCCAAAAGTTGAGCGACCTTCTGGGCCTAATCGGCCTGCTGGTGGCGCTCATCATCGCCTTCGGCGTTACCGCCGCGGGCTCGTCCGGTCTTACTCAGAAAATCTTTGAAAAGGTCGGCATCGCCTCCTTCCCGGGCATGGACGCCGTGATCATCCTGGCCGGTATTGCCCTCGGCCTGCTGGCGAACTTCCTCGTGTTCTGGTGGATGATCGTCTTCCTTCCACGCACAAAGGTCCCTACCAAGTCCGGCCTGAAGGGCGCGGTAATCGGTGCGGTGGCATTCGAGGCCATTAAGCAGCTTTCCACCGTGATCATGTCTTCTGCCTCCGGCAACCTCGCGGGTGCGGTATTTGGTCCGGTCATCGTGCTTATGGTCATGATGTACCTGGTTTGGCGCGTCGTACTTTATGTCTCCGCGTGGACCGCCACCACAGAAGAATCCATGGAGTTGGCGGAGCCACCAGTGCCGGAGCCTGCCGTGATCCGCGTGCGCAACGAGGTCAAGAGCGGACCGTCGACTAGCGTGACCCTCGGCGCAGGTGCAGCGATGGGTGCTGTGATTGCCGGCATCGCGGCACTGCTGCGTCGGAAGTAACATTCCCCGTCCCCGACACCATACTTTAGGCTCTGATTTAGACTACTTATTATGACTCCAGAATCCTTCGCGCCGAACCTGTACGAGCACTTTTCCCTCGACCATCGCAGCACTTCCCGGGAGCTGGGAATCTTGCTTGCTGCCAAGGACGCGCGTCTGGAGCAGATGGGCTTCGAGCTTGGCGACGACCGCCGGCAAGAAGCGCAGATTGCCCACACAATCTTGTCTAACCCGGAAAACCGCGCCACCTACGATCAGGGCTTGGAGGATAGTTTCCAGCCCACCTGGGCGCAGCTGAGCGAGCTTGCCGCTTACGGCGAGTGGCCGGCGCAAATGCAGCGCCCACAGCAGCCTTATGGTTTCGCTCCAACTGCGCAGGCCCAAGCTTCGCCCTTCGATCCTTTCGCGCCGCAGAATAAGGCAGCCGCTCCGGCACCGTTTAGCCCGTATCAGCCAGCGCAAGTTAACGCCGAGCGCCCGTTGGGCAGCACCCGTGCGCTGATGGCTATTGCGGACCTCGTCCTATGCGGCATGGTTTCTGCTCCGATTGCGGCAATAAGTGCGGAGGCCTCGGAGCTGTCGATGTCTCTTATCTTCGGACTGTGCACGATTTTGTACTGCGTAGGCTTCGAAGTTTCATGGGGTGCAACGCCGGTAAAGAAGCTGTTGGGCTATGAGGTCCGTGACCGGACTTCGGGTGACAAGCTCAGCGTTATCCAGTCTTTGAAACGGCAGTGGTGGCGCGTTGTCACCCTCGTTCCAGGTTTGGGTGGGGCAGTCAGCTTCTTCGCCGCGATTTTCTACGCCACCACTATCAATCAGGAAAATGGTTTACTCGGTGCGCACGATAACCTCGCTAATGCCGAAGTAGTGAAAAAGCAGCGATAACGATAACCAGCAAGGCCACTGCTGCAGCGATGGCCCAGCCGACCCAGCCCTCGATTTTCTCGAGGGCTGATTTTTTAGTTTCGGGGGACTGCTGCGTGGTCTGCGGTGCGGGGCGAGGAGTTTCTTTCTGCGGGGCGTCGCCAAGCTTGCCGACGCCCGAGCCAGCCGGGACTTTATACGCGGCGTCGAGAAGCATCTGCGCCTGCTGCCACGCGCGGAAGCCGTGCTCGACGGTGGTATCTAAGATGACGGCCTGCAGGCGGCGGCCATTGCGGTCGAGTGCACCAACGAAAGTGTGATGGGCGTCTTCGGTGTAGCCGGTCTTACCGCCGATTCCGTGGGGATCGTTTAAATAAAGGCCGTTGTCGTTCCATAACTCGTAGCCGGGCAGTTCGCCCCAGCCGGGAAATTCGACGTGTTCGGTGTCGACAATGCGGGCGAAAGTCTTATTTTGGAACGCAGCGCGGTAGATGATGGAGATATCTTCCGCGGAGGTGGACATGCCGGCTGAATCGAGGCCCGAGTAGCTTGCCGCGTGGGTGGAGCGGGTGCCGAGCTTCTTCGCGAGCACGTTGACTTTGCGTAGGGCCTCCTCATCGCCGCCAACTTGGCCGGCGAGGGCGTGGGCGGCGTCATTGCCGGAGGCCATCAACAGGCCCTCGAGGAGTTGTTCAACGGTGTATTCGCCGTCGGGGCCGATACCTACGGCGGAGCCTTCGACGGATGCATCTTCCATGGTGGCTTTGACTTTTTTGTCGAGGGGGACTTCCTCGATGACCACGAGTGCTAGAAGGGCCTTGATGATAGAAGCCGGCCGGTAGCGGCCGTGCGGGTCTTTCATGGCGATGATCTCGCCGGTGTCTAAGTCGCTGACCATCCAAGCGGAGGCGACGACGTCCTTATTGAGATCGAATCTTGGGGCGGCGGTGACACCACAGCGCTGCGTGGATTTGACAGGCGGCAGGGGAGTTGGGGTGGGCTGGCCCGGCGCGAGACGCTCCGAGGTGGAGACAGGCTCTCCGGGGCTAAGCGAGTGGGGGCAGTTATCGGTGTTCGGCGCTTCGGTGCGGATGGACGAGGACTCGGCGTCCGTGCTCATTTCTGCGGCGTCTGTGTTGGTCTCGGCGCCTTCAACGTTTGGCTCAGCGTTGGAGTCAGGTTCGGACTCTGCGGGTGCAAAGTCTTGGGCCGAGGCAAGCGGAGCACTAGCGACGAGGCAGGCGGAAGCGAGGAAGGTAGCGATAACGTTTTTCATGGCATGGAACATCTTAGGCACAGTGCCTAGGATGTGTCTTATGCATGACGCACCATTAATTAGCCCAGAAAATAAAGATTCCGCGCCGGAGCTTATCGCTCGTCTTCCCAAGGTCGAATTGGATGCGGTTTTCGCGCCGGAATCTTTGCCCGCAGATAACGCCGCCTTAACCGCGGCGATGCGCGAATATGTTCAGGAATTGGCCGCGGCGAACGTGGTGTATGCAGAGATTCGTTTCGACCCACAGGCATTTGCTTTTGGTGCGGAAGCCGCTCTCGAAGCAGCGACAGCCGGCCTCGACGTTGCCGGAATTGATGCGCGTTTGTTGCTGACCAACGCCCCGCAGTCCGCTAGCGCCCGTTTGGGCTCGCAGGTCGTCGGTTTTGTGCTGGAAGGCGAGAGTGATCCGCAGGTTGTTGCGGATCTGCGCGCGAATTTCGTGCCTTTCGTTGTTGATGTCCGCGGCCTCGAATTCGGGGCGGTTGCTGCTGCTGTGCAGGCCGGTGCCACTCGTTTGGCGCATGCGACCCAGCTGCCGGATGATTTCTCCGCCGATCTCGAGGGCATCCAGCCAGGAACGGTCTCGAGTTGGATTCGGGATCGCCATCTGGCAGCTACCTTTGAGCCGCTGTCTTTTGAGGAATTCAGCGACCATCCGCTGCCGCTGCTACAGCAGCTGGGCTTTACCTGTGCCGTAACCGCCGGTTCGGGCAATCTCAATGAGGTGTTCCTGGCTTTAACCGAGCACTTTGGCTACGGGTTGGAGGAGGTTTTCGATTTGAGCGTGAAGGCGCTGGAGAACTCGTTTAGCACTGAGGAGGAGCGTCAGCACTTGCTGGAGACTGTCATCCTTCCCGCATACGAGGAGCTTTCTGACCCTGAGCTTGTAGGACCAGGCACCGAAGAGTCCGTCGCCGCGGAATAGTTCCCCGGAGCAGCCGGCGAAGTAATGCCAGCACAAGCAAAAGACCCTGCATCGTAAAAGACCCTGCATCTTGCGATGCAGGGTCCTTTCGCGTTGAGGCTAGAAGCGGGAGAAACGCTTGATGAGCATTTCCTCTAGGCCCTTCCATGCCTCTGCGTGGTGGTTATAAGGCTTCGAGGGGACGTAGCCTGCGTGCTCGGTAGAGCCCAGCATGTAGCCCAAGTAATCCTGGAAACGTGGGTTTTCGAGCATGTAGGAGTTAATAGAGTCGTCGCCAGCCCAGTCTGCGGCATCTGCGCAAACCTCGTAGCAGCGGCCCATCTGGTCTTGGTCGACTGCCTCGGGGCCCTTCTCGATATCGCGGGTAAGCCCGTTGAAGGTGTACTGATTATCCGGGTGAACGCTAAGCTCCAGCTCGCCAGCGTTGGCCGCGGAGACGAGTTCCTCCCAGGTGGAAACGCGGGCTAGATCATGCTCGTCGTTTTCCATAATCCAGCGAACGAGAGTCTTCGGGGAGTTGAAGGTGAAGATTTCGCCCCACTTGCCCAAGAACACGGGTTTGCCGTCTAGGTAGGTGCGCAGCGTATAAACCGACTTCATGTCTGCGGTGATTTTGACCGGATCGATGCCAGCCGCAGCCCATGGGGAGTTGTCATATGGGTCCGCTGCCGCCGCAGCAGCTTTGCGTGCCTCTGCCTTTTCCTTTCGTTCCTTCTCGGCCGCCGCGGTTGCGGTTGCGATGCGCTCTTCGGCTGAAGCGACTTGTGCCGAGTCTAACTCGGAAGAATCTACTACCTTGATGTTGGAATCGAGGTCTTCGATTACTTCCTTCCAGTTAGCAAGGATTACGCGGCCTACACCAGACCACTCGCTCATGCCTTGCTCGCCCGCGTAGTGGTCTGCACCGCGCGGGACGTTGCGCAGGATGGAGTGGGAGGCGAAGAAAATTACGGTGTGCTCGGCGCCGGCTACGTTAGCGAGAGACTCGGCTACCTCTAGGCAGCGAGCAACCGCGCTAACGTTTTCGTGGCTGGGGCGGCCGGCTAGGTGCGCCGGCATTCCGATGAGATCGAAGACTTCCTTCTTTGCTGGGCTGACGCGGTCTTCGGCACGCGCAGCGAACTCGGACCACTGTGGATGGTCGAGGAGATCATGGTGCTTTCCGGACTCCAGGTAGCACAGCATCTCTGCTTCGGAGTTGAACACGAGGACTGATTCCGCATCCCCCAAAAATGCCTGCCACTCGGAGCCATTCTGGCGCCACTTTGGCGCCCACAGGGTGTAGAAATCGCCCTCGGTCAAGGAGAGCTGGACTGGAACAATTGCGCGTGTGCTCATGGGCAAACAGTCTACCCAAACATTTTAGATTCGCCGTATTCGCATATCCCGAGTCCAGCGAGATACTTTTAGCCGGTGGGCCGCCAAAAGCCCTTGAAGGCCATACCCATATTGCTGGTGCGTAACGGACTCGTCTCCACCGGGCTGCCGGCTTCAATCATCTCACCGCTGCCTTTGTACATCGCGACGTGCCCGTCCCAAACCACGAGGTCTCCCGGCTGGAGCTCATTTGCGCTAACCTGCTTGCCCACGGTCTGTGCTTCCGCCGTGCGTGGAATCTCCACGCCTGCCTGGCGCCACGCCCATTGGGTAAGACCGGAGCAATCGAAGCCACCGTTACCCGTACCGCCCCAAACATAAGGCGTACCGAGCTTGCTCATCGCCGCAGCGACTGCGGCCTTGCCCTGCTCGCTTCCCGCACCTGCGCTGGAAGAACCCGCCGCCTGTGCTGCAGCTGTAGATGAAAGCCCAGCGACCGGCTTGGCCTCACTCGGTTTCTCGCTATTTCCCGGCGCTATCTGCGGCTCGGCAGGCTCAGAGCTGCGGCCATTGACAGTCTTTTCCACCGCGCGCCGGGCAATGGGCAATAGTGGCTGCGCCGCCGCCAACAGTTCGCTCAAAAGCTGTTTTAAGCGCGCAAAAGCCTGTGCCAGATGGGACGCGCTCAAACCTTGTATGTGCGCCCGGGCTGCCGCATTGATTGCCGGGTTCGGAACGAGCATGCCCAAAGCCACAGGGGCGGCCTTGGTCAACAGCGAGATTCCAATACCAATGAGGTCGCGGCCTGCAGCTTTAATCAGTTGTTGCGCCTGGGATACCGCGTTTTCGATGGTGGTGCGGTCTTCTGCAAGGACATTCGCGGCGTCGAGAAGCTTGGAAGGGTCACCGTGCGCAATTTTTGCCAGCGCCGGGACAGTCTCTAAATCCGGGACCTTTGGCAGCTCTACCGCCGGTAGCGCAGGAGGAGCCATCTGCGAAATCTGCCTTACTGCTGCCTCAATCATGAAAGAACACCTCCCAGATGAGCGGCAGTCGCAGAATCAGCGGCGTCCGCCTCCTCTGCCATGGCTACCGACGCCGCGGCTACCTCTTCCATATCCGCGCGCAGAGATTCCGTGCGGGAGTTGAGGTTGGCAACGGCGTCACAAAGATGAGCACCAAATGCAGAAAGTGAACCGTCAGGTATATGCGGAAGTGGAGGAGTGGTCTCTTGCGTAGCGGCAAAAAGTTCGCGGGCTAGATGTCGGGTGAATTCGGTATCAATCGTGAAAGTCGTCATGGTCATTTGGACTGCCCCAAAACCCAAACGGTTCCCAAAAGTTCTAAAGTGGGAAACCATGGACATCCACGTAGTAGATCACCCGCTTGCTGCTTCCCGCCTGACCATCATGCGCGATGCACGCAGTGATAACTCCACATTCCGCGCCGCCCTCAAAGACCTCGGAACCATGCTTGTTTATGAGGCCGCACGCGACCTCGACGTCGAGCACTTCGATTGCGAGACCCCCGTGGCAACAGCCGAAGGCAGCCGCCTGCTCGACCCGCCAATCATCGTTCCGATTATCCGCGCTGGACTGGGCATGATTGACCCAGCTCTCGCCATGATCCCAGACGCGCAGGTGGGCTTCATCGGCATGGCCCGCAACGAAGAGACCCACGAGCCGGTCCCTTACCTAGAGGCACTGCCAGAGGATCTTTCCGGCCGCACCGTCTTTGTGGTGGATCCAATGCTGGCCACCGGCGGTTCCTTGCTGTATTCCCTAAAGTTGCTGGCAGACCGCGGAGCCTCCGACATCACCGCAATCTGCATGGTTTCCGCGCAGGAAGGCGTCGATGCGCTGGCCAATTCTGGCCTGCCTGTGCGTCTGGTTACCGCCGCGATTGACCCGCACCTGAATGAAGAAGCCTACATCGTTCCTGGTTTGGGCGACGCCGGTGACCGCCTCTACGGCCCGCGCAACATCGATTTCTAATCTGCGCTAGGCTAGCGGCCACGAACTACTTTTTGGGGGAAAGGAAAGATTCGTGGCCAACAAAACGTGGGCGTTAGTAGGGCATGACTTTGCGGCGCGGCTACGGGGGATTCGTGCACGACGTCGCATGTCCCAACAGGCTTTGGCGGAAATCTCGGGGGTCTCGCGCAGCCAAATCTCAAACTTGGAGCGTACGGATAAGGCGCTGCCGCTGCGTGCGGATCCGCAGCTTTCAACGATGTTTAAGTTGGCATTCGCGCTGGAAGTGCCACCCTCTGCGTTGCTGCCTGATGCGGAGCACATGCTTGACGAAGTCACCCCGTTTGCGCCCGAGTATATCGACCGGCGTCGCTTCGCAGCGGCCGCAGAATTTTGAGGAAGAAAAACTGCACCACTTGGTATATTCCGGCGCTGAGCTGCGTGGCTACCTGAACCGCTTTGTCTAGTTGTAGACTTTGAGGTCAGTAGAAAAATTTTGGGAGGTGCCGAGTGATTTCCACATTCGTGAATGGGTGGTTCGACAATCATCGCGCGGAAGTAATTGCATGGCGCCGCCATATTCATCGGCACCCGGAAACGTCCAACAATGAAGTTGAGACCACCAACTTCATCGCCCGCAGGCTTGAAGAATATGGGTTAAATCCGCAGCGTTTCCCACAGACTGGCCTGATGGTTGATATTGGCCCTGATACCGAGCAGGGCCGATTGGCCTTTCGCGCCGACATCGATGCACTTCCGGTTACGGAGGTCACGGGGTTGGAATACACCTCCGAAAACCCCGGTGCTATGCACGCTTGCGGCCACGACGTGCACACCACCATCGCTTTGGGGCTTGCGTGCGCTCTGGCGGATTTCGAGCGCGCGCATTCCTTGCCGTTGGGTGTACGCGTTATCTTCCAGCCAGCGGAGGAAGTATGGGTCGGCGGCGCCACGGATGTGATCGAGTGGGGCGCTCTTGAAGGGGTTAACTCCATCTTCGCGGTACACGTGGAGCCGAAGCTGCGCGTGGGCCGAATTGGCGTGCGCGCAGGGGCGATTACCTCTGCAACCGACGTCGTCGAGCTCGAGATCAAAGGCCCAGGAGGGCATACCTCCCGCCCGCACCTTTCTGCAGACGTCGTCTACGCTTTGGGCAAGGTCATCACGGAGCTGCCGGCCCTGCTGTCGCGCCGGGTGGATCCGAGGACGGGAACGGTCTTGGTCTTCGGACAGGTCAATTCCGGCTATGCGCCGAACGCAATGCCGGAGTCTGGCACGCTAACGGGCACCATGCGCACCGCGGACATCGGTATCTGGCGCGGCATGCAAGCGCTCTTTTCGGAGCTCGTGGAGCAGGTATTGGCGCCGGTTGGGGTGGAACACGAGCTCACGTATCACCGTGGCGTTCCGCCCGTGCTTAACGACGACGTCTCTACCGCACTGCTAGCATCTGCCGCACAGGCCATCGACCCGCAGGCCGTCGTTCAGGCCCCGCAATCTTCCGGCGGCGAGGACTTCTCTTGGTACTTAGAACACGTACCGGGCTCCATGGCGCGTCTGGGCTGCTGGTCTGGCGAGGGCGAGCAGCACGATCTGCACATGGGGGATCTCAATGTCGACGAGCGCTGCATCGGTGTAGGCGTGAAGCTTTTCGGCTCCGTGGTGGAGCAATTTACCAAGGTGCAGGAATAGGGGAGCAACCATTACACTGTCTTAAGGATTAGGTCCTTAAACACTCTATAAAGGAGCATTAGACAGTGACGAAGGAAACGCTAGACGCTGCAATCGAAGATGCCCCGCGCATCGTTATCATCGGTGGCGGCCCAGCAGGTTACGAGGCGGCCATTGCCGGAGCCAAGTACGGCGCACAGATTACCCTGGTAGAAGAGCAGGGCCCCGGCGGTTCTTCCGTCTTGCTGGACTGCGTTCCTTCCAAGTCCTTCATTGCTGGTGCAAACCTGCGCACCGACTTTCGTCGCGCTGAAGCCATGGGGCTAAACGAGCAGCTCGGCTCAATGCAGCTGAAGCTGCAGGCCCTGAACGAACGCGTGCAGGCACTGGCCGGCAAGCAGTCGGCAGACGTTCGTGCAGGCCTGGAGAAGATCGGCGTCAACGTTATTGACGGCCGCGCGAGCTTCAGCGAGGACCAGCATGGGGTGCAGGGCGCGGCGCACAAGGTCGACGTCGTCAAGCGCGAAGGCGAAACTGAAACCCTCGAGGCAGACCTCGTGCTCGTGGCTACCGGTGCCACCCCGCGCATCCTGCCGGGCGCGCAGCCAGACGGCGAGCGCATCCTGACCTGGCAGCAGGTCTATGACTTGAAGGAAGCGCCGGAGCACCTCATCGTGGTCGGTTCTGGAGTGACCGGTGCGGAGTTCGTTTCTGCTTTTGCAGAGATGGGCGTCAAGGTAACCATGGTGGCTTCCCGTGACCGTATTCTGCCGCATGATGACGCCGACGCAGCCGACGTCCTCGAGACCGTTCTGGCTGAGCGCGGTGTGGAGCTGGAGAAGAACTGCCGCGTTGAGACCGTTACCCGTACTGAAGACGGCAATGTTGTGGTCAAGACGCAGGACGGCCGCGAGATTCATGGCTCGCACGTCATCATGTCCATCGGCTCTATTCCGAATACCCAGGAACTTGGCCTTGAGCACGTTGGTGTGGCTACTCAGAAGTCTGGCCACATCAAGGTCGACCGTGTTTCTCGCACCAACGTCGCGGGCATCTACGCAGCCGGTGACTGCTCCGACCTGTTCCCGCTGGCTTCCGTGGCCGCTATGCAGGGCCGCATCGCGATGTACCACGCACTTGGTGAGGGCGTTTCGCCGTTGCGTTTGAAGACTGTCGCCACGGCCGTCTTCACGCGCCCGGAGATCGCAGCTGTGGGCTTTACCCAGGCTGAGATTGAGGCTGGCGAGGTTTCCGCGCGCACCATTACGATGCCGCTGAACACCAACCCGCGCGCGAAGATGCGCTCGCTGAACCACGGCTTTGTGAAGCTGTTCTGCCGTGCTACCTCCGGCCGCGTTATTGGCGGCGTTGTCGTTGCACCGACCGCTTCCGAGCTCATCCTGCCAATTGCCGTGGCAGTGACCAACCAGCTGACCGTTAACCAGCTGGCTGATTCCTTCGCGGTCTATCCATCGCTGTCCGGCACCATCACCGAGGCGGCACGCCGTCTCGTGGCACACGACGACTTGGAGTAGAACCCAGAAGTTCTTCCTACATGCCCAGCTGGTCTACGGCCTGCTGGGCTTCTTCGTGGGTGAACTTCTCGCCGTAGTCACTGGTGAGTTGGTCGTAGAGCTTGGCCTGGGAGAAGTTCATGGTCTTGAGGTACTGGTTGGCCTTGCGCAGTGCGTTGCGGTGCTCAACGGGAGCGTTGGGGTCGCCCTCGTCGCCGCTCATGTTTGCTAGGGCGTCGGAAAGCTTGGCGAGGTCACCCGAGGTATCGGACTCTTGTGCAACGTTGCCTTCGGGGACAACGCTGGTGGGATTGTCTGCCGCGGTGTCTTCCTTTTCGCCGCCACCGCTGGTAGCGACACCAATGATGACGAGCACGGCCAAGGCGCCAGCGCCCCACTTGAAGCAGCCGCCCTTCTTCTTTTTCTTCGGTTCCTGTGGCGGTACAGAGCCTACGCCGTAGGTGCCGTCAGCGGCGGGGAAACCTGGTTGTTGGCCAGGTTGTTGGCCGGGTTGTTGGCCGGATTGTTGACTAGGCTGCTGCAGCGGGTTTGCATATGGATTGTTCGAGTTAGACATGGAAAAACTCCAGAGAGAAACTGTTGAGGAGGATGCTTCCCCAGCGAGTGAAAAGCTGGGGTGCAACCTTGGGAACACAAGCAGTTTCGCAAAGGCACTGGACACGGCTTCCGCGCGTTTCGAACGTACGCGCTATCTGGTTTGGTAGGCGTTCTCCGGAGTGGCGTTGAGCTCGAGCTTTACCGGGGCTGCTGATTCAGGACCTTGGCGGCTTCAACGGCGTCTACGCGCCCGGCGCCGTGCTGGCCAACTCCCTGACCTACCACGGATACTCAGTCCAGGAGCTGGCCCGGCGTACCACGTCCTTGGATTCGATATCGAGTTCTTCGCCCCGATCTTTGTGATGGCGCGTATCACCGGTTGGACCGCCCACATCGTGAAGCAAAACGAGAACAACTCGCTTATCCGCCCGCTGTCTGCCTACAACGGTGAGGAACAACGTTCGGTGCCACCAAAGCAGATTTAGTGGCTGTGGCCAGCACCCCTTAATTAACTTTTCTAAAGGGACACTGGCCTTTTCTTATGAGTCGTGGATATCGGGAAAATTTATGCCGGGATCTTTGCACTCTAGGCCACAAAGAGAACTACTCTGAGAGTGGAATCTCATGTCCAAGGGGATGTACCAACCAGATCACTCCTGCCGCCAGAACCCTGGCGGCGGAGGACTTTGAAAGGACAATGCGCAGTGTCTGACACCGCACAAAAATCGTTTAAGAAGGTGCTCGTCGCCAACCGCGGCGAAATCGCCGTGCGCGCTTTCCGTGCCGCCTTTGAGGTGGGCGCGAAAACCGTTGCAATCTACCCGCGCGAAGACCGTAATTCCTTCCACCGCTCATTTGCCAATGAGGCAGTCCGCATCGGTACCGAGGGCCAGCCGGTCAAGGCTTACCTCGACATCGACGAGGTCATCCGCGCTGCGAAGAAGTCCGGTGCAGACGCAATCTACCCTGGTTACGGCTTCCTTTCAGAGCGCGCCGACCTAGCTCGTGCGTGCCAGGACAATGGCATCAAGTTCATCGGCCCGACCCCGGAGACCCTGGACCTGACCGGTGACAAGGCCGCCGCTGTGACCGCCGCTCAGGAAGCTGGCCTGCCGACCCTGCAGGACTCCGAGCCTTCCACGGACCCCGATGTACTGGCTGGTTACGCCAAGGACTTCACCTTTCCGGTATTTGTCAAGGCCGTCGCCGGTGGCGGCGGACGCGGCATGCGTTTCATCGAGAACGAGGCCGAGCTCAAGACCAAGTGTGCTGAGGCTTCCCGCGAGGCAGAGGCAGCATTCGGCGATGGGCACGTCTATCTTGAGACGGCCGTCATTAAGCCCCAGCACATCGAGGTGCAGATTCTGGCGGACTCCCAGGGCAACGTCGTTCACCTCTTCGAGCGTGACTGCTCCGTGCAGCGCCGCCACCAGAAGGTCGTCGAGATCGCCCCGGCCCCCACGCTGGATCCGCAGCTGCGTGACCGCATCTGTGCCGATGCCGTAAAGTTCTGCCAGCACATCAACTACGAGGGCGCTGGCACCGTGGAGTTCCTCGTGGATGAGAAGGGCAACCACGTCTTCATCGAGATGAATCCGCGTGTGCAGGTTGAGCACACCGTGACCGAGGAAGTCACCGGCGTGGACATTGTGAAGTCCCAGATGCAGATTGCGGCCGGCGTCTCGCTCGAGGAACTTGGGCTCCACCAGGAGGACATCCAGCTCACCGGCGCGGCGCTGCAGTGCCGCATCACCACTGAGGACCCAGCAAACGGCTTCCGCCCAGACACTGGCATCCTTACCACCTACCGTTCGCCGGGCGGCGCGGGCGTGCGTCTCGACGGCGCCACCGCCGTAGGTGCGGAAATCTCGCCGAACTTCGACTCGCTGCTGGTGAAGATGACTTGTCGCGGCGCCACCTTTGAACAGGCCGTCGCTCGTGCGCAGCGCGCGCTCAACGAGTTCACCGTCGCCGGCGTGGCCACCAACATCGGCTTCCTGCGCGCCCTGCTGCGCGAGCCTGACTTCGTAGCCACCCGCGTGGACACCGGCTTCATCCCAGAGCACCCAGACCTGCTCAAGGCTCCGCCGGCAGTGGATGAGTCTGGCCGCATCATCGACTACATTGCTGACGTCACGGTCAATAAGCCAAACGGTGAGCGCCCGACCAAGCTGCGTCCTTTCGACAAGATTCCTACCTTCGACAGGTCCCAGCCACTGCCGCGCGGTTCCCGCGATGAGCTGCTGGAGCTCGGTCCGAAGAAGTGGGCTGAGAAGATTCGTGCCCAGTCCGCGCTGGCCGTCACCGACACCACTTTCCGCGATGCGCACCAGTCCCTGCTGGCCACCCGTGTGCGCGGTACCGACTTGGTCACCGCTGCTGAGGCTGTCGCGCGCATGACCCCGGAGCTCTTCTCCGTTGAGGCGTGGGGCGGCGCTACGTACGACGTCGCCATGCGCTTCCTCAAGGAGGACCCATGGGTGCGCCTGGACCTGCTGCGCGAGGCGATGCCGAACCAGAACATCCAGATGCTGCTGCGTGGCCGCAACACTGTGGGCTATTCCCCGTACTCCAATGACGTATGCAACGCCTTCGTGCAGGAGGCAGCGAAGTCCGGCGTCGACGTCTTCCGTATCTTTGACGCGCTTAACGACGTCACGCAAATGCGTCCTGCCATCGATGCCGTGCTGGAGACTAACACCACCGTGGCCGAGGTTGCGATGGCGTATTCGGGCGATATGTGCTCGCCGCAGGAAAAGCTCTACACGCTGGACTACTACCTGAAGCTGGCCGAGGAAATCGTGAACACCGGTGCACACGTGCTGGCCATTAAGGATATGGCTGGCCTGCTGCGCCCCGAGTCTGCTTCCAAGCTCGTCATGGCCCTGCGCAAGGAATTCGACCTGCCAGTCCACGTCCACACTCACGACACCGCGGGCGGCCAGCTGGCCACCTACTACGCTGCGGCGCTCTCTGGCGCGGACGTCGTCGACGGTGCTTCCGCACCGCTGGCTGGCACCACCTCGCAGCCTTCGCTTTCTGCCATCATCGCGGCCTTCTCCAACTCCTCGCGCGATACCGGCATCGACTTGCAGTCGGTCTCTGACATGGAGCCGTACTGGGAGGCCGTGCGCCAGCTCTACCGTCCGTTTGAAAAGGGCATTCCTGGCCCGACCGGCCGTGTCTACCGCCACGAGATTCCGGGCGGCCAGCTGTCCAACCTGCGCGCGCAGGCCACGGCCTTGGGCTTGGAGGACCGCTTCGAGGTCATCGAGGACACCTATGCCGCCGTCAATGAGATGCTTGGCCGTCCGACCAAGGTCACCCCGTCCTCGAAGGTCGTCGGCGATCTCGCGTTACACCTCGTGGGGGCGGGTGTCGACCCAGCAGACTTCGAAGCCGACCCGACCAAGTTCGACATCCCGGATTCCGTCATCGCGTTCCTCCGCGGCGAGCTCGGTACCCCTCCGGGCGGCTGGCCGCCGCTGCGTGACAAGGTGCTAGAAGGCCGCACGCCTGGCGACGTCTCGGTCAAACCGATCCCAGAAGAGGAAAAGGCGCACCTGGCTTCTGCCGATTCCAGCGAGCGTCGCGCTAGCCTTAACCGTCTGCTGTTCCCGAAGCAGTTCGAGGAGTTCAACGAGTTCCGCCGCACTTATGGCAACACGGAGGCGCTGACCGACACCGTGTTCCTGTATGGCCTCGAAGAGGGCAACGAGTACATCGTGCATTACTTCCCAGATGGCTCTAATGACCGCGCAGACCTGAAGACGATCACTTTGCGCCTTGACGCCATCGGCGAGCCAGACGAGAAGGGTCTACGCAATGTGGTCTTCAACGTCAATGGCCAGATTCGCCCGATGAAGGTGCGCGACAACAACGTCGAGTCCACCGTGGCCACGGTGGAAAAGGCAGATCGTTCCAACGAGGGGCACGTGGCGGCGCCGTTTGCGGGCGTCGTTAACGTCACCGTTCAAGCCGGAGACGAGGTCAAGGCGGGAGATCAGGTGGCCGTCATCGAAGCGATGAAGATGGAAGCTTCCATCTCCGCTACCAAGGACGGCAAGATCGAGCGCGTGGCTATTGGTAAGGCCACCAAGGTCGAGGGCGGAGATTTGATCGTCGTCATCGACTAAAACACAAAAATCGCTCCGAATACGCGCTGTATTCGGAGCGATTTTCTTATTTGCTACTTAATCTCGAGCATCACTGCGCCCTTGTTGACCTGAGCGCCCTGCTCGACGCTAAGGCCAGTGACGGTGCCGGCCTTGTGGGCCTTGACTGGGTTTTCCATCTTCATGGCTTCGAGGATGAGCACGACGTCGCCTTCTGCGACTTCCTGGCTTTCTTCGACGCCAACCTTGATGACGGTACCCTGCATCGGTGCCACGACGGCGTCGCCAGACGCGGCGGTCTTAGAACCAGAGCCGCGGCGCTTCTTGGACTTCTTGCGGGGTGCGCCGCCGCCAAGCAGGAGATTGCCTGGGAGTGCTACCTCGATGCGGCGACCGCCGACTTCGACGACGAACTTCTGAGAGGCTGCTGCCTCCTCTTCCTCTGGGGTTTCAACGTCGACGTAGGCAGGCAGTTCGTTTACCCACTCTTCCTCAATCCACTTGGTGTAGACATCGAAGGAACCGTTCTCGGCGCTAAACGCAGGGTCGTTGACGATGGCCTGGTGGAACGGGATGACGGTGGGCAGGCCTTCGACGGTGTACTCGAAGAGCGCACGGCGAGCACGGGCAAGCGCGGTCTCACGGTCAGGGCCCCAGACGATGAGCTTGGCCAGCATGGAGTCGAACTGGCCGCCGATGACGGTGTTCTCGCGCACGCCGGAATCCACACGGACGCCTGGTCCGGAAGGCTCGCTGTACGAAACGATGGTGCCCGGTGCTGGCATAAAGCCTGCTGCGGCGTCTTCGCCGTTGATGCGGAACTCGAAAGCATGGCCGCGCGGGGTGGGATCCTCGGTGATAGAAAGTTCACCGCCCTCTGCAATGTTGAACTGCTCGCGCACTAGGTCTAGGCCGGTGGTTTCCTCAGAGACTGGGTGTTCCACCTGCAGGCGGGTGTTGACCTCGAGGAAGGAGATCAGTCCATCGGAGCTGACCAAGTACTCGACGGTGCCAGCGCCAAAGTAGCCAGCCTCGCGGCAAATGCGCTTGGCCGACTCATGGATGGCGGTGCGCTGCTCATCGCTCAAGAACGGGGCAGGGGCTTCCTCCACGAGCTTTTGGAAGCGACGTTGCAGGGAGCAATCGCGGGTGCCGACGACGACTACGTTGCCGTGCTGGTCAGCCAGTATCTGTGCCTCGACGTGGCGAGCCTTGTCGAGATAGCGCTCGACAAAGCATTCGCCGCGGCCGAATGCGGCGGTGGCCTCGCGGGTAGCGGACTCGAAGAGCTCTGCTACTTCGTCACGCTCGTAGGCGACCTTCATGCCGCGGCCGCCGCCACCGAAGGCGGCCTTGATGGCAATTGGCAGGCCGTGTTCGTCGGCGAAGGCTTCTACCTCGGCTGCATCCTTAACCGGGTCTGGAGTGCCCGGCGCCATCGGGGCGTCGGCACGCTCTGCGATGTGGCGAGCGGTGACCTTGTCGCCCAAGTCGCGGATGGACTGTGGGGAAGGGCCGATCCAGATAAGTCCGGCGTCGATGACCGCTTGCGCGAAGTCGGCGTTTTCAGACAGGAAGCCATAGCCTGGGTGGATGGCGTCTGCGCCGGACTTGGCGGCGGCGTCGAGAATCTTGTCGAAGACAAGGTAGGACTCGGCGGAGTTTTGCCCACCTAGGGCGAAGGCTTCGTCGGCAAGCGCAACAAATGGTGCGTCGGCGTCTGGCTCTGCATAAACGGCGACGGAGGCGATGCCAGCGTCGCGCGCGGCACGGATGACGCGGACTGCAATCTCACCACGGTTAGCAATCAACACCTTGGTGATCTTCTTGGTTTCAACTGCCACGGCAGGAACCCTCCTGATAAAAATTGTATTGGACTGTCCACTATTCTTGCACACAAAAACATGAGAAAACCGTCAAGTTCCGGTTTTGCTCTCAAAAATACTCCCGCACCAGCAAGGATACGGGAGTAAATCGGCGTGTTGAACGGAGAAGTTACTTCTCGATTGGCATGCGAACCATGTTTCCCCACTCGGCCCACGAACCGTCGTAGACCTTCGTGGACTTGAATCCCAGCAGGAAGGTTAGCACGAACCAAGTGTGGGCGGCCTGCGCGCCAACATGGGAGTAGAGGATGGTCTCGGTTTCTGGCTCGAGGTTGCCATAGTTGACGCTGAGCTCAGAAAGCGCGCGGAAACAGCCATTCGGGTAAACGGAGCGATCCCACTCCAAGTTGGCGGCGCCCGGAATGTGTCCGTGGCGCATGGTGGTGCCATAAGCGGACTCGCCGGTGGAAGGCTCGCCGCCGTACTCCTCAGGCGTGCGGGTATCGACGAGCTTTGCTGAGGTCTCGCGCATCTGGTCTACAAAGACGCGGAAGGTGGCGTCGTCGCGCTCTACCTCTGGGTAATCGGACTCCGGGAAGTCTGGAACCATGAAAGAGGTATCGCGCTCTTCGGTAACCCATGCGTCGCGGCCGCCGTCGAGCAGGCGGACGTCAGGGTGGCCATAAAGTTCAAATACCCACAGGGCGTAGGCCGCCCACCAGTTGGCTTTGTCGCCGTAGATAACAACGGTGTCTTCGCGCTTGATGCCCTTGTCTCGCATGAGCTGGGAGAAGGAGGCTGCATCGACGACGTCGCGTGTGAGGGGATCGAGCAGCTCGGTCTGGAAATTAATGCGCGAGGCGGTCGGGACGTGTCCGATGTCGTAGAGGAGGGAATCCTCGTCTACTTCGATAACGCGCAGGCCCTTGGTGCCGAGCCTAGCGGAGAGCCAAGGTGCGGAAACGAGGCGCTCTGGGTGCGCATATTCCTGGAATGGGGGATGTGGATCGAACTCGGCCACGGTCCGGTTTCCTTTCTAAATGGGGTTTATAAAAGAGATCTCTCTAAACACAACAACTCTAACGCTTAAGCCCTTAAATTGGTCACCTTGAGCTGAACATTGTGGCGTTGCATACATTTTCTTGCCGATTGCCGTGGCTCACAATCACTGGTTATAACAAGCCTGCAGGTCAGATGCCTAAAATGTATCTTGAGCGGCCAAAACGTACCGGGGTTAATGCGGGGTTAACAACCCAGCGAGGAGGTGCAAACCTGCGTTATTTTTAAGGTGTGGTGCGGTACAAAACGCTGCGTAAATCGCTTGAATCGCTTAAATACTGTCTAAAACACGAAGCGTCCACAAAAAGCCGCTGGCGTACCGGACCATCACCCACAACCCCCAAACGAAAGGGAATTGCTGTGCACAAGGCAATCGTCGTCTTCGAGGTCGAGGGCGGATCTGACAAGCAGCTCAACGGCCACCGCAAGGACACCATGCCCATCGTCGAGTCCATCAAGGACGCAGGCTGGCACTCTGAGGTCGTCTTCTTCCGTCCAGAGTGGTCTGAGCGCATCTTCGAGTACGTCACCGAAAACTTCGACGCTTATATCTCCCGCGTAAACCCGGGTAATATCCCAGGCGGCGAGAAAGGCTACTTTGATCTGCTGACCAAGCTCTCTGAAGCTGGACTGGTTGGCATGTCCACTCCTTATGAGATGATGGCCTACGGTGCCAAGGATGCATTGGTCAAGCTCAATGACACTGAGCTTGTGCCTTCCGATACCGCGGCATATTACGACGTTGAATCGTTCCACGACACTTTCCCCACCTCGCTGTCTTATGGCGAGCGCGTGCTGAAGCAAAACCGCGGTTCGACGGGCGAAGGCATCTGGCGTGTCCAGCTCGAGGACAAGTCCCTCGAGGTAGAACCTGGCACCGCACTGCCGCTAGAGACCAAGCTTAAGTGCACCGAGGCAGTGGATAACCACACCGAGGTTCGCGAGCTCGGTGAGTTCATGGATTTCTGTGACCAGTACATTGTCGGTGACAACGGCATGCTCGTTGATATGCGCTTCATGCCGCGCATCGTCGAGGGAGAAATCCGTATCCTCCTAGTCGGCCCTGACCCAGTCTTCGTGGTGCACAAGAAGCCGGCTGAAGGCGGCGACAACTTCTCCGCCACATTGTTCTCCGGCGCTAAGTACACCTATGACAAGCCCGAAGCTTGGCAGGAACTTGTAGACATGTTTGCCGAGGTTCGTCCGGTCATTGCAGAAAAGCTTGGCGGTGACAACATCCCGCTGATCTGGACTGCTGATTTCATGCTTGCCGACGGCGAGAATGGCGAGGACACCTACGTCCTCGGCGAGATCAACTGCTCCTGTGTGGGCTTTACTTCCGAGCTTGACATGGGCATTCAGCAGAAGGTTGCCGCTGAAGCCATCAAGCGCGTTGAGGCAAAACACGCTTAAGGTCTCCTCTTACTTTTGCAGACCCTGTTTCCCCGAAGGTGGTGGAAGCAGGGTATTTATATGCCCCTTATAAAGGGAGTATTTCCCATTGGGCTGCCGAATCGTGCAGCGTGTTGTAGTTTCTTTTGTGCGTACTAAATAAATTGAAAGGAACGTCTCTCATATGACCAACCCAGACAAGTTCGGAGAAAACAACTCCGACCAGAATCCACAGCACGCTGCTGAGGACGCAATGAGCTCCTCTTCCTTCGGTAATTCCGACTTCGGCAACTCCGATTTTGGAAACTCTGATTTTGGCAAGTCTGACTTTGGCCAGTCCGATTTCGGTGCTTCTTCCTTCGGCGCTTCTGATTCCTCCGAGGCATCGAGCTTCGGCGGCGCGCACAGCACCGGCAGCGAAGAAACCGTAAACTTCGGTGAGACTTCCTCTGATTTCGGCCAGTCCGACTTCAACCAGGCCTCCTTCAACAGCTCCGACAATGTCCAAGGCTTTGGCTCTGAGAACGCTCAGGCTGCCAGCGCTTCCGCCGAGCCCGCAAGCTCTGCATTGGGCTCCCACAGTCACAGCGCTGATAATGCAGGTAGCGCAAACGGCGTGAACAACACAGGCAATAACAACGCAGGCAATGGTTTTGGCCAGTCCAGCTTTGGTCAGCCAGTTCCGCCGGCCGGCAACTTCAACCAGGGCGGCTTCAACCAGCAGTTCCAGTCGCAGAACCAGCCACAGAACCAGCCAGGCCAGCAGAACCAGCAGGGCTTTGGCGGCTTCCAGCCACAGGGGCAGCCGGGCCAGCAGAACCAGCAGGGCTTCGGTGGCTTCCAGCCACAGGGGCAGCCGGGCCAGCAGAACCAGCAAGGCTACAACCCACAAATTCAGGGCTTCAACCAGTACCCGCAGGCGCCGAAGGATAACTTCTTTAAGTCCCTGTTTGACTTCAAGTTCTCCAGCTTCATCACCGTGAAGTTTGCATCCATCATCTACGTGATCGCAGTTGTGGTCGGTGTTCTGTCCTGGATTGGTGGCCTCATCGTGGCCGTCACGGGCGGCTCCTTAACCGGCATCATGGGCGATCTTGCAGGCTCGTCCTCTGCTGGCGGTGGCATGGCTGCAGTGATGATCCTGGGCCACCTCATCTTCGGCACCCTGGGTCTGCTGATTTACCTCATTCAGGTTCGCCTCGT
Organism: Corynebacterium sp. c25Ua_89; assembly: GCF_047459735.1. NCBI lineage: Bacteria > Bacillati > Actinomycetota > Actinomycetes > Mycobacteriales > Corynebacteriaceae > Corynebacterium > Corynebacterium sp. c25Ua_89. Next base: position 97,968 of record NZ_JASBOD010000008.1, read on the forward strand.
GCTTGAGTTCTTCGTCTCCAACATCCAGACCACGGAGAACACCAAGAAGCTCGTCGAACTGGCAGAAGAGGATAAGTAAGCCCTTCATCTGCCAGCTAAAAAGCCTCGGTCTCATGTGCTCTTT
>NZ_JASBOD010000009.1:0-64741 GCF_047459735.1 Corynebacterium sp. c25Ua_89
TGCTCGCATTTTCATGCGCTTGACGACGCCCCGCAATTCACCAGAGAGCTGCATTTCCAGGGCTGGGTAAGTAGCGGGGAGGCGAGCCGCGGGGCTATAAGCCGAAGAAGTCCTCCACCACCTGGGCCGCGATGAAGCTATCGGTATTCGGGCCCAAGCGCGCGTCGAGCTCGTTGCCCGAGGGGATGACGTGGCCCACGCCTTCCATGGTCCACAGTTCGACGGGGTTGTCACCTTCCCAGGAATCCAAAGACACATCAGAAAACGGGCGGGTTACCTTGGCCTTAGAGCAACCGTTCATCGTGGCGAAGTGCTGCGCAGTCCACAACGCGGAAGTAACCTCGCCGCGGGAGCTATTCGCGAGGCCAGCCTGGCCGCCTTCATAAGGTGCTAACGGGTCCGCCGTGCCATGCATCATGAGGATTGGGGTGGGCTTATAGCCCTCGGGATTAGACGGCGCATGGTTAGCGCCGCTGCCCATCGTCGAGGCGAAGATGCAAGCGCCGTTGAGGAAGCCGGGGGCGTCGAAAAGCAGGCGAATTACCATCTGCCCACCGTTGGAATAACCGCATGCGAAGGTGCGCTGCGTGCCGTATTCCTCCTGTACGGTGGCGGCGACGTGTTGGAGAAAGGCGACATCGTCAATGCCAAGCTCACGGGTCTTGACCGGAAGCACCGCGCGGGCGTCGTTGAAGTGCCTGTCCACGCCGTCGGGGTAGACAACCACCGTGCCCGTGCGGGCGGCGAGCTCGTCGAAAGTACCGTTTGTAAAGCGCCGCATCACGCTGCCATTTTGCAGCGAACCGTGGAGGAAAAGCAGCAGGTTCGGGCCGGGATTATCCGGCGCGACGACGGTGTACTTACGCTTGAATCCCTGAAATTCCACGATGGTCATGGAACAAAAGTTTAGTCGGGGTGAGCGCAGGTTTCGTCGTGTGTGCTGGTGTGGTGCTTTTCCGAATCGCTGCGGCCCTCGAAGTGAGCTTTGGTGACGCGTGCTGCTGCGATGTCGTCGCGCACGGCACGGCGGTTGCGCAGCCAGCCGATTAGACGGCAAAACAGGTAAATGACAAAAGAAATCGTGGTCACGAAGACCGAGACCGGCAAGCCTGGTGCTAACGAGAGGATGAGGCCACCCACGGCGGCGACCTCGGCGAAAAGCGTGGACCACAGCACCGCGCGCACCGGCGAGGAGGTGATCTGCACTGCCGCTGCGCCCGGTGTAATCAGCAGCGCCATGACCAACAGCGAACCGACAATCTGCACCGACTGCGCCGCGGTAAGGCCCACCAGAATGGCAAAGCCTACGGAGATAGCGCGCACCGGTACGCCGGCTGCCTGCGCCATGACCGGGTCGGCGGAAGCGAAAAGCAGCGGGCGCCAGAAGAGCAACACGACGCCCACGATGATGACGGTAGTCAGCGCCAGCAGCCACACCGAGGCCGCGGAAACACCCACGATCTGGCCGGTCAGCAGGGTCATCGCCGTATTGGAATTGCCCGGATAGAGATGCAAAAACAGCACCGATAGACCAAGGCCAAAGCTCATCACCACGCCAATCGCGCTGTCTTGCTGGCCTTTCAACCCCAACACCGCGAGGATGATGGCGGCTACGATGGCGCCCGCGATGGCACCAAAGCCTAAGTTAAATCCGAAGAGCAGGGCCGCCGAAGCGCCCATCAGGGCGAGCTCAGACGTCGCGTGCACCGAAAAGGACATTTGGCGCAGCACGATGAGTGAGGTCATCACACCAGAGAGGATGCCCAGCAGCGCGCAGGCCCACAGGGAAGACTGCACGAAATCGACGCCGAGCAGATACTGGGTGTCTTCGAAAAACTTATTAGACAACGATGAGTCTCCCATCGACCTCGATGACGTTGACCTTGGAACCGTACAGCTCAGACAAGACATCCGAGCGCATCACCTCATCCACAGCGCCAAACATGTGGCCATGCGGGGCGATGTAGAGCACCTTGTCCACCACGCCTAGCACCGGGTTGATGCCGTGTGTCACGAACAACACGGAGGTGCCGCGTTCTTTGCGCCAGCGGTCGAGCTTTTCCACGGTCGCTTGCTGGCGGGCAGGATCGAGCGAGAGTAATGGTTCGTCGGCAAGGATGAGCTGCGGGTCATCGGCCAGCGCCTGGGCCTGCCGGATGAGCTGTTGCTGACCGCCCGAAAGCTGCCCCACGCGGCGCTCGGCGATGCCGGTGGCACCCACCTCGGCGAGGAGTTCGTTGACGCGGGCGCGGGAGGGGCGTCGCTTAGCGATGGCCCCGTGTGCCAACGACAGTGAGACCAAATCCCGAGCGCGCATGGGAAGATCCTGCGGAAACATGCGCTGCTGCGGAATGAAGCCAACCCGCGAATTGACGTCCACGCGCCCCCCGGTGAGCTGGCGCGTGCCCAGGATGGTGCCCAGCAAGGTGGACTTGCCCACGCCGTTTGGCCCCAAGACGGCGATGAATTCGCTCTTGTCGACGCCCAGGTTGAGCCCCGACCACAGCGGCTCCACGGCCGCTTCATGAAATTGAACCAGCACTAAGCTGCCTCGAGGTGATCCACGGCCTGCTCGTAGTAGTCGAGGAAGTTCGTGCCCTCTGGTGGGGTCTCGCCGATTTCCACGATAGGGATGTGGCGCTCCTCGGCTGCCTTGTGGATGCGCGAGGAGATATCGGTCTCGGTCTGTGGGTTATAAATCAGCAGATCGACCTTGTCTTCCTTGATGGCCTCTAGGAAGCGTGCGAGGTCGGCGGCAGTCGGCTCGCCCTCAGACACGGTGGCTTTGCGGAAGCCCTCCGGCGTCACGTCCAAGGCAGGGGTGTACTTCATGATGTAGTCCGCAATCGGCTCGGTCTGCGCATAGTTGAGCTTCGGCAGCTTCTCGACACGCGCCTTAATGTCCTCGACGCGCTCCAACAGCGGGTCTGCAGATGCCTTGGCCTCTGGGTTGGCCTCATTGACTAGGTCGGCGACCTCGGTGGCCACTTTCTCGATGGCGGCAGCGTCGTACCAGACGTGCTCGTTGCCCTCGATGTTGGTGACCTTGGAGGGCTCCTTCTTGGCGATGTCCTTGGCCTCTGCCGCGGTGACGACGTCCGGCTCTTCGTCGAGCTTGCCGTGGTCGGTCAGAGGGAGGGCGTGGATGATCTCGTCCTGGTTCTTTACTGCCTGGTACAGCCAGGAATCGTATCCGCCTCCGCCGACGATGAGGACGTCGGCTTCGTTGGCCTTAGCGATGTCTGCCGCGGTGGGCTCGAAGTGGTGCGGGTCGACGCCGTTGCCCTTGACGATTGGCTCGACCTCAATCTTGACGTCTTGCCTCTGTGCGGAGTCGATGACTTCCTGGGCCACATCTGCCCAGATGGAGGTGGAGGCGACGACCTTGATGGTGTCCTCGTCGGCGCTATCGGTACTGGAGCAACCGGCCAGGGTGAGGCTGGCTGCACACAGGAGAGCGGCGGGCGCAGCCAGGGATTTAAGGGAAAAACTCATGCCCTCTAGTTTGCGTTTGTTGAAAATTGTTGTCAAATGGAAATGTATTGAAAATCCGCTCGCTAAAGACCTTGCCTGAAACGCGAAACGCAGAGGTGAACAGGGTAGGGTAGCCAGCATGGTAAAACGCAGCCAGAATCGGAAAACGCTAGCCTCGCTGGCTGCTGAATTGGGTGTTTCGCGTACCACCGTTTCCAATGCATATAATCGCCCAGACCAGCTGGCCCCAGCCACGCGCGAGCGCATTCTCTCCGCGGCCGCAGCCCACGGCTACACGGGCCCCGACCCCACCGCGCGCAGCCTGCGCACTCGCCGCGCGGGCTCCACGGGGGTCCTCCTGACCGAGCACTTGTCCTACGCCTTCGAGGACGCCGCCTCCGTTGATTTTCTAGCCGGCATGGCAGAGGCATCCACGGGTGCCGCGACCACCCTAACTCTGATTCCCGCAGGGCCCGACGCCCCTTCCGACGACGCTGCCGCCCTCCTCACCCGCGCCGCCGTGGATGGCTTCGTTATCTACTCGGTCTCGTCCGAATCCGTGGAAGCGGCGCGAACGCGTGGTCTTCCGCTGGTGGTCTGCGATCAGCCCAAGGACTCTGGCCTTCCCTTCGTGGGCATCGATGACCGCGAGGCAATCAAGCCCGCCGCCCGCGCGTTGCTCGCGGCCGGCCACCGCCGCATTGGCATCCTGTGCATTCGCCTCCACCACGAGCGCATCGATGGTTTCGTAAGCCCGGAGCAGGTCGAACGCGCAGACATGCACGTCCAGCGCGACCGCGTGCTGGGCGCTCTCGATGTATTTGCACAGGCAGGCATTGGCGAGATTCCCATTGTCACCCGCCACATCAACGATGCAAGCACCGCGCGTTCCGCGGCCACCGAGCTTTTCAGCACCCACCCGGAGCTGACCGCCGTGCTGTGCACCACCGACTCGATGGCGCTCGGCGTGCTCGGCGTCTTGCGCGATGCTGGCCTCGCGGCACCGAAAGACCTCTCCGTGACGGGGTTTGACGGCATCACCACCGCCTTGCTGGCGGGGCTTACTACCGTGGTCCAGCCGAATAAAGCCAAAGGCGCGGCGGCAGGCCACATGTTGGCCGAGCATATCGACGCCGCGCTTTCCGAGACCGCCCCAGCGCACGACCACAAGCTGCTGCCCACCCGCTTCAACGAGGGGACCACGGTGGGCTCGCCGCGCGAGCAGCATTTATTGGATTGGCGGCTCTAGTCGGCACACTTTGCCAAATATTGCGCCAAAACTTGCCGAAATCAGCGCCTTATTTGGCAAAATGTACCGCGCTTGCCCCGTTTACCGCGCTTGCCCCGTTTACCGCGCTTGCCCCGTTTACCGCGCATCACGCTTAAGCGCCGAGGTGAACCGCGCGGGCCGCAGCGAGCTCCTCCAAGAAATCAGATACAGCCGCAATATCCGGAACGCGGTGTGCGGCTAGCGTCTCGCCCTCGCCAACCTTCACGCCAAGGTCTGGCGGCTGATTCAAAACCGCGAATCCGTCTTCATCAGTGACGTCATCTCCCAGGAAGACGGTGGCGGTGGCGCCGACGCGCTCGCGCAGCTCGGAAATCCATGAGCCCTTCGTGGCCTGGGTAGCGGAGAACTCGATGACAGACTTCCCGGCAGTCATGGGGAAGCCGGCTGGGTCGAGCTTGCTTCCAGCCTCGTAGGCCTCGGCGGCTAGCTCTGGGTCTGTAAGCTCCAAGCGACGCAGGTGGAACACGCGCTGGAAAGGCTTAATCTCAATTTCCGCGCCAGGAAAGCGCTCCATCAGCTCACGGATTTCAGCTTCCTTGCGGTCCAAGTGCGCCTGGGCTTCCGGCGCAAGGGAAGAGTCCTGCCACGAGGACTCCGCGCCGTGGGAGCCGCCCAACAGAACCGGCTCGCGCAGCGGGAAGACGCGCTTTAGCCCTTCCAAGTGGCGCCCAGAAAGCGCCGCCACCGTGGTATCCGGCAGCTGCGCCAGACGCTCCAGGGCAGCCAACGACCGCGGCTCGGCGTGAACCGCATAGATGTCATTGGCAAAACCGGCGAGGGTGCCATCAAAGTCAGAAACTACGGCCAGATGCTTGGTTGCTGCGAGCTTTTCAATCATGCCCTCATCCTAAAACAGCCCTAAAGCGAGACCATGCGAATAGCGGGGGAGTCCACCTCGGCGGTATCCAGAGTCAGCACCAGCTGATTATTCGGGTTTAGCCGAACCTCAAAATCATGGTCTTCCGCCAGCAGATTGCGCAATAAGTTATCCGCCCACAGTGCGGAGCCGGTGCAATCGTCGGGACGGGTATCCATTCGCACCTTATCGATGTGCATGGTGTCCGCGTCGCGGATATTGGCGGTATCCTCGGCCTCGCTGTAGGAGACCTTGGCTTGGAACGGTGCACAGCCAGTGGAGCCCACAATGGAGGATTCGCCGAAACTCATCTGTGGCACCGCCTTCGCGGTCTGCGGAATCGCAGAAGGCTCATCCGGCTTGGTGTAGATAGCCACTACCTGCCAGTCCTTGCCCACGATTCTCTCGTCACCGCGTGGCTGCGGCCCTTCATCCTCGGAGCCGCAGGCGCCAAGTGTCATTGATGCGGCGAGAAGTGCCGCTGTAATTACTCGCTTCACTTGTTCTTCGCTGCTTTCTCTAGGGCGCCCAAAAAGGCGCGCGACCATACATCCACGTCGTGTTGGACCACCTGTGCGTGCAGGTCGAGCATGTGCTGGCGCATGGTTTCGGGTGAATCATCAAGCGCCTTCAATGCACTGAGTAGGGCGCGCTTGATGGACTCTATGTCGAAAGGATTGCATAGGTTGGCCTGCTTGAGCTCCGCGGCGGCGCCGGCAAACTCGGAGAGCACCAATGCACCGCGGCCGTCGTCGTGGCAGGCCACATACTCCTTGGCCACCAGGTTCATGCCGTCTTTGAAAGGGGTGACCAGCATGACGTCGGCAAGCCGGTAGTACTTGCGCAGCATGTCCTTGTCCACTGCGCGGTGCACGTAGTGGACCACTGGCCGCCCAATCTGGCCGAAGCGCCCATTGATGCGTCCCACGGCTTCCTCGACCTGTGAGCGGGTCACACGGTAATGGTCGATGCGCTCGCGCGAAGGCGTGGCAATCTGCACCAGCGTAACCTCGCTCGGATCCAGCGCCTGTGACTCCTGCAGCTCCTCGAAAGCTTTGAGGCGCTGCAGGATTCCCTTGGTGTAGTCCAACCTGTCGACGCCCAAAATGACGCGGTGGTGGCCGCCGAATTCCGCACGCAGCTTGGCGACGTCGCGGTCCTCCGCCTTACTGAACCGCGTCATGTCGGAGGATTTGATGGAGATCGGGAACGCGCCCACGCCAACGGTGCGGCCATCGACCTTGATGCCGGCAGTGATGTCGCGGGTGCTGACCTCGCCCGTGACCTCTAAGCCGAGGCGAGTGGCCAGCTCTAAGAAGTTACGGGCGTTGGATTCGAGGTGGAATCCGATGACATCGGCGCCCATCAACCCGCGGACGACCTCTTCGCGCCATGGCAGTTGCAGGAAGAGATCCGCAGAGGGGAATGGAATGTGTAGGAAGAAGCCGATGGTGAGATCGGGGCGTAGTTGGCGCAGAATGCCTGGCAGCAGCTGCAGCTGATAGTCCTGTACCCACACCGTGGCGTTGGGCGCTGCGACCTTGGCTACTTCCTCGGCAAAGCGCAGGTTGACCTCGCGATAGGAGTACCACCACTCGCGCTTGTACTGCGGGGTGACGATGAGGTCGTGGTAGAGCGGCCACAGGGTGGCGTTGGAAAAGCCTTCGTAGAAGCCCTCGTAATCCACGTCGGTCAGCTTGACCGGGTGCAGCAGCACACCGTTTTCGGTGTGGAAGGGTTCCGGGGCGTCGTTTGTGATGCCTGGCCAGCCCACCCAGCAGCCTTGCTCGGCCTCCAGCACTGGCGACAAAGCAGTAACCAAGCCGCCAGGCGAGGCCTTCCAGGTGCGGGTGCCGTCCGGTTGGATCTCCAGATCCACGGGGAGGCGGTTGGCCACCACCACGAAGGAATTGTCGTGGCCAGACATTGTTCTTAGGCCTTCTTCGTGGTCTTCTTAGAAGCCTTCTTGGCGGTCTTCTTTGTGGACTTCTTGGTCGACTTCTTCGTTGCCTTCTTGGTGGTCTTCTTCGAAGATTTCTTGGTTGTCTTCTTCGAGGACTTCTTAGAAGCCTTCTTTGGCGCAGCATCTTCCTGCTCTGCAAGAACCTTCTTGTGTACCAAGCCATCTGGCTCGACGCCGAGCATGGACATCAAGGTCACGCCATCGAGGAAGTCCTCAGCATAAGTAGCGACGATGCGGCGCGCAGCGCGGGCGGTCTCCTCCTCGACTGCATTGTTCTGGTCTGCAGCGGGCTGAGTGTCAGTGACCTTTGGTGGCACGAAGTCCTCCTGAACGAGTTGTGAAAGCTTTCAGACCGCATATTCTACGCCATGCGGCCGTGCGGTGCGGATTCGGGGCTATGTGCGCAGAGATCTATTTTGTAGGCCTGGGTTATGGCACCGGGCACGGCGAGGATTTTGCCCTAACTGCCAAATCGGTGCCGTGCGGGGAACTTTTTTGCTCACGATTTGGCATCTGGGGCGGTTTCGGCCGCATCTTCGGCGCCGTCTGCAGCGGGTTGTGCGCTCTCACCGTTTTGCGGTTGGGCCTCCCACTGCGTGGTAACCGGCCACATTTCGGTGATGGACTCCCATTCTTCCTTCCAGTCTTCGCCGATGGCTTGGTCTTGGAGCATGCGTACCTGCTTGGCAGGCATCGGCGGCTTGGGCCCCAGCTTCGGAGGCAGGACGGGGCGGTTGACTTTGGGCGCGAAGGGGGAAAGCGGCACGCGCGGAATGCGTGGTTTGTGGGCAGCCAGGCGGCTGGCCTGGCGGAAGGAGAAGTGGCCCACGCGCTTGATGGTGGCATAAGGGCGGAAGTACTGCGGGCGACGCAGGCGGCGGGCCACGCGTTCGCCCAGCACAACTCCGGCAGCCAGCGCACCAGCGATGGCTAGCGCTCGTGACAGGTTGGTAAAGCCGGAGATCATCTGCTCATTCAGCGAGGCGTACATGCCGCGGTAGAGGGTAAGGCCAGGCAGCATCGGCGTATAGCCCACGATCATTGTGATGAGCGGCGGCATCATGTAGCGGCGCGAGAGCAGGCCGCCGGCCAGGCCCACCGCCGTGGCGGAGATGCCGCAGGCTACGACGTCGCTCACACCGAAAGGAATGACTACGAAGTAGTAGAAGAGCATACCGGCGCCCGCGGTAAGGCCAGAGACGGTGACCTCAATCCAGGAAGCGCCGCAGGCCAGGGCGAAGGCGCCCGAACCGATGCTGCCGCAGAGGATGAGCAGCGGGACCTGGTGATAGACCGGCGGCGCGAGCGTGGCCAGAGGCGGCAGGGTAAAGCCCATCCAGTCAGAGAACTGAATGCCCACGCCGACGCCGGCGATGATCGCGCCGGTGGCCAGCATGGCTTCGAAGAAGCGAGCGGCCGATGTTACCGGTGCGCGGGTGATGCCGTCGACCAAACATTGCACCAGGGTAAGGCCGGCGACGAGCACAATAATGCCTGAACCAATGATCTGGGAAGGCGAGAAGGTAATGCCGATTCCGGCGGCCACGTTGTAGAGGATCGCCGCCGGTACGACGGCGAGGAATCCGCCCATGATGTTTTGGTAGAAGGGCGGCACGCGGAACCTTGCCGCCCAGGCGTTGACGCCCATAACCAGCAAAGAGACGAAAAACGCCATGACGCCCACCAAGGCGTCGCCGCCGAGCATCACGGAGAGAATGCCACCCATAACGCCCCAGCCCAAAAGGACAGTAGAAGTCCGATAAGGTGGCTTCATGTTGTTGATCTCGTCCAAGACGTGCTCGGCCATGGCCGGTGGTGTGGCGCCCGAGCGGATCGAGTAGATCAGGCGGTCTACCGCGGAAAGCTTGGAAAAGTCCACCGAAATTGAAGGGGCCACGCGGAATACGTGTAGGTTACGGCGGTTAGAACCCGTGCCCATCGCGGTGTGAATGGTGATGGTATTCATCATGATGTCCACATGGCAGTAGTGGAGACCATAGGAAGAAGCCACCAGGTGAATCTGTGCCTTGGCATCAGAGTTGGCAGTACCGGCGCTGATTAGGATTTCGCCCACGCGTGCAGCGATTTCCATGACACCAGTGACCTGCGCGGCGTCGGTTAGATCGACTGGCGCTAGCGGCGATGGTGGTGGTGCGGCCTTTGCCGCATCGATGGTGGCAACGTAGCCGGAAGAAGCACTAAAACGCTCCCTCAGTGCGGAAATAAATGACACGCAACAAACCCTTAAAAACCGATTGAGACTCTTGCTTGCACTCTATCCGCTGGGGTTGCGCGACGCACGGGCCACCCCAGTGTTTTCGTCCGCTCGCCTGCTCGGGTACGATTCTTCGCAGCGGCTCAATCCGCGGTGCTGGAGTGGCGCAATTGGTAGCGCAACGCACTTGTAATGCGTAGGTTGCGAGTTCAAGTCTCGTCTCCAGCTCAAATTTCTACTTTTAGAGCTCTACGTGGAGTTCCCCTGAATCAATGCATTGCAGGAGGGACTCCACGATTTTCTTTCTTGCAGCCTCCGGCAGTTTCCGCTCGGTGAGATGATCGTGGACCCAGAGGCCGTTTCCAAGTAGCACGATGACGACACCAGTCGGCTCCTTGGAGGCCGGATCGGGCAGCCAGCGCTTATCGACGTCGCGCCATTGTTCCATGAAGTCCGGGTGTTGCTGAGAGTGGATGCTCATCAGCAATTCGATCAGAGGGTCGTTCTTGCCTAGGGATTGCACGAGTGCGCGCAGGCGCTCCTTTTTGTCTAGCTCCGCGGCCTGCTTGCCGCCGGCTAGCTCTTCGAGTTCCGCTTCCCAGCGCGCGGCGCAGAAGCGGTGGCACTCGATGAGTAGATCGTGGCGGGAAGGAAAGTGATAGATGAGCCCGGACTTTGACATTCCCGTGGCGGTGGCCAGGGCGTCGTAAGTCACGGCATGCACGCCCTCGTTCTCGATGATGGTGAGGGCGGCTTTTAGCACTTCGGTCTTTTTACTAATGCGCGGCATCGTAGCCTCCCGACTTTGGGTTGTTTTTAAACAAATAGCCGGTAACTGCGGCGAAGAGCAGCATCATCGCGAGCAAGCCGCCGAGGGTCGTGAGGTAAGCGTTGTCGTAGGCGGCTGCGGCGAGGTCGTGGGTCGCGGCGTCATAAAGCGCTTGCATGCCCTCGATATTCGCGGGCAGATTGCGGGAGTAAAGCAAAGGCACAATGGAGCCGGTGATAGCGATGGATAGCAGCGTGCCGAGCTCGTAGGAGACCTCCTCGACGCCGGCGGCCATGCCGGAACGATGGGGCGGTGCCGCGCCGATGATGGCGGTTGAGGCCACGGACATCGTGAGCCCTGCGCCGATGCCCATGCAGAGCAGTCCCGCAACGAAGCACCAGAAGATGCCGTGGTGGCCCGCCCACATCGCGATGGCGATGCCCGCAGCCATGAAAACAAACCCGCCGGCGATGATGGGCAGAAAGCCCCAGCGGTGCAGGTTGGCGCCGCCTAGGGTGGACATCGGAAGTGCCGCAATCGCCACCGCAGAAATGGTGAATCCCGCATGCAGGGGGCTTAAACCATTGACCATCTGTAGCTTTTGCGTGGTGAGCATCTCCAACCCGGACATGCCAAACATCGCGCCGCCCGCAGCAATGACGCCGCCTGTGAAGACGGGGGAGCGGAAGACATCGAATGTGAGCATCGGCTCAGAAAGCTGCTTTTGGCGGCGAGCAAACGCGAAGCTGCCGATGCCGCAGACCACCAGCGCGCCGCCGGCCAGCCCATAATGGGAACCCGCCACCGACTTAATGGCCAACACCAGGGAAGAAAGCGTAATAAGCGCATAGAGCGAGGACGCGAAATCCCAGTGCTTGTCCGGGTTCGGTTGGTTGGGCGGTGCCAAAAGGAAGGTCAGCAAGAGCGCGACGAGCACGATGGGCACGTTGATTAAAAAGACCGAGCCCCACCAGAAGTGCTCGAGGAGGAATCCGCCGACGGTAGGGCCGGCCGCAGCGCCCACGACCGCAATGGAGGCCCAGATGCCGATCGCGGTGTTGCGTTCGATTTCATCGTCGAAGGTCAGGCGAATCAGCGCCAAAGTAGCGGGCATCATCACGGCAGCGCCGAGACCCAAGAATGCGCGCGCAGCCACCAAGAACCACGCGCCGGGGGCGAGCGCGGCGGCGAGGGATGCGCTGCCGAAAAGCACAAGGCCGATGACGAACATGCGGCGATGTCCAATGCGATCTCCTAGGGTGCCCGTGCCCAACAATAAGCCGGCCAGCACCAGCGCATAGGCGTTGATGATCCATAGCTGCTGGGTGGATGTGGTGTGGAGCTGATCCGTCAGCGCCGGGAGGGCGGTGTAGAGGATCGAATTATCGAGGCCGACCATGAGAAGGCCGAGCGAGATCACGGCAAAGAAAGTCCAGCGCTGTACGGCGGTGGACTCGGTGTTCGTGGCGGCGCTATTGGAATGGCCTAAATCGGTGGTGGACATGGTATGAAAATGTACCGAACGTTCATTACAGTTTCAAACGCTTGAACGCGGTCTGTGTTTCGTATCACCAGACAGGGGGTTTGGTGAGTCTTGAGTAAAAAGCTGGCACAAAGGGGAATTAATAAGGACACTGGATGGAGAAACTATTTACTATTCCTGAAAGAAGTAGTGATATGGCGAAGAATTACGCAGAACAGATCGTAGAAACTCTCGAGGCCCAAGGCGTCGAGCGCATTTATGGTCTGGTTGGTGACTCCCTGAACCCAATCGTGGATGCGGTGCGCCGTTCCTCCATCGATTGGGTGCACGTCCGCAATGAGGAAGCTGCCGCGTTCGCAGCTGAGGCAGATTCCCTGACCACAGGCAAGCTCGCCGTGTGCGCGGCATCCTGCGGCCCGGGCAACACCCACTTGGTGCAGGGGCTTTACGACGCCCACCGCAATGGCGCCAAGGTTCTGGCCATCGCATCCCACATCCCATCTCGCCAGATTGGCTCCAAGTTCTTCCAGGAGACCCACCCGGAAATGCTCTTCACCGAGTGCTCCGCTTACTGCGAGATGGTCAACTCCGCTGACCAGGGCGGCGTTATTTTGCACCACGCTATCCAGTCCACCATGGCTGGCAAGGGCGTTTCCGTACTCGTTATTCCGGGCGATGTTTCCACGCAGGAGGCTGAAGATGACACCTTCACCACCTCCACCATCTCTGCTGGCCGTCCAGTTGTCTTCCCGGATCCGGCTGAAGCAGCCGCGCTGACCCAGGCTATTAATGAGGCCAAGACCGTCGCGCTGTTCGTCGGTGCTGGTGTCAAGGATGCCCGCGAGCAGGTGCTGGCGCTGGCGGAAAAGATTAAGGCGCCAATCGGCCACGCGCTGGGCGGCAAGATGTACATCCAGTACGACAACCCGTTCGACGTCGGCATGTCCGGCCTTCTGGGCTACGGCGCGGCACACGACGCCACCCACGAGGCCGACCTGCTTATCCTTCTGGGCACCGACTTCCCGTACAACGACTTCTTGCCCAAGGGCAACGTCGCACAGGTCGACATTGACGGCTCCCACATCGGACGCCGCACCAAGATTAAGTACCCGGTTACCGGTGACGTGGCTGCCACCATCGAGAACATCCTTCCGCACATCGATGAGAAGAAGGATCGCCGCTTCCTCGACAAGATGCTCAAGGAGCACTACAACAAGCTCAACCACGTGGTGGAGGCATACACCAAGAAGGCTGAGAAGATGAAGCCTATCCACCCAGAGTTCGTGGCCAACATCATCGATGAAGAAGCGGCTGACAACGCCGTCTTCACCGTCGACACCGGCATGTGCAACGTCTGGGGTGCTCGCTACATCACTCCGAATGGCAAGCGTGAGCAGATCGGTTCCTTCCGCCACGGCACCATGGCTAACGCACTGCCGATGGCCATCGGCGCACAGGCCGCTAACGAAGGTCGCCAGGTCATCTCCTTCTCTGGTGATGGAGGACTGTCCATGCTGATGGGTGAGTTGCTGACCGTGAAGCTGCACAACCTGCCGGTGAAGACCTTCGTCTTCAACAACTCCTCGCTGGGCATGGTCAAGCTGGAGATGCTGGTCCAGGGCCTGCCAGAGCACGAGACCGACCATGACCACGTGGATTATGCCGCGATCGCAGAGGCTGCCGGCATCAAGCACATCCGCATCGAGGACCCAAAGAAGGCCCGCAAGCAGATTCGCGAGGCCATGGACTTCGATGGCCCGGTTCTGGTTGACATGATCACCGACCCGAACGCTCTTTCCATCCCGCCGACACTGACCTTCGAGCAGCTGCTGGGCTTCTCCAAGGCCGCCACCCGCACCGTCTTTGGCGGCGGCGTCGGCCAGATGCTGCAGCTCGCGCAGTCCAACCTGCGCAACATTCCGCGCCCGTAGGCGGCTTGCCGCTAGTCCGCTTGGAATCCTCCTTCAGCTTGGTGTTCACCTTACGTATTTCGGCCTGGTTGTCGGCGCCGTTGGCTAGGATGGGAGTTCACAGGTGATGTCCAGACTCCCTTCAGTGCCCTTGGAAGGCTGGGTGTCATTATTGCGAAATAGCAACAAGCACTCGCTGAAGGAAGTAACAAGAGCTAATGGACGACAATAAAGAAGTAAAAGTCCTCGTCGTTGATGATGAGCCCAACATCGTGGAGTTACTCACCGTTTCCCTGAAGTTCCAGGGTTTCGAAGTATTCAGCGCAAACTCCGGCACTGAGGCGCTGCGGGTGGCCCGCGAGGTTAATCCTGATGCCTACATCATGGACGTCATGATGCCGGGCATGGACGGCTTCGAGCTGCTTGGCAAGCTGCGTCAGGAAGGCCTCGACGGCCCGGTGCTTTACTTGACCGCAAAGGACAGCGTCGATCAGCGCATCCATGGCCTGACCATCGGTGCCGATGATTACGTGACTAAGCCGTTCAGCCTGGAAGAGGTTATCACCCGCCTGCGCGTTATCCTGCGCCGCGGCGCGAACGTCGATGACGCAAACAGTGACGCCACCATTTCCTATGCTGACCTCACCTTGAATGATGACACCCACGAGGTCACCAAGGGAGGCGAAATCATCGAGCTGTCCCCAACCGAGTTCAACCTTCTGCGCTACCTCATGCAGAACAAGGAAGTGGTGCTGTCCAAGTCCAAGATCTTGGACAACGTCTGGCACTACGACTTCGGCGGCGATGGCAACGTAGTCGAGTCCTATATCTCCTACCTGCGCCGCAAGATCGACACCGGCGATACGCAGCTTATTCATACTGTTCGCGGCGTCGGCTATGTTCTGCGCATGCCGCGTAACTAGTAGTTCGCCACAGTCCTTTTTCGAGTACTAATACATGAGCACTACCCACTCGGCGGCGGAATCCACGCTGCCTGAAACCCCGTCCGTTGCGGTTCCCTCCGGGGAGCGCGCTAAGCGACGCCGCGTGCAGCGCCCCAAAGCGATGCCGCTGCGCACGTGGCTTTTGGTGCTCATGGTCTTGGTCTCTGGCCTCGGCCTGGCAGGTGCCTCTTTGGCGGTGTCCTCGATCATGTCCGACGTCATGTACGGCAACGTCGATGATCAGCTAAAGGATGCCACCGACGGCTGGGCGCGCAATATGAGCAACGACTACTATTTGGGGGACTACTCTAGGCGCCCGCCTACGGAATACGTGGCGCTTAGTTACCTGCCGAATGGCACCGTTTTATACACCGGCCCCAAGACCAGCATGCCGGACGCGAAGAACCTCTACATAGGTGACGAACCTGCCACCGTCGGTTCCGTGGGAAACGACGAAACTAAGTGGCGCGCCGTAGCTATCAAGGTCGATGGCACCGTGACCGTAGTGGCCAAGGATCTCACCCACGAGCGGCTCATTCTTCGCGGTCTTGCGATCGTGCAAATAATCATCACCGCCGTGGTCATGGGCATTATCGCCGTGGTGGGCATGTGGTTTATCCGCCGCGCGCTGCGCCCGCTGCGCGTCGTTGAAAAGACCGCCTCCGAGATTGCCGCGGGTGATTTAGACAAGCGTGTGCCGGAGTGGCCGAAGCACACCGAGGTTGGTCAGCTCTCGGTTGCGCTCAACGTGATGTTGGGTCAGCTGCAGCGCTCAGTTGTTCAAGCTCAAGATAAAGAGGAGCAGATGCGCCGTTTCGTGGGCGATGCTTCCCACGAGCTACGCACTCCGCTGACCAGTTTGCGTGGCTACACCGAGCTTTATCGCTCCGGCGCCACCAAGGATGTGGATCTCGTCTTTTCCAAGATCGATGACGAGTCCAAGCGAATGTCGCTATTGGTGGAGGACCTGCTTTCTCTGACCCGCGCCGAGGGCTCGCGCCTGGACATGCGCACTGTGGACATGCTGGAGCTGGTGCTTTCCGTCGGTTCCTCCGCGCGTGCCGCGTTTGCCGGCCGCCAGATCGACGTGGTTAACGAGACCCACGATATTCCGGTGGTCAAAGGCGACCCTGATCGCCTGCACCAGGTGCTGCTCAACCTCGTCTCCAACGGCATTCGCCACGGTGGCGAGGAGGCCAAGGTCAAACTCACCATCCGCGAAGAGGGCGAGAGCACAGACAAGGCAGTGCTTATCGACGTCGCCGATGACGGGAAGGGCATGTCCCCCGAGGACACCAGCCACATCTTTGAGCGCTTCTATCGCGCGGATTCTTCCCGCACCCGCGATACCGGCGGCTCGGGCTTGGGCCTGGCCATCGTGAAATCTTTGGTGGAGCAGCACGGCGGCAGCATTGCCGTGAGCTCCCAGCTGGGGGAGGGCTCCACCTTTACGGTGCGCCTCCCAGCTTCTTAAGTGATTGGCCGCAAGAAGGGCATCTAACGAGGACGCTGCTAGTTAGCGGCGTCCTTCTTCGTCGGTGCCCAAGTGCTGGCGAATACGCGTCGCTGCCTCATCCATGGCGGCAGGATCGGTGGCGTCGGCAGCAAATGCCTTGGCGAAGTCATACTCTTCCATCTTCTCGGTGGGGAAGAGGTGGATGTGGGTATGCGGCACGTCGAAGCCAGCGATGATGTAGCCGGTGCGTGGAGAGTTAAATGCCGTCTTGATAGCGGCACCAATCTCTAGCGCCACCTCGTTGAGGTGTGCCCAGGTCTGTGGGTCGAGGTCGGTCCACTTATCTACTTCCTCAATCGGAACCACCAGAGTGTGGCCGTAGTTGAGGGGCTCGATGGATAAAAAGGCCACGCAGGTCTCGTCGCGGTAGACAAAGCGTGCAGGCAGTTCACCATTAATAATCTTGGTAAATACAGAAGACATGGTGACTAGGCTACCTCCAGTTAAGATGGACGGCATGCGCATTCTCGTAATTGGCTCGGGCGGCCGCGAACACGCCCTGCTCAAAGGTCTCAAGGCAGATCCACTGACCACTGAACTCCACGTTGCCCCAGGCTCACCGAACTTCGCTTCCCTGGCCACGGTGCATCCTGAGTACTCCAAGGTTGATGACCCAGCACAGATGCTGGAGCTGGCGCAGAAAATTGACGCCGAGCTCGTCGTCGTTGGCCCCGAGGTGCCGCTGGTTGCCGGCGTCACAGATGAGCTGCGCGCCAACGGCATCGCCGTCTTCGGCCCCTCCAAGGAGGCCGCGCAGATTGAGGGCTCCAAGGCCTTTGCCAAGGACGTCATGAATGCTGCTGGCGTTCGCACCGCTCGCGCGGAGCAGCTGGTGCCGGGGGCTTCCGACGCCGATATTGAGGCCGCCCTCGACCGTTTCGGCCCGCACTTCGTGGTGAAAGATGATGGCCTCGCCGGCGGCAAGGGCGTCGTTGTCACCGACGATCGCGCTGCCGCGAAGGAACATGTAAACGAGGTTCACGCGGCAGGAAACCCGGTCCTGCTCGAGTCCTTCCTCGATGGCCCAGAAGTTTCCCTGTTCTGCTTGGTCGACGGCGAGACCGTCGTTCCGCTGCTCCCAGCGCAGGACCACAAGCGCGCCTACGACAATGACGAAGGCCCCAACACCGGCGGCATGGGCGCCTATACGCCGCTGCCGTGGCTGCCTGCCGACGGCGTGCAGCGCATTGTCGACGAAGCCTGCAAGCCAGTTGCCGCCGAAATGGTGCGCCGCGGTACCCCGTACTCCGGCCTGCTTTATGCCGGCCTCGCGTGGGGCACGGAAGGCATCGCCGTTGTTGAGTTCAACTGCCGCTTCGGCGACCCAGAAACCCAGGCAGTTCTTTCCATGCTCGAGTCCCCGCTGGCTGAGGCGCTTAACGCCACCGCCACCGGCAAGCTTGCTGAGCTGGACGAGCTGAAGTGGAAGGACGGCTACGCCGTCACCGTCGTCCTGGCCGCGGAGGGCTACCCAGCCTCCCCGCGTAAGGGCGACGTTATCACCGGCCCAGGCCTGGATGATCCGAACAAGGTCCTCCACGCCGGCACCTCGCAAGCCGAAGGCTCGCGCGGTGTTGAAGAGGAAGTCGATGTCATCTCCAACGGCGGCCGCGTGCTCAACGTCCTGGGCCAGGGAGCCACGCTCGCCGAGGCCCGTGCCGCCGCCTACGAGGTGCTAGAAGGCCTTAAGCTGGACGGCAGCTTCTACCGCCGCGACATCGGAAAGCGTGCCGAAGACGGCGAGATTTCCATCTAGCTTTTCTCTCGCACCCCCGTATAGCCCAGCTTTTTACCAAAAGGTACAGGCTGGGCTTTGTACATGGAATAATGTTTCCCGTGGCTGAAAAGAAGAACATTTCCAACGTCCTATCCTCCCGCTATGCCTCCGCAGAGCTTTCCAATATTTGGAGCCCGGAGTACAAGATCATCCTGGAGCGCCAGCTGTGGATCGCCGTCATGCGCGCGCAAAAGGATTTGGGAGTCGATATTCCCGCAGAGGCCATTGCGGCCTACGAGTCCGTGGTTGAGCAGGTGGACCTCGAGTCCATCGCTGCCCGTGAGCGCGTAACGCGCCACGACGTCAAGGCCCGCATCGAGGAGTTCAACGCGCTCGCTGGCTTTGAGCACATCCACAAGGGCATGACCAGCCGAGATCTCACCGAGAACGTCGAGCAGCTGCAGATTCATACCTCGCTGCGTCTCATCCGTGACAAGGCCATCGCGGTCGTCGCGCGCATCGGCAAGCATGCGGCTGCTTACCAATCCCAGGTCATGGCCGGCCGTTCCCACAACGTTGCTGCTCAGGCCACCACCCTGGGCAAACGCTTTGCTTCCGCAGCCGATGAGATGCTGTTGGGCATCGAGCGCGTCGAATCGCTCCTGGCTGCCTATCCGCTGCGCGGCATCAAGGGCCCGATGGGCACCTCCCAGGACATGCTCGACCTGATGGGCGGCTCCGAGGACAAGCTGGCCTCCCTGGAGACTGCGATTGCTGATCACCTGGGCTTCCACCGCATCTTCAACTCCGTTGGTCAGGTTTACCCACGCTCCCTCGATTTCGACGCCGTTTCCGCGCTGGTTGAGCTGGGCGCCGGCCCGTCTTCCTTGGCCACCACCATCCGCTTGATGGCTGGCAATGAGA
This sequence comes from Corynebacterium sp. c25Ua_89, assembly GCF_047459735.1. Lineage (NCBI taxonomy): Bacteria > Bacillati > Actinomycetota > Actinomycetes > Mycobacteriales > Corynebacteriaceae > Corynebacterium > Corynebacterium sp. c25Ua_89. The sequence goes on from NZ_JASBOD010000009.1 coordinate 19,063, forward strand.
CCGTCACCGAGGGCTTCAAGGAAGGCCAGGTTGGTTCTTCCGCGATGCCACACAAGATGAACGCCCGCTCCTGCGAGCGCGTGTGCGGCTTCCAAGTCATCCTGCGCGGTTACCTCACCATGGTTGCAGATCTCTCCGGCCAGCAGTGGAACGAGGGCGACGTATTCTGCTCCGTGGTTCGCCGCGTTGCGCTTCCTGACGCCTTCTTTGCCCTCGACGGCCAGTTCGAAACCTTCCTGACCGTGCTGGACGAGTTCGGTGCCTTCCCTGCGATGATCGACCGCGAGCTCGAGCGCTACCTGCCGTTCCTGGCCACCACCCGCATCCTGATGGCGGCCGTGCGCGCCGGCGTCGGCCGCGAGACCGCGCACGAGGTCATCAAGGAAAACGCCGTCGCAGTGGCGCTGAACATGCGCGAAAACGGCGGCGATCAGGACTTGGTCGAGCGCCTTGCCGCCGACGAGCGCCTGCCGATGTCCGCCGAGGACCTGGAGGCTGCCCTGGCCGATAAGCACGCCTTCATCGGCGCCGCGGAGTCCCAGGTCAACCAGGTTCTTACCCGCATCAACAACCTGGTCAGCGAGCACCCGAAGGCCGCCGCTTATACCCCAGGCGAGATTCTCTAAAAGCGAATTAGGATAGGACTCATGCGCCCAGAACTTTCTTCTTATAAGCACCTTGCTTCCGGCAAGGTCCGTGACATCTACGACGTCGACGAGAACACCCTGCTGATGGTCGTCTCTGACCGCATCTCGGCCTACGACCACTCCCTGGACCCGGCTATCCCGGACAAGGGCCGTATTCTGACCGCGACCTCGAAGTTCTTCTTCGACGTCATCGATTTCCCGAATCACCTCGCCGGCCCGCTCGATGACGAGCGCATCCCAGAGGAAGTGCTGGGCCGCGCCATGGTGGTCAAGAAACTCGACATGCTGCCTTTCGAGTGCGTCGCGCGCGGCTACCTCACTGGTTCCGGCCTAAAGGAATATAAGGAAAGCGGTACCGTTTGCGGCATCGAGCTGCCGGAGGGCCTTACCGAGGCCTCCCGCCTGCCAGAGCCGATCTTTACCCCGGCCACCAAGGCGGAGCAGGGCGAGCATGATGAGAACGTGTCCTTTGACGCGGTCGTCGCCAAGCTGGGTAAAGAGCGTGCGGAAGAGCTGCGCGCTGCCACCCTGCGCATCTATTCCGAGGCCGCCCGCATCGCGGAGGAGAAGGGAATCATCCTGGCCGATACCAAGTTCGAGTTTGGCCTCGATGAAAATGGCACCCTGATTCTGGCCGATGAGGTCCTAACCCCGGATTCCTCCCGCTACTGGCCGGCCGATACGTATGAGGAGGGCAAGGTTCAGCCTTCCTTCGACAAGCAGTACGTGCGCAACTGGCTGACCTCCCCGGAATCCGGCTGGGACCAGGCTTCTGATACCAAGCCGCCGCGCCTGCCTGACGACGTCGTCGAGGCTACCCGTGCGCGCTACGTCGAGGCTTACGAGCGTCTTTCGGGAAACTCCTTCTAGGGCCTAGAGCCTTTGTTACGGTCGGGTTTCGAGAAATCTCACTACAAATAAGCCCCCCTAATCTAGCGAGGAGAACATGACTGAATTGACCCCGCCGATTGCCGCAAAACACCCCATCACCCGCGAGTTTCATGGCCGCAGCTTCGTGGATGATTACGAGTGGATGCGGGATAAAGAATCCGCAGAAACGCTCGATTATCTGCGCGCGGAGAATGCTTATACTGAGCAGGAGACTGCGCACCTTAAAGAGCTGACTGAGAACATCTTCCAGGAAGTAAAGTCGCGCGTGAAGGAAACGGACATGTCCGTGCCTTCGCGCAGGGGCCAGTACTGGTATTACGGCCGCTCTGTCGAGGGCAAGAACTATGGCATTAGCTGCCGCGTTCCGGTGGCCGAAGGTGCTGACCCGTGGACCGCTCCCGTTATTCCAGAAGAAGGCGCGCCTGAGGGCGAGGAAATCCTCCTAGATGCCAATGAGCTAGCAAAAGGCACCGAATTCTTCGCGATGGGCGCCTCCACCGTCTCTGACTCCGGCAACCTGCTGGCTTATTCCGTGGATACCGCTGGCGACGAGCGTTTTTCTCTGGTCATCAAGGACTTGCGTACCGGCGAGCTGCTCTCCGACCGCCTCGAAGGCATCTTCTACGGTGCGACCTGGGTGGGCGATGACTACATCTTTTACACCACGGTCGATGATGCCTGGCGCCCAGATACCGTCTGGCGCCACAAAGTGGGAACCGCGCAGTCCGAAGACGTGCAGGTCATGCATGAAGCTGACGAGCATTTCAACATCGGCGTCGGCAGTATTCGCAGCGAGAAGTACCTGTTCATCGTTATCGGCTCGAAGCTGACCTCAGAGACCTGGGTGCTGGATCGTACGGACCCGGAAGGCGAATTCCAGGTTCTGTGGCAGCGCGAAGCAGGTGTTGACTACGACGTCGACTATGCCGAGATTGACGGCCAGGCCTATTGGTTTGTCACCCACAACGCCTCAGGCCCGAACTTCACCCTGGCCACTACGCCGCTGGCCGTAGGGGAGGATCTCGCACCGCTCCGCGAGCTCGATGTGCTGATTCCGCATCGCGAGGATGTGCGCCTGGAAGGCGTGGATACCTATCGCGACCAGGTCGTCGTAGGCTACCGCCGCGCCGGCATCGGGCGTGCCGCAATCATGGATGTACGCCATGGTTGGTCCGAATTTAAGGAATTAAACTTCAACGAAGAGCTCTACACCGTGAGCGTTGGCGGCAACCCGGAATGGGATGCGCCGGTACTGCGCGTGAGCTACACCTCCTTCATCCAGCCTTCGCAGCTTTTCGATTACCGCGTTGAGACTGGCGAGTACACCTTGCTCAAGGAACAAGAAGTCCTGGGTGGTTACAACAAGGATGACTACGTTGCTTACCGCATGTGGACGCAGGCTTCCGACGGCACGCAGATTCCGGTCTCCATCGTGCACCGCGCTGATCTTGACCGCACCAAAGCTAACCCGACGCTTCTCTACGGATACGGCTCTTATGAGGCCAGCATGGACCCGTACTTCTCCGTATTCCGTCTGTCCCTGATGGACCGCGGGATGATTTTTGCGATGGCGCACGTCCGCGGCGGCGGCGAGATGGGCCGCACCTGGTACGACAGCGGCAAGCTTCTGCAGAAGAAGAACACCTTCACCGACTTCATCGCGGTGGCCGATGACCTCATTGCGCGCGGCGTTACCACCGCAGATCAGATGGTGGCGGAAGGCGGCTCAGCCGGTGGCCTGCTGATGGGCGCGGTGGCAAACATGGCCCCGGACCGCTTCACGGCCATCCAGGCCTCTGTGCCCTTCGTGGACCCGCTGACTTCCATCCTGAAGCCGGAGCTACCGCTGACGGTCATCGAGTGGGAAGAGTGGGGCGACCCGTACCACGACCCAGAGGTCTATGACTACATGAAGTCCTATGCGCCTTACGAGAACGTCAATGCGCAGAACTACCCGGACATTTTGGCGATTACCTCGCTCAACGACACTCGCGTGCTCTACGTGGAACCGGCGAAGTGGATTGCCAAGCTGCGTGATACCGCAAAGGGCGGGCAGTTCCTGCTCAAGACGGAGATGGTCGCTGGCCACGGTGGTGTTTCTGGACGCTATGACAAGTGGCGCCAGAATGCCTTCGAGTACGCGTGGACCATTAACAAGGCCACGGGGTTGAAAGCCTAGAAGCCCCTCGCCGCGCGGACTCGCGGTGGCTGTGCGATAATTGCACTTATGCATGGCCACCTTCTAGTTTCGATTTCCAGCATCTTTTCTGACACGCGGAAGCAAACTAGTAACCTCCTCAAAGAACTAGACCGGGAAGAAATCCCGGTCTCTTTGCTGGTTGCCCCACACATTGATGGCAATTGGCACCTGGCCAAAGACGACAAGACCTTAGGCTTTCTCAAAGAGCAGGAATCCGCGGGTAGGTTGCTCATTCTGAATGGCTTCGACCAAGCGGTGCAAGGCCGTCGCGCGGAATTTGCCAACCTCGACTCACACGAGGCCAATCTCCGTCTGAAGGGCGCCACGCGGCAGATGGCCAAGCTGGGCTTCGAGTCGAGCATCTTCGCACCTCCACGCTGGCGTATGTCGCCTGGCACCTTGGAGGTCCTACCGAACTTTGCTTTTGACGTCGCGGTCTCCACGCGCGGCATTCACGAGCTGCGTTCCGGCAAGTTCCACCAGACCCGCAACCTGTCTTTCGGCGAGGGCTTCGGTGCGGCGAAGTGGTGGCGCCGCAACATTATTCGCGCAGCTGAGCGCTCCGCGCTGCGTGGCAACACCGTGCGTCTTTCCATCTCTGGCCGCAACCTTAATGACAGGAAAGTGGTCTCTGACTTCATCAAGGCGGTTGACCGCGCCGCGAGCGCCGGCGCGCAGCCCGCGGACTACGGCGTCTTTTTGACGAAGCGTTAAAAGCCTCCCGCGGAAGCGCACGCCGAGCATGGACCGAACGCACGTCGAACGCACAAAGGCGTGCACCGAACGCACAAAGGCGTGCACCGAACGCGCAAAAGCGCACAATTTGCCAATTAGACTGCTGAATCCGCGCTAATTCAGGGCACTATTTGGCAAATTGTGCGTAGGGAGAGGAGACGCTCCGGGGAAGGCGCCCCGGAGGAAACGCTCCCGGGAGCCTAGAGCTTGAGGAAATCCCGGACCTGCGGTGGCAGGGCGTCGATGAGCTGGGGCGCCAGGAACTTCAGCGAACCGCCGAGCAACATTGCGATGCCGGGGACGGCAACCGCAAGGATCAATGCGATGATGCTGCCGGTGCTCGAACCAGAGCTAGAGCCGTTGCTGGAGCTGGAGCCCTTGTTGGTGCCGGGCTTGCTGTCTGGTTCTTCGTCTGGGGTAGTGGCCGCCTCGCCCAGGCTGAATCCGACCTTGACCGGGTCGTGGTCGGAGGCGCGGAACGGGGAATCGTCGTAGAAGTCCACGATGTTGTAATTGCGGCGAGAGTACTCAAAGGCCACCGGCTCGTCGGCATTGATGTTCCACACCTGGGCGTCGGTTACCTTGCCGGATACAACCTCGTTTGCCAGGACGTGGTCGAGGGAACCCAACAGGCCAGAGAACTGGTAGGAGGCATCCGCGTGGAAGTCCTCAGCGGGGACGGTGTAGCCGCTGTCGCGGAAGACATCGATGGCATCGCCATGGGTATAGGTGTTGAGGTCACCCATCACGAAGGTGGCCTTGTCCTGCCAATCTGGTTGCTTAGCCAGGTGCTCAAGAACGGCTTCGGCCTGTGCCTTGCGCACGTTGGGGTTGTTGCCCTGGCCGTCACCGGTGTCGGCGTCACCCTTAACAACGGAACCCTTGGACTTGAAATGATTGGCCACGGCCACGAAGGTCTCGTCATCCGCGGCGTCGACTGGCGCAAACTCCTGCGCTAGCGGCTCGCGAGCGGTTCCAGTGAAGCGGTCGTCGACGAAGATGCGGGATTCACCAACCGGCTTGACGCGATCCCTTTTATAGATGAACGCGGTGCGGATGACGTCCACGGTGTCCGGCAGCTTCTCCGGGGAGGCCACGTAGGCCCACTTCTCGGAACCAGCGGCCGCGTTGAGCTCGTCTGTCAGGTGCGCCAAGGCTTGGTCGCGCTTGGACTTGTCGCCGGTGACGCCGTAGCCGTCTTCGATTTCAGAAAGGGCGATGACGTCGGCATCAAGACCGTTTACGGCCGCGACAATCTTGCGCTGCTGGTTCTCGAAGGCCTCCGCGGTATAAGCACCGCGGGTCGTGCCGCGCTTGACGGTGACTGGGTTGCCGTCCATGTCATCGTAGGAGCTGCCGCCGTACTCCTCGCCAAGGGAGGTGAAGTAGTTCAATACGTTGAAAGCACCAATGGTGTATTCGCCTTCGACGTCGAGTGCGTGCAGTTCCTTTTCGCGGGAGTCTTCCCAGGTAATCGGCAAATCGCTGCCTGCCGTATTGCCCGTTACCGGTGCGGTGGGCTGGTAACGCCACTGTTCATGGGAGTAACCCACGATGACCGGGTGCTGGAAAGTTACCTGGTCAGTGGTGCGCAGGGACTTGATGGTCTGCGCGTTGTCCTGCGCGATATATGGCAGCGGGGTGGATTGGTCAGACTCGAGGTAGTTTTTCGTGCGGCCATCGTCCAGCGTGACCAGCTTGGCGGCGTTGGAAGCGGCGAGTTTCTGTAAGTCGGAGTCTGGGTCAGTTGACGGGTCATAAAGGTCCGACGGCTGGCGGAGTGCCTCAGTGCCCGGCGCCAGGCCTACCTCGCCATACTGGTTGAGCGCGTAGTTGTTGGTCACGGTGTGGGTGCCAGGCAGCACCAGCATGTGCTCATAGGCCTCACGGGCGACGTCGCCTTCGGGCAGGGCCTCCAGTTCGAGCGCGGTGACTTCCGGCAGGGGAGCATCGAGCTTTTCGACGGCATCTGCGGTTAGCTGGGTGGCGTCATAGAACTCCGAGACCTTGCCAGAAACCTGCACGGAATCACCGAGCTGCGGATAAGCAGAGGCTTCCTGGTTACCCATATAAATAAACAGCGCCGGGGAAGCAGCGGGAGCCTCGTTTCCGGTGCCGCTGGTCTGGATGGTGAAGCCGTTGATGCCGCCCTCGGACCACACGCCAGTGACGACGCCCTTGGTCGTGACGTTCTGGTCTTTAACCGGAGACTGAGCGCCGGTTCCCTGGATTTCTTCGATGCTTAGCTCGCGGCCGGGGTCTGCAGGCTGCGTTGGTTCCTCTGGCTTAGTGGGCGTGGTTGGTTCGTTGCCGGAAGGCGTAGGAGTTGGCGTGCCGACATGGAAATCGGCAGCGTTGTCGTCGGTGTCGGTGCCCGCCTCATCGCGAGAGACCGACTCTGCATTGGAGGTGCTTGGGGCGGGGGTGCCTTCTGCCAGCTGGGCGGAACCGTAACCGGCGAGGTCAACCTCGTTGCCGGAGGCGTCGTAAAGCTTGACCGATCCCTTCGAACCGGACAGGTTCAGGGAGGACTCCGCGTCTGGGGTAGGCAGTGGCGTGGAGCCGCCGTTGCCCTGGCCAGCCTGAATCAGGTAGTGCTGGCCAGCCGGAATCGCGCCGCCGAGAGCAGCCTTGCCGCCCGAGTTGCCACCGGCGGAAAAGTACTCGACGGACCAACCATCCAGCGAGACCTCGGCTTCGGTGGGGTTGAAGAGCTCGATGAAGTCGTGGGTAAAGGTCGCACCAGAGTTTCCGCCGCCGCCGTAAACCTCAGAAAGGACCACGGCATCGCCGGCGGGGGCTGCATGGGCGGGGACGGTGAGAGTGGAGAAAGTGGAGATGAGCGCGGTCAAAGAAAGCGCGCGGAGAGAACGAGAGCGCATGAGAAACCTTGCAATAGGAGATATATGACCATTTGTTTCTAGGAGATATATGACCATTTGTTTCTAAGGCACCGCGCCGAGCTTGCCAAGCGATCATCCCCCAGATGTCTTGGGGGTTTACATGCACGCCCAAAAAGTTTGTCTTGCGGTTCACCGGGTGTTTACGCGGGCTTTGCGGCGGCAAGGACGTGCGAACTGCGCACAATTTGCCAAGCAAGCCCGGAAAATCAGAAAATTTGGGCGCACTATTTGGCAAATTGTGCCCACACGAGGCGTCGGCGCCAGTAATCCCCCAAACCAAACCACCCCCAACCCGCCGCCCTATAGAATTGGTTTTCGTTCCCCGCGGGAAATACTGTGGGCACTAAGTTGACTACCGAGTTAAAACTTGAGCTGAATGAAACTGGAGGCACGATGGTTCAGCGCGTGTATGTGGAAAATCGCGAGGGCGGGCATGCCGCTGCATTGTCGAAGGAGTACGGCGTCAACGTGCGCGTGCTCAATCGCTACGACGTAGAGGGCACCACCGATTCCGAATTTGCTACCGCGGTCAAGTTGGTTCTTTCAGAACCGCAGGTAGACACTACTTTTTCCACGCTGGACGAGGCTGGAGTTGCAGGCGGGGTTCTCGCCGTCGAACCGCTTCCAGGCCAGTTTGATCAGCGCGCCGATTCCGCGGCACAGTGCATTCAGTTCCTCTTTGAAAAGGAGCGCCCCCGCGTACGCACCGCGGTGGTCTACGCGGTAGATGGTGAGATTCCTGCCGCCATGCGCAAGGATCTGATTAACCCCGTCGAGTCCCGTGAAGCAGCGCTGGAGCTGCCGGAGACTTTGGCATTGCACGTCGATACCCCCGCAGACGTAGAGACCCTTGAGGGTTTCACTGCGCTTTCCGACGCCGCCCTTCCCGAGTTCGTTGCCTCCCACGGCCTAGCCATGGACGTGGACGACGCTACTCTAATCCGCGAGTACTTTGCCTCCGAAGACCGCGAGCCGACCATCACCGAGCTCAAGGTGATTGATACCTACTGGTCCGACCACTGCCGCCACACCACCTTCGAGACCGTCCTCGATTCCATTACCTTCAATGAGCCGGCCGTTGAGGCCGCTTACCAGGACTACCTCGCAGCCCGCGAGTCCATCGGCCGCGCTAAGCCGGTGACCTTGATGGACATGGGCACCATCGCTGGCAAGGTGCTGCGTGCCACGGGCAAGCTCGACGCCATGGACGTCTCCGAGGAGATCAACGCCTGCACCGTTCATGTCACCATCACCGTGGATGGCAAGGAAGAGCCGTGGCTGCTGCTGTTTAAGAACGAGACCCACAACCACCCAACCGAAATCGAGCCTTTTGGCGGCGCTGCTACCTGCATCGGTGGCGCAATCCGTGACCCACTGTCTGGCCGCGGTTATGTCTACGGCGCGATGCGCATCTCCGGCTCCGGTAACCCGCTGGAGACCACCACTCGCGCAGGCAAGCTGCCGCAGAAGACCATTGCCCGCGTGGCAGCTGCCGGCAATTCCTCCTACGGCAACCAGATTGGCTTGGCTACCGGCCTGGTTGATGAGGTCTATCACCCGGGATACGTCGCCAAGCACCTCGAAATGGGTGCGGTAGTGGCGGGCGCACCGGCGGCGAACGTGCGTCGCGAAGTTCCGGCGGCGGGTGACCTCGTGGTGCTCGTCGGCGGTGCAACGGGCCGTGACGGTATCGGTGGCGCTACTGGTTCCTCCAAGTCGCACACCGTGGAGTCGCTGACCACCGCGGGCGCGGAGGTGCAGAAGGGTAACGCGCCGGAGGAGCGCAAGCTCCAGCGCCTGTTCCGCAACCCGGAGTTTTCCAAGCTCATCAAGCGCTGTAATGACTTCGGCGCCGGCGGCGTCGCCGTCGCAGTGGGCGAGCTGGCGGATTCGCTGGAGATCAACCTCGATGCGGTCCCGAAGAAGTACGAGGGCCTGAACGGCACCGAGCTGGCTCTGTCCGAGTCCCAGGAGCGCATGGCCACCGTCGTTGAGGCAGGCGACCTCGACAAGCTGATCGCGCTGGCTAACGAGGAGAACCTCAACGCCGTGGTCGTTGCGGAGGTCACTGACTCGGGCCGCATGCGCATGCATTGGCGCGGCAACACCATCGTTGACCTTTCCCGCGAATTCCTAAACACCAACGGCGCCGACAAGCACGTCGACGTCGAGGTTGCCCCCGCCGCTGATTGGCGCGGTGCGGCCCGCGAGTGGGCACGCGAGGAAGACTTCTCCGCTTCCTTTATCTCCATGGCCTCCGACCTCAACGTTGCCTCCAAGCAAGGCCTCTCCGAGCGCTTCGACTCCACCGTCGGCGCCGGCACCGTGCTGATGCCTTTCGGCGGCACCCGCCAGGCCACCCCGATCCAGGCCACGGCACACACCTTGCCGGCGCTGGGAGAGACCACCAACTGCTCTGTGATGTCCTGGGGTTACAACCCATACGTCACCGAGGCCAGCCCGTTTCACGGTGCTTACCTCGCGGTGGTGGAGTCGGTGTCCAAGCTGATTGCTACCGGCGCCTCCTTCGACGAGACCTACTTGTCTTTCCAGGAGTACTTCGAGCGCATGGACTCCGCTGCGGCGTGGGGCAAGCCGGCCGCCGCGCTGCTGGGCACCATCAAGGCCCAGCTTGGCCTCGGCGTCGCCGCGATTGGCGGCAAGGACTCCATGTCCGGTACCTTCGAAGAGCTCAGCGTCCCGCCGACGGTCATCTCGGTTGCCGTCAGCCACGACGATGCCACTCACATGGTGCCGAACCACTTCAAGGCAGCGGGCCACAAGGTCACGCTCTTCCGGCCGGAGATCGCTGGCGCAGAGGATACTGCGCTGGCCGGCCTGCCCACCCCAGATTCCCTGGTTGCCAACTTCCGCACCGTGACGGAGCTGCTGCGCTCCGGCAAGGTCATCTCCGCTTACACCCCGGGCTTCGGCGGCCCTGCCGAGTCCGTGCTGAAGATGGGCTTGGGCGAGGGCATCGGCTTCGCCTTTACTGACGACGCCCCGCTCTACGACTACGCCTACGGCGCCTTCGTCCTGGAGTGGGCAGACGGCGAGGAGCCAACCGCGGGCTCGGTTATTGGTGAGACCGCTGAGGGCGGCTTCACCTACCGCGGCACCGAGGTTTCCTTTGCCGACGCCGAGGCCGCCTACCTGGGCACTCTCGAAGAGATCTACCCGAGCTTCGTTGAGCAGACTGGTTCGGTCTCCCTGGCGGACGCCACTTCTCCGGTCTCCGCATCTGAGGCACCGACCATCACTCCGGCCCACGGCGGCGCCAAGGCTTCCGCTCTCATCCCGGTCTTCCCGGGTACCAACTGCGAGTACGACTCCGCCCGCGCGCTGCGTCGCGCTGGCATCGAGCCGGAGATCCTCGTGGTGCGCAACCGCACCCCGGAAGACATTGCTGAGTCCGTCGACCGCATGGCCGCGGCTTTGGATCGCTCCCAGATGCTCTTCCTGCCGGGCGGCTTCTCTGGCGGCGACGAGCCTGACGGTTCCGCGAAGTTCATCACGTCTTTCCTGCGTAACCCGTCGCTCACCGCGGGTGTGCAGGGGCTTCTCGACGAGCGCGGTGGCCTGGTCCTCGGCATCTGCAATGGCTTCCAGGCGCTGATCAAGCTGGGCTTGGTGCCGTTCGGCAAGATTTCTGAGCCGGGCACTGAGACCCCGACGCTGACCTTCAACACGATTGGTCGCCACCAGTCGCGTATTTCGCGTGTGCGCGTTGTCAATAACGCGTCGCCGTGGCTGTCCAAGATTAACGAGGGCGACGTCTTCACCGTCCCGATTTCTCACGGCGAGGGCCGCATCACTGCTGGTGAGTCCGAGTGGGAGCGTCTAAAGGCAGCTGCCGTCACCCAGTATGTCGACGTTGCTGGTAACCCGCTGATGGATATCTCCGTTAACCCGAACGGCGGCCTCTTCGCCCTTGAGGGCATCATGTCCGAGGACGGCCGCGTCCTGGGCAAGATGGGCCACTCTGAACGCATCTCGGCATCTACCTACAAGAACGTGCCGGGCGAGTACGATATGAAGCTCTTCGAGTCTGCGGCAGAATACTTCCGCAAGTAGTTCCGAGCCCGGCTGGTTGGGTCCCATTCCTTGGCTCCCTTTGCTAGCAAAGGGAGCCTTTTTTACCCCAAAACACAAAACTCCACTCGCAATAGGACCCAACCAATGGGACCCAAAGACGGGGACCCAACCGGGGTGGAAGCCTCAGAGCGAATGGAGTTCGTGATGCCCAGGAGAAATCGCGTGAGCGCCGCGACTTAAGCGCCGATTGCGCGTGCGATGGTCTGCGCCCAGCTGACCTTCATCTCGTGTGCAAAGAGCCCGAAGGAGTGCGAACCCTGCTCGCTGTAGTAGCGGTTAACGTTCACGCCGGCGCGGCGCGCGTTGTGCGTGAAGGTCTCGGTGCACTGGTTGGCAATCACCTCAACTGCACGCGGGCCAACGTTGGTCACCGGGTTGATGTTGTTGCCATCAATCGGACCCGGGTTGCCGGATGCAGAAGCCACGAAGACATCTACACCGCGCAGGCGACCCGGATTGAAGTTCGGGTCATGGTCCGCCCACTGCGGCGAGCCCGGCAGACCCCACGCGTTGAAAGAGGAGCCGCCGCCGTAAGCCATCATTGCCGTCGAGGTCAGAACGCCCGTCGGATCAGAGCGCACTGGGCAGCCGGAGTAGGAAGCGGCCGCCTTGAAACGCTGTGGCGCATGCGCCGCGATATCGAGCGCCGCCGCACCGGTGGAGGAGAGGCCGCCGATGGCATCGCGGCCGGTGCCGTGGAACTCGGCGTCGATAAGCGGCGGAAGCTCCTGGGTCATGTAGGTGTTCCACTTGTTTACGCCCAGGATTGGGTCAGCCTGGTTCCAGTCCGTGTACAGCGAGTATGGGCCGCCAAGTGGCATGACTACGTTGACGTTTTTATCCGCGAACCATGGTCCGACGTCGGTATGCGTCATCCAGTTCATACCCTCTTGGCCGCCCTGGATGCCAGGCAGGAGATAGAAGCTCGGGCGCGGTTGGTCGCCGCCCGGCAGCAGCACGTTGTTGGTGATGATTTCGCGGTTGGCAGGAGACCACACGTCGACGACCCAGTGGTTGCCGTTGATGTGGCGTTTGCCCACGATCTTGGCCTGGTCACCCAGCCAAGGCTGCGGGTTGGTCACGCGCGAGGAGACCTTCTCTAGGTGGCTCGACTGAGCCATGGCAGGGGTGGTGGTTGAGCCGACCGCCAGCGCGAGGACGCCCGCGGCGGCGACGGACTTGAGCAGGGTTCCAATGGAGCGTGTGGAAGTCATAGTGGGAGCAAGTGTACAAGGATTTTTCAGCTTGTATAAGTACTTCCCAGGGAAAGTTGAAAAAAGATTCAACTACTGTGACTAAAGTGGCACGCGCTATTCGACGCCGGGCGCTGGACCGAGCGTCGTCTCCCAGGCCTTGTACAGCTGCGCTTCGAAGAAGTTTTCGTAGTCGGTCGAATCCGGCCAGGCCTCGCCGATTTAGGTGCCGGTGCAAAATTTAATACGCATAACAAAATAGTGGGCATTTTCTTGAAAGCGTCGGGCGGGCGCCGTATAGTTACGGCAACGTAAGTTTTCTCCGAAGTGAGGCGGCTACCTGGTGATGGCTAACAAGGAAAACACTGCGCTATTAGAAGGGGTGGGGCAGGCGCCACCTGAGGGGCTCGTCGAGCGGCGTTATTTCATCGCTGACCGTGGTCCGCGCCCCCTCACTCGCGGCTGGGGCCACTTTTTTGCCGCGATTTGTTCGGTGATCGCATCTACTGTGCTGATTACCTATTCCTGGATGACGCTGCCCTGGTGGCATGCGCTAGCCGTTACCGTCTACGGCGTCGGCGTAGTGGGCTTGTTTGGCGTGTCTGCCCTTTATCACCGTTGGCCATGGCCGAGCTTGCGGGCAGTGCGTTGGTGGCGTCGGGCGGATCACGCAACCATCGCTGTCTTTATTGCGGCGACGTATACGCCGCTGTGTGCCATCGTCTTAGACGTGAAGCAGGCAACGCTCATGCTGGCTATTGCTTGGGCCGGGGCAATCTTGGGTGTCATCCTGAATCTGTTGTGGATAGACCATCCACGCTGGTTCGATGTGGTGGTCTATCTGGCACTGGGATGGTTGGTGGTCCCACTCATTCCCACCCTGTGGGGTGCCGCTGGCGCCGCAGTTGTGTGGCTGCTTTTTGCCGGCGGAGTGATCTATTCGCTCGGCGCTTTGGCTTATGGCTTCAAATGGCCGGGCCGCAACGCCCGGTGGTATGGCTACCACGAGCACTTCCATAGCGCGACTATCGCGGCTGCGGTTGTGCACATGGTGGCCATTTGGATGGTCGTGGCGGCCTAGGCGTTCAAATGGGGGCGGGCACTTAATCGCGCAGCGGGTCCACGCCGGCTTCGGTGAGCATCGGGATGTTGGATACCTCGGAAGGCAGGCCGAACGCGTCAACCAGAACTACGGACCACGGTGCCAAAGAATCCACCAGATCATTGATTGCCGCGCGGGCGGCCTTCATACGGCCGGCCGGAAGCAAGTTGTGCTCCTGATACCAGCCCGCGTGCTCGACCAACGTGGACAGAACGAACAGGTGACGTAGCTGTTCGAAGACCTGGCGTGCGAGGGACCCTACCTCCAGGCGGTCTTCGGCCTCAATCATCGCTTGGACCAGCAGCGTATCTACACGGGCCCAGCCTGCCGCGATGAGGTGATCCTGGCACTGGTCCACGATGGCGGCTGCCTGCACCTTGTCGGCCTTGCGGGCCGGCTGGATACGACGAACGAGAGAAAGCAGGACGGACTGGGCACGGTCGTCGATGAGCTTGGCTTGGTAGACGGCGTCGAAAAGCGATGCCTCGTTCGGATTGACCAGGTCCACCAGGCCCTGCAGGCGCGTGGTGAAACCAGTGCGGCGGCGCACGACTTCAGTGGCGGTCGTAGCGGCGTAGCGCACGGTATCCCATGGAGACATGTCATTCATCGCGCGGCCGTAAGCGGTGAGCAAGTTCTTGCCCACCATCTGAATCAGCACGGTGTTATCGCCCTCAAAGGTGGCGAAGACATCGGAGTCGGCGCGGTAGGTGGTCAGGCGGTTTTCTGACATATAACCCGCGCCGCCGCAGGCCTCACGGCATTCCTGAATCGTGCGGATGGCGTGCTGGGTTTGTGCGGCTTTAATCGCGCCGGCCAAAGACTCCATCTCGCGGGAGGCATACTTTTGCTCCTCGGTGGGCGTGGTCACGGACCACGAGCCTGCCTCCTGGCTGTCATTCATCTCCTGGTAGCGCTCCAGAATTTGGTTGTGCAGCAGGTGCAGCGCATAAGAGCGCGCCAGCGGGATGAGCAGGCGGCGGCGGTGCTGGCGGTGATCGATAAGGTGCTTTTCGGCGCCGGTTGCGCCTTCGAATTGGCGGCGTCGGTTGGCGTAGCGCACCGCGATGTCCAGCGAGGCCTCCGTGGCGGCGCCCGCGGCACCAGCCACGCCCATGCGCCCGCGGATCAGCGTGCCGAGCATGGTGAAGAAGCGGGCGTTGGGGTTTTCAATCGGCGAGGAATACCTGCCTTTTTCATCGACGTCTGCGAAGCGGTTAAGCAGGTTCACACGCGGTACGCGCACGTTGTCGAAGCGGAGCGTGCCATTATCGACGCCCACGAGTCCACCCTTGTGGCCATGATCGCCCAAGGTGATGCCCGGCAGCGCGTTGCCTTGCTCGTCACGAATCGGAACGATGATGGCGTGCACGCCGTGGGTGCGGCCATCGCTTTCTGGGGTCATAAGCTGCGTGAACACGACGGCGGCACGGCCGTCCTGGGCGGCGTTGCCGATGTAGTTCTTCACCGCGGTATCGCTCGGGGTATTGATGATGAATTCATCAGTTTCTGGGTCGTAGTTCGCCGTGGTCTCAAGAGATTGCACATCGGAGCCGTGGCCGCGCTCGGTCATGGCGAAGCAGCCGGGTAGCTCCAGGGATGCGGCCTTTTGAACCCACTCGATGTGGCGCTCGGTACCGAGCTGGTCGAGGGCGCCGCCCCACAGTCCCCACTGCACGCCAGACTTGATGGCGAGCGAGCCGTCGACCCAGGCTAGGCCTTCTAGCGTGAAAGTGGAAAGAATCGGTTTGCCAGGCCCGCCATTGTCGCGGCGCAGACCCTTTTGGAAACCGCCGAAGTCGCGCACCTTAGCGAGATTGTTGAAGGTATGCGCGCGCTGCTCGGCGACGGAGAGATCTGGATGCGGGAAGAGCTCCGGATCATTGATGAACTCGCGTAGCTCCTGACGGAAAGCAGCGTGTGGGCCATCGAGTAGGTTGCCCAGCTCGGTAGCTACGGATGGTTGCGGTGTCTTGGGCAGGCGGCGCGGGCTGCGCGGCTCTGCTTGGGCGGTGGTGGAACGAAGATTTGCGCGGTTTGCCTCGGTGGTGGAAGCAGCGCTGGAATCCTTGCTTTGAGTCTTGAGGAGTGCCATGGTTTTTCCTTCTTTGGGCGGCTGCTTTTGGCAGCCGGGGATTTTTGGGGTGCGGGTTAGCGTTCGATGATGGCGGCCACGCCTTGGCCGCCGGCGGCACAGATGGAGATAAGAGCGCGGCCGCCGCCTGCTTCCTGCAGGACCTTCGCGGCGGTGGCGAGGATGCGCGCCCCGGTGGCCGCGAAGGGGTGGCCGGCAGCCAACGAAGAACCCTTGACATTGAGCTTGCTGCGGTCGATGGGGCCGAGCGCGCCGGGCAGGCCGAGGCGCTCGCGGCAGTAAGTCTCGTCCTCCCACGCATTCAAGGTGGCAAGGACTTGCGAGGCGAAGGCTTCGTGGATTTCGTAGAAGTCGAAATCTTGCAGGGTGAGGTTGTTGCGCTCGAGGAGACGTGGCACCGCATAGGTCGGCGCCATGAGAAGGCCGTCTCCGCCGTGCAGGAAGTCCACTGCGGCGGTCTCGGAATCAACTAGGTAGGCGAGCGGCTCGAGGTTATGGCTTGCGGCCCAGGATTCACTGCCCAGGAGGGTGACTGCCGCGCCGTCGGTAAGCGGCGTCGAATTGCCGGCGGTCATTGTGGCCTGGGTGCCGTGCTGCTCGGCATCGCGCTTTCCAAAGACTGGCTTTAGCTGGCCGAGCTTTTCTGGCGTGGAGTCAGGACGGAGGTTGGTATCGCGGTTAACACCCATGAAGCCGGTGCTGAGGTCGTTAAAGAAACCTTCCTTCCAGGCCTGATGAAGCTTCTGGTGAGAAGCGAGCGCGAGCTCGTCCTGGGCGGCGCGGCTTACGCCCATTTCGCGGGCCGTGATAGCCGCGTGGTCGCCCATGGAAAGCCCCGTGCGCGGCTCGCCGTTTTGGGGCTGCTCGGGCGCGAGCTGGGCGGGGCGAATTGAGCCGATGAGCTTTGCACGTTGGGAAAGAGTCTTTGCGCGGCTGAGTCCGATGAGGGTGCGCCGCAGGGAATCGTTTACGGCAAGCGGGGCGTCTGAGGTGGTATCCGTGCCGCCGGCGATGCCGGATTCGATGCGGCCGCGGGCAATGGCGTCACCAACATGGATGGCGGCGGCCAAAGAGGTGCAGCAGGCCTGCTGCATGTCGAGCGCCGGGGTAGTAGAAGTAAGCGCCGAGCCAAGGACTACCTCGCGGGTGAGGTTGAAGTCTCGCGAGTGCTTGAGTACCGCGCCTGCTGCTACGAGCCCTACCCGTTCCTCGTGCAGGCCGAAGCGCGCGACGAGTCCGTCGAGGGCGCTGGTGAGCATGTCTTGATTGGAGGCGTGCGCGTATTCCTTGTTGGAACGGGCAAACGGAATGCGGTTGCCGCCCAGGATTGCGACGCGGGGCGAACTGCTGTTCATTGAGACTCCTTGCTGGGAAACCAGAGGTGGAAAAGTTTTCACTGGAATGTCCTAAATCACACTCCGAATGATAGTGTTAGTTGTATCACTCAATTAACTAACCTTGCAACCTCTTTCAAAAAGGCTTGCAACCTTGTTAAAGGAAGGATTTCGAATGCCCAAACTCAATTTCGCCGAGAAACTAATCAACTCTCCAGTGGCCGCGAAGGCGGGCGTGCCGCAGGGCTATCCGCTGCGCCGCTTCACCCCCGGGGAGCCGGCTTTAGGCGCCCCAGTGGTCATTGGTTCTGCAGGAGCAGGCCGCATCGCCCACTTCCTTTCCACTGCGCTCGCAGTGGACTATCAGCTGCTTTCGGTGGAGGCGGAAACTGAGCGGGGTGCGCTGGTATTCGACGCCACCGGAATCGAGGAGCCAGAGCAGCTGCGGGAGCTCTACGATTTCTTCCATCCGCAGCTGCGCAACCTCGCACCGAATGCGCGCTTGCTGGTCATCGGCACCACCCCGGAGAAAACCGCGACCATCGATGCCCGCATTGCCGCCCGCGCCCTCGAGGGTTTCACGCGTTCGCTGGCTAAGGAGATGCGCAAAGGCGGTACCGTGAACCTCATTTGGGTCGAACCCGGCGCCACGGCGGAAATCGAATCCACGGTGCGCTTCTTCCTCTCCGGTAAGTCAGCGTTCGTAGACGGCCAGGTGGTGCGTGTGAAAGCCGCTACCGCCGAGGCGGACGCAGACTGGCAGGCGCCTTCTCAAGACCGTCTCGCCGTGGTCACCGGCGCAGCCCGGGGCATCGGCGCCACTATCGCGGAGGTGCTGGCTCGCGATGGCTCGCAAGTCATCTGCATCGACGTCCCCGCCGCGAGTGAGCACCTCAGCAAAACGGCAAACAAGGTCAAGGGCACCGCGCTACCGCTGGACGTTACTGACCCGGGTGCTGCCGCGACCATCGCAAAGCATGCGCAGCGCCACTATGGCCGCCCCATCGACGTCATCGTCCACAATGCCGGCATTACCCGAGACAAGCTGCTGGCAAATATGAACGAGGGGCAGTGGGACGCCGTCCTCGCCGTTAACCTCATAGCTCCAGTGCGTATCACCGAGGCGCTGCTGGATAGCGGAGATCTTGCAGCCGGGGCAGCGGTGGTGGGCGTGTCTTCCATGGCGGGAATCTCCGGCAACCGTGGCCAGACCAATTACGCCACCACCAAGGCCGGCATCATTGGGCTGGTTGATGCCCTCACCCCGGTACTGGCGGACAACGGTTCCACCATCAACGCGGTGGCGCCGGGATTTATCGAAACTGCCATGACCGCAGCCATGCCCACCGGCCCACGTGAGATTGGCCGCCGCATCAATTCCCTGCAGCAGGGCGGCTTGCCAGTTGACGTCGCCGAGACCGTCGCCTACTTCGCCGCCCCGGCCTCCGCGGCGGTCACAGGTAACACCGTGCGCGTGTGCGGCCAGAACATGATGGGAGCGTAAATGCTAGACCGCAATGTGCAGAACCTGAAAGAGATTCCGCAGCTTTCCAAGCTTTACCGCAAGCAGGTGATAAAGGCGCTGCCCGGTGTTGCGGGAAAACGCGTTATCGATGACCCACCAATTGCCTACCGGGTAGAAGGTGTACACATTGATCCGGAGCATCTTGCTGCTTATTGCCAAGCAGTGGGTTTCCGCCTGGGCAACGAGGTTCCGGTTACCTACCCTTATGCGCTGGCCTTCCCGCTAGCGGTCAAAGTCATGGACTCGCCGGGTTTTCCTTTCCCCGCCATGGGCATTGTTCATCTTTCAAACAAGATTGAACAATTCCGCCCTTTGCACGTGGAAGATGCTTTTACCATCGACGTCCACGCGGAGAACCTGCGCAGCCACCGCAAGGGGCTGGTGCTCGACATGATTACCTCCATCTATGTAGAAGGCATCTTGGTCTGGCAGCAAACCTCCGCATTCCTGGGGCCAAAAGCGCACTTTTCTTCCTCCACCCCGGCAGATGTGCAGGTAAGGCCAGAAGCCGCCCGCTTCCTGCCGCAGCCGGAAAAGCCCGCGCCGGGGGTAACGGCCATTGCAACGCTGCGTTTTAGCCCGGAAACTGTAAAGACCTACGCAGCCGCTTCTGGGGATAAGAACCCCATTCACACCTCCCAGCTGGGCGCGAAGGCCTTTGGTTTTCCGAACACGATTGCCCATGGCATGTTCACCCACGCCAAGATGCTCACTGCGTTTGAGGGTCGCCTGCCCGATGCAGTGCGCGTGCAAGCAGACTTCTACAAGCCGGTCATATTGCCGGCCACCACGGCGCTTTTTAAACAAAAAGAAGGCTCCGGTTGGAACGCGCAGCTGCGCCAAGCCAAAAACGTTGAAAAGCTCCACGTTGCCGTCAACGTGGAGCCAGCGCACTAATCCAAGTGCTGGTGCTGCGGAGCCACAACCAGTGGCTTCGGGGTGTACTTTCCGCGCAGCTCGCGCAGGACGCCGGCGTGCTCCCACAGCGCCTTGTCCTCTGCCGTCTTCGGCGTGAACTGACGGGCTGCCATCGGCTGCCAGTCGGCGTCCATCGCCATGTAAGAAACCGTGGCGTGGATGGCAGTCTCCAGATTCTGGCGTCCACCGCGCGGGTTGCCAGAGCGGACGTGGATGGACATCTGCATGGAGCGTGCATCGGTGCGCATCATACGGGCATCCACCTCGATGAGGTCACCGATGGCAATCGGCTGGTAAAAGCGAATACCGCCGGCATAAACGGCCACGGTGTGCTCGCCCGACCACTCCATGGTGCAGGCCGCGCCCGCCTCATCGATCCACTCCATGGCGGTGCCGCCGTGGACCTTGCCGCCCCAATTGACGTCGGTCGGCTTTGCTAGGAAGCGGTTGATCATGCGCGGGGCGTCGGAAGGTCCGTCATAAGTCTGCTTTTCCATCTCATCCTCGATGGCTCGGCGCAGCTCGATGCGGGACTCGGCCGCCTCCCAGACACGATGTTGGTCGTCGGAAGTCGGCTCAAACGGTGGCACAGGGGTGGACTTACCCGTTTCCGGATCCTTCGCCACGAAAATAACCAAGCAATCGCAAGCGCGCGTGAAGATGCCATCGCGTGGGTCTGCGGAAAGGACTTCGTTGACGATGTGCATCGAAGAACGGCCTGTCATGGCGATTCGCGAGCGCACCTCCACCAAGTGCCCGGAAGGAATCGGGCGAGTGAAATGGATGTGGCCCACATAGGCGGTAACGCAGTAGGCACCGGACCACTGGACCGCGCACGCATACGCTGCCTTGTCGATCCACTCCAAGACGCGGCCGCCGCCAATGCCCTGCGCACCAGCGATGGTCATATCCGTGGGCGCCGCCATGAATCGGAGGGTGATCGATGGCGACTTCGCGGTTTCAGTATTCTCTTGTTCCGGAAGGGTTAGTGACATGCATAGAAAGTTATCAGGGAGGCCGAATTAGCGCATGAAAAATAAGGTAGACCCAGCGGCCACGCGCGCTGCCGTGGTGGCGGTCCAAGACTGGATAAAACGCCCCGATGAGGTGGAAAAACCAGGTAGGGCATTGCTTGCCGATGCCGTCCGTCGCACCGCCCGCACCCTCGAAGTCGACGCGCCGGGCCATTCCGTGGAGCTGCGGGTGCCCCCATTCGTGGCAGTTCAATGCATCGAAGGTCCTCGCCATACGAGGGGTACCCCACCCAATGTGGTGGAGATGGACCCATTGACGTGGTTGCAGCTGGCCACGGGCCTGCTCCGCTGGGAAGAAGCCGTTTCCGCCGCTCGCCTCGAAGCTTCCGGCTCCCGCTCCGGCGAAATCGCAGGATGGCTGCCAGTCATTCCGTTAGTTTCTACTGCCCACAACGACTAGGATTAGCGCCGTGGTAGCTGAAAGAACTCCCCATATCACCAATCTCGATGATCACAACGAGACCGAACCCCGCGAGGAATGCGGCGTCTTTGGCGTCTGGGCTCCGGGGGAAGAGGTTTCGAAGCTGACCTACTTTGGTCTCTTCGCCTTGCAGCACCGTGGCCAGGAGGCCGCCGGTATCGCAGTCGGTGACGATGACAGCCTTGTCGTATTCAAGGATATGGGCCTGGTGTCTAATATCTTCGATGAATCCATCCTGGCCTCTCTTCAAGGCAACATCGCCGTAGGGCATACCCGGTACTCCACCGCAGGCGGTAAGGAATGGGCCAACGTGCAGCCCATGTTTGCCACCACCTCCAATGGCATCGACATTGCCTTGGGCCATAATGGCAACCTTGTTAACTACTTGGAGCTGCGCGAGGAAGCAGTAGAGCGCGGGCTGGTTGCACCGCAGCAAGAGTCGGTTTCCGATTCCATGTGCTTGTCCATGCTGCTTGCCGACGGCGTGAGTGATAGCGTCAGCATCTTCGAATCCGCTCGTGCGCTGCTCCCGCGTGTGAAGGGCGCATTCTGCCTGACCTTTACCGATGGGCACACGCTCTACGCTGCGCGTGACCCACACGGCGTGCGCCCGCTGGTGCTGGGCCGTTTGCCAAAGGGCTGGGTAGTAGCTTCGGAGACGTGTGCGCTCGACATCGTCGGAGCGCAGTTCATCCGCGAGATTGAACCGGGCGAGCTCATCTCCATCGACGAGGCGGGCATCCGCTCGGAGAAGTTCGCGGAGCCAACTCACCACGGTTGCGTCTTCGAGTACGTCTACCTGGCACGTCCTGACACCGACATCAAGGGCCGTTCGGTGAATGCGACGCGTGTGGAAATCGGGCGTCGCCTAGCGCGGCAATACCCGGCCCCAGATGCGGACCTAGTCATTCCAGTGCCTGAGTCCGGTAACCCGGCGGCCGTGGGCTATGCCCGCGAGTCCGGAATCACCTTCGCGCACGGCCTGGTGAAGAATGCGTACGTTGGCCGCACCTTCATTCAGCCCACCCAGATGCTGCGCCAGCTGGGCATTCGCCTGAAGCTGAACCCGCTGCGCGAGGTCATTGAGGGCAAGTCCCTGGTGGTCGTGGATGACTCTATCGTGCGTGGCAACACCCAGCGCGCGCTGATTCGCATGCTGCGCGAGGCGGGCGCGGCGGAGGTGCACGTGCGCATCGCTTCGCCGCCAGTGAAGTGGCCATGCTTCTATGGCATTGACTTCGCCTCCCCGGGCGAGCTCATTGCGAATGCGAATCCGTCGGATGACCCAGAGGTAGTCTGCAAGACTATCTGTGACGCCATCGGTGCGGACTCCCTCGGCTTCGTCTCCATCGATGAGATGGTCGCTGCGACCCAGCAGCCTCACCATGAGCTGTGCACCGCCTGCTTTGACGGTGTCTACCCACTCGGCCTCCCGGCCGGCAACCCGAACGCTGAGGCCGTGCGCTCCCTGCTCGGCGAAGAATCCTAAAACACAAGGCAAGGAACAAAAATGAGCGAGAATACTTACGCGGCAGCTGGCGTCAGCATCGAAGAAGGCGACCGTGCCGTCACCCTGTTTGCGCCGCACGCAAAGCGTGCAACCCGCCCGGAGGTCATGGGCGGCCTGGGCGGCTTCGCGGGCCTGTTCAAGCTGGGCGAATACAAAGAACCGGTCTTGGCTGCAGGCTCCGATGGCGTTGGCACCAAGCTGGCCGTTGCGCAGGCGATGGACGTCCACGACACCATCGGCATCGACCTGGTTGCAATGTGCGTCGATGACCTCGTGGTGTGCGGCGCGGAGCCGCTATTCCTGCAGGACTACATTGCCGTGGGCAAGGTCGTACCGGAGAAGGTCGCAGAGATTGTGAAGGGTATCGCTGAGGGCTGCGTGCAGGCAGGCGCTGCGCTGCTCGGCGGCGAGACCGCTGAGCACCCAGGAGTAATGGACCCAGAAGAATACGACGTCTCCGCAACCGCCGTGGGAGTAGTCGAGGCAGATTCCATCCTGGGCCCGGACAAGGTCCGCGACGGCGATGTCCTCATCGCGATGGCCTCTTCCGGCCTGCACTCCAACGGCTACTCCCTGGCTCGCTACGTCCTGCTGGAGCAGGCAGGTCTGCCGCTCGATGGCCACATCGAGGAGCTTGGCCGCACCCTCGGCGAGGAGCTGCTGGAGCCGACTCGCATCTACGCCAAGGACTGCCTGGCTCTGACCGCTGAGTGCAACGTTTCCACCTTCTGCCACGTCACCGGCGGTGGCCTGGCCGGCAACCTGGAGCGCGTCATTCCGGAGGGCCTGACCGCTGAAGTTAACCGTTCCACCTGGACCCCGGGCCAGATCTTCAAGACCATCGCTTCTGTGGGCAAGGTTTCCCTGGAAGAGATGGAGAAAACCTTCAACATGGGCGTTGGCATGATTGCCGTCGTCGCTCCGGAGGATCGCGAGCGCGCCCTGGCTATGATGGCTGCCCGCCACGTTGATGCGTGGGAGCTCGGCACCATCCGCGCCGCCGGCGAGGGCGAAGAGCGCGTCATCATGAACGGCGAGCACCCGAACTACTAAGCCCGCCCAACCACTTCTGCTTTCGGCCTTCCGTTCTCTGCCACATCGCGGTGGAGGAGGGGAGGTCGTTTGTGGTTTTCCCCTTCCGGCGCCGGTTTTCCTGCGCTTCCGCTCGGCTCCTCGGTGTTTTCGTGCAGATGGTAAACCGCACCTTTTAGGGCCGTCTGTCCAGCGGACGCCAAATGCAGTTGAAGCCTAGTGTGGTTTTCAAATGGTGAGGTTGCACTGTAACCACTGTGGCTGTAGTGGGCTCCTGGGGCGGGTGACGCCTCACCTCACCATTTGTTCCTCACCATTTGGAAATGCCGGCCGAGGGAAGGCTGAAGGAAGGCCGAGGGAAGAGTAGGGGCAGCCCAGGCAGACCAGGGAAGCGGCCGTGAAGAGCAGGGTAGCGCGGGAAAGAGCCAGGCAGCGGCCAAAAGCAAAAGGCCGCAACCACGCGAAGCGGCTGCGGCCTACAGCTGGAGTCCCAGCGGCGAAAAGGAAAGCGCCTTAGCGCTGGTCCTCCTCGTCGTCTTCGTCCCACTCGTCGACGTAGTCGGCGTAAGGATCCTCGTCCTCGTAATCGTGGGAGTTGTTCGGGTTTTGGGAGGCAAGCTCCCGCTGGAGCGAATCCAGATCCATTTCAGGCGAATTGTACTTCAGCTGGCGTGCAACTTTGGTCTGCTTTGCCTTTGCGCGTCCGCGTCCCATGTGCATGACCCCCTTGAGGTGAGTAGGGCGTTCCAGGGATTCTTGGACGCCCCATCGGCTTAAATCTAAAAGTGTATCTTCCTGTTAGACACAATAGCCTGTGTGACGAAAAAATTCCGCACCACCCCCCTACATATGCCAAAACGAGTGGGATAACTCGCGCAGAGGGCTAAATGAGTTATCGGCCACGCAACTTTTCTACCGCAGCTCGTCCCGCCTTCGGGCCCTCATCGACGGGGATTGAGTCATTTTCCACGGATGCAGCGACATCCCCAATGGAAAGCTGTTGGCCGCTCAAAGCCGAGCGCTTGACCAGCGCGAGTGCGATGGGACCAAAGTCGCAGTCATCGACCACTGTGCCGAGACGTCCCACGCGGCGCCCGCCGAGAGTAACGTCCGCACCAATCTCCGGACGAGTAGGCGCCGAACCATCCAGATAAAGCATCACCAAAAGCCGCGGCGAGCGGCCGAGATTCTCCACCCGGGCGACGGTCTCCTGGCCGCGGTAGCACCCCTTGTTCAGGTGCACGAATGCCGGCGCATCCCCGCGTGAAATCCAGTGCGGGACCTCGTGGGCAATCGCCTTTGCATCCAGGTCCGCGGCGAGCTCCGGCTCCAGCGCCTTTACACGCTCGGCGGTGTAGGCCATCAGTCCCACCAAGGTTCCGCCAGCCGATTCCAGTTCCGCCACGGCAGCCTCTAGCTCTTCACGCGGGACGAGATAGTCCGCGCGCTGCGGGCCGCGCCAGGCGACGTCGCGCGACACCACCGCGCTCGCTGGCGCCGGCAGGGCAGAACCCAGCACGGTGATAACCGCTAAGGGCGCTTCTTCTACCGTCACCTGGGACCAGAAGATCATCTTGGTCAAAAAATCCAGCAGCGAAGAAAACTGGGCTTCTGGAATATCCAGGTAGAAGGCCTCGCCAACTCGGGTGAGATCCATGTGGTGGAGCACGTGGCCCTGTATGTCTAGGTCGAGGGCGCCGGCGCTGAAGCCAGAGGGGGCGTCGTCAAGCTTTTGCGATAACAAGTTGTTGAGGAAGGTCGCAGCCTCTGGGCCCTCGACCTTGATGACGCGGCGCTGGGAGCGGTCCACGATCCCGGAGCCGGTTTCGATGATCCTTTGCTCCTTGAGCGGGTTACCGTAGTGCCAGGCGACGCCCGCGGCGTCGATTGCAGTGGCGTCTTGGAACTCAGCGGCGCCTGTGCGCGCTAAAAGTGGGGAAGAATAGCTCACGAGATCCGATGGTAGGGCATAATAAAAATTATGGAGTTCACGCCTCGAAAAGAGCCGGTCATCTACGTTGTAGAGCCCTATGGTGGCTCTGTGCGCAAGCATCTTCCGTCGCTGCCACTTATCTATTGGGATGACGCCGCTGTCACTCGCGGCGACGGCATCTTTGAGTCGCTGCTGGTGCGTGATGGCAAGGTAGCCAACCTTGCCCGGCACAGCGCGCGCTTTGTGAACTCAGCGCAGGCCCTCGAGCTGCCGGAACCGCAGATTGAAAAGTGGAAGGAAGCCACCGAACTCGCCATCGCGGATTACTTCGGCGGTGATGAGACAAGCGAGGCCAAGTGCACGTGGACATATACCCGCGGGCGTGCCTCGACGGGCCACCCGAGCGCTTGGGTCGTGGTGCAGGCAATCGATAAAAAGCTACTTGAGCAGCGCGAGAAGGGCGTCAAAGTAATGACTACCCCGCGCCTGTGGCACGTGGCCGAGGAACTGCCCGCCAAGACGCTGAACTACGCTGCCACCATGGCTACCTTGCGCCTGGCAAAGGGGAAGGGATTTGATGACGTCATCTTCGTCGACCCAGACAGCGGCATTGTCTTGGAAGGCGCTACCTCCTCCGTCGTGGCAGTGCGTGGAAACAAGCTGCGCACCCCGGCAGCGAAGGGGATTCTCTCCGGCACCACGCAGGCTGCGCTCTTCGAATACGCGCAGCAGCAGGGCTATCGCTGCAAGGCTAAGGAAATCACGCCGGAGTATCTTGAGCGCTGCGATTCGGTGTGGTTGGTCTCTTCAGTACGCACCGCCGTGCGCGTTACAAGCCTCAATGACGCAAAGCTAAAGGCCCCGGATAACGCTGCGGAAATTCGAGGCCTGCTTGATGCCGCGCTTGCGCGGTAGGGCTTAATCTAGCCTGCTACGCGCTCAAGCTCAGCGGACATGTACGGGCGCATCTCGTCGTCGACCATGCGCTCGTCAACCCAACCCAGGTTGTTGTTCGGCATCAAGCCGTACATGCGCTTGCCTGGGCCGAAGTTTTTCGGTCCGGTTTCGGTAACCATGGTGGAGGCGGACTCGAGCTGCCATGCACGCTCGTTGAAAGGCTCGCCGTAGAAGATCTCCACGATTCCGTTAGAGGAGGTGTAGGTCATCTCGATCTCGTCCTTCAAGGAGATTCGCCAGTAACCGGATTCGCGGATATCGGCACCCTGTGGCTTGCCCTCGGTGTCGATGCGCCAGGTGCGAGAGCTATAAGTCAGGTAATTCTCGCCGTCGTGGCTGACAATAAGCTGCTGACCAAAGGTGTACTGCTCGCCGGAAGCATCGTGGGCCTGGCCTTCGCCTTGCCAGACGCCTACGAGGGGAAGAAGGGCTAGCAGGCCGTCGTGAAGCGACGGGCCCTGGCGCAGGTTAGCGGTTTCCTGCGGCAGAGGGTTGTTGCCGAGTTCCATGGCCGGGATGTTGCGGTTCGCTGCGTCCTTCCATGCCTCGGCGGCATTGTTGACAGCGTCGTTGCCATTTAGCTTTTCGTTGCTATTTTCGCTCATGACGCACCAGCCTAGTCGCCTTAAAGGGATATAAACCACTAGGCTGGTTCGCTGTGCGAGCATTAATGATTTCAAATCCGAACTCGACTTCGCAGAGCGATGCTTTATTCAGGCAGGTCATTCCGCTGTTGCGAGATGTCGAAGGCGTCCACCTGCGCATGCAATTTACCCATTATGCGGGGCATGCAGAAGAGAGCGTGCGCGGTCTTCGGCGTGCGGATTATGACGCCATTGTCGTCTTTGGTGGCGACGGTACGGTTAATGAGGTTGTCAACGGATTGCTCGGTCCGGCAGACAATGACCAGCGCCCGGCTCCGGAGGAGCTGCCGGTGCTCGGCGTTATTCCGACTGGTTCTGCCAACGTTTTCGTCCGCGCTTTAGGCATTCCGAATACCCCTGTGGAGGCCGCCCACGTACTGGCACGCCTGCTGGAGCGCGATACTCGGCGCACCATTCGCCTTGGCACCTGGAACGAGCGCTGGTTCGCGGTCAACGCCGGCTTTGGCCTCGATGCGGATGTCTTGGCGCGCGTGGATCGTGCCCGTGAGATGGGCTTTGCGGCCACCCCGTTGCGTTATCTGACGGTCTCCGCACAGGCTTATCTGCGTGCGCGCGTCATTCCACCGGAGATTTCCGTCCATGCGGTCAATCGTGATGGCAAGGAATTTACTGCGCACAAGGTGCCTTTGATGTTTACCTCCAATACCAACCCGTGGACCTTCTTGGGCCCGCTGCCGGTGGTTACTAACCCGCGCAATTCTTTTGACAAGGGTCTGGGGCTCTTCGGCGTTTCTGACTTGGGCGGCATTCACGGTTTGGTGGGCATGCTGCACCTGATGGGCGTTGATCGCAAGCGCGTGTTGAGCAAGATTACCCAGGCCCGCGCACTGCAATTCGACGATGCGCAGGTGGTCGACCTGGAAACGCCGACCCCGAAGCGCTTCCAGGCCGATGGTGAGTCCGAAGGCAAGTTCACCAAGGTGCATTTGGAGTCGGTGGCAGATGCCATCGAGGTCTTTGCGCCTTCGCAGCCGCGCCCACCGCATGAGCGCAGCGTGCGCGAGATTCTTCGCGATCTGGTGCGGATTAAGTAGCGCTAGCTGGCCTGACCAACGCGCTGGGCGGTGTCCACGGCGCGCTTTTCCGCGTCCTTCACCGCCTTTTCCTCCGAACCCTCGATTTCGAGAGGGGACAGTTGGGTGGACTTCAACTTGATGTTGCGGCGCTGCACCTCAAAGGTGATGGAGCCACCATGCAGTTTCACGGACGTCGCCTGTGCAGGCAGCGGTAGGTCGCGGGTGTCGAATTGCATCGAGAAGGCCTTTTTCAGGCGCGGATCCTCGGTGTCGTAGACATTCATGTGGAATTGCTCGCCAACCAGGCGCAGCGCGACCTTTGCCGTTGACTTCTTTTTATCTCCTGGCAGCGTACCCGTCAGCTCTGCCTCGGCTGCGGTGCCGCCGATAGGGGAGATGTTGTCGGGGTTTGCAATCGAAAGATCAGTAATGCCCATCAGCCTGCCCAGCGCCACGCCATCCAGGCTGATGCTGCGGGTATAGGTCGAGACGGGGGCGCCTTCGAATTTCCCGCTAAAGACTTGTTGCGGGGTAATGGTGATATCGCGCATGGTGGTCGAAGCATTGACCATGCCTAGCTTTGGCACCTCGACGTCGAGAGATTGCACCTCGAGATAAGGAATCTCTTTGGTCAGTGTGGCGAGCGTATAAGGGAAGCCGCCAATGTAGACGTCGGGAGTATTTTCGAGGCGCGAGACAGCCTTCGATTCTTGGGCCACGGTGTGCTCTGCGTGCATGGCCACGGCAGAATCCGAAAGCCAGGCGAGGGTGCCCACGATGGCGACGATGCCGAGGCGGACAACGTTGCGGTTGATTTGCAGAACAGTCACTCTTCTATTCTTACCGCACGTACGCTGGTGGGTATGAATATCGAAACCTATCAACTTCCAGAGTGCCCAGAACTCGCAGGCAAGCTCAAAAAAATCGCTGATTTAGCACGGGGCGTCGACGGTATTGCGCCCCTGTCGGAGCAATTCATCTTGGGCCTGGATGACGCGCGCTTGGAACACACGCACTTGGTGCTCAGCGACGCCGCGGAGCCGGTAGGCCTTGCAGCTGTCGCCGGAGACGACGCTGAGATGTTTATCCACCCCGAATATCGCGGCCGTGGCTGGGGCAACGAGCTGCTGAATGCCGTACGGGCGATAAAGCCTGCGGCAAATGTCTGGGCCCACGGCAATCTGCCGGCAGCCCAGGCTGTGGCGCAGAAGAACCACATGGAAAAGGTGCGTCAGCTTCTGGTCATGGAGGTTGCCGGTAAGGATTTGGCAAAGCACTCCACGCTTGGCGACGCCCCGTATACTCCCGCCAACTTCACCGATTCGGTAGAGCGGTGGGGCACGGACTTGGTCGAGCAGGAATGGGTGCGGGCCAACAACGAAGCCTTTTCCTGGCATCCGGAGCAAGGCGGATGGGATATAGAGCGTTTGCACCGCGGGATGGAAGCGGAATGGTTCGATCCGGCAGATGTCCTTTTCTATTGGGACACCAAGAAAGACGATGATGAGGCAGCCCCCGTGCTGGCCGGATTCCACTGGACAAAATGGCACACGGAGGAAACTGATGAGTTTGGTGAGGTTTATGTGATCGGCATTTCGGAGGCTTATCGCGGCCAAGGTTTGGGAAAGCCTTTGCTGCGTTATGGCCTGAATCGAATGGTGGAAAAGGGTGCTGACCGTGTGATTCTCTATGTCGAGGCGGGCAATGAACCGGCTGTAAAGCTTTATGAACGCCTCGGATTTAGCGTCATTGAAGATCACTCTGTCTACTCAGGGCGTGATTAGTCTCACCAGCTTTGGCTACATGTTCACTTGTTGTTCACCTGAAACCACCTCTGCGGTTAACCCGCCGCGGATAGCTTTACATTTCGTGAGTTAACCGCGGTGTTGGTAGTTCTCTTTCAACTCTTTCGCTTTTGCCAATGCGATGTGCGGTTTACTCGGATAACAATCTCTGTTCTGCTTTGGAAAGGTTTCCTGTGATCCGCAACTTCAAGCGCACCGCTGCAATCTTCGGCATTGTTGCCGCAACCTCCACCGGCCTTGTTGCCTGCTCTGAATCCGATTCGGGTTCTGAGGGCGGCTCTGAGGTCTCCGGTGACCTCACCGGTGAGGGCGCATCCTCCCAGAAGAGCGCAATGTCCGTCTTTGAGAAGGCCTTCCTGGACGAGCACCCAGACGCTAACTTCTCCTACACCTCCTCCGGCTCCGGTGCGGGCGTTGAGGCTTTCACCAACGGCACCGTTGACTTCGCTGGTTCCGACTCCGCTCTGAAGGAGGACAAGGGTGAGATTGAGGCTGCCAAGAAGCGTTGCGAGGGCAACGACGCATGGCACCTGCCAACCACCATCGGCCCGGTTGCAATCGCATACAACCTGGGTGACAAGGAAGTAAACCTGAAGACCGAGACCCTGGCAAAGATCTTCAAGGGCGAGATCACCAAGTGGAACGACGAAGAGATCAAGGCTTCCAACGAGGGCGTTGACCTCCCAGACACCGACATCACCGTCATCTTCCGTTCTGACGAGTCCGGTACCTCCGACAACTTCCAGAAGTTCCTGAAGACCGCCACCGGCAACTGGGACAACGAGGGCAAGCAGTTCCCGGACGCTGTCGGCGAGGGCGCAAACGGTTCCTCCGGCGTTGCTGACCAGGTTGCTTCCATCGACGGTGCAATCACCTACGTTGAGGCTGGATACGCACACCAGAAGGAGTCTGACGGCGTCAAGATTGCCAAGATCGACTTCGGCAACGGCCCGGTTGAGCTGTCCAACGAGACCGTCGGCGTTGCACTCGACAACCTGAAGTTCAAGGAGACCGGCTCCGAGCACAACATGGTTGTTGACTCTGAGGCGCTCTTCGGTTCCGACACCAAGGGTTCCTACCCGCTCATCCTGACCACCTACAACATCGTTTGCTCCGCTGGTTACGATGAGGAAACCTCCGCACTGGTCAAGGCTTTCTTCAAGACCGTTCTGGATAACCAGAGCTCCGACCTCGAGTCCGCTGGATTCATCCCTGTTACCGGTGACCACCTCGAGCGTCTGAAGTCTGCTGTTGACGCAATCCAGTAATTTGCTGGATACGCAATAAAAGACAGCACCGTCCGCCCCCAAATCCGTTCATTAGAGCGCCTTTGGGGGCTGCGGTGTGTTGCACATTCATTTCCAAAGTTTCCGTTGAAAAGGATTTCGTAGTCTCATGGCAGACAACAATCTCACCACGGCGCCACCAAATGAGCAGAAAGAAGCCGCCTCGCGGCCTGCTTCTTCTACTGGTAGCTCCGAGGCCGCAACCGTGAAGTCCGGTTCGGGTGTAAAGCGCCCAGGTGACCGAATTTTCGAGTTTCTCTCCACCGCCTCCGCAACCTTAATCACCGTGATGATCGCTGCCATCGCAGCCTTCCTGATTTGGCGTGCTGTGCCTGCACTGAACGTCAACGAGGGCGGCTTCCTAGGCTTTTTCACCTACGGTCAGCGCTGGGAGACTAACAACACAGACGCAATGCAGTTCGGTATCCCGACCATGTTCGGCTCCACGGTGCTCATTTCCGTCGTTGCCTTGCTGATTGCGATGCCGGTTGCGCTTGGCATTGCTATCTTCCTTTCCAACTACGCTCCGGCCCGCGCAGTGAAACCGCTTGGCTTCTTGGTCGACATGCTCGCTGCCGTTCCGTCCATCGTTTACGGTCTGTGGGGCTGGCAGGTTCTTGGCCCGGCTCTTTCGGGCTTCTATAAGTGGATTCATTCGTGGGCTGGCGGCTTCTTCCTGTTCACCACCTACGACAATTCGCCTTCCTTCGAGACCGGCCGCAACATCTTCACCGGTGGCATCGTGCTGGCAGTGATGATTCTGCCCATCATCGCCGCCACCGCGCGTGAGGTCTTTGTGCAGACCCCACCGGGCCAGATTGAGTCCGCGTTGGCGCTGGGCGCGACCCGCTGGGAAGTTATCCGCATGACCGTCCTGCCTTTTGGTATGTCCGGTTACATCGCCGGTTCCATGCTGGGCCTGGGCCGTGCGCTGGGTGAGACCATGGCGCTGTACATGGTTGTCTCGCCGCTGATTGACTTCCGCTTCTCGCTCTTTGACGGAGGTACTACCTTCGCAACGGCGATTGCCCTGGCAGCTTCCGAGTTCGGTAACGAGATGCGTGCAGGTGCATATATCGCGGCCGGTCTCATGCTGTTCCTCCTGACCTTCGTGGTCAACGCCATTGCCCGTTCCATCGTGAAGAACAAGTAGGAGGAAGCAAACAATGTCTACTCCAGTAAAGACTCTGCCCCAGAATTCCGGTTCTGCCTTCCTCGATATCTCTGCAGGCCGCAAGACTGCCAACAACGTCGCCACCATCATCGTGTGGGCCACGATGATTCTGGCCATGATTCCGCTCGTCTGGGTTCTGTGGGAGCTTTTTGCTCGCGGTGCCGGCGCCATTTTCACCCCTGAATGGTGGACTACCTCGCAGCGCGGCATCCTCGACACCGAAGCTGGTGGTGGTGCACTCCACGCCATTATCGGTACTTTCGTGCAGACGATTCTCGCGACGATTATCTCCGTGCCAATCGGTATCTTCACCGCTATCTATCTGGTGGAGTACTCCCGCGGTGGCCTGCTGAGCCGCCTGACCACCTTCATGGTGGACATCCTCTCTGGTGTTCCTTCTATCGTTGCTGCACTGTTCGTCTTCGCAATGTGGATTACTCTCTTCGGCTTCGAGCGCTCCGGTATGGCTGTGGCACTTTCCTTGGTGCTGCTGATGATTCCAATCGTCGTTCGTAACACGGAGGAGATGCTGCGCGTCGTCCCGATGGACCTGCGTGAGGCTGCCTATGCGCTGGGTGTGCCGAAGTGGAAGACCATCGCCCGCATCGTTCTGCCGACCGCTCTGTCCGGCATCGTCACCGGCATCATGCTGGCCGTTGCCCGCGTCATGGGTGAGTCCGCACCGGTTCTGGTCTTGGTCGGCTCGACCTCTTCCATCAACTGGGACGCAATGGATGGCGCAATGTCTTCCTTGCCGCTGATGATGCTTGATATGTACAAGTCCGGCGCCCAGCCGGCCGTTCTGGACAAGCTGTGGGGCGCGGCACTGACGCTGGTCCTGCTGATTGCAATCCTCAACATTGCGGCGCGCTTCGTTTCTGCGAAGTTCTCCGTCAAGAAGTAACACGCCCGCCCGCCATACCTAAAGCCCCTCAACAGGAGTAAATCAAAAATGTCAAAGCTTGAGCTCAATGACGTGAACATCTACTACGGTGATTTCCACGCCGTACAGAACGTCAACATGCAGATCCCAGCACAGGCAGTTACTGCGTTCATCGGCCCTTCCGGCTGCGGTAAGTCCACCGTTCTGCGCACCATCAACCGCATGCACGAGGTCATCCCTGGCGCTTCCGTCAAGGGTGAGATCCTGCTCGACGGCCAGAACATCTACGGCCCAAAGGTTGACCCGGTTTCCGTCCGCAACACCATCGGCATGGTCTTCCAGAAGGCAAACCCGTTCCCAACCATGTCCATCGAGGACAACGTTGTCGCCGGCCTGCGTCTGTCCGGTGAGAAGAACAAGAAGAAGCTGAAGGAAGTCGCTGAGAAGTCCCTGCGTGGCGCAAACCTATGGGATGAGGTTAAGGACCGTCTGGACAAGCCGGGCGGCGGCCTGTCCGGTGGTCAGCAGCAGCGTCTGTGCATTGCTCGCGCGATTGCCGTGGAGCCAGAGGTTCTCCTCATGGACGAGCCTTGCTCCGCACTGGACCCAATTTCCACCTTGGCCGTTGAGGACCTTATCCACGAGCTGAAGGAAAACTTCACCATCGTCATCGTGACCCACAACATGCAGCAGGCAGCGCGTGTGTCCGACAAGACCGGTTTCTTCTCTCTCGAGGCCACCGGCAAGCCGGGACACCTGGTGGAGTTCGATGACACCACCACCATTTTCAAGAACCCGTCTAAGAAGGACACTGAGGACTACATCTCCGGCCGCTTCGGCTAAGCCTTAGTAGCTTTCATGTAGCAGACGGATAAACCCCGCTTCCTTTGAAATAAGAGGGAAGCGGGGTTTAGCGTTA
Source organism: Corynebacterium sp. c25Ua_89 (assembly GCF_047459735.1). NCBI lineage: Bacteria > Bacillati > Actinomycetota > Actinomycetes > Mycobacteriales > Corynebacteriaceae > Corynebacterium > Corynebacterium sp. c25Ua_89. The sequence goes on from NZ_JASBOD010000009.1 coordinate 53,336, forward strand.
TTAAGGATAATGAAAATTGATCTAAATAGACAGTTTTCGGGAAACGCCTGTAGTTGGATTGAATGTGCTTCAGCGTTGCCTTAAAGGTCTAGCTACCTAGTAAGGATTAACGGCGGAACTGGCGTTCGAGCTCGGCCATGCGGGACTCGAACTCTTTGTCCCTTTCTTCCTCGCTTAATTTGGCCATATAGGCTTCCGGAGCGAGCCCGGTGGACAGGTAAATGATGCGGCCGGCCACGCTGACGCAGTGATCGGCGAAACGCTCGTAGTAGCGGGTCGTTTGGGAAGTTTCCACGGCCTCGCGCACGCTTGCTTTCCACTCCCGATTCGTCAGGATGGACAAAAGGTAGCGGTTGATGTCATCTACCGCATCATCTTCAGAGGCCATCCGCAGGGCGGTATCGGGGTCCGGGGTCACTAAGATTTCGCGCAACATCCTAATCATGTCGTCGTTTAAGCGTGCGAGCTCCTCAAAATAGCCGATGTACTCTGCGGGCACCACGTTATCTGGGTGGCGGCGGCGGGCACCCGATGCCACGTGCTGGGCCAGACGGCCCATGCGGTGGAGGTCTTCCACGATGTAGATGGAGGAGACGACCTGGCGGAGATCTTTGGCCATGGGATTTTCGAGCGCGAGCAGCAAGACAGCGCGCTCCTCACAGCGGTTACGGACTTCGTCCAGTTCCTCGCGCAAAGACATGGCCTCTTCAGCGGAGTGGAGTTCGGACTCAATCAGTGCTTCAGAGGCGAGCTTTAAGGTGTTATGGACGATGTCGCACATGATAATGAGGTCGTGCGAGAAGCTATCTAGATGTTCGCGATATGCGGTGCGCATGTCGAAAATGATAGACCACTTTTTGGTCTAATGCTCGTTATGGCTATATCTATCCGCCCGAATGCATAATTTCCGCACCTTCCGGCACAGTTGCGTCCTCTGGATCGTCCAGCCAACCCTCGGGTAGAACCACCTTGGCGGGTGAGCCTTGACGCCCACGTGCGCCATCCGCGTCGTCGGCAAGCGCCTGCGAATCGGCCCACGGTGCCAGCAATTCGCGCAGGTTATTTACCGAATCCACGCGCGAAAGGCCCGAGCGTACCTCGCCTCCTACGGGGAATCCGCGCAGGTACCAACCCACGTGCTTACGGATATCGCGGCTGGCCTGACGCTCGCCATCGTGCTGCGCCAGCAGCTCCGCATGTCTAATCATAATCTGCGTCACTTCGCCCAAGGTTGGCTCGGAAGGAATTGGCTCGCCACGCAGCTCCGCAGACAGTTCTGCGAAGAGCCAGGGGCGGCCGAGGCAACCGCGCCCGACGACGACACCGTCGCAGCCCGTCTGCTCCATCATGGCGCGGGCATCGGTGGCCTTGAAGATATCTCCGTTGCCCAGCACCGGGATGCCGGTATCGGCTAGATGCTCCTTGAGCCGTGCGATCTCATTCCAATCGGCATGGCCGGAGTAGCGCTGCGCGGCTGTGCGCCCATGCAAGGCGACGGCCGCGGCACCCTCCTCCACTGCGATGCGTCCTGCGTCCAAGTGCGTGTGGTGCTCGTCGTCGATGCCCACGCGCATCTTCACGGTAACCGGAATGTCGGTGCCCTCTGTGGCCTTAACTGCGGCGGCGACGATGTTGCCGAAGAGACGGCGCTTATAGGGCAGAGCTGAGCCGCCACCGCGACGAGTTACCTTGGGCACGGGGCAGCCGAAATTCATGTCGATGTGATCGGCCAAGTTTTCATCAACGATCATCTTTGCTGCCTTGTAGGTGTACTCCGGATCGACGGTGTACAGCTGTAGCGAGCGTGGATTTTCGTCTGGCCCGAACGTGGTCATGTGCATGGTCTTTTCATTGCGCTCGACCAACGCGCGAGCGGTGACCATCTCGCATACATATAGTCCGGAGACCGTTCCGGTCTTCGCAATTTCTTGTTCCCGGCAGAGCGTGCGGAAGGTCACGTTGGTTACGCCCGCCATAGGGGCTAGGACAACGGGGGAGTTGAGCTCGATTTTTCCGATTGCAAGATTCACGCAGCCAATTGTGCTCTTTGGGCAGGTGGCGTGGCAAGTTTGGCGCGTCGTTGTGACGGGGGTGTGTAAGTTTGCGAAGTTTTCGGTAAAACCTCAACAAGTTCGCTAATGTGGTGCATGTAACTTAAAGGGGCTGATCGTGTCGTACGGTCGGCCCTATATATAAAGGAGGATTTACTTTGACCGATAGGATCGGATACGTGCCGTTTAAGGAACTTGTCGTTTCTGCTGAAGAAGCTGCAAAGTTTGTCAATCACGGTGACCGCGTCGGTATCTCAGGCTTTACCGGTGCGGGCTACCCAAAGGCGCTGCCTACCGCCATCGCTGAAAAGGCAAAGGCTGCACACGCTGCTGGTGAGGAATTCAAGATCGATGTCTTCTCCGGCGCTTCCACCGCACCGGATTGTGACGGTGTGCTGGCAGAGGCGGACGCACTGCGCTTCCGCTCTCCGTACAACTCCGATCCGACTCTGCGTAACAAGGCCAACGCAGGCGAGATTCTTTACCAGGACATTCACCTTTCCCACTCCGGCCAGCAGGTAGAGGAGGGCTTCTACGGCGATTTCCAGGTCGCAATCATCGAGGTTGTCCGCATCCTGGAAGACGGCAACATCATCCCGTCTTCTGCAGTGGGCAATAACCTGGAATACATCGAAGCTGCAGACAAGATTATTCTCGAGGTAAACACCTGGCAGTCCGAGAACCTCGAGGGCATGCACGACATTTACAAGATCGAGAAGCTGCCTAACCGCCAGCCAATCCCGATCACCAAGGTTGATGACCGCATCGGTACCCCGTACATCGAGCTGCCGACCGAAAAGGTTGTCGCAGTCGTTGAGACCAATGCTCCGGACCGCAACGCGCCATTTAAGGCTCCGGATGAGGTATCCGAGAAGATCGCCGCTAACTTCATCGAGTTCCTTGAGGGCGAGGTTGCTGCTGGCCGCCTGGAGTATGACAAGTTCATCATGCAGTCCGGCGTGGGTAATGTCCCGAACGCCGTGATGGCAGGCCTGCTGGAGTCCAAGTTTGAAAACATCCAGGCCTACACCGAGGTCATCCAGGACGGCATGCTCGACCTTATCGACGCCGGCAAGATGTCTGTCGCTTCCGCTACCTCCTTTGCACTTTCCCCGGAGTACGCAGAGAAGATGAACGCTGAGGCAGAGCGCTACCGCAAGCACATCATTCTGCGTCCGCAGCAGGTCTCCAACCACCCTGAGGTCATCCGCCGCGTGGGTCTTATCTCCTCCAACGGCATGATTGAGGCCGATATTTACGGCAACATCAACTCCACCAACGTTGGCGGCTCCCGCATCATGAACGGCACCGGCGGCTCCGGTGACTTCACCCGCAACGGTTACATCTCCACGTTCGTTTCCCCGTCTGTGGCAAAGGGTGGCGCAATCTCCGCGATTGTTCCTTTCGTTTCCCACACTGACCATACCGAGCACGACACCATGGTCATCATAACCGAGTACGGTGTCGCTGACCTGCGTGGTCTCGCACCGCGTGAGCGCGTGGAAAAGATCATCGCTGTGGCGCACCCGGATTACCGTCCGCTGCTGGAGGAGTACTACGAGCGTGCTTCCGCCAACAAGTTCGTCCACACCCCGCACGATCTGAAGACCGCCTTCGACTTCCAGATCAACTTCGCCGAAAAGGGCGACATGCGCGGCTAAGCAAACTCAGCGGCATTTAGCCCCTGACGAGCAAACATGACTGGCTCCCCGCAATAAAGTGGGGGCCAGTTTCGTTTCTTTAGCGGGGCCTACTAAAATGATTTCGCGATGGGCCTTTAGCTCAGCTGGTAGAGCTACGGACTTTTAATCCGCAGGTCCCGGGTTCGAGCCCCGGAGGGCCCACATTTGATTCCCCTTGGTAAAAGCCAAGGGGAATTTTTATGCCCACCTTGTGCCTTGTTTATGAAGTGTCCCGAATTGTTGGACTGGTTTAATTCTGGCGCAGTTTCGGGGTAACTCATCGTCGTGCTGGAGTTGTTCCTTTCCCTGTCTAGGGGCTAGGGAGAGCTCGTGCTTAATCTAATCAGACCTTTGAAGTGTCGCTGAAGATTCGCATGATGTGTTGGTTGGGGGGCGTTAGCTCTTAACCAGCTTGCGAATAGCCGTCATGGCCTCTTCTAGCTTCTCTTTGGCCAGTTCACCGTCTTCGGCGGCGGCACCGGCTACGCAGTGCTCAATATGGTCTTCGAGTAAGGCCAAAGAGATATTTTCCAGCGCGGAGGTTACTGCGGAGATCTGCGTGATGATGTCAATACAGTATTTGTCTTCTTCGATCATGCGGTGGATGCCGCGCGTTTGACCCTCGATGCGCTTCAAACGCGCCAAATACCTCGCTTTGTTTTTGCTGTCCGCATTATACCCGTGCACGTGAGGCTCATGACAGGCGCAGGTATGTTGCTGGTCAGACATGGTTTTCTGCGTTCATCTAGGGGTTCCTTTCAGGGCGATTTTGTAACGCGCGGCTCCTCCAGTATATTTTTAAGACGTTGCTACAGAGCAATGGGCCCCCATCGTCTAGCGGCCTAGGACACCGCCCTTTCACGGCGGCGGCACGGGTTCGAATCCCGTTGGGGGTACGAAGCTTCTTGCTTCATGCCGACCTTTCAAAGGTCAAAATTCAATATGGCCCTGTGGCGCAGTTGGTTAGCGCGCCGCCCTGTCACGGCGGAGGTCGCGGGTTCAAGTCCCGTCAGGGTCGCCATATTGATAAGCCGGTTCCAGTGATGGAGCCGGCTTTTTGCTTTCTTTCGGTTAAGGCCCCGCTCGAGATCCACTGGGGGCCATTACTGTGTAGGGGTGAGTTGGAACAGGGGGCTGTTTCGGGTTAAGGGTCAAAATGTGTGTCTGGCTCGGCGTGTCGCGGGGGTTAGATTTGGCCTTTTTGAATGCCGATTGAGTGGGTGTAGTCGGTGTCGATAGCGTTGTCGTAGAGGGCTGGGCGTCCTGTTTCGTGGTCGGCTTGGTTCTCGGTTTGGGTCAGGGTGGATACTTTGGCGAGTTGGCCCTGGCCCCAGTCGGACTGCCTGGCGATTCGTACTGGATCGTCAGGCAGTTCCGTTTTTAAGTAGAGCCACCAATCCAGCATGCGGCGTTGTCGTTCGCCTGATCTGCCGCGGTGGGTTCTGGCGAGCAGTTTGAGCTGGGCGTTGATGCCGCCTTCTAAGCTGTTGGTGGTGGATTTGATCCGCTCGGGCGCAAGGACTCCTGCTGGCGGGTTGAGGTAGACAAACAGCATCTCGGACCGCCAAAGATGGTTGAGGCTGTTGTAGGCCTTGCGCACGTTGTGGTGGGTCCACACGCGGGTCCATGCACCTGTTTTGGGGTCTTTGATCATGGTTTTCTCGTTCATCCATTCCCGGTAGATCGTTGAAAACTCGTGCAGTTGCACACCCCACGCGGCGGCTTCATCCAGTGTGGTGATCCGGGTCAGTTTCAGCGCAAGTCGGTAGATGGTGCGCCCGGCATCGGTGCGTGGGTTGGTGGTGGTGTAGCGGCGGACCACGCGTTGGGCGTGGACGAGGCAGCGTTGAATTTTCGTAGTCGGCCAGCACTTTTTGATTGCGCTGTATGCGCCTTGGCCGCCGTCGATGACGGCGATGAGTGGGGCTTCGATGCGTTCAAGCAGCAGTTGGTAGTCGCGGGTGGTTTCGTGTTTGCACCAGTGCCAGGCGATCACGTGGTCGATGGTCGCCGCGACGATCAGGCAGCCACCGGCGGTGTAGGTGCCATCGAGAAATACCTGGTCGTAGATCCGCTTGTGGTGGCCGGCGGTGGGGTCAGGCACATCAACGAGCCAGCACCACTTGAAGCGCCGCTTCATGGTGGCGCGGCTAACACCGTTTCGTTTGGCTAGGTCGTCGAGTGATATTGCGGTGGTGCAATGCTCGATGAACTGGGTGAACACTGCCGCGTTGGTGATGTCGTTTCGACGTTTGACGCTGGAGGCGCCGCATTGTTTGCAGCGCCATCTGGTGGTGCCTTTGCTGGTGGTGCCGTTGCGTTTCATTTCACCGCCGCAGTGGCAGCGTGGTTGGTTCTTCGACATTGCGACACCACACCACGCCGCGCATAGCACATCACGGCTGCCACACCGAGGATTTCCCGTCGGGGGCTAGATATATGCTTCCGGAGCATATACTTTCCGGAAACCTACAGGTCAATCCGTGAAAATCCGCGATTCCGGACACACTTTTTGACCCTTAACCCGCTGTTTCACCGGGGTGGGACTTAGAGGTGTAGCGCGTTCTTCAAAAACGTCTTTATGGCGACGTATAGGGCCGCTGAAGCCGTGAGGTGTGGCTCGGGCTCGAAGAGGCGGCGTCGGCAAGCGCACGCGCCTTTATAGTGCCTTATATGGCTTGGCCTGAAATCTTTGCGTGTATGCGCCCGCTTATATTTCACGCATGTCTCATGCGGCCTCTGGGAAAATTAGTGCGCAAAAGTAGCGAAAACCGTAGTTAAACTGCAGATTTGTTTGAATTCGGCAACGTTGTGTAAAGTAACTATCCGTGCCCAATGAGGTACGAAAAATTGAAAAATGGCCCTGTGGCGCAGTTGGTTAGCGCGCCGCCCTGTCACGGCGGAGGTCGCGGGTTCAAGTCCCGTCAGGGTCGCCGAAGTCACTTGTGGCTTCTGGCCAGATAGCTCAGTCGGTAGAGCACACGCCTGAAAAGTGTGGGGTCGCCAGTTCGATCCTGGCTCTGGCCACAAAATAGGTCCCCTTCTTTTGGAAGGGGACCTTTTTGGTTTTCGGTGATGGTTTAATGGGGCTCTATGACTGTCCAGAAACCAGTAATCAACCACGAGCCAGATAATGCCCGCTACGTCATCGCCGTAGGGGGTGAGGAAGCAGGTTACGCCGAGTACGCCGATTCGGGTGACGTTCGCGATTTCCAACACACCGTTGTGCACGAGCGCTTCCAAGGCCAAGGGTTGTCGAAGCCTCTCATCAAAGCCGCGCTTGACGACGCCGCCTCGTCCAACAAGCGCGTACTTGCTACTTGCTCTGCCGTCGCACGCTTTATTGAGAAGAACGAAACTTATAAGGAGTTGCTGGCGCACTAAGCACACCGAAAATGACAAAAGGCTGGGCTGCCTGCTCCGCACTTGCGTACAAGACGCGGAGCAGGCAGCCCAGCCTCGATGTGTGTGGACCTAGATGTAATAGTCGGGGTCGACGAGCTTGATGCGCTCTTCCTTCTTACGCGGACGGTTCTTTGCTGGAATACCAATAGCAATGTGCTCTGCTGGCACATCCTTGGTGACAACTGCGTTTGCGCCAATAGCAGAGCCCTCACCGATGGTGATGGGACCTAGCACCTTGGCGCCAGCGCCAATCGTGACGTTGTCTTGGACAGTGGGGTGGCGTTTGGTTTGGGTGAGCACCTGGCCGCCCAACGTGACGCCGTGATAGATCATCACGCCCTCGCCGATTTCGGCGGTCTCACCAATGACGATTCCCATGCCATGGTCGATGAAGAACCGACGTCCAATGGTGGCTCCAGGGTGGATTTCGATTCCGGTCCAGAAACGATTGATTTGCGCAAGGATGCGCGCAGGGCCGCGCCAACCGCGCTTCCACATCCAATGACAGATGCGGTGCACCCAGATGGCATGCAGGCCAGAGTAGACTATGGCGTTCTCCACATCTCCTCGGGCCGCGGGATCGTGGTCACGGGCATTCGCCAAATCCTCGCGAATCATCTTTAGGACGTTCATGTGGTACATACTACTGGCAAAGAAAAAGCACCCACCAATAAGATGGGTGCTTTTCATTCAAACGACAGGCAAATTATGCCTCGCGGATGTCCTCAAACAGAACGGTGGAGACATAACGCTCACCAAAGTCCGGCAGAACCGCAACGATGGTCTTGCCCTCGAACTCTGGGCGAGCAGCCAGCTTGAGCGCTGCGGAGATGTTTGCGCCGGCGGAAATACCCACCAGCAGGCCTTCCTCGGTAGCTAGCTTGCGGGAGGTCTCAATTGCCTCTTCGTTGGTGGCGGTCATGACCTCGTCGAGCAGCTCGCGGTCCAGTACCTCTGGGACGAAGTTTGCGCCGATGCCCTGGATCTTGTGCGGGCCAGCGTGGCCCTCAGACAAAACAGGGGAGTCAGCCGGCTCGACGGCAACTAGGTGGAGGTCGGCATTCTTGGACTTCAGGTAGCGGCCCACACCGGTGACGGTGCCGCCAGTGCCGACGCCGGCGACGAAAGCATCAACCTTGCCTTCGGCGTCGTTCCAGATCTCTGGGCCGGTGGTTGCCTCGTGGATCTTCGGGTTTGCCTCGTTGGCGAACTGGGAAGCCAGGATGGCGTTGTCGTTGTTGGCGATGATCTCATTCGCCTTGTCGACGGCACCCTTCATGCCGGCTGCACCTGGGGTCAGGACGATCTCTGCGCCATAAGCGCGCAGCAGCACCTTGCGCTCGTTGGACATGGTCTCCGGCATGGTGAGGATGACTTTGTAGCCAAGGGTAGCGCCAGCGAAGGCCAGCGCGATGCCGGTGTTGCCGGAGGTGGCCTCGACGATGGTGCCGCCTGGCTTGAGCTCGCCGGCTTCTACCGCGGCGTCGATAATAGCCTTGCCAATGCGGTCCTTAACGGAGTTAGCAGGGTTGAAGGATTCGACCTTTACCAGCACCTCTGCGCCGAGGCCCTCCGTCAGACGGTTCAGGCGAACCAGTGGGGTATTGCCGATGGTTTCCAGAATGTTGTTGTAGACAGCCACTTTGGGGACTCCTTGGAAAATATCTTTGTGCGTACCCTAGCCACTGTACACCTCGCTACTAGACCAAGCGGTACATGACTTCTGAACCGATCATTCGGGCACTGGCTGTGGGATTTGGATCGTGCTTTGGCAGTAAGGCGATTTATTCTTACCCCCATTGGCCGGTTATACTGCGGGGAACGTGTTCTTTTACCCCCGAATCGCATGGTGGGTATGGGTGCACCTACTGGTTACCCCCAACTAGGAGAGAGATTCTCATGGAGCCGCATCGCCTCAAAGATGACGACGAAGCCGTACGCGCCGCACTGTCTTCCCTGAAGACCGCAACCGGCATTCCCGTCACGATGTACGGAACCCTGCTTCCCGATAATCGTCTGCAGATCACCCAGTGGGTTGGCCTGCGCACGCCGGCTTTGCAAAACCTGATTAGTGATGCTGGAGTCGGAGTGGGCGGCCGTGTTGTCAGCACGCGCCGTGCAGTAGGTGTTTCGGACTACGCTCGTGCGACCACCATTTCGCATGAAAATGACCGCTACATTCAGGACGAAGGTCTGCACTCCATCGTGGCTGTTCCGGTCACGGTGCAGCGTGAGATCCGCGGCGTCCTCTATGTCGGCGTGCACTCTCCAGTACGTCTGGGAGACAAGGTTATTGAGGAAGTAACCATGACCGCCCGTTGTCTGGAGCAGGATTTGGCGGTTAATTCCGCAATGCGCCGCGTCGATGGCGGCAAGAGCGGCGCTGCCCGCGGCCACGTCATGAATGGTGCGGAGTGGGAGCAGGTGCGCTCCACCCACTCCAAGCTGCGCATGTTGGCTAATCGCGTAGACGACGAGGATCTGCGCAAGGAACTTGAGGCTTTGTGCGACCAGATGGTTTCCCCGGTCCGCGTTAAGCAGTCTACGAAGCTTTCCGCCCGTGAGCTTGATGTCCTGTCTTGCGTGGCGCTTGGCCACACCAACGTAGAGGCGGCTGAGGAAATGGGCATCGGTGCAGAGACCGTGAAGTCCTATCTACGCTCCGTGATGCGCAAACTCGGTGCGCATACCCGTTACGAAGCGGTCAATGCCGCTCGCCGTATCGGCGCATTGCCCTGATATACATGGTTCTTCTACCCGGATGCCCCTGAAACTTGCAGAAGTTTTTCAGGGGCATCCGGTAGTTTAGGAAGATGTGAAAGACCAATTTATTGTCTCTGGTGGTGCACGGCTCGAAGGCACGGTTGTGGTTGATGGCGCGAAAAACAGCGTCCTGAAGCTCATGGCCGCCTCGCTTTTGGCGGAAGGCACCACGACGTTGACCAACTGCCCGCAGATTCTCGACGTCCCGTTGATGCGCAAGGTTCTAGAAGGCCTAGGCTGCGAAGTAACTATCGACGGCGACGTCGTTACGATTACCGTCCCCGAAAAGCTCCACTCAAACGCGGACTTCGATGCTGTACGGCAGTTCCGCGCTTCTGTTTGCGTGCTGGGTCCGCTGACCTCTCGCTGCGGTCATGCGAAGATTGCCCTCCCCGGTGGCGATGCCATCGGTTCGCGCCCGCTGGATATGCACCAATCGGGTCTGGAGAAGATGGGTGCACGTACCCATATTGAGCATGGCGCGGTAGTAGCTGTGGCCGATGAGCTCCACGGCGCCAACATTCGCTTGGACTTCCCATCCGTCGGTGCAACCGAGAACATTCTTACCGCCGCTGTCCTCGCAGACGGTGAGACCGTCTTGCGTAATGCAGCCCGCGAGCCAGAGATCGTTGATCTTTGCATGATGCTCAAGGAGATGGGCGCAGATATCGAGGGCGAAGGCACCTCCACCATCACGATCCGCGGCGTGGAAAAGCTGCATCCCACTGAGCACAAGGTAATCGGTGACCGTATTGTTGCCGGTACCTGGGCATATGCTGCAGCGATGACGCAGGGGGATATCACTGTTGGCGGTGTCGCGCCCCGTCACCTGCACCTACCGCTGGAGAAGCTGAAGTCCGCTGGTGCCGAAATCGAAGATTATGACAACGGTTTTCGCGTTCGCATGAACGGCCGACCAGCTGCGGTGGATTACCAAACGCTTCCGTTCCCGGGCTTCCCAACTGACTTGCAGCCGATGGCGATTGGCCTTTCCGCCGTTGCCGAAGGCACCACGGTCATCACGGAGAACGTCTTCGAGTCGCGATTCCGCTTCGTGGATGAGATGCTCCGTCTCGGCGCCGATGCGCAGGTGGATGGCCACCACGTTGTTATTCGTGGTCAGCAGCGACTTTCTTCCACCCATGTTTGGAGCTCCGATATTCGTGCCGGCGCTGGGTTGGTGCTCTCTGCATTGTGCGCAGATGAAGTAACCACCGTTCACGATGTCTTCCACATCGATCGTGGCTACCCGAACTTCGTTGAGAATCTCTCGCGTTTGGGCGCTGACATCAAGCGCACCCAGGAGCCGGAGACGTACTAAGCGCTTTACGACGCCCTGTTTATCCCCAGTATGCACCTAAAAATGCGGTGTGTACTGGGGATTTGTGTTGTTTGTGGGGTGGGGGCTAAATTAATCCAGGTCGCAACGAGTTGGCCGAGAGGTTAACTAAGTTGTGGTTCGGATGAATTTTTCTTCACGGATTTGACATTGGTTGAATCGGTGG